>NZ_JBIWOK010000013.1:0-213322 GCF_044767675.1 Streptomyces sp. NPDC101219
TTGAGACTTCGAACACCTCCCTCAACGGCGCGGGTGCCTCGTGCGTTGTGCCCTCGCCGCTGTCACCCCATCGGTGGCCACTCTGAAAACGCTCATTGAGACTCTTCGTGGTCGATCCGGGCCAGGACCATGGTGTGTTCGTCGAACTGCTCGAAGCCGCGCGCGGTGAGCATGGCTTGGGCGGTTCGGTGGTGGGTGCCTGTGAGGGAGGGCGGCCACGGCGCTGGGGTGGGCGGGGTGGGTGTCGAGGCGGAGATGGGCCTTGAGGGGGCTCTGGTGCATAGGGTGGCTCGATTCGAGTCCGGGGCCCCTGCCGCGGGTTGGCTGGGCCCGGAGGGTGAGGTCATCGGTGGGTGCGCGCGGCGGACAGGGCTGGCCGGTGTGGTGGGCCGGCCCGGGGAAGCGTCGCGGATCGTGCGGGTGCAATTGTGGTGGACGCGGGGGTGGGTGAGGTGGCGCGGTTCCAGCGGGTACGCAAGGCGTTGAGGTCGGCCAGGGCGCGGCGGCTGCCGGTGATGAGCTGGTGGGGGGTGTTGGCGGGGTCGTCGGTGTAGGCGGTGATCCGGTCGGCGACCGTGTGGGCGCGGGCGAGGAGGGCGCGCTGGAGGATCTTCTCGCCCCAGTACTCGGGGGAGCCGGCGGGCGTGGAGACCAGGGCCATCAGGTCGCGGGGGGTGAGGGAGTCGGTGAGGAGTCCGCGGTGCTGGGCCTCGCCGAGGACGGTGATCGGGTCGACCATGTCGCCGCGGTGGACCAGCGCCGTGACGGACTGCCAGAGCGCGGCGTGTAGCGGAAGGATGAAGTCCTCCGCGGCCAGCCACCGCATCTGCTGCACATTCGCCGGATAGGCGGTGGCGGTGGCCAGGAGGAGACGTTCTTCGTCCAGTTCCTCCTCGCCAGCCTGCCGTGGGACATCCCCGCTGTGTGTGGTGCGGGGGAGGGAGCCGGGGTGTGGGGTGAACTGACCGGCGAGGTCGTCCAGGACAAGGCCGAGGGCGTCGGCCTGCATGAGGGTGGCGGCCGCCGGGTCGGGCCCGGCTGGGTCGGTGGCGGTATGGGCGAGGCGTTCGGCGTGCAGGCGCAGGGTTCGGCGGGCGTGGTCGGCGCGGATCATCCGGGTGTAGGCCGCGGCGTGTTTGGGCTGTGGGCAGAACTGGATGAGGGCGTGGAGGTGGGAGGCGTTCAGGCCGGGGGCGTGGGGGCGGGCGCGCTCCAGGACTTGGTTGAGCCAGGCGGTGTCCTTGGCGTGGTCGTCGGGTTCGGGCGGTGGAAGGGTGCGGATCGCGGTGAACAGGTTGGCGTGGGCGTGGTTGTCGAAGTGGTCGGCGGCCAAGGTGCCGGTGTCGGCCAGACGTGCCGGTTGGAGGAGGAGGGCGCCGAGCAGGGCCTGTTCGGCGTAGTAGACCGGCTTCGGCGCCGGGACGCGGTCGTCTTCCTCGTCGGGATCGGGGGTGGTGTAGAGCATCAGGCTGCGAGGGTGAAGTCGTCGGGGTTGAACGGCTTGTCGAGGAGTGGAGCGAGCAGGTGCGCGGCCATCTGCGGGGGGACGGCGTTGCCGATCTGGGAGAACTGCTGGCCCTTGTTGCCCTGCCAGGGGTAGTCGGCGGGAAAGGTCTGCAGGAGGCCGGCCTCCCGGGCAGTGATCCGGATCGGCTCCGGCACCGCCGGCGCGTCCGTGCCGTTGGCCAGAGCCGACACCGGTTCGGCAACCCAGGTGCACTCGTTCGCTCGGTGTCCGAAGAACAGCGTGCCTGCCGGCTCGTACAGCGGGCGGACGGTGGCGTTGGCCTGGTTGTTGCTACGTAGGGACCATGACCATCGGTGTGCTTCGGCGGTGAAGGTTGGCGCAGGGGCGGTGGCGCCGCGGTTTTCACGGGTGCCGTGTCTGGCAGCCCAGCCGGCTCCTTCGCGGCAGGACTGCAGGACCACTCCGTCCGGCTGGGGCACCCAGGTGCCGCGCTCCCGGGCGTCGGACAGCGTCTTTCGCGAGCCGGAAGGGAACGGTTCTGGTCCGCCGCCGGGCCCACCGCCAGCGCAGACGGTCGGGACGGGCCGGTCGGTCGCGCCCCATCCCAGGGCCTCGGCCATGCTGACCCAACGGGCACGGCCCGGACCGAACAGGGATTCCGGCTCCTCGACCTGGGAGTGCGTCGGCGTGGGAGGCTGTGCCGTACGGACACGGGAGGCGAGCAGGATCGCCCGCCTTCTCGTCTGCGGAACTCCGAAGTCGGCGGCGTTGAGGATCCCGCACCAGACCGAGAAACCCCACCCGCGCAGGACGGCCGCGTACTGTTTCCACAGCGGCAGGACGTCCGGCACCTCCTCCATAGCCACCCACTCAGGCTCGCCGACCGTGTTCAGGGCCTGGAGGTAGCGCATCGGCTCAGCCGCCAGCAGCGACCGCTCGTCACGGCACGCGGTGAGGAGGCGTTCGCGGGTGTCCCGCCCGGCGGCCAAGTCCTCGACCGCCGCGTGCACTAGCGGCTGGTCCACCAGACCGAGGCGCTTGCCAGCCATACTCCACGCCTGGCACGGAGGGGAAGCGATCAGCCCACTAGTGCGGCCGATGAAGGGCCCCGTCGGATACATCGCCACGTCGGCCCGGATCGTCAACTGACTAGCGGCGGCACGAGTTTTGCAGGCCCACTCGTCCCACTCCAGGCCGACGTCGCGCACTCCGAGGACACCCAGTGCTCGGCTCCAGCCGCCCGGCCCCGCGAAGAGGTCGAGTATCACGTGACCAGCCCCAACTTGTGCCGCTTCGATGCACCCGCATCCCCGCGGCAAGCGACGAGGCCATGCTCGGGCCAACATCTGTCCTTGGCGCCCGTCTGCACTTCGTCGGCTTCGTCCAGGCGTGTCCTGCTCATGCTGCCGATCCAAAGTCGGCTTGGCTGAGTGCGTGTTTCGTGATGGCACGGGCGGTGATCGCCGTGGAGGCACGGGTAGAGGCGGCGGCCAGTTCGCCAGCTCCGGGCTCGGCGTACCAGGGGCGCAGGTCGAGCATCGCGGCGCGCATGCCGGTGGCGAAGACCAGGGCGGTGCCCTTGGGCAGGGCGCGGATCGCATCGGCGGGCAGGATCCGCTCCTGCCGCATCGACACGGACGTCGACTTCCCGGACTCGGACGTTGAGGTGGAAGTGGTCTCGACGTCGTGGTCGCCGATCAGCCGGGACAGCTTGTCCGCGAAGTCCGGGTCGTCGATACCGGATCCGATGACCTTGACGGTCGCGGCTGACCACATGGCGTCCATGCCCGCGTCTCCCCAGACCTTCTGGCCCTGGCGGTAGGACTGCAGGATCGTGATCGGGATGATCCCGCGTGAGCCGAGGTGGGAGTACAGGTCCGGCAGATCGCTGATCTTGCAGACGTTGGCGGCCTCGTCCAGGATCGCCAGCATCGGCGGGTCGAGCCGACCGCCGGCCCGTTCGGCCTGGGCGGTCGCGGCCCGCATCACGGAGTCCGCGCACGCCGCGATCAGCGCCGACGCGCCTCCGCCGCCGTCCTTGGACAGGAGGTAGAGGGTGTCGGTGGAGGTGACGAACTCGGCGGGCCGGAACTCGGCGACGTCCTTCTGCGGGGTGACCCAGGCGGCTATCTCGCTGTTGAGGAGGGCGGCGGCGTACTGGCGGGCGGTCTCGTAGATGCCGTCACGGGTCTCCGGCGGTCCCTCCACGGTGCCCTTGAGCTGGGCGGCGACCGCGGTGAAGTCGTGGTCGCGCAGGATGTCGAGCGGGGTGCGGTCGGCCGGGAAGGCCAGCCACTGCATCACGTCGGTGATCGGCCGGTCATCGAGCGCGGCGGCGAGGAAGAGCTGGCTGAGGATGTTGGATCCGGCCTTGGACCAGAAGTCGCCCTGCTGGGAGGCGTCCACGGAAGCGGCGAGGAAGTGGCCGGCCAGGCGGCTGGCGCCGTCGAGAGTCTTGGCGTCGGCGAGGGGGTTCCACCACATCTCGCGGGCGGCGTGCGCGATCTGCTGTGGGTCCATCGACCAAACCCGTCCCACCGCACCACGGGCGTCGAGGGTGGCGGTGTAGGCGTCGCTGGCCGCCTTGTTCGAGGTCAGCAGGACCGGTCCGGGCGCGTTGAGGATGGACGGGATCGCCAGCGAGGTGGTCTTTCCCGAGCGGGGCGCCATGATGGCGACGGCCACGTCCTCGTAGCCCATGCGGATCTCGTGCTTGGTGCCCTGGAGGTTGCCGAGGAGGATGCCGGTGTCGCGGGCCTCGATGTGCTTGGCGCCCTTCAGGCTCGGGCGCAGGGAGCGGGCCTTGTCGGTGATCGCCTTGGCCATCAGCGGTTGGATGTCCCGTGCCTCGGCCATGCCGGTGATCTTCTTTTTCCGGCCGCGGCTGCGGTTCTTGTGCCGGGCCCACAGGATGCCCGCTGTTGTCCCGAGCGCCAGGAGGAGGAGAACGGGCACGACGCGTGCCCCGATGAGCAGGGATGTTTCTCCCGCGTGGGGCCAGAGGCGCTGGGGGTGGAGCAGGGCGGTGGTCGGCTGGTACGGCGCCCAGCCGCCTCCGGTGAGGTAGGCGGTGATGTTGCCGGACAGCCAGGCGAGGTGGGACAGGGGGAAGATGACGGCTGCGACGCCGATCAGGAGGCGCAGGACGATGTCGTACCCGTCGGTGGAACTGTTGGAGGAGGTGGGGGGCAAAGAGTTACGTGCCTTCCGGGCGGGGGCGGGGCATTCAGCGGCTGCGGCTGTTCCTGGCCGGCGGCTGGCGCGGCGGGCCTGGAGTCGTCGGCGGGACGGTGTGGCGGGCCGCGAGGGCGTGGACGCGTTCTTCCAGGGCGGCGGCGACGTGCACAGCGAGGACGTCCGTCGTGCAGCGGGTGACGACGTCCGGGTCGCGGGTCGGAAGACTGCGCAAGCTGCCGGTACGCGCTGCGGGGTGCGGATCGGTGAGCGCGGTGGTGAACGCGGCGACCAGTCGTGCAGGGGTGTGTTCGCCGAAGATGGCCTGCCGCACCGGCTTTCGCTCCGGGCCGAGGGAGGCGGTGACGAACCAGGCTCCCGGTCGTCCGGGCATGGCCGGGATTCGACCCGCTCGGGTCCGCTGGCGCGGTTCCCAGGCGCTGCACGTAGGCCGTTTTGTCGGGCGACACGAGGCCGTCAGCCCCGGTGGCCGGGGGCTGCCACGCGTTCTGCCGGAGCGGTTCGTACGGATCCGAGTGTGTGCTCGCGGCGGGGGCGGGGGCGGGGGTCGGTGAAGGCGGCGAGGAGTTCGACCGGGGTGCGGGCGCCGAAACTCGCGTACCAGGCGGGCCGGTCCGGCTCCGCTGCATGGTTGAGGGTCCACCACTGTCCGTCGGGATCGGGTTCCAGGCGCAGGAGGGCCTTCTGGTCGGGGCTGGAGAGCAGGACGCGGGGCATCACGGGGTCGTTGCCGTGGCTCCAGCCGCAGGCGCGGTGCAGGGAGACGGTGATCCAGGTGGGGGCACAGCCGCCGACCAGGTGACGCGGCGTGATGAAGTCGACCTCGACGGTCTCAGGAGTCGGGGGCGTGCTCACTTCCGTGCCGTAGCTCGCCGGTCGGGCGCGGTGGCCGGGGCCGGTGTCGGTGTGGGAGCCAGGGGTGAAGGGGCTTTACGGGCGGCCGTGTTGATCTCGCGGAGCGCCTTGCCGTGGGTGGCCCAGTCGTCGAGGTAGCTCCACGATTCGGCGTGATGTGCGGCGAGTGCGTCGTCGAAGTCCGGGGTGCCGGGCTTGGCGGTGGCGGGGAGGGCGTCGCGGGTGACCAGCCATTGCTCGTGCAGTTCGTCGAGTCGGTCGAGTGCGTCGCGCAGGACGCCCAGCTGGTAGACCCAGCGGCTCTGCACGTTGGTCTCCGGCAGGTGGGCCAGTTGCGTTTCGGCCGTGGCCAGCAGGTGACGGGCGCCGTACCGGAGCGGCTCGAATGCCTCGGCGGTGTCGGCGTCGCGCTGGCTCGCGCGCCTTCCGGAGGCGTGGTCGTCGTAGGGCCAGCCGTCGAGGTCGGTGTGTTCGTCGGAGTAGGCGTCCCAGGCGTCGAGGATCTTCTTGCTGTCGCTCACGTAATGGTCGAGGTGACGGAGGAGGGCGCGGTGGGCGCGGTGATCGGCGGAAATGGGAAAGGGGTCCTGTCGGTTCAGCGGCGGGCGGCCGGCTGGGCGGTGTGGGCCTTTGCCGGGGTCGGTGCGGGTTTCGTCTGCTGCCTGCGGGCGGAGCGTGCCCGGGCACGGAGCGACTCGATACGGGCGGTGTGGGCGTCGACCACCTGCTGCGGGCGCAGCGGGCTGGGCTCCTGCACGGCGCTGTAGTGGCCGGTGCGGTCGTACATGCCGCGCTGGAGCGGGCTGCGGTCGGCCAGCGCGGTGAGGAACGATCCGACATGGTGGGCGGGGACGTCCTCGTCGAAGTAGGCGTGCCAGATGCGCGGGCCGGGGAACTGCCCGTCGCCGGGCTCGCAGGTCTCAACGTGCCAGGACGACCGGCCACTGAATTCGCTCAACGGGCGCAGTTCGATGTGGCACATGGAGTCCGGCGAGCGCGCCGTACCGTCCGAGTCGCGGTGCCAGCCCGCCGAGGTCACCGGCTGCCACGGGTCTGGCTGTTGTGGCGGTGGGGCGATGAGGGCATCGGTGAAGCCGGCGAGGACCTCGGCGGGCACGAGTTCACCGAACTCGGCGTACCAGCCGGGCTCGGTGTCGGTGGGCTCGGCCCGCAGCCGCCACCATGCAGAGGTGGCGGACTGCGGGTCGAACTGGAGGCTGTGGCGAAGGTCGGGACTGCGCAGGACGATCTCGGCACTCAAAGGGTCGGAGACGGCGCTCCATCCGGCGGCGGCCAAGCCGTGGGTGACGTGGCGGGCATCCCCGGGGCCGGCGAGATGGCGGGGGCTGGTGTCGAAGGGGATCCGCCAGGCGTGCTTGTCGGCGAACCCGGCGAGCTGCCGTTCGCTCAGCGGCACCGACCGCACCCCGGCTCACTCGCGGCGGCGCTGCCGATCACCTTGCGCAGCTCGTCCAGGACGTAGTGGAGCATGTACTGGTCGGTCTGCACCCACGCCGCGGCACGCAGCTCGGTGACCAGATCACTGATCTTCTCGCTGCGCGGTGTGTTCGGATGGCTCTGTACGGCGCGGGCGAGGGCGCGCAGGGTGTCGCCGAGTTGGATGGGCAGGCCGGTGTATTCGTCGAGGAGGGGCTCGACGAGAGCGAGCGCCTCCTCGGGGTCGGGGTTCTCGCGCAGGTATTCGGTGAGGCGGCACAGGGTGTCGGTCGCGGCGCGGATGGTGTCCGGGGTGAGTGCGGGCATCGGTCTCCTCGGGGTGGTGGGTGTCGTGGTCAGCGGCGGGTTCGTGTGCCGTCGGCGGCAGCGTGGGCGCGGGCGGTGGTGCGCGGTCTGGTGCTTCGGGCGCTGTTGCGGGCCCAGGTGGCGGCTCGGGCGGCCGTGATGCGGGCCTGTTGCCAGGCGCTGAGTTGGGAGGGCTTGACGGATACCGACCAGGTGCGGATCTGCACGCTGTGCGGGACGCGTCCGCGCGGGCGCATCACGGGGTCGGGGCTGGCGAGTTCGGTGGAGAAGGCTTGCACGAGGTACATCGGGGTGTTCGGCGTGAAGTGGGCCGTCCAGCCGTTGCCCTGTTTGTCCTGCGCTCCGGTCCACCACATCGCCGTGCCGTCGGGGTTCTGGCGGTACTGCATCCAGGCGGTGCCATCGGGGCTAGTCGCCACGTAGTGCTCGCCCTCGAAATGCGTGTGCCATTTCTGCTCCTGCAGCGGAGCCCAGACGTTGGGGGCGTGTGCGGAGCGGGGACGGGTGAGGGCGTCGGTCAGGCCGGCGACGATCTCCACCGGGGCCTGACGGCCCAGGTGCGCCGACCACTCGCCGCTGGCCCCGTCTGCCCGGCCGTGGATGGTCCAGCCGCCGGGAAGGACGTAAGGGTCGTAGGCGACGCGGACGGTCCGGTCCGGGCTCTCCATGAACAAGGGGCCGCCGGTCTTGGACTTGTCCCGCCAGCCCGAGGCACGCAGGAACTCCGAGACGTGCCGGACGTCGCCGCCGCCTGCCAGGGCACGGGGCTGGACGAGGTAGTGCTGCTCGGCCTGCTCGCCGGGCCCCCAGCCCTGCCACTGCTTCTTCTTCACCGGCGCCGCCGGACCACGAGCGGTGCGGGCACTGGGCGCTTCGCCTCGGTGGTGGCGGGCTGGGTGCTGACGTGCGCCAGGGCGTCCTTGTGTTCGTCCAGGTCGAGGGTGATGTCGTGCAGTTCGTTCGAGGCACGGCCCAGAGCGAGCCACACCTCCGCGGGGAGCGCGCCGCGCTCTGCCTGGTCCTTGGCGAACACGCTTCCGGTGGCGACGAGGTGAGTGACGCCGCCGAGGACTCCGGCGTCCGGGTCGAGAACGCGGGCGATGACCTGCGCGGCCTGGGGCGGGGGAAGCTGCGAGAGGTGGTCGGCGAGCTGGCCGAGCTGGCGGGTGATCTCGTCGGCCAGTCTCACCGGATAGGGGGCGGGGTGGGACATGCTCCTCCGGGGCGGTGAACGGTCAGTGGTGGTGGCGCTGCCCGACGCGCTGTGACTCGGTGAGGACGCCCTCCGGGCGGGCGCCGGTCAGCGGGGAGGTGTGGTCGGGACCGGTCGGTATGCAAGCGCGCAGATAGCGGCGGAACAGGGCTGTGGCGAGCCGGGGCTTGAGCCGGTTGCTGATCGGTGGGGGTGTGCGGGGTGCTACGGGTTTCTCCGGGAGTCGGGCGGTGTGCTGGGCGGCCCCGGCGTGGTGCCGGGGCCGCTCGGGCGTCTTACGGGGTACAGCGGGCCGGTGCGGAGTGCGACGGGGAGCCGTCCGGTGCCGGTTGCTGCGCTGCGGGACGGGCCGCTCTGGTGCGGAGGCCGTGCATGGCCCGCCGGTAGGTGGCTTCGTCGAAGACGCCGGGCGTGCACTTGACGTCATGACCGGTCAGGAGCAGGGAGGGGATGCCCAGGTCGGCCTCCGCCTGGTTCATCGAGTCCTGGCGGTCGGCGTACGGGTGCCGGACGGGGTCGGCGGCATGGATGCCGGGGCTGAGGTAGGCGCGGTTCGTCCGGCGGGGTGCTGGAGGGCGGTACCGATGCCGAGCGCGTCGAGGCGCGGGCCGATCTCGCGCAGGGCGCGGGCCTGGACCTGGGTGTCGTCACCACCCAGGCGGTAGATGCCGCTCTGCGGGTCCTGGATGAAGCCGTGGGCGACGAGGATCGTGCCGGCCCGGTCGTCGGCGGGGGCGGTGGCGACGCTGCCGTCCGGCTGCCAGGTCAGGACGATCCGGTCCGGCTGGGAGGGCTGGATGCCACCCAGGGCGTTGTGCCGGACCTGTGCGAGCGCACGGTCGTAGCGGGCGAGCAGATCGCCAGCGACCTGCTCGGCACTCAGGAACGGGTCGTCTGCCAGGGCGACGCCGTTGGGCTCAGGGACAGCCCGGTACGCCTCGTCGGGCAGGGCGCGCGGGGCGACGGCGGCGAGAAAGAAGCCGTCGCGTCCGTCGTGCCGGTCCAGGAGGACGAGCTGGGCGCCGTCGGGGCGGCTGAGGACGGCTGCCTGCGTCAGCGGGTGCTCGGTGAGGGAGGCGGCGACCAGGTCCAGGTCCCAGATCCGGTCGGCGAGTTCGGCGAGGTCGTCTTTGGCGTCGGCTGTCAGGTGCGTGCTGGTCCAGGTATCGGGGAGTTCACCGGCGAGGACGTCGGCGTACGAGGCGAGGTGCTCGGAGGTGTCGTGGTCGTGCATGGTGTCCTTGGGCAGTTGCAGGGGCTCAGCGGCGCAGGCGGGTGGCACCGACGGGCGGCGGTGCCGGGGCCGGCAGTGCACGCGGCGGGGGTGGGCAGGCGCACACGGCGGAGCGTTCGGGCTCGTGGTCGGGCACCTGCTCGGCGCAGGGGCGGCGGCCGGGGTGAGGGGTGTGCCGGTCGGCCAGCCGTTCGCGGGTGTACGCGAGGTCGGAGTGGATGACGCGGACGTATTCGTCGGCGAGGTAGCGCAGGCGCCGGGCGGTGTGCGGATCGGTCGCGTTGCCGAGTCCGTCGAAGAACTCCGCCAGAGCGCCGAGGGTTTCCTCCAACCCGGCGAGGATGCCGTCGTGGGGCGCGGTGAGTGCGGTGAGGATGTCGGCTGCCTCGGCGGTGTCGGTGGCTTCGCGCAGGCGTTCGGCGAGGTGGGAGACCGAGGTACCGAGCGTGGGATAGCGCGCGGGGCGGGCGTCGGTGTCGAAAGGTTCGTCGCAGTCGACGTGGTACCCGGCAGCCCGCAGGCGCGCTACGGCATCGGTGGCGAGACGGGACTCGTCGTCCTCGGTGAGGCCGGCGGGGGCGCGGTGGTAGGTCTCGTGGAGGCGGACGACCGCGATGTCCCGCGCGCTGGAGAATGCTGTGTGCCTCCAAGTCGCCGCCG
Organism: Streptomyces sp. NPDC101219; assembly: GCF_044767675.1. NCBI lineage: Bacteria > Bacillati > Actinomycetota > Actinomycetes > Kitasatosporales > Streptomycetaceae > Streptomyces > Streptomyces sp. NPDC101219. The sequence goes on from NZ_JBIWOK010000013.1 coordinate 10,390, forward strand.
CGCGCGAGGAGTTCGCTGGAGCTCGAGTCACGGCGGATGTCCATTAAGCGGCCGGTATGGGGCAAGAAGGCGTTGCTCCTACGGAGATCTGTGGGCGGTGTGCCGGGCTACGGGCGGTGCGGCGGCGATCCGGGACCGGCGGACCAAGTGGGCCGCGGTGGTGTCCAGGTCCTGCTGGATCGCGTGGAGCCGGCGGGCGATCAGCTCCAGACCGTGTGCTGCTTCGGTGCTGGCGGCTCCGGGCTGGCGGGCGATGCGGTGAGCGGTGTGCTCGATCAGTCCGCGGACCGTGGCCAGCGGGCCGGCCTGCTCGTCGGCGAGCTGCGTAAGGACGCTCGCGAACTGCGCGGATGCGGTGGGCGCCGTACGGACAGCGGGGCGTGTCGCGGGTCCGGTGCGGGCGGGGATCAAGTTGAGGTCCTGTTCGATGCGGCGTGCCTCGTCCGCAAGGCGCCGCAGTATGTCTGAGGGCGGGGTGCGCCAGGTGCCGTCGAGGTGGATCAGGTTGGCGATCAGGTCCAGGCGCCCGGGCTGTGCCTGGACGGCGATCCACCGCCAGCCGTGCTCCGCGGCGCCGGGTATCTCGATACCGGCGGCTCGCGCGAACCGGTGAGCGGTTTCGGCCCACTCGGGACCGGTCAGCTCCCGGTCGTCCGGGTGGAGGCGGATGTCGAGATGGAGGATCGCCCGTCGGTCGTCGTCCGCACTGGCAGTGAACGGATGCTCCAGGTAGGGATCTTCGAGGTGCTCGGCCCACTGAGCGGATGTCCAGGTTCTCTGCTCGTCGTTGGGGGTGTAGTAGTCCAGGTCCGGCCAGTGGGCGACGATGGTGTACTTCGTCAGACCCTCGTTCGGGGAAAGGGGCCGCCCGAGTGCCTCGGCGAGCGGGTCGCGCGGCGAGTGGGTCCGCGCGTGCAGGCGGGGGATCATGACGGCACCCCGCTCGACGTGCGGGTGGGCGGCCGGTGCTGATGAAGGTCGCGGGCTGTGCAGAGCAGGGAGCGCTCGCGGACCAGGTCGGCGTGCACCGAGGTGTCCCCCGGAGGGAGACAGTCGATCGCCCTGTCGATGGCGCCCAGCCCTTCGTCGTACCGGCCCAGCCGGCGCAGGGCACCCGCCACGCGGAAGAGGACGATCGGGTCGCTGCCGGTGGCGAGGGCCGGTCGGGAGCTGAGGGCCAGGAGACGCTCCGCGCCCTGGTCCAGGTCCTGGCCGAGCCACAGCCCGTGCAGCAGGACGTGCAGGGTCTTGGTGTGCTGCCCGGCCTCCGCGAGGACCTCGTCCATGACCGCCAGGCCCTCCGGGCGGGACTGGCCCAGCAGCGCGAAGGCGTACAAGGCCCGGGTGTAGCAGTCCAGCGGCTGACGCGCGGTTTCCGCGAGTTGTTCGACGAGGCGTTGGAGGGTGGGGCAGCGGAAGTCGAACCGCAGGGCGCTCAGGTACAGATGAGCCAAGGTGCGGGCGGTGATCGGGTCAAGGCCCATTGCGGTGACGTCCTGCGGGGACAGCAGGGCCAGGACGCTGTGGCCGGCCGACCGCGCCGCCCAGGCAGCATCCGCGCACACCTCGGCCGAAGTTCTCCAGTCGGCCTCGATGTCGCGCAGGTCTTCGGCCAGGTGAAGCGGCCAGGAAGAATCGACCGGAGATGCGGTGGCTCGGGCCCTGGCTCTGTCGAGCGCGGCGGAACGGCCGGGACGGTGCGTGGGGGAAGTCATCGGCCACTCCGGATGTCCGCGATGTGCACGAGCTGGCCCAGGGCGGTGGTGGTGTACCAGCCGCAGTCGATCAGCTCGTCGCGGTCGGCGAACCGCGTAAAGAGGGCATCCTCCATGGCGCGCAGGTAGATCAGGCAGTCCGGGCAGCGGCGCGAGAGGTGCACGAGGTAGCGGGGGTGGGCGGTGACGTAGGACTGGGCGCCGCCGGTCGCATCACGCAGCCGCCAGCCGTCCTCGTCGGTCGGGGTGTGCCAGGACGGGGCCACGACGCGCATCGCATCGCCCCACAGTTCTCCGCCGGCCATTCCCTTCAGGACGACGACAGTGTCACCGGCCTGGAAGTGGGCGTGGGTGATGTCTCGATCGGGGGTGAGCGGGTCGGGCGTCGGTGCGAACGCCGAGGTGGGCGGAAGCTGGGACATGAGTTCCTTCCACGCAGATGCTGGCGGGGTGGGAGCATCAATAGTCCGGAGGAACGCCGGTTTGGCTAACCGGCGTTATCCGGCTATGTTGCCCAGCCGTCAGTGGAACGGGTTCTCCGTCCCGCGGTCCGCCTCACTGGCTGCGTCGAGGAGTTCGAGCAGGTCAGTGCCTTCGGCGTCGCGCTGGTCGATCCACCATCCGGCACGGGTGATGGCGCGGGCCTTCTCCTCCAGCTCCGCCCAGTCCGCCTCGTCCCACGTGCCCTCGATGACGAGCGCGGTGTGCGCGGATGTCATCAGCTGGTGGCGGGAGCGTTCGCCCCAGTCCAGGGCCTTGGCCGGGCCCTCCAACTGCGGCATGTCGAACTGCTTCGCCCACGCGAGGGCTGCCTCCTGCTCCTCGGCCCGCTTGGCCGCGAGCCACTCCTCCTTGGACCTGGTGTCCGCGTCGCGCGCCGCCTTCCAGCAGTCGGTGCAGTCCTTCGACGCGAGCCAGCGGGCGAAGCCTGCCCGCTTGTCGGCAGGGCGATTGGACAGGTCATGATCCACGCGGTGGGAGCAGGCGTGCTCCACGGTCCAGTGTGTACGAACAGCCATAATTCGATCTCCTCAAAGGGGTTGCAAGGTGGGGGTTGCGCCCTGATCAGGGCGTCTTATGCCGGCCACGGAGCAGGCACCGGCGCCAGCCGCACCGCGACTGCCCGCGGGGCCCAGACGTCGGCGCGCGGCGAGAAGGACGGTGAGAGCGAAGGCCGCGCCGGTGCCAGGGAGCGCCGGGTCGGCGAGCGGCTGCTTGGCGAGGTGTCCGGCGAGGGCGGTGCGGCGGGCGGGATGCTTGGCCAGGAGCACGGCCACCAGTGCCTGCAACGAGGCTTCGCGCGTGAAGACCAGGTAAGTGGGAGTCGCTGCAGATCGGCGCTTGGGCTCCCCCGAAGCGGTCACCAACTTGTCTGTGTGTCAGTGGGGTTGGCTACTATGGACGTGGTCGACGAGATCCTTGAAAGGCATGGTGCATCGGTGATGATGGCCAACCGCTACGGCGCTCCATCCGAGGAGCGATAGGCGCGCCTGGCCGGCGCTTCCCTATCGCGACGCCCGCTGGGCGGCGACGCTGTGACGTGAATCCAGCGCAGGATGCACCCTGCCCTGATTCAGGTGACGGCGCTCCGACGGAGTATGGGAGGGCCCTACTTGTCTGCCACCACTTCTACCTGTGACCACCGCGTGTATCACGTTGTCGTCGTTGCGCTGGTATCCGTCATCGCTGGGCTGGTTGCGGGGATCGGCTCCGCTGTTCTGGGGCAGCCTGCCCTCACCGCCGTCGCTTCTGGCGGGGTCGTCCTTGCCTTCACCTACGGCGCCGGCATGACCGCCGTGTCACATGTGAGTAAGCGTCAGTAGTAGCCGCTGCTCCGGGGCGGCTGGCATGGCCGCCCCTAGGCCGTGGGCGCTCAAGACAGCTCACGATCGTGCTCGTATTTTGCGAGGGCAAGGTTGATCGCGTACTGCTCCATGGGCTCGTGTCCGTCAAGACCAGGTGGGACATGGGCTTAGCGGTGTCGGGCGGTGGTGCTGGCGCGGGGTGGCGGCGTGGGCGGTGTGGTGTCCACGGCGGGGCGCGGACGAGTGCGCAGCACGGGGGTGCGGTGCGGGGGCAGGACGGCGACGGTCGCGCCGAGGTCCTCGGCCGCCTCTTCGACTTCGCGGGTGAGGAACTCGATCTGCCGGCTCAGCGCTGCCAGGCGGGCGGCGATCTGGCGGCACTGCACGGTCTCCAGGGCGCTGGCGAACTGGCCGCTGGTCTCCAGGAGTTCCTGCAGGCGGACCATCGGGCCGGCGTCATAGCCGCGCTGGACAGCGCTGAGAAGCGCATTGGAGGCGTCACCGGCACTGTGGCCTTCGACGACATCGCGGATGAGGTCCTGCAGGGACACCTCCGGGACCGGTGCCGGGCGGTTGAACCGGGAGACGTCCGCGCGCAGCACGCCGGGCGGAACCGGGGCGGGCAGCACCTTGCCCGCCTCGTACTCGTGGGCGTAGTGCCCGACAACCTGCCAGCCCGGTGCGTCCGGGTCGCCGCGCAGCGCGACCACCGTCGAGTCGTCGTCCTCGACCAAATAGGCGAGGGTGATCGGCTGCCCGTCGGCGGCGTACCACGACTCGGTCAGCTCCAGCTCGTCGCGCCTTTGCGCGGCCTGGGCCCTCCTGGTCCACATTTGCTGTTCCTCGTCGGTCAGCGGAGCTTTGTGGTGCTGGCCGCCCTGCTGGTCGGCGAGGTTGCTGGCGATGGAGCCGTGGTCCGCCCAGGCGGCCAGGTGCGGCCACAGGGCCGCGTGCTGAGCGCGCGCGGCCGGGGAACCGGGGGCGGCTGGCCGGTCGAGCGCCCGGCGGATCTCGGCGGCCGAAACGGCCAGGCCGTCCAGGACGGCCCGCCACCCGGCCAGGTGCCGAGCGGGTGGCAGCTCATCGAGCACCAGGCGGGCGGCATCGAGGAGAGCCTCGGCGTGCGGGGCGAGGTGGGCGGCATACGCCTCCACCGCGGCCTTGTCGCGGTGGGCTCGTGCGGCAGCCGCGGCGCCCGCGTTAACGGTACGACCGTAGCGGTCGCGTGTCCTATCGAGCGCGGCCTCGGTCTCGCGGTCGATGACCGCCAGCCGCAAACGGAAGTCGCGTGCCGCGTTGGCCAGTTCGGGAGCGGTCGGCAAGGGGCCGTCGGGGGCCGGACTGCTCGCGGGAGTCATCGGGACCGCCCGCCGGTCGCGGCCGTCAGGTGGACGGTCGGAGCGTAGGTGGGCTTCGGCGGGATCGGCCGGGCCGCTGGCGGGGAGGTGGTGGGCGGTGTAGAGCGCTGCGTCGTCCGGCCGGCGGCGGCCCGGGCGAGACGGCTGCGGCGCTCCTCGAGTCCGTGGGGCCGGGCGGGGTGTGCCGGTCCGGCCGAGAGGGACGGGTCAAGCCGGATGTCGGCCTGCACGGTGTAGCCCTGGCGGCGCAGGTCGTGGACGGCTTGGCGGGTGCGGCGGACTCCGTCGCGCTCGGGCTCGCTGAGCCGGTACAGGCCGGGTTCTCCGGGAACGGGCTCGAACTGCTCGCGCTCCAGGTACCAGTGGGCGAGGTGCGCGGGCATAGACGCGGTGAAGGAGGCGACGAAGCCGTGTTCCTCGTGGTCGCCGAAGGCGAAGTGGGTGCCGGGGTGCAAGGGGGCAGTGTTCTCCTCGGGGCGTGGGGCGGAAGGGGTCAGGGGCCGCGGTGCGCGGGCCGGGCCGTGGTGAAGGGGCGGGCCGGCGCGGCGACGGGCAGGGCCGGGCGGCGGTGGGGTGCGCTGATGCGGGCCTGCCGCAAGAACGTTTCGCCGTCAGTGAGCCAGGTCTCGATGGCCGGCCACGCGCGTGCTCGGCGCTCCTGCTCCGGCACGAAACCGCCGTGGACGATCTCGTCGACCAGGGTCTCGGCATCGATCACGGCGTCGGCCAGACGGGAGAGGGCCGCGGCGTCGTCGGGCCACGGGCTGCTCGCGGGTTGGCACCGGTCGAGCAGCGCCGGGGCGTGGTCGACGACGGTCAGGAAACAGCGCCAGGCGTGGTCGAGGAACAACTCCGTCGCGGCGCCGAGAGCGGCGGCGCTCAGCGGGGTGGCGTCGCTGTAGCGGCCGGAGGCGTTCATGGCCTGCCAGGTGTCGTGCTCGCAGCGGATGTCCCCGAGCACGGCGGCGATGGCCGCCGTCTGGCGGGCGTGGACGGCCTGCTCGTAGGCGGGGAGGTACCGGCCGGTGAGGGCCTGGGCAGCCCGCCCGGCAACCGGCGGCAGGACGATGCTGCGCCGGGCGTGGGGATCGCCGTAGCCCCCTTCCAGTCCCTCGGGCGAGAAGGCTCCGACCAGGTAGTCGAGTTGACGGCCGGGACGTTCGATGAACAGCAGCGCGGTGCGCTGCACCGCGTCGGTGAGGAGCGCGGCGTAGGGGATTCGCTCGGTCTGGACGGCGCGGCCGAGTTCGCCGCTGTCCCAGATCCAGGGGACGAGGTCTTCCTGCCAGGCGGGGTGCGAGTAGATCTCGACCGAGGCGTGCCACTGGCCGGGCAAGAGGCGCGCGAGGTCGCGGGCGGCGTCGCCGATGAACCGGCGGCTGCTCGTGTGCACGCTGGTGCGGTGCCGCTTCGCGCACGTGACCAGGTCGACCACGGTGGTCTGGGTGCCGTCCGCGGGCAAGTGCCAGACGCCCTCCTCGTCCCGCTGGAAGCCGCTCTCCGCGAGGGCGGTGTGCGCCCAGGCATGCCGCTCGCCCGAGGCGATGGCGACGATCCCGGACTCCCGGCTGTGCGCCAGGATGATCTGCGCCTCAGTCACGGACCAGGTCCTCGCCGCCGCGCAGGACGGCGCGCAGGCTGCGGCCGTACGCCCAGGCGTGCTTACGGGCAGCCGCCTCCAGCCGGTCGTATCCGACCTGGGCTGTCATCTGCCCGTTCCACTTGCGGTATCGGTACACGGGGACCGGCAGCAGGATCCCGGGCGCGAGAGCGGTGACGCCGAGGGCCGCGCAGTAGTCCTCGCCCTGGACGAGGCCGCCCATCGGCGCGGCGCGCACGAGGTCGGTGCGGGCGAGGATCGTAGTCGGCCCGATGGGGATGGTGTCCGCCGGTGACTTCCAGTACGTCCACACGTCACCGGCCTCGTGCCGGCCGGGCGGCGTGGGGCAGCGCCACAGGGTGGTCGAGCCGTCGGGGTGCTGGTCCTCGCTCCAGCCGGCACACCAGCCGACTCCGGTGGACTCCAGGGTGTTCAGCCGTAGAGCCATCGCATCGTCGGTGAACTCATCATCATCGTCCGCCCAGTTGGTGTACGGGGTGCGTACGTGGTTCAGGGCCAGGTTGCGGGCGCAGGCGGCGCCGACCGGCCGGGGCAGCGACAGGGTGCGAACGCGGGCATCTTGTGCGAGGGGGGCCGGCAGGCGGTCGGGCGAGGCACCGTCGAGTGCGATCACGGCCTCCCACGGCACGGACTGCCGGGTCAGGCTCGAGTGCATGGCGGTCAGGTAGTCGAGCCGGTCTTCGCGCAGGCGGCTGGCGATGACGACGGTGATCAAGGGCGTGGTGCGCGGGGGCAGGGAAGGCTCCGGGAAGACGAGGGAAAGCTAGCGGCGGGCGGTGGGGCGCGAGGGGCCGGCCTTTGCCGGGGCTGCGGCAGGAGCGCTCGGACTCGGCGTGCTGCGTGATGCCCGGATAGCGGGCGGGGAGTCGCGGGAGGACCAGGCCGCCGGGTGGTCGTTGAAGGCGGTGCGCGGGTCGATGGCCCAGCTCACGATGGGGCCGATGTCCTCGTGCAGGAGGCTGATCACCTCGACGCCCTCCTTGTGCAGGACGTACCCCCACTCCATGTCCTGCGCATCGGCGGTCTCGTCGGTGACCGACATGCGTACCGGCGGCGAGCCGTCCGGGGTGACTAGGTGGTCGAGGGTTCGGCTGGGCCAGTGGTTGCCGCCGGTCACCGCGGTCACGAGTGCGGCCGGGGCATCGTCGAGGAGATCGGTGCCGAGTTCGTCCCAGCCGACGGCGACGTCGTCGATGAGGTGCCGGCACATGGCCTTGATGTCGCGTCCGAACTTGTACTGGTAGGCGGCCAGGAGCAGGGGGAGGTGGTGGCTGGGCACGCCGTCGAGCTGGACGTGGATGCCGGTGTAGCCCGTGCCGACGGTGGGGCGGGCGATGAAGGAGCGAGTGGACAGGGAGCTCTCCGCAGCAAGCAGGGGGCGGGAAATGTTCGGCGGCCATCAGGTGGCGCGCGGGTGCGTCTACACGCGGTCCGACCAGGACGGGACCGGCGGGCCGGAGGCATCGGTGCGGGCGCAGGTGTAGCCGATCAGGCGGGACGGGGCAGCCTTCGCGGGGACGGTGGCGGCGTCGTTGCACACGAACGTGTACCTGATGGAGGTGCGGGGCACATCGTGGAGCCAGGCCCGGTCCTCCTTGCCCGGGTTGATCTGCAGGCCGGAGTGCGCGACGGCGTCGGTCTGCGTGTGCATGTGGGAGAAGAGAACTAGCGCGCCGCCGTCGGTGGTCTTGAGGGCGTAGGCGTCCTTGTAGCGGTTGTCGGCGCCGGCGAAGACGGTGGTGCCCTGGTCCCCGTAGCGGGTGCCGGTCTTGTCGTGGACCTCGATCTGCCGCTTGCTCGCCGTGGTCGGCGTGAAGACCTTCGTCCCGGTGTGCGTGCCGCCGGTGGCGAAGTTGTCGAGCACCGCGGCACGCAGAACGCCGACGTCGGCGGCGAGGTGCTTGTTGCCGTCGGCGGCGACGGCCGTCGCGTACCCGTCGTGGTCGAGTGCGATGTCCGGCAGTTTCGGGCTGTCGAGGTCGACGACGGAGACCATCTCCCAGCGCTTGTGCTGGGGTCGTTCGGCGAACACCGCCAGACGCGAGGGGGCCTTGCCCTTGTCGTCCGAGAGCGCGGCGGCGAACCAGCGGTCCTGTCCGGCGGCCAGGCGCGGGATGTACAGCTTGGTGCTGGCGGTGTCGTAGGACCAGGGCTTGTAGGGCGTGCGGTCGGCCGCGGGAAGTCCCTCGGTCTCGGCGTAGTCCGAGACGGACATGGCGTACAGCGGGCCGTCCTCGATGGTGCCGAGCAGGGCGCGGTTGCGATCGGCGTTGGCCTCGTTGTTGATCTGCGAGTAGTGGGTGATGACGGCGCGGGCCTGGGCGGCGCTGAGGGCAGGCGCCGGCTGCGGCGCGCTGCTGGCGCTGGGCGTCTGCTTGGCGACGGCAGCATCGTTGTCGGTGGCACAACCGGTGAGCGCCAGGGCGAGGCAGGCGGCGCCGACGAACAGCGGCAGGGTGCGGCGGGCGATGCGGATGGAGACTCCAAGGATCTAGGGGCAGGGGGGTCAGCGCGTACGGCGGAGCGGGGACACGGCCTTCGCTGAGGCCGGCAGCAGGGCGGCGCTGGTGGTGGGCGCCGAGTGGCGCAGGTTCACGCCGATGCCCTTGGCCGTGAGCTGCTGGACCACGGAGTGGACGCGAAGGGCACGACCGGTGTCCCCGTAGGCGGTGGGCAGGAGAAACGCTGCTTGGTGCGGGTGGTACTGGAAGCCGAGGGTGTACAGGGTCATGCGGGCATCCACCGGCACGCTCTCGTACGGTGCGCCGAGGGCTCCGTCGCTGTACAGGGTCAGGGTGAGGACCTGGTCGACCCGCGGTGGGGCGGGCCGGTGCGGAGGCTGGGGCTGGTGCTCCGCGTTGTTGAGGACCGCCCGCAGGGCCTGTTCGTAGCGGGGTAGCAGCCGCTGGGCGATGCGTGCTGCCGCCCGCGCGGGGTCCTTGGGAACGGCGATGCCGTTGGGTTCCGCGACTCCGGCGAAGTGGTGGGGCTTGATGCGCGCGCCGTCGGGGGCGAGCGCAGCGACGACGAACTGGTGCGGGTAGCGAGGCCGGTCGGTCACGTAGAGCCGCTGGTCGGCCGGCCCCTGGAGCACGGCGTCGTGGGTGAGGACGTACTGGCTGACGACGTAGTCGACGTGGCCGGTGTCCCAGAGCTGTTCGGTGCGGGGGAACTGGTCGGCGTACTGCGAGTGGCGCTGGTACTGGCTGGTCCAGGTGCCGGGCAGGCGCGCGGAAAGGCCGGCGGCGAAGGCGGCCAGGTCGGTGCGGAGTGAGGTCATGTGTTCCGGGAGGGAAGCGATGGTCCGGGGTCAGCGCGTGTGCCGCGGCTGTGCCGGCGGGAGCACTCGCGGGGGCAGGGACGGTGTACGGGCCGGGCTGGAGGGCAGTCGCGGTGCCGACGCGAGCGGAGTGAGGGCCCGCATCCTGTCCTCGGCCACGTGCAGGACCTCTCCGAGATTGCGGATCTCGGCGGCGGCGTCGGCGAGGTCGTACGACAGGTCGAAGCCGTCGTCCTCCTCCGCTTCCTTGGCCTTCTCCCCGGCTGCTTCGAAGAACTCGCCGAGCTGCGCCAGCAGGCCGTCGGTGGGCTCCAGGATCTGGTGCAGCAGGGCAGCGGCATCCGCATGCGACTCCGCTCCGTTGAGCCGGTCGGTCAGAGCGCGCAGCGCGTCGCCGTAGACGTAGATGGGAGCGTCGTCGGGTGTGCCGGGGACGCCCTGGGCCTGGGGCGGGGGCGTCGGCTGGGCTGAGTGCACGTGTGGGCTTTCGCCGGGCAAGACGGGGTGCGGCAGCAGTCCGAGCTTGGCCAGGCGGTGGTTGATCGCCTCGATCAGGGGCTGGGCGCTGCCGCCGTGGCGGGCTTCGGGCCGCTGGGGAGCGCCGGGGTCGTCGGAGGGGGCCGAGTCGTAGAGGACCTCGAACAGCGACGGGTCGTCGGGGTGCTCACGCGTCGCGATCCAGCCCTCGGGGTCTCCGGGCGGGCGCTCGGAGGACGGCTCCTGCGGCGGACCGATGATCAGGTAACTGTCGTCGGGGAGAGAGACGCGCACGATGTAGGCGCTGAGGCCGAACTCGATGTCGCACTGCAGGCCGCGCGCCCGCAGCGGCGTGGTGATGTGCGCGTGGCGACGCCACAGCTCCTGCCACCACGGGGTGTCCACATTGCGGTGGTCGGGAAGCGGTGCGAGCGAGGCAACGCGGCGGGAGTCTGGGGTGCTCGCTTCGTCAGCGGCCACGGTTCCTCCCGCGGGAGGAGGCGGGAGATCGGTGCGGTGGAGGCGTCCGTCCAGTGGGGGTGACTACCGGCTGCGACTCCTGACTGAAGCCGAGTTCGTACTCGTCGTGGGTGGCGATCAGGTCGTGTTCCATCTGGGCGTCCTGGTCGGCGACCTGTGCCATGAGGTCGTCGACTTCGGCTCGGCGTTGTTGGTATTCGGCCCATTCGGTGGCGTTCAGGTGAGGGGGACGTTTCAAGAGGACTCCGTGTGCAGGCGGTGGCGGTGCCGTGTCGATCAACAGTGGTGGTCCCTCGGGATCGCGTTTGCGAGAGTCGGGCGGCACTGGAATCGCAGAAAGAGAGCTATCGGCGGGGTGCGGTACCAGGGGACGGAGGAGCGGGCGGGACGCCTGCGCTGGCCCCAGGCTGGCCGCCGGTCGGTGTCGCGGGGGTGGGAGCCGGGTCGTAGGCGGCGCGCAGCCTGCTCAGGCCAGCCTCGTCGGCGAGGGCCAGGACCGACAGCGCCCGGCTGGCCGCCGTCATCAGCAGGTTTGAGGGAGATCCCTTGGCCGCACCGCGGTTCTCCCGCCGCCACCGGGCGGCGGCGACGAGGTAGTCGCTCACGGCGCGCAGTGCAGGTTCGGCGGCGTCCAGGACGTGGTCGGTGACTGCTTCGATCTCTGCCGGAGTCTGAGCCGCGGCGAGGGCGTCCAGGTAGGGGGTGAGATCAGGTGCGGGCCAGGGCTGGTCCGGCAGCGGATGCGCGTCGCGGAAGGGCTGCGCGTCGCGTCGCGCCCACCGCTTCAGGTCGCCGCGGGTGGCGAGGTTGTACCGGGCGGCGTGGATCTGGTCGGCGTCGCGGCCGACGTTGTCGTACAGGTCGAAGTCCGGGTCACGCGGGGAGATACGAGAGTCCTTCGATGGGGTGTTGTCAGGATTCGTGAACTAGACGCTTTCAATGCATTCGGGCGTCCGTGTCGAAGAGCGCCAGCTCGTTGGGATGCAGCAGGTGCTGGACGATGAAGGACCTGCCAGCGACTTTCCACAGACCACGGCCCCGGTTGAGGTGCGCGATGGCGTCCATTTCCACAGAGGTCAGGCCGAGCAGGGCGGCGGCGGCGTGGAGTTGGTCGGTCTCCTGGCGGTAGATGATCCGGGTGCTGCAGTCGGCGAGGAGGCCCTCGGCGAGGGCGCGGCCTTGTGATCCGGCGTCGCCGGCGGTGAGCAGGTCGGACAGCCGGTGGATCACCATGAGGTTGGCGATACCGAGGCCGCGGCTGAGCTTCCACTGGGCCTGCATCCGCTGCAGCAGGCCGACGTGCCGCATCAGTCGCCACGCCTCGTCGTACACGATCCAGCGCCTGCCGCCGTTCGGATCGGAGAGGGCGGACTCCATCCAGGCACTTGCGCAGGTCATGGCCAGGACGAGGGCGGTGTCGTCGCCGGATCCGCCGAGGCGGGACAGGTCGATGGTGAGCATCGGCGCGTGCGGGTCGAAGGCGACGGTGGAGGGGGCGTCGAACATGCCGGCCAGGTCACCGTGGACGAGGCGGCGCATCGCGTGGGCCAGGTCGCGTGCGGCGTCGCCGAGCTGGCCCGACATCATGCCGGCGGCTTCGTCGAGCGCACTGGGGTTGTTGAGGGTGGCTGCGACGTCGCCGAGCAGCGGGGTGCGGCCGGTGGCGGCGGCGCGGGTGACAACGGCGTCGAGGGCGACGTCGAGGGCGGTGTGCTCCATGGGCATCAGGTCCCGCCCCAGGACCGTCCGGGCGAGGGAGCCGAGCAGGAGCAGGCGCCGTTTGCGGATCTCGCCGACCCAGTCCGCCTCCTTCACGCTGTCCGGTCGCGGGGCCGCGTCCAGGGGATTGAGGCGTCCGGGCAGTCCGGGGCCGAGAGCGACGGACCGGCCGCCGAGGGCTTGCGCCACCGGCGTCCACTCGCCTTTCGGGTCGCACGGGACGTAGACGCGGTAGCCGAAGGCGACCGAGCGCAGCGCGAAGGACTTGGCGAGCGCGCTCTTGCCCTGGCCGATCACCCCGGCGAGCAGGAGGTTGGGGTTGGTGAATCCCTCGACCTTGCCGTACAGCGCGAACGGGTCGAAGACGAACGACGCTTCCGCGTGGACGTCGCGGCCGATGTAGATGCCCTCGGCGCCGAGCCCGCCTTCGGCGAGGAAGGGGTAGGCGCCGGCGGCCACGGCGGTGGTCATGCGGTGAGCGGGCAGCTTCAGCCGGTTGTTGCGCGCGGAGGCGGGCCCGGGCCGTCCGCTCGGGGGGTAGAGCGGAGCGGGCATCTCGTGCTCGGCGGGTGTGCTCTCGGCCTGGTGGGCGGTGGCTTCGGCGCGGGCCTTGGCGGCGGCTTCGGCGAGCTGGCGGCGGGCTGCCTTGCGGCTGGCCCGGTCGGTGCCGTGGGGGGTGAACAGCGGGCTGGCGGAGGCGCGGCGGGCGCGGCGAGCGGGCCGGTGGCTCATCGGAGGCCCTCGATTCTGCGGGTGGTGCTCATCGCACGCAGGCCGTGGTATGTGGGCGGAGGTCGGTGGGGGTGGTCTTACGCCGGATGCTGTGCCCGGTGGCGAGGTGGCGTTGGCAGATGGTCAGCACGGGCGGCCCTTCGGGCAGCCGTTCCGGATGGCACGCGCTCGTCTCGGTGTCTGCCTGCGCTGTATTGCCGGGCAGCAGGTGGAAGGCGGCATGGATCTCGGTGGCGGCCTGCCACAGGCGGGTGTGCGCGGTGGCGAGGTGGCGGCCTGCTGCAGGATGCGGGGGCCCTGCTACCTCGGCCAACTGGTCGATGAACCGGTGTAGTTCGGTGAGATGGGCGTGGAGGGTGTCGAGGTGCCCGCGATCCGGGGGCGCGGCACGGTTGAGTGCACGAGCGTGGTGGCGGACGCCTGCGGTGGCGGCCCGAAGGTAGGGGTGCGCCTCGGGCGCGCTGGGACGGGGATGGATCAATGGGAGGTCCTTGCCGCCAAAGAGGCGGGAGCGGGGTGTGGGAGCGAACTGGCAGCTACAGGGTGGTGCGGGCCAGGGGGAGTGCGGCAACGGCGAACGCGTCGGGCTGCTGGTAGTTCAGCCGTCGCAGGTCGACGCCCGAGGTGACGGCGTGGGTCTCGATCTGGGCGCAGGCGGCGTCCAGGAGGGCGTCGGTCTCGGCGGTGACGGTGACGAGGCCGGTCAGGGCGACGTCCGCGTGTCCGGCGATGAGCTGGCGCTCACGCTGTTTGACGTCGGCGTACTCGACGGAGTCTTCCTCGCTGTCGACCTGCCCGCGGCGGGCGCGCTCGTTGGCGTCGGCAATGATCGCGGCCTTCTTGCGCTGGACGTCCCGCAGCGCGGACTCGAGCCCCTGCGGTACGTAGATGAGGGACAGGCTGCGTCGCACGCCGGCCGTGAACATGAGGCCGTGCATGAAACCGGCGTTCGTCTCGGTGCGGGGCCAGTTCTCCACCCAATACGTGGAGTGCCGTGCGCTGTCGGTGGCGAGGCGGTCGTACTCCTCGACCTGGACGACGGGACCTGCTGCTGCGGGATCGGCCTCGGCGCGGCCGGTGTCGGACCACTGCTGGAGTGCGGCGAGGGCCCCCGGGTCGTAGGCGGTGCGGATGACGGCGGCGATCTCCCGCGCGGTCAGCCACCCGGTGACCATCAGTCCGGCGTTGCGGGCCGCCTGGGCGATGGACGCGGTGGTCTGCTCCATGACGGTGAACGCCCCGGGCAGCCCGCCGCCGGCCTGCGAGATCAGCCGCCGGGCGGCCTTCAGATCGAGGGAGATGGCGAGGTAGGTCTCGTGGGGTGCGGCGGCGGGACCGGCCGAGGCGACCAGTTCGGAGTAGATCTGGCCGGCGACCGGTGTCTGGGGCTGACCGTTCTGGGCCCAGTGGCGGGTGAGGGTGTCGCCGCTGTCGGGGACGGTGCGTTCCAGCACCTGCACGGTGGCGATGTGCCCGGTGCGGGCGATGCCCGCGAGCGCGCGTCCCCAGCTGCCCACGTTGTGGTTCTGGGTGGCGGGGTCGAGGAGGGCGAAGGCGCGGCTGCTGACCCGGGCGATGGCGGTCAGGGTCTGCCGGTGCGGGTCGTGCACGGCCGCGGCGCCGTTGGCGGAGTCGCCGGGTGTGACCACCTTGAGGGAGGCGGCCGTGCCGGGCAGGTGGAGGATGCCGTCCTGCCGGGGCCGGGTGACGGGCCGGGCGAGCCAGAGCGTCTGGCCGGTGCGTCGGCGCTGTGCGTAGCGGGTGACGATCGGCGCCCAGTCGATCAGGGAGCGTCCGTGCCGACGGATCACCACGAGCGCACCGGAAGCCGCCCACAGCGGTGCCAGGGCGACGGCGCCGACCAGCCCGGTGGAGACCACCGTCATCAGCAGCAGCGCCAGCGTGCAGGAAACAAGGACGAGTTGCGGCAGGGAGAGGCCGAGGAGGATGCCGCGGCGGGACCGGTGCGGAAACTTCACCGTGACCGGAGCGACGGAGAGATCAGTCAAGGGGCGGGTCCTGAAGACGCGGGCGGAAACCCGGGGGCGGGGGTGCAGTACACGTCCCGCCCCCGGTAGACGGACAGGGGATCAGAGGCCGGTCGCAGGCGGCGGCGGTGAGGCCGTCCCGCTGGGCGTGGCGTTCTGTGCCCCAGGGGACGGCGGTGCGCCCTGCGGCGGCGGGGTCGTGGTCGGCGGCACTGACTGCCAGCCGCCTTGC
This sequence comes from Streptomyces sp. NPDC101219, assembly GCF_044767675.1. Lineage (NCBI taxonomy): Bacteria > Bacillati > Actinomycetota > Actinomycetes > Kitasatosporales > Streptomycetaceae > Streptomyces > Streptomyces sp. NPDC101219. Next base: position 25,797 of record NZ_JBIWOK010000013.1, read on the forward strand.
TGGCCGGACGCGGCGCTCACGCCGGATCCACCCGGCCCCGGGCTGCCGCCCACCTGGCCGCTGGTGTCATCCGACACGCTCGTCGGCGCGGGCTGGACGGCCTTCTCCAGGCCGGACTTCATGGCACCGCCACCGGGCGAGCCGCCCGTTCCGCCACCCTGCGAAGCGTTCTTGCCGCCGCCGCTGTCGCCGGTCGGGTTGGCGGCGATGTCGCCGGGGAATCCGCCTCCGCCTGCGGCGTCGGGGCCTTGCGCGGCGGCGACACCCGCTCCGGCTGCCGCGCCGCCGGTTCCGGCGGTGGCGGCTGCTGCCGCGGCCTTGCGGGCGACGTTCTCGGCGTGGGCCTTGGCGATCTGCGCTCCTGCGCCGCCGGCGCGGTGGATGGACTCGCCGTCGGTGCCGTCGGCCGCCCAGTGCACGAACTTGAAGACGGCATAGGGGCACAGCAGCACCAGGATCATGATCACGATGCCGGACATGACGTCGGCGAGGGCGGCGATGCCGTCGGTGGCGTCGGTCTTGCCCATGGCGGCGATGCCGAGCACGAAGATCACAGTCATCAGCAGCTTGCTGACGACGAGGGTGGCGGTGGCTTCGATCCAGCCCTTGCGCCAGCGGCGTGCGACTTCCCAGCCGCCGCCGGCGGACGCGAAGACGGCCAGGGTGACCATGACGAGGATGCCGACCTTGCGTACCATCATCACGCACCAGTAGAGGAAGGCGCCGATGGCGGCGCCGAGACCGACGACGACCGGGACGAGCCAGCCGAGTCCGGCCAGGGACCCGATCTGGCTGACCTTCACGATGCGGCGCACGGCCGACTCGATGCTCAGGTGCGCGGTCTTGAACAGGCCGTCGCTGACGGCGTCGACGACTTCGACGGCGACCGTGGTCAGGGCGATGGCGCAGAACGCGAACAGGACCCCTGACATGGTGCCGGTGAACGCCTGGGTGAGGGCTTGTCCGTCGCGTCTGACGGCGGCCCGGACGAGCTGCGCGCAGAAGGTGGCGACCAGCAGGACCAGGCCCAACGGCAGCAGCATCTCGTAGTTGTCGCGGAACCATCCGGCGTTCAGGTCGACCCTCGTGGTGGTGTTGACCGCCTTGGCGGCCAAGTCGGCCGCTGCCGCAGCCAGCTCACCTGCGGACTTCGCCATCCAGTCACCGATGGCCTTGCCAGGGTCCGAGGCGAAATCGACCGCGTCGCCGACGGCACAGAGCTTGTCCGCCAGGGGGTAATCACAGAAACCCACGGGGAATTACTCCTCCTTATATCGTGTCAGGCGCGGGTCACTGCGTGACGCTCGGAGCGATGGCGGCCAGGGCACAGTCGTGGCCGGGGCGGCACTGCACGGCGAGGGTCACGGCGCGGTCCTCGGCTCCGCCGCCGCCCTGTTTCCAGGCGATCTGCTGCGTGCCGTTGACGGTGACGACGTAGATGTACGCCTCGGTGATCGCCGAGGGGTCCTCGGCGAGGGCCTGCTTGAACGCGCCCGGGTAGTGGCTTTCGGTGACGCGGGCGGTGGCGTGCTGGTCCTGGTCGGCCATCCGCGACCACAGCAACGGATCAGGGACCTGGCCGGAGACGGACGCCCAGTCGGCGTAGGCGGGCTCTTTGGTCATCCACGCGCGCATGCCGGCGAGCTGCTGGTCGCGGCTGGTATCGCGGGTGTCGTAGGACCACAGCATCTGGGCTGCTGCCTTGGCGTACGCGACCGGCTCGGCGATCTGCGGAGGCTTGGGCACGGAACCGGAGTCGGCCTCGGGTTTCGGGGCGGGGGCCTCGGAGGAGGACGGGCTGTGCGTCGCGGCCGGCCCGGCAGCGGTCGGATCCCGGTGGGCGTTGCCGCTGCCGGACAGCCAGGCGACGGCTGCGGCGATGGTGAGCAGGACGGTGACGACCAGAGCGACGATGGCGACGCGCCGGTTGGCCGACCAGCCGACGCCGTAAGAGGACAGCGAGAGGGTGGGGAATCGGTTCCGCATCAGTGGACCTGCGAGCCGAGGGTGGAGAAGAACGCGACGATTCCGTTCGCGGCGCCGAGGCCGAGGGCGGCGCCCGCGGCGACGACGGCGCCCTTCTTGCCGTTGGCCTCGGCCTGGTGGCCGCCGGTGTGGTGGCCCCAGGCCCACACGCCGAGCGAGACGGCGAGGGCGCCGACGACGGCGATGATCCCGAACATGTTGATCGAGTCGACGACGTTCTTCAGCACGCTGAGCCCGGGCAGGCCGCCACCCTTGGGCGAGATCCCTGGGTCGTAGGCGAGCTGGATGACGCGGTCTGCGAGAGGGAGGGACATAGGTGTGGCGGGGCTCCTTGCATACGCGGGCCAGACGAGGGGCGGCGAGAAGAGGGGAAGCAGAGGGGGTGGGGAGATGCGCTCGGGGCGCGGGAGATCGCCGCGGCGGCGGCCCGCCCGGGCGGTGCCCTGGCGGGGTGGCGTCAGATGACGCGGCGGGCGGCGAGAATCGTCCAGTCCTTGATCGGGGTGATCCGGACCGGCTTTGATGTGCGCGGTGCCTCGATCACGAGGCCCTCACCGATGTACATGCCGACATGCTCAGGCCGGGCGGCGGTGCCGCGGCTGAAGATGAGGTCACCGGGCTTGAGCTGGGCGGGCGAGACCGCCTTGCCCTCGTTGACCTGCGTGTACGTGGTGCGGGAGAGCGTGACGCCGGCGTGCGCGTACGCCTGCTGCATCAGCGAGCTGCAGTCGCAGCGGCCCATCGGGTCCGGGCCGTGGGCGTTGGTGCAGGATCCGCCCCACTGGTAGAGGGTGCCGAGCTGGTGCATCGCCCACTCGATGGCCTTGCGCGCCTTCGGGTGGGCGTCCTTGGGGATCTTGTATCCCTTCGGGACGCTGCCCTCGGGGATGGGGCCGAAGCCGGAGCCGTCCTGGCCCGGAGCGCAGCCGGTAGTGCCGGCTCCCGGGTCCTTGCCTGTGTTCGGCTCCTTGGCGTCCTTGTTGTTGCCGGCGCCGGGGAAGGTCTTGGCGATGGCTTCCTGCAGCGCGGTGGCCAGGTGCTCCCACTGCGCGTACGCGTCCGGCAGGCCGGACTGCTGTACTGCTTGGGCGGCCTGGGTGACGGTCATCTGCTGCCAGCCGTTCACCTTGAGCAGGTGCTTGTAGAACTGCTCGCTCGCGTACGTCGGGTCACGGATCTGCTCGGCGGTGCCCCAGCCCTGGGAGGGACGCTGCTGGAACAACCCAAGGCTGTCCCTATCGCCGTAGTTGAGGTTGCGCAGCCTCGACTCCTGCATCGCCGTGGCGAGCGCGATGACCTGGCCCTTCTTGGGGACGTCGAGGCTGATACCGGTGGCCACGATCGTCTGGGCATTGGGCACCTGCTCGGCGGGCAGGTCCAGGCCCTCGACGTGGACGTTCTTGCCGGACGCCCCGTCGAGGATCTTGGTGACCTGCTCGGCGACCTTGCCGGTGTTGATGTCGTTCAGGCAGATGAGGGAGCTGCTGCTGCTTTGAACGGCGTCCGTGGAGGACGCCATCATCATGCCGGTGCCGGCGAGCAGAAGCGGGGAGAGGAAGACGACGCCGATGCCGGCGGCGAGCGCCTTCAACCGGAGCGGACCGCTCGTGGGTCAGCGAGGTCGGGCAGGGGTGGGTAGCGAGACGTCATGAGCGTGTCCTTCGGGGGTGCGGTGTCCGGCGTGCCGCGTGCGCGAGGCGTGGTGGAAGGGCGCGGCGGCCGGGTGGGCGATCAAGGCGGACCGATGTGGGGCGAGTTGCCGCTCGCTCCCAGCTGGCCGGGCCGTGAGCTAGGTGTGCCGGGGCAAGGGGGTACCTCCGTGAGGTGTGGCGGGGGAGTAGCCAGCGGCGGTGTGCGCCGGGCGGTTCAAAAACAGTAGATGCGGATTGGCGGTTGACCAAAAAGCTGGCGCGAGGTGCCGGAATCCGGCACCCTCGCACGGCACTTCTTGGTCGTCGGCGGATTCGCCTCTACAGTTTTTGGACTCCCCTCGCCTCCTCGGTCTGCGGCCCTGGGCTTCTGCACGCCCACTTCCGGCCCGCGAGGACTCCTGTGCGAGGCGGCTAGTTCCCTCCGTGAATCCGCACCCGAATAGGGGCCCCTCTTTGCCTTTTTCCCTTCACCAGGGCGACGCCCTGGCCGTTCTCTCCGGCCTTCCGGACGGCTGCGTCGACTCCGTCATCACCGACCCGCCGTACAACAGCGGTGGCCGGACCGCGAAGGAGCGCACCACCCGCTCCGCGAAGCAGAAGTACACCTCCGCCGATGCCAAGAACGACCTCGCCGACTTCACCGGCGAGAACATGGACCAGAGGTCCTACGCGTTCTGGCTCACGCAGATCATGACCGAAGCGCACCGTCTGACGAAGACCGGCGGGACCGCGCTGTTGTTCACCGACTGGCGTCAGCTCCCGACGACGACGGACGCGATCCAGGCCGCCGGGTGGCTGTGGCGCGGCGTGCTTGCCTGGCACAAGCCGCAGGCCAGGCCGCAGAAGGGCCGGTTCACCCAGAACTGCGAATTCATCGTCTGGGCGTCGAAGGGGGCGATCGACGGCTCCCGGAACCCGGTCTATCTGCCCGGCATGTACTCGGCGTCGCAGCCCTCAGGCGCGCAGCGCCGGCACATCACGCAGAAGCCGGTCGAGGTGATGCGCGAGCTGGTCAAGATCAGCCCCGAGGGCGGCACGGTCCTCGACTTCTGCGCCGGCTCCGGCTCCACGGGCGTGGCCGCTCTGCTGGAAGGCCGGGACTTCATCGGCGTGGAGAAGACCGAGCACTACGCGTCGATCGCGGCCGACCGGCTCACCGAGACGATCCGCGAAACCCTCACGCAGGACGACGTGGACCTTACCGGCTGAGCCCCGTCCTTGCCTGCTGCCAAGGCGACCGGCTCCCCAAGCGTAGCCGCCGGCGCAATACCGCCGCAGTGGCCGTGCAGCTCGCCGGATGGGCCGCGCGCAGACGCTTCCGTCTTTTTCTCATCCCGTGTCTCGTAGGAGGCCGAGCTTTTCAATGCCCGAATCAACAAAGTCGCCTGACGATGGCGAGTTGGAGCCGGTTCGTATTCCGGATCGACAGCTGGAGGGAATCGAGGCGAGCGTGCGGCGGCTCATGGAGCAGTCGGCGCAACAGGCTCAGCAGCTCGACCACCTCGCGTCCGCCCCGCCGCCCAGCGGATCACCGTTCGCCGCCTTCGGCATGCCAGGACTCGGCGGGCCGCCTCCCGCCGCTCCACCGGAGCCCCGCCCGATCCTGGAACTCGACGGAGAAGAACGCGAGGACGAACTCGACGCCCTGTCCGACTGGGTGGATGACTTCTTCCTCCCGGTGTACGGGGCGGAGGTCACCACCGCGGCACCCTGGTGCCTGCAGTGGCAGGAGCACGACGACGTCGTGGCCTGGCTCCACGCCCTGTGGCTCGCCTACCAGCAGCACAAGGATCCCGAAGCCGGGCTGTCCGGCCTGTTCGTGTGGCACCGGGACTTCCTCACCCACGCCGTCGCGGCGATCCGCGCGCCGGGTGGGCCGCTGTCGGCCTGCATGACCTCACCCGACCGGCCCGCGCACCGCCTTCTGCCCGGTCCGCCGCCGTCCGTGCGCACGGAGACGGCGAACACGACACAAGCCGCCGAACCGGACGAGCCGACGTCATGACCGCGGGAGCGGGACAGCCCGCCTTCGGACTCAGTTTCGACCCCCGCGCGCTGACCGATCTCCTCCAGGCCCCCAGCGACATCCGCGACCTCACCCTCGCCTACCTGCAGGAAGTCGTGAACGCGCAGCGCTTCGGCCTGCGTCTCGACGGTGACCTGGAGGGATTCCGGAAGCTGTTCGTGGACTCGCGCAAGGTCTGGCGCGTCGTCTACGGCGTCCGCCCGGCACCCGCGGAGTCCGCGCATCCCAAGGAGATCCACGTCGTCGCCATCCGGCCGCGAGCAGGCAACGAGGTCTACGACGAGGTCGGCCGCCGCCTGGGGATGACCCGCCGGCCGCTGAGCGCCCGCACCCACGCGGCACGCTCGCGTTCCCCGCAGATGACCACCCGCGCTCCCGTGCCCCGGCCCGGTCCGCCGCCCACCGCACTGCCGGGGCTGCCCCGTCCCGCCCCAAACCCCGCGCACCATCCCACCCGCTGAACGCACCGAGGTCCGCCTATGCCGCCTCCACCCGCGCCGACACCAGGTCGGCGCGCGGTCTCCCCGCTCGACCACCGCCTCCAAGCCGTCACCGGGCACGACATCGACACCCTGTGGGCCTACCGCGACCGCGGCGTCCTCGACGAGCAGCACGCCCACCTGGTCGACCGGCACCGTGAACTGGCCAAGGCCCAGACCAGCGTCACCTTCTACCTCCGGCTCCTCAACCGCCTGTCCAGCGGCGAGTTCGACGTCGACAGCGCCCTGTTCACGCGCATCGACCGCACCGTGGACCAGCTGGAAGAGGCCGCCGCCGCGCGGGACGCCGCCGCCCGGGCGGTGCTCGCCGCCCTGGAGCCCATCGAAGCCGCAGCGGCGGCTTCCGCGCCCGACGCACGGCAGCTCTCGACGGATGACCAGGCGGCGCTGCTCGCCATCGCCGGCGGCGCCAAGCTCTACGAACACCTGCTGACCGGCCGGATGTCCGTCACAGCCGCCTCCGGTACCCGCATCCCCCACGCCAAGCTGCAGCAGTTGGAGGACGCCGGCCTGGTCGTCCGGGACACCGGCCACCCCGTGCACGCAGGCCAGCCGGTCGCGCTCACCGACGCCGGACGGGCCGCGCTGTTCGCCGCCCGCCGGGCTCCCACGGTGCAGGCGCCGAAGGTCCCGGCTCGCCCCGGCGCATCGCGGCCCACCCCGGCGCAGCGGCGCTGACTTCACCGAAAGGCCCTTGTTGTCTCCCACCGACCCGGCGCCGGACCGGAAGTCCCTCCCCGAAGTCGACTTCGACCTGGACGACCTCGACGCCGACGAGGAGAAATATCTCGACTTCTACCGCAAGGTCGCCGTCCACGAGGACATGCTCGTTCCCCTCGCCGAACACCACGACGGCCCGCACAGCTACTACGTCCTGTTCGACCGCACCACCACCTGGGGGCACCCCGGCATGCCGCAGGTGCTCGCCGTGCATCTGCAACGGGACCGCGAGAAGCGGACGTTCAGCTTCGAGCATGCCCCTCTGCCGCTGCCCGCGATGGCGCAGTCCTGGCTCATCCACCGTGGCTGTCCGTCCGATGCCATCGCCCTCGCCCCACTGGGCCCGCCGCCAGCGGACGAGGCCACGCGCGCGCTGGAGTTGCGCCTCGCCGGCGACGGCGACCACTACGCCATGGGCTACTCCTACACCAGCGACGACCCGGACGACATGGTCATCGTCGTGGCCCTGCGTGCCCTGGACGAGCGAGCTCCCTCGCCGTTCCGCGTCGTGGTCGAAGAGGTCGACACCGAGACGTGGACGCACACCCTGCGCGAGGGCGGCTTCGACACGCTCGGCGAGGCACTGCAGTGGTGCGACGACCGCCTCGCGGGCGAGGCCGGCCCTCTTCCGCCGGTCCGCCCGGCAGCCGCAGTTAGCCGCCCGGCCGGCTTGCCGAAGGCTCCTGCCCCGCGCCCGCCCGGCCGCTCACGCTGAGCGTCAAAGCCGACCAGGCGGCGCAACATAGCCGACGATCGCCGGTTAGCCAAACCGGCGAATATCCGGACTCTTATACAGCCGCCGGGACAACACCCGCGGCACCTTCCCCGCAATCCCTATGCCTTCACGGAGGTTTCTTCCGCATGCGCTCCACCCGAATTGCCATATCCGCAGCCATGCTCGGCGCACTCACTCTGCCTGTGCTGTCCGCCACCACCGCCAGCGCGACCCCCGCGAGCAGCTGCTCGTCCCAGCCGCCGCTGCCGTACGAGGTACACACCAAGGCCGTGACCATCCGGTCCAAGGCCACCACGAAGTCCACCGCGCTCGGCGTGCTCTACAAGAGCCACAAGTTCACCGTGCACAAGAAGAGCGGCAACTGGCTCTACATCACGGACAAGACCACCGGGGTCAAGGGCTGGGTCTCCGGCACGTACGTCTACCGCGACGTCCGAATGTGCCTGGACTGACAGAGCCCAGCAGGTGCCCGTAAGCGGCTCAGCCACCGGGTACGGCAGCCCCTCCCACCCCAGGGATCGGCCTTTCCAGAACAGGAGATTTCCCTTTGCCCGATGGCATATCCGATGAGTCTGAGGATGTCGTGGGCGTGCTCACCGAACGGATCGAAGCGCGCTTCGACATGGGCATGGACCAGTTGAAGGCCGCGGTCGCCGCCGCGCCGACCGCGAATCCCGATGCCACCGACGTCGTCAAGTGGCATGGCCTTCTCGTCGAGGCCCAGTCCGTGTTGGAGCGTGCGGAGGACGACCTCCTCGCTGCGCTGCAAACCCAGCCCAGCGAGATCGACGATCCGACGATGGGCCTCGCCCACCGGGTGAACGCGGCCGTCACCGCCCGCGACGGCCGAGCCATGGTTGTGCGCTGGCTCCTCGACCCGGACGCCCCGGGGAAGAAGGACCTCGCCGCCCAGCGCCTCGCCCGCCTCCGGCCCCGAACCGGCCCGGCGGTGCAGACCAGCGCTCCCCACCGGCCCGCCGGCACAGCCGCACCGGCATCGGCCTGGCGGCCGGCAAGGACCGCCCGATGAGCCGGGACAAGGCCAGCACCATGGACGCCGACCTGCAGAAGGTCTTCGGCAACCCGCTACCCGAGCTGTACGAGACGGCTGCCAGCCCAGGTGCCTCGCCCGCGCTCGCCCGTGCCCTGGAGCTGCGTTCGTTCCTGGCGCTCACCGAGGAGCAGGTCGCCCGCGTCCGCGACCGCGTCCACGCCGACATGGACCCGGACCGCGACATGGGCGAACTGTCGGCGGACAAGCTCCGCTTCGACGCGCAGTGGCTGGAAGCCGCACTGGAGGCCCGCGACGGCTACCGCGCCGCCCTCGGCGGACTGCTGCGCACCATGCCCCCGCCTGCCCAGCAGGCTCGGCCCGTACGAACGGCTCAGCTCAGGGCCACCGCAACCCTGCCCCCGTCTGCCGCCCCGGCACCGCAGCGTGCCGGGGCGGCCCGGGCCCGCCGACCGTGAAAGCCCACGCTTGCCCCACCTCACGTCCACCGACATAGCCGGACGGATCGAGGACTTGTACGGCGCGCCGCTCGCCGACCTCGAAGCCCACGCCCAGGACCAGCCGCCCGGCATGCTCTCCGCCCTGCTCGGCATGCACGACGACCTCGCCCTCGCCGAGCGCAGCATCGACGTCCACCGCGACCACCTCGCCCGGCTCATCCACCCCGAGCGGCAGATCGACCCGCACGAGGTCTCCCACCTCCTCGACGGTGCACGCCGGCTCGCCGAAGCCGTCGCCGTCCGCGACGTCCAGGCCAAGTCGGTCGCCGCCGTCCTGCAGAGCCTGGCCCGCGTCCCGGCCCCGACGCCTGCCCCGCCGGCTCCCTCGCCGTCCGTTCCAGCTCCGCCTCTACCGGTGCCGAGCCCGGCACACAGCCGCTGACCCAGGCGATCTCTCTCTTTCCTTCACCCAGGAGTTCCTCCCTTGGCCATCACCGCTCTGCCCCGTGACACCGACGCCGACATCGCCCGGGTCACCGAGGCCCTCGCCATGATCACCCCACGCTGGAACGTGAGGATCCTCCTGGCCCTCTCCGGCCCGCCGCTGCGCTACAGCGAGCTGGCGGCCAAGGTGTCCTGGCTGCAGAACGGCCAGCTCCACCCCAAGCTCAAGTCTCTGTGCGACGCCGGACTCGTCGAACGCACCGAACACACCGCACGGCACGTGAGCTACCGCCACACCGAACGTGGCGCGGCCCTGCTGCCGGTCCTGCCGGTGATCGTCACCTGGGCCGAGGAACACCTGGAGAAGGCGGACGGTCCGCTGCCCGCGATCGAGCAGATCGAGGACGGCCTCACCCTGCTCACCCGGCGCCACGCCGCCGCCATCCTGTGGGTGCTCAAGTCCCGACAGGAGGTCAGCGGCCGGGCTCTGGCCCGGATCGTGATGCCCAGCAGCGACTGGACCAACATTTATCCGCCGCTGCGGCAGCTCGTCGCCGACGGCCTGGTCGACACCGACGGCATCGGCCAGCCCTACCGGCTGTCCGCAGCCGGCGACGGCCTTGGCCCCGTGCTCGGCGCCCTGTCCGCCTGGTCCGCCGGGCAGAGCCTCGACCAGGCGGCCCAACACCCGGTCTGGGGACACCCGCAGGCGAAGCCCGCGCCGAGGCCGTGGCTCAGCAGCCAGCCACGACCGACCCCCGCGGCGCTCCCACCCGCTCGCACGACCGCATCCTCTCCGGCGTGGCACCACCGCGATCTCTTCTCGCACGCTACGACCGCCCGCCCGAAGGCAGCCATCCCGGCGGGAGGCCCGCGCCGATGAGCACCCCCTTCACCCCTGCCGAAGTACGCCACGCCGTCGAACTTCTCGCCTCGCGCTCCTTGATCCGCCTGGTCACCGAGATCGACGACAACGGCGCCATACCGCCGCGACGGCTGGCCGGCACCCTGCCCGACCTCTCCACGCACCAACTGCGAAGCGCCTCCGACACGGCCCGCGCCCACGGCCTCGTCCGGATCGCACCCGGCTCCGGTCTCGAACTTACCGAGGCAGGAGCGGAGTTGGCCGACCTGTACGACGCGATGGCTCGCTGGGCCCGGCGTCACGCCGTCCCGGCCCCCGTCTGCGAGTTCAGCCGCCGTATCCGGCACGTCCTCGACCTGTTGGCACCGTCGCTCTCCACCGAGCGCGCCGACGCTCTCTCTCCGCTGACCGGCGACGGTGCCGAGGCGGGGCTGGCCCGTCCCCGCACCCTCCTGATCCAGTGGCTGGCCGACAACCCCCAGGTGGCCAGGGTGCCCGAGCCTGAGCCGGTCGCGTGAGCGCAGCGGTCACACCGCGGCACGCACGCCACACCGGCGGGCTGATGCGCAGCATCTACCTGCCGCGCACGGCGGACGCGTTGGCGTTCGCGATGTCCACCTACGGCATCCCGCTGCTTGTCCTAGCCACGACGCGATCCGCTGCGCTGACGGGCGCCGCCTTCGCCCTGGAGTGGATTCCGCGGCTGGCTGCGTTCGGGTGGGCCGGCTCGGTCGTTGACCGGCGCGGTGCCTCGGTGGTCTTCCACCTTGCCTCCCTGGGGAGGGCGCTGGCCCTCGCCGCTGGCGCGGTCCTGCTCCACCTCCACCCGTCCGGCACCGTGGCGGGCGCGACCGTGATGGTGCTGGCGGCGACGACCGGCGTGCTCACCGAGTTCAGCTATATCGCGGCCGAGACCGCGGGCGCCGCCGCCGGACGGCGAGCAGGACGGCGGGCCCACCGTGTCCAGGCCGTCCTGCTTGGCATCGACCAGACCGCAACCATGGCCGGGCCGGCGTTCGCCGCAGTGCTCCTGCTCGCCGGGCCGCCGCCGATGCTCGCAATGATCAGCGTGCTCTCGCTGCTGGCTGCCATGCTCGCCCTGCGCACCCCGCCCTCGCCCGTGGCACCGGCCCGCGCGCCGAAGGGGCAGTCCGGCGCCGGACTGCTCACCGGGTGGCGCACCATCCGCTCGCTGCCCGCGCTCGGCTGGCTCGTGACCGGGCTGACCCTGTCCAACCTGGCCACCGGCCTTCTCCAAGCGGCCGGCCCCGTGATCGTCGTCAAGCACTTCGGGCAGTCCACCACCGCCGTCGGCCTCGTCTGGTCCGCCGCTGCCGCAGCGACGCTCCTCAGCGTCACATTCTGCCGGTTTGCGATCGACCGCCTCGGTCTGTGGCCGGTCGGCGCCGCCTGCGCCGCCCTCGCCTCACTCGGCTGTCTCGCCGCCGCCCAGGCCCCCGACTACCGGTCCTACCTCGTCCTAGTCGCGGTCCTCATGGCGGGCGAAGGAGGCATGACGGTCGTCCTGCGCACCCTGCGCTCCCGCCTGATCCCTCCGGAGAAGTTCGGCAGCACCCTGTCGGCGACCATCCTCATCCTCCTGCTGCCCTTCCCCGTCGCCGGCGTACTCACCGCGCTCGCCCCGCCCGACGCACTGGGACACGTCATCACCGCATGCGCCGCCCTGCAGGCCATCGGCCTGTTCTGCTCCTTCGCCCGCCTTCGCACCGATCCCGTCCTGCGCACCTGACCCTGCTGCGTCCTCAGCCCGTGGAGAACTTCATGTCTATCGCCGCCCTCGGATCGCACCGCGCGACCGGTCGCACCATCACCGAGCAGTTCCACGCCTTCGACGCCCACAACCCGAACGTCTACCGGGCCCTGGAACGCATGGCCGCCCGACGTCTGGCCTCCGGCGCCACACGCGTCGGCGTGAAGGACCTCTTCGAGGACCTGCGCCGCCAACTCCCGTACGGGGTCGCCGGGCTGAACAACAACTTCACCGCCCTCTACGCCCGTCGGCTGATCAGCGAAAACCCGCACTGGGCTGCGGCGTTCGAGTTGCGCCGCCGTCGTGCCGACTGACAGCTCTCGGTTTCCTCCCGCCTAAGCATCCTCGGTCGGCACCGACTTCGCCGCTCTGCTCCGCCGGCCCCGCTCGCGGCGGCTGCTCGCCGGACACTCAGCGGCCCTGCGCCGCCGAGGGCCGCCGTCCACATATCCCTGCCCCCTCTTTAGATTCTGAGGAGCCTGTTCTTGCCCGACCGTCCTGTCGTCCTGGTCGTCGCCGCATCCGACATGGAGGCCGAGGCGTACCGCGGGTACTGCCTTCAGTCCGTGGCCGCCGTCTACGACGTCGTCCTGATCACCGGCGAAGAGCCCTCGTGGGAGACGCCGTACCTGCGGGACTGCGTTGTCGTGTCCGATCCGACCGACCAGGCGGCGCTGTCCGCCGCCGGCCGGGACCTGGCCGACCGCTACGACCTTGCCGGCGTGTTCACGTGGACCGAGTGGTACCTCGTCCCGGTCGCCCGCCTCGCCCGCCAGCTCGGCCTGCCCACCACTGCCCCGGAAGCCATGCAGGCATGCCGCAACAAAGCCACCTCCCGTACGTTGTTCGCCCAGCACGGGGTTCCGTCGGCAGCCTCGGTGAGCGTGCGCACGCGTGCCGAGGCCCAGGTGGCGGCCGAGCGGATCGGCTACCCGGTCGTGCTGAAGCCCGCCGCGCACGCGGCCAGCATCGGGGTGATCCGCGCCGACACCCCCGAACAGCTCACCGCCGCCTTCGCGTTCGCCGACCAGGCGGCCGGGCTGGGACTCGAGTCCACCAGCGTGCTGGTGGAGGAGTATCTCGACGGACCCGAGGTGTCGGCCGAGTGTGTCACCTACGGCGGTGAGACCACCGTGGTGGCCGTCACCCGCAAGACGGTCAGCGCCCCGCCGTATTTCGAGGAACTGGCCCACTCGGTCGACGCCGCCGACCCACTGCTCGACGTGGTCGCACCGGCGGCACGCGCCGCGATCCACGCCCTGGGAATCACCGACGGCGTCTCCCATGTCGAGATGCGGCTGGTCGACGGCCGGCCGCGGCTGGTCGAGGTCAACGGCCGGATCGCCGGTGACATGATCGGCCATCTCGTCCAGCTCGCCACCGGCATCGACCTGCCGCGCACGGCCGCCGACATCGCCTGCGGCCGTGCCCCCGACCTCACCCCGACCCGGTCCTCGGCCGCCGCGATGCAGCTGCTCTACCCTGACACCTCCGGCACCTTGCTCCGCCTCGGATTCGACGGCGTCAGCCCGCGCTGGTTGGAACGCGTGCACTTCCAGCACCAGGTCGGCGACCAGCTGCTCCTCCCGGCCGACGGCGGCAACATGTTCACCGCCCGTATCGGCTACCTGATCACCACCGCGCCCACCGCGGACCTCGCACAGGCCCGCGCCAAGCAGGCTGTGCGCCATCTGCAGGTCGCCCTGGTGCCGCACACGGCCGACGAGCCTGCTGCGGGTGGCCGCCCCGCATGACCCGCGCCGACGCTTCCGTGCGCCGCAGCCGTGTCCTGCTGACCAGCTACTTCCTCGGCCTGGGCGTGGTGATGGCGGTCTGGGGCGCCCGGATGCCGGCCGTCCAGCACGCCGCTAACCTCACCACCGCTGGCCTGTCGCTCGTCCTGCTCGCCGCCGCTGTCGGCATGGTTGCCGGACTGCAGGCCGGCGGCCGACTCGCCCGGCCCGACCGACTTCCCCTGCTCCTGATTGGCGGAGCTGTCGCACTGGGAGCGGCTCTCGCCGTGCTGGGGCAGTGCCGGACGCTGACCTCGCTACTCGCGGCGGCTGTCACCTTCGGTGCCGCGCACGGTGTCCTGGACGTCGCCGCCAATACCGCGGCGGTTCGCTGCCAGAACGCCGCCAGCCGGCCGGTCATGTCCTCCCTGCACGCCGCGTACTCGATCGGTGCCCTGGGCGGTGCCGCCCTGGCCGCTGCCACTGCGCGCACAGCCCACAGTGCCTTGTTTATAGCCACCGGCCTCGCGCTGACCGCGACCGTGCTCGTGGCCGGGCCGCGCACCCTCGCGCTGAGCGGCGCCGACCAGCCCAAGCTGCCGGAGCCCCAGGGGGCCGGTCAGGGCCGGGCGGGAGGTGTGTGGCTGTTGGGTGCGCTGGCGGCTGCGAGCCTGCTGGGGGAGGGGGCGGCGGCCGACTGGGCCGCAGTGCACCTGCACACGCTGCACGCCACAACCGCCCTCAGCGCGACAGCGTTTGCCCTCTACAGCATGGGCATGGCGATCGGCCGGCTCACCGGCGACTGGCTCACGACCCGCTTCGGCGCTCCTGCCGTGGTCCGCACCGGCGCTGCGCTCGCCGCCGGCGGACTGACCACCGGCGTCCTGGTCGGCAGCGTGCTTGCGGCGCTGGCCGGCTGGGCGGTCTTCGGGCTCGGCCTGTCCAGCACCGTCCCCTCCCTGATCACCGCCGCCGGCAGACACGGCCCGAGGGCCGTCGCCACGGTCTCCGTCACCGGCTACCTCGGCCTCCTCGCCGGCCCCGCCGTCATCGGCGCCCTCGCCAGCGCCACCACCTTGCCCACGGCCCTGCTGCTGCCCGCCCTCCTCGCAGCCGCTCTCGCCGCCCTCATCCGCCGAGCCCTGGAGAACACCGCCCCTTGACCCGCCCCACCGGCCCCGACGCCGTCATCCTTGACTACAACGGCGTCCTCGGCCTGCAGCCCACCCGCGCCCAGTGGCTACGGCTGGCCCGTACCGCTTCCTGGCCCGAAGACGATCTCGCAGCATTCCAGCGCGTCTTCTGGAACGCCCGCGACCTCTACGACGCCGGCCAGCTCAGCGACCTGGCGTACTGGGCCCGCGTCCTCGGCTTCCATCCGGGCCCCCGCCTGTTGCGCGAACTCCTCGCCGCAGACACCGACATGTGGACCGCGACCGACGAGGGCGTCCTGTCCGTCCTGCGCCGCGCCCATACCACCGGACTGCCGATGGTGCTGTTGTCCAACGCACCCGCCCACCTCAGTACGGTGCTGGACACCCACGACTGGCGCCGAATGATGACCCAGGCGCTCTACTCGGCCCGCCTGCAGCTGTGCAAGCCCGACCCGGCTATCTACCAGCAGGCGCTGGCGGCCACCGGGGTCGGTGATCCACGACGTGTCCTGTTCGTGGACGACCGCCCCGACAACTGCCAGGCCGCCGCCCGCTTGGGCCTTCGCACGCTGCACTACACCGGCTCCACCGACGCCCTCCGAGCAGCTTTGCTGCCCGCTGATTGACCCATCCGCCCCGCCGCCGCTCAGGAACCCGTGTCCCTCCACGACGACCTTCACGCGCTCGACGGAGACGTCTTCGTCTCACCGCGCCATCTCGCCAGCAGTACCAGTACCGGCGACCTGGCCCTCGCCCCGCTCCTCGACCATGGCTGGGACATCCAGCACGACGACCTCGGCAACGTGTACGTCAATGCCCCGGACCGGCGCGTGCGCCTTGGCTACCTGCCCGAAGGCGAGGACGACGGATTCTGGCGCATCAACGCCTACAAGGATCCATTCGGATCGCCGACATGGGGCGTGTGTTTCAACGACCGCGTCCCCACCGAGTTCGTCCAGGCGTTCACCACCGCGCTCGCCACCGCCTACGAGCAGGGGCCGGACGCCTTCCTCGCCAGGCCGGTCACCGGGATCGACGAGCACGATCCCTTCCTCGCCGTCGTGCCTCTCCTGCAGCAGGGATGGGAGATCGACCGTCCCCGCTGGGGCGTGTTCGCCGTCCAGGCCCCGGACGACCTCGCCGGTCTGGAGTTCACCACCGGGGACCTCGATCGGGAAGCCGAGCTGACTACCCGTGACGCCCGCTGGCACCTGTGGGCGGGCAAGTCCATCGACCGGCCCGTCTGGTACGCGACGGCCAGCACCGACACCCCCGTCGCCCTGCTCACCGCAGTCACCCGGTGCGTCGCCGATCCGACCCCGCTGCCCCGGTGGCGTCAGGACACCCTCAGCTACATCGAGGACATGGCCCAGCTCACCCCCCATCATCCCGCCACAGCCGCCGGCCCTAACCCCGCTTGACGTGCAGCGGGCTGCCGCATCCCGCCGTCCGGCAGCGCTCCCTGCGGCCAGCGTCCCGCGCTGGAGCACCACCAGCCGGCAGGCCCTGCCCGGCCCGCGCCGATGAAGCCGGCCCGTCCCCGAGCGGAGATTCCTCTTGTCCCTGCACGCCGCCGAGTTCTTCGCCGAGCTGTGCCTTCCCTTCGACTACGCCGTCGTAGGCGCCACCTACTTCGCCGCTCCGGTCCCGGGCGCACCGCTGCGGCTGCGAATCGACTTCACCGCCATCATCCACGCGGACACCTATGACGGTCTTCGCGTGGCGGTCATCCACCCGGACCGCGGTGAAATCGACGCGGTCGCCCTCAGCTTCCTCGATCACGGCACCTTCCACCGCCGCGACGAAGCCAACAACACCCGGCCGAACACCAAGCAGTACGGCACGTTCAGCACCTACCGCCACCCAGGCCGGCCACCGTGGGAGGGAGCCGTCACCACCGGGCTGCGCGACGCCATCGAGCAGTACACCGCCGTCTGGTTCCCCGGCGCCTGGGCCGCGTCCACGCCCAGCCGCGCTGCCGGCCGTTCCGCGCACCGGGCGACCGTCCCTTCGGCCACCCGCAGCGGGGCCCGCACCCGCTGAATCCCCGTGCGGTGACCGACCTTCCACCAACTGATCAAGGAGTCCCCTTCCTCGTGCACGCTCGTTTCATCCGTGGCGCCGTCCGATCCGCCGCCGTCGCCGCCGCGGTGACCGGCACCCTCACCTGGGCGCCGGCCGCGAACGCCCAACCCTCCGATCCGAGCCCCTCCGCCTCGGCCGCCGCTGCCGACACACCGGCCCCGGACGCGGGCAGCGTTGAGATCACCACCAGGGACGCGGCCGGAGATGTGCTCCCCGGCGCCGCGTTCCTGCTGCTCGACTCAGTCGGCCAGGAGGCCGGGCGCGGGACAACCGACGCGCAGGGGAAGCTGACCTTCCCCGACCTCGCGCCGGGCGTCTACCGGCTCAAGGAGACGGCCTCCGGAAGCCCGCTCCACGAGGTTGTCGCCGACCAGGACGTCATCGTCACTCCCGGCGCGACCACGCGGCTGACGATCACGGACTCGTTCAAGGTCGCCAAGGTGCTCCTGCAGGCCAAGGACGACAAGACCGGCACACTCCTGCCCGGCGCAACGGTGAACATCGGCACCGGCACCTCAACGCTGCTCACCCTGACGACCGGGGACAAAGGCACGGCCTCCGGGGAACTGCCGGTGTCCAGCCTGAACACGGAGTTCTGGGTCAAGCAGGTCAAGGCACCCGCCGGATACGACCTCTACAAGCCGTCCAAGACGTTCACAGCGGGCCCCGGCGCCCCTGTGACTGTGACCGTCACCAACACCAAGACCGCCACCAGCCCGAAGCCCCACCTCTCGGACAAACCGACGCACAAGCCCACCGGCACGTCCACCCCTGCGGACACGCCGGGCAATGGGACCGGCGGGGCCAAGCCCTCCGCGCGGGGCACCGGCACCCCGGATGCTGACTCCTCGTCCACCGCAGCCGCAGTCCCGGTCGGCGACTCCTCGCCACCGACCCCGGCAGGCTCCCTCGCCCACACCGGTGCCGACGCTGCACCTTGGATCGCCGCAGGCGCGGGGCTCCTCGTCATCGCCGGCGCCGTCACCGTGGTCGCTGTGCGCCGTCGTACGGCTGCCGAGGCCGAGCCCGACAACAACAGCCAGACCAACTAGCCATAGATCACCACCGTCAGCAGGTCCCCGGGGAAGTGCATCCGGGGGCCTGCTGTTGTCTTCGACGCCGAACAGCTGATCACACATCTCAGAGGGAGGATTCGTCGTCGACGGACGGCAGTTTGTCCTTGGGGTGACGTTGGTCGCTGGAGTCCCGCTGACCTGCGCCGACCGGGATCGGTTGGCAAAAGAACTTGCCGGGCCTGCTTGGGATCTGACAGCAATTCAGTGCGTACGCTGGGATTTGGTCACGTCGAGCTGGCTCCTGTGCCTCACGGTGTTCAGGATCGGTCTCGGCGCACGTTCCTGTGCCGTCGTTCGAGTTGGGGGAGCCAGCGCTCGGGCGGCTGGGGATCCGTGGCCGCTACCGCCCACCCGTCTTCTTCTTGAGGATTCCGGGGCGCCCAGCTACGCGGTGGGTCTAGTGCGAGGACGTCCCTAATGAGTGTTCCCATGGCGTCGGGGATGTCCCGGTCAAGGTCGTTCAGCAGGAGAGGAATTCCCAGCGGGCCCCGTCGGATGGCTGCCGTCCGGTAGGTGACCTGGCAGAAGGCGTCCGCTTCGAAGACGACGCCGCGGGCGTCGGTCGACCCCTCTTCGTCCGAGAACCAGAGCAGCCGGTCGCCGGCGACCAGGCGTTCCCGACCGTGGAGCATGCCGTTCCGTGCGGTTTTTTCCCTATTGAGGAATGGAACGGGGTCCTCGAATGCACCGGGATCGTTGTCGCTGATGCCGGCCACATGCCCGGGGTCGCGCGTGGCGTGAATTTCCAGTAGATCACCGTCGGAGTGGGCCTGCCAGAAGTCGAGGACCTCGGCGGACGAACTGAGCAGATGGGGGTATGCCGTGAGCGCGAACAACTGCCCGGCTCTCAGTGGCAGGACGACTCGGTCGTCCGCGCGCAGGCGATGAATGACAGGTGTCGGCTCCCAGGTGGTGATCCCGGTTGCCTCACCCTGGCAATGGCGGATCGCCTCGATAGCCGTCTCAAGGGTGACGCGGAAGAATTCCCTGTCTGCGTTGACCCGTTGGGCAGTGAGGAGGCGATGGACAGCCCGTTCCACGTCTTCAGGGCGGGACGAGAGAGCCCTGAAAAGCACCTCGTAAGGGAAGGGGACCGATGTGCCGTACAGCTCCTTCGCGCGGTCCTCTGCGAGCCGGTCCGAGTAGCCGATCTTAAGCATGTCCGGGAAGGCAGGATTCCGCTGGACGTACACGAATCCAGTCGTCCGAGGGGGAGGCAGGGGAGTCCTGGTGCGCGTCTCCCGCGAGCGGCTGGATTGCTGGCGCTTCTTGGTGCCCCTGGAGAATCCAGAGAGCTCCACCGGCGGGTCGGCCTTCAGCGCTACGACCCCGCCTTCGAGGTCGCGATGGGACGATGCGGTGATGTGCCGTCCCGAGGAGAAGTGCTGGACCCCCGCGGGAGGCAGACGCCGCAACGCCTCCACGAGCGGCTCAATCCCCTCATGCTCGTCGAGGTCACTGTCACGGGCGCCCGGCAAGGATCGTGTCAGTGCTTCGATGGCCCCTTCCGTGACCAGGCCAGCGAGTTCCGGGCCGATGGGCGCGTACAGCGTGCCCAGGTGGGTGGACTCGATGTCCCATTCGTCTTGCTCGTTGTGCGATTCGGCATAGAGGTCGATGGGAACGCCGGAGCTCTTCGCTATGAGGAGCAGCTCGCAGGCGTGGGCTGGGTTGTCCAGGTCGAAGACGAAGTGAGCGCGCATACCCAGGGACTTCGTTCTGGGCTTGCGGCAGATGAGCAGAAGTCGACTCGCGTGTCCGGGATCCCTCTCGAAACCGAGGGGCAACACTCCCTCGCTGAGTGCGGCGCGGGCGGCCTCCGTCTCCTCCCCGGTCCGTACGATGATGTTCCACCAGGGCAGAGGGCCGTATGTGCCGTGTACCGCCTGGGCGTCGGGGACACAGGAGCTAACGGGGTAGCTGTCTCGGAAGTGGAGCGACCGGTTCAGGAAGGTCAGGATGCAGGCGTCCTGGAAGCGTTCCTGCTGTGTACGGGGCCGTAGCAGGTCGCGCTCGGTGGCGCTAAGGCAACCTGTCGCTTCGGCGAGCGCCTCGAGTTGCTCGTCGACCACGTCCAAGGCGCGAGTGAAGACCGACCGCTGAGTATAGTTCAGCTGGGGGTGGCGGATCGCCTCGCGAAAGTACCCTCTAGCTGCGGTGCAGCTGGCCGCTTGTGAGCCCAGTTCCCAGAGATGCCTGACACCGCGGGCTGGAAACTGCTTCATCCATAGCTCTTGAGCCTCGTTGCCTTTCCCAAATAGGACACGTGACACGACATGCTGGACACGAGTGTCGGGCTCCGTTTTCAGCCGGGACCAGATGGTGTCGGAGCACGCCTCCAGGGGTGCGAGTGAGCGGGGCACCGCAGCTTTTACGGTGCGAGAGGCTTCCACGCCCCAGTGCCGGGCCAGGTCTCTGACTACCTGGGCAGTGGTGGCCGCGCGGGACCGCCGACGGAACCAGGGGTCCAGGAGAAGGGCGTACGCGCTTTCCAACTCCCCGGCACGTAGGCCGAGGCCGAACAGCAGGACGGAACCCGTTACTCCGTCGTATTCCACACGCTGGCGGACATGCTTGACCAGGCTGGCGAACTGATCTGTGTCGGGCTTGGGATCGGCGAAGACCGGGTGCTCGGCCAGGAGTCCGGTGATGTGCGCGGTAGATCGGCCACGCGCGTCCAAGACGGCGATCTGCAGAACCAGAAGGGCCCGTATCAGATCCAGATCGCTCGTGTCGCCGACGATTCGCGCCGGATCTAGCAACGGGTGGCGGCCGCTGGAGGTGGCGATCCTCGTGCAGATCTTCTGGATCCACTGCTCGCGCAAGTCAGTCAAGTCAGTAGCGGAAGGCACAGCTCTAATCCCCCTGTTGACACGGACGGTAGTGGAACCCTCTCCGAGATCCGTAACGGAGACCGTCCCACCTCACGGAAGCGCTTCTGGCGCATGGTGCCGTTGATCTACTGGATCTCCGGGCGACCTTGCAGACGCCGTACCCGTGAGCTCTGGTGTCTGGGAGGGCCAGGGCCAGGGCCAGGGTGCTCATCATCCTTGGCTGTCGCATCAGCGGAGTGTATGAGGTGCCACTGACAAGACCTGTGCCGACAGGACATGGTGCCGTTCCCATTGACCTCTTCGGCGTGGTGTCGGCACGTGGCGGTGTTGGAAGCCCTCACGACTGGGTTCGCTGCCAAACGCCTCGATTGAATGACGGGAGACAGCAGTTCGCCGGGGGCAGAGAGGAAAGATCACGGAAAGACTGGCCAACGTGCGCGAGAGCATGTCAACGTAGACGACCTTGTAAGAAACCCCAGGTCAGAGAGGTGATTACCCGTGACCGTGGCTCCCGTCGGCCTTGGATTTTCCACCACCGTCGAAGCCCTGCGGCTGCGCGAGTGGCAGCTGGGTCCTGGCCAGCCCACGCTCGTCATGGACCAGTTCTCCGCGGAGGACTTCAACCTCATCGTGGACGACCGTGCGGACGTACACGTCAGTTCCAAGGACGGCCGGTTCTACCTCGGCTGGTTCCCGCTCGGTCGTCCCGGCACGGACGGCGAGGGATGGAAGATCGCCGTCACCGGCACGGCCAAGGTGCGTGGCTACCACCTGTCGTTCGACACCGAGACGCCGGCGGACATCGTCGCCGCCGCTGTGGCGCGCGTGCTGGAGACCTCACGCCCCCTATGAGAGCGCGGACACAGACAGATAGTCCCCGCCCCGCACGCGGTCGTCTGTCTGCCGCCGAACGTTTCCACTGCTCCCCGTATCCCTCTACCTCAGGAGGCTGTTCGTGACGACCCCGGAGATGACTGTCGGCGATCTCATCGACCTGCTGTCCGGCTGCGACCGGAGTGCCCCGGTACGCCAGGCCATGAATCCCTTCTTCCCGGTGGCACACCGCTTGGCGCAGGTCGTGCAGTCCGTGGACGAGACCGGGCGGCCTGTCGTCTACCTCGCCGAAGGCCGGGATCCGGGCGCCCAGCTTGGTCATCTGCCGCCCGAGGTCGCCGTCGCCCTGACCTGGCACTCTCCCGTCCAGGCACCCCCTCGCCGGGAACGCCGCACCGCACGCGGCAAGTAGACCCGCACCGAGCCCTTGGAGGCGCCCCTGAACCCCGACATCCCCCTCGATCCGCCGGCCAGCAACAGCGCCCAGCGCGCCTACTGGGTCGGTCCCCGGCACCTGGCCGGGGACGACGGATGCCTCTACGACTCCGTCGCCGATACGCTCGCCGGCCTTGGCTGGTCGAGCCTTGCGATCGTCCGCGGACGCCAGGAACCTGACGAGGCGCCGGAGGACCGTCAGGTCCTGCGCAGCACCGTCCTGCACATCAGCCAGGACTCCCTCCGGTGGGCCCAGTGGGTCCTGGCGGACGAGCCGTTCCACCTCGGCGAACTGCCGATCTCCTGGCAGGTCTGCGCCCGCGCCGATACCAACAGTCCGCTCGCGCAGTGGTCGGCCTACTTCACCCCAGACGTCCCCGGCGAGGTCCTCACCGACTTCCTCGTCGCGCTCGATGCCCGGGAGCAGCCCGCCGTGTCCTTCGCCGGGCCCGAGCTGGTCCTCGACGCGGTCACCGCCCACGGCTGGCTCCGCGACATTGACCAGCCCCACGCGGCAGCGACGGACCCGACCTTCACCTCCCACCTCAGCCTCGGCGAGGTCCCGCCTCTCATCCAGGACGCCGACCCGCGCACCCTGGTCGCCGAGGCCGACGCTGCGGGACCGGCCGGATGGCAGGCGTGGGCCGAGCCCGCGCTGGGCACGCAGTGCCTGTGGGCGGCGTCCTTCGCAGCCAGCGTCCCGCACGACCTGGTCGCCGCGTTCGCCGCCTCGCTCAGCTCGACCGCACCGGTCCTGCGCCGGGTGCTGCCGGCGAGCACGCGGGACCGGCTCCTGCGCGCCCCGGCTGGCTGAACGCCGGTGTCCGTCCTTCATTCGACGCATGAAGCCCGGCCTCCCCGATTTCGGGAAGGGCGGGCTTCATGCTGCTGTGTTTGCCGGTGCGCTGAGGGGTTCGGACCGTGACGGCAGTATGTGACGACAGCGACGACAGAGCCCGTAATCCCCACCAGCATTGCCATCTTGCCTGCCCAGACGATGCGTTCCACGATCTCGCCCCGATTGTCAGACCGCAGTGCCATCGTGCGTCCATGTTCACCCTTACGACGACCACCTCATGGTCAACCCGCACATCTGGGGCCAGCCGGCCAGCGCCAACCCGCTACTCCAGCTCCGCAACATAGACGGCGGGGAGTGGTTCCAGCGGTACGGCGACAGCTTCGAGGCCGTGTGGGCATCCGCGCGCCCCTAGGCGCCCGACAGACAGGAGTAGCACTGCCGTGGGCAGGACCGAGTACTACCACGACCCCAAGGCCCCCAAGGCCAACACCCTTATCCCCGCCAGCAACCTGCTCGTGGTCAACGACGAAGGCGCCATCCTTCTCCAGCGACGCCGCGACACTGGCCAGTGGGCCCTGCCCGGAGGAGCCCAGGACATCGGCGAGAGCCCGGCGCAGTGCGCCGTCCGCGAGTGCGAGGAGGAGACCGGCATCGTCGCGGAGGTCACCGGCTTCCTCGGCGTCTACTCCAACCCGGAGCACATCATCGAGTACACCGACGGCGAGATCCGGCAGCAGTACGAGGCCGTGTACATCGGCCGCCCTGTAGGGGGCAAGCCCACCGTCAATGAGGAGGCCGACGGCGTGCGCTGGGTTCGCCCGGACGACCTGGATAAGCTCGACATCCACCCGAGCATGCACGAGCAGATCGGCCACTACCTGACCGGGGCTTACCCCTACCTCGGCTGACCGCTCGGACTTACAGCTCCACGTCGGCCTCGACCGCAGCCGCCCGCACCCGATCCACACTCGCGTGGATGTGCGGGGCGGCCCGGCGGATGAAACGCCCGACCACGCTGTCCTCGCCGTAGCGGCCCAAGATCTCCTGCAGCCGCTCATGGGGCGTCGTCCGTCGGCCGTCCGGCGTCGTGGTCATGTCGCAGTAGACCAGCGCGTCCACGAGGAGCGGATCATCCAGGAGGGGGAACTCGTCGGCCAGATCAGTTCGGAGGCCACGCTCCTCGGCTTCGAGCAGCGCATACGAGTGGTTCGCGACCAGGCGGACAACCCGTCCCTCCGCCTCGTGCACGTCCCGGAGATACCGTGCTCCGTCCAGCGGATGGAATCCCGTAGACACGAGCGGGGGCGCGTAGCCGATGTCATGCAGCACCGCAGCCGCTTCCAGCACCTCGGCGCTGTTACCGGCCAGCGGCGCCAGCGTCTGGGCGCAAGCGGCAACGCCCTGCGAGTGTGCCCACCTGCGCGGGAGGCTGTGACTCAGCAGCTCACCAGCCAGTTCGTACGCCCAGTCAACCTTGGTCGTTGCCACTTGGGGAGGATATGGCAGCAACGGCGAGAACGTCTTGGGCATCCGTGGCCGTGCGCAAAGGGGAAGCCTGGACGCTGCGGGAGCCGCTGAAGCATTTCTCGATTGCGGACCTGATCGCCGCGTACTTATTCTTCCGGGCAACGCGTTGACGGAGACGAGTAGCCAGGGATCACGCGAGCCGAGAGAGCTGCTGGCAGCTGGGAAGGCAGCCTCGCGCCCCAGGTGAATCCCCTCCCGAGTGCGGGGAGGAACGGCCTTAGGGAAGGTCCAATGCCCCGCCGGTTGACCCCCGTGACCGGGTCGTGAATGAGGCCACCATCTGCTGGTGGCGAAGGCGCGGTGGCACCGCGAGTTGCCCCTTCTCGCCCGCGCTCCCAAGGGATCACGTCATGATGACTGATCGAACGGAGCACGGCAGGATGATCGATGTCACCCTGATTCGCCAGAACCCAGCCCATGTCCAGCAGGCGCTAGCCAAGCGGGCGGTCCACGTCGACCTCGACGAGTTTCTTCGACTGGACGACGACTACCGACAGGTGCGGGCTGAGATGGAACGCCTCCGTGGGGAGCGCAAGAGGATCTCGGGCGAGATCGCGAAACGGCAGCGGGTTGGGGAGGGCGTGGCAAGTCTGCACGGTGAAGCATCGGCCGTGGGCGAGCAGCTGACCGCCGTGGAGGTGCGGCTCATCGAACTGGAGCAGGCGCGTCAGGTCTTCCTTGATCCGCTGCCGAACCTACCCGACGCGGACGTGCTGGCCGGGGGCAAGGAGAACAACGAGGTCATTCGTGAAGCCGGCCAGCGTCCGGAGTTCGGTTTCACGCCCAGGGACCATGTGGAGCTCGCTCGAACTCTGGGCTTGGTCGACTATGAGCGGGGCACGAAGCTCGGCGGCAGCGGCTTCTGGATCTACCGGGGCGACGGCGCGCTCCTGGAGTGGGCGCTGCTGAACCACTTCCTGGAGGCCCATGTGCGGGACGGCTATGAGTTCGTGTTGCCGCCGCACATCCTGACCTTCGCGGCCGGGTACACGGCGGGCCAGTTCCCCAAGTTTGCGGACGAGGTCTTCGCCTTGGAGCAGGGGGAGCAAGGTCCGGAGCGGTTCCTGCTACCGACCGCGGAGACAGCGTTGGTCAATCTGCACCGGGACGAGACGCTGCCCGAGACGGAGCTGCCTCGGAAGTACGTCGCGTACACGCCGTGCTACCGCAAGGAGGCCGGCGGCTACCGCACGGCTGAACGGGGGACCCTGCGCGGTCACCAGTTCAACAAGGTCGAGCTGTTCCAGTTCACCCACCCGGACGCCTCGGACGCCGCACACCAGGAGCTTCTCGGCAGAGCGGAGGACTTGGTAAAGGGACTGGGCCTGCACTATCGGATCACGCGACTCGCGGCCGGGGACACCAGCGCAGCGATGGCCAAGACGTACGACGTCGAGGTGTGGCTGCCGAGCATCGAGGCGTACGTCGAGGTCAGCTCGGTGTCGAATGCCCGCGACTACCAGGCGAGGCGTGGCAACATCCGCTACCGGCCGCAACAGGGGAAGTCGACGTTCGTCCACACGCTGAACGGCTCAGGTCTGGCCACCAGCAGGCTTGTGCCCGCGCTGCTGGAGCAGCACCAGCGGGCCGACGGCACGGTGGAGGTACCCGAGGTGTTGCGCAAGTGGATCCCGAGCGGCGTCCTGACAGCACCGCCCTCGGCCTGAGTTGAGCGGGCTGTCTGTCGAACACTGAACGGGTGGGCCCCAGGTCAGAGTGCCCAACCGCGCCGGTTGGCCAGCCATCGCAGTGTGACCTCTCCGCACCACGTCTGGTGCTGGCGAAGATGCGGTGACCAGTCTGCTGCGGGCTGTCCGCCGGAGGTGAGGAAGAAACCGGAGAGAGCGGCGAGCGCCGCATCGAGTTGTTCGTCGGCGACTCCGCGGGCGGTGGGGTGCTGGGTGAACAGGGCGGTGGCGTCGTGTCCGTCGGCGTAGGCGGTGGCCAGGAGCAGGACGAGGTCGAACCAGCTCGCACCCAGGCAGGGCCAGTTCCAGTCGCAGATCCACGAGGCGCCGTGCGCATCGATCAGCACGTTGTCCTGTCGTAGGTCGTGGTGGAGGACGGCATTGCCTGCGACGGCCTCCCGCCATCCGCTTTCCAGGCTGGCCAGCACGTCCAGTAGGTCGAGTGGTACCCAGGAAGGCAGGGCGTTCGTGTGCGTGGCGCCTCGGGCGAGGTTGCGCCAGTCGGCGAAGTCACCGCCGTCACCCGCAGGCTTGAGGCCCACATGCTGGAGTGCTGTGGGTGGGGTGGAGAGTGCCTCTGCTGTGATCCTGTACGCGTCGAGAGTGGCCGTTAGCTCATCAGGCTTCCACGGTGTGGTGGGCATGCTGCCACCGGGGACAGCGTCGATGCCGAGAACGACCCATCCGTCGTGCTCCTCAATCCACTGCAGGCGTGGCGCCGGAATCTCTGCCGGGAGCGCCTGGTTGATCAACGCTTCCCTGCGGTAGGAGTCGGCCACCACGCTGTTGTCCAGGCTCTTGACCGCCTTGACGAACAGAGGTCCGAAGGCCCCGCGGAGTACAGCGGCGAAGCCGCTGGTAAATCCGCTCCCTGCGCTGCACCCGGCCTGTACTGGGCCTCCGAGGCGTCGGGTGATGAGCTGGCGAACGTCTTGTGGGAGGTCCCTCCAGTTTGGGCGTACCGCTGTGGCGTTGTACTGAAGGCGCGAGGTGATGATGTCGGGCATTCCGTCAGGATGGGGGAGCTGTGTTTCCCGGCGCCACGAAATTGTCACGCGGATCCGTGTCCGTCCATTCGCTGAGCCTCGTAGGCTACGCCCCGGGTAGCGTCATCATCAGTGCGACTACACCTCCTCCTTCCTGGCGCCGTTGATCGTCGGGTGGCCGCACCTGCTTCCGAACCTGCCCACTGGCACGATCACGATCTACGCAGAAATCTCGCTGTCGTCTCGAGGCCCTGGCTCGCTATCCTCCGTCACAACGCGTTGACGGAGACGAGTAGCCCGGGATCACGCGAGCCGAGAGAGCTGCTGGCAGCTGGGAAGGCAGCCTCGCGCCCCAGAGTGAAGACCCTCCTGAGTGCGGGGAGGAACGGCCATGTGGTCCAATGCCCCGCCGGCTGGCCCCGTTACCGGCCACGAATGAGGCCGCCACTGTCGAGTGGTGGTGAAGGCGTGGTGGAACCGCGAGTCCCCTTCTCGCCCGCGCCCCCAAGGGATCACCATGACGCCCTGGAGGGCTGCGATGATCCATACGACCGATCGGGTACTGGTATCTGACCTGCGCGAGCACTTGGGCCGAACCGTTTCCGTGTCGGGCTGGGCGCACACTCTGCGCCTGCTGAGTAAGGTCCAGTTCGTCGTCGTACGCGACCACACGGGCATGGTGCAGGTCACCCACCGGCGCGGCGGCGCAGGCGACGACATCGAGGCCGCCCTGCAGCAGCTCACACCGGAGTCCGCGGTGCGGATCACCGGCCGCGTCGTCGAGAACCCGATCGTGAAGCTTCACAGTTTGGAGATCATCCCGGAGCGGGTCGAGGTCCTGAACCGGGCCGCGACACCGCTGCCCAGCGACGAGCACACGGGCCTGGAGCACCGCCTGGACTGGCGGTTCTTGGACGTACGCCGCCGTCCCGCCGCTCAGCTGATGTTCGCCGTGCAGACCACCCTGGAGCAGGGGATGCGCGAGTACGCCTATGCGCAGGGCGCCACGGAGATGCATACCCCCAAGCTCATGGGCACCGCCTCGGAGTCTGGCGCCGAGGTCTTCGAACTCGGCTACTTCGATCGCAGCGCCTATCTCGCCCAGTCGCCGCAGTTCTACAAGCAGATGGCGATCTCGGCCGGAATCGAGAAGGTCTTCGAGATCGGCCCCGTCTTCCGTGCAGAGCCGTCGTTCACCTCCCGGCACGCCACCGAGTTCACCGGCGTCGACGTCGAGCTGGCCTGGATTGACGGCGTCGAGGACGTAATGGCGTTCGAGGAGCAGATGCTCGCCCACGCCATCGCCAAGGTCGCCGGTGCACACGGCGATGCGGTCCGGGAGCAGTTCGGCGTGGAGATCACCGTCCCCACGACGCCCTTCCCCCGCATCACCATGGCCAAGGCGCACGACATCCTGCGCAAGGGCGGCTGGGACTCGCAAGGAACCAAGGAGGACCTGGACCCGGAGGGCGAGCGGAGCATCAGCGCCCGCATCCAACAGGCCACCGGCCACGAGTTCGTGTTCATCACCCACTACCCCGTGAGCATCCGGCCCTTCTACCACATGCGGCCGGCCGACGACCCGAGCGTGACCCTGAGCTTCGACCTGCTCTGGAAGGGGCTGGAGATCACCACCGGCGCCCAGCGCGAGCACCGCTACGACGTGCTGCTGAAGCAGGCTGCCGAGAAGGGCATGAGTCCGGAGCCGATGCAGGACTACCTGAACGCGTTCCGGTACGGGTGCCCACCGCACGGCGGGCTGGGCATGGGCCTTGGACGCGTACTCATGGTCTTGCTCGGACTGGAGTCGATCCGCGAGGCCACCTTCCTCTTCCGCGGACCGAACCGACTTACTCCATAGCTGGCCTCTGTGTTTTGTCGGCCTACGTCGGGTTCCCCTTCGCGGGCCTCGTTCACTGAGACCATGGACAGGTGAGTGTTGAGGGAGTGGGGCGCTGGGTGCCGGCTCGTCCCGAGGATCTAGCTGTCATGTTCGCTGCGGCCGACTTCCCGTGGTGGATCGCTGGCGGGTACGCGATCGAACTCGCTGTCGGCCGTGAGCTACGCCCGCACGGCGATCTCGATGTCCTCGTCCTTCGACGGGACCAAGCTCGCCTGCGCGATCTCTTGACCGACTGGGACCTGTACGTGGCGGACCCACCTGGCTTGGGGCAGCTGCGCCCGTGGCGTTCTGGGGAGACTCTTCGGCCGCCCCTCCACGACATCTGGTGCCGACGCACGGCTGAGGCGCCCTGGTCCGTGCAGCTCATGCTGGACGAGGCGGAGGGCACCCATTGGGTCTCTCGGCGTACCCCACGGATCCGGCTTCCGATCGAGCGGATGGGACGAAGAAGCGGGACTGGTATCCCCTACCTGGCGCCCGAGGTGCAGCTCTACTACAAGGCGAAGGCGACACGAGAGAAGGATGAGACAGACTTCGAAGCGGTACTGCCGCTGCTCGACGAACCTCAACGCATTTGGTTGGCGAACGCTATCGCAGTAACCGTGCCGGACCACCCATGGCGGCAGCGTCTTACGCCACCAGACGCACACAAATGAGACGTCGGCCGCCGAACGCGGTCCGTGGGTGACACGAAGGTGGTACGAGAGTTGTACAACCTGAAGCCCTGGCACTCCGTGAGTGAACACTTGGTCGACGAGGCAATGGCGACGCCACGCTAACCAACCGCAGGCAGATCAGGCCGATTTCAGTGTCCACGACCAGTTCCTTAGCTCGTCGGGAGGGCGGTCTGATTACCCGACGCTGCCTCGTCCTCCGTCCGCGGCACGCACCGAGGTGTTACCGGCTCAGTGCGGCGTCGAGATATGTCTGCACCGCGTCGAAGAGGCCATATGGCACGTACGCGGGAATCTGGGCATGCCGGACCCATGCCACCTCAGCCAGTTCATCGTCGTCCGCCACGTAAGGAGCGCCGGACTCTACGACACAGGCCACGTAGGTCATCTTCCGGCCAGTCTTGGGGTGAACCCGTTCTCCGAGGACCTTGAGAGCGGTCACCTCCATGCCGACCTCTTCGCTCGTCTCTCGCACGGCTGCTTGTTCAGGGGTCTCCGTCCCCTCGATCTCGCCCGCCGGGAACTGCCAAGACAGTTGACCTTCCGCGACCCGGCGGCGAACCATGAGCACGGCGCCGTCCTGTACCACGATCGCGGCTGCGATGCCCGGTCGCTCTTGTGCCGTTTGCTCGGTCATACGTCTTCCTCCAGTGCTGCCAGCATCGGCGGGTAGATCGTGTCGACGGACATGAAGCGGCCCTGTAGGTTTTCAGATCCCGTGTCATTTTCTCAGTCGCGATGTCATGTGACTGGCCGAACTGACACGGGATTGAGAATCGCTGGCCACTGCCGTCACTCGTTTGAGGACTCCGTTGCCAGCGGGATACCGCACAGCGGGCAGCCGTTTGCGTGGTCGTCCTGACAGACGTAGCCGATGGCGCCATCCACGCACCATTCGGCGGCCTCCTCGGACAGCAGGTCGGGCCCGGCAAGGAGCAGCCGACGAAATTCCGTGGTGTCCGCAATGTCGGTCGGCCGGTTGGTGAACCACTCGTCGAACCAAGGCTTGTCCCGGTGTATGCGCCAGTGCGCATTCTCCCGGTCGTCGACAGCCGTAAGGAACCGATCGACGATGCGCCCCCAACTCGGTGCTCCGAACCAGCCGTTGTCGAACGCGCACAAGGATTCGACCAGGGTTCGCAGACCGAACTCCTTCTCGCTAAGGCAGTACCTTCGCCCCCATGAGATCGCGACCTGTGCCATCTCCGCGAGTTCTACGCGCGGATCATCCTCGTGTGCCGGGTCGTCAGGGTTGTGGCAGGCCAGCCCGAGCTCGAGCACAGACTGCCCGGTCGGTAGAACCCGGGACGGGTTGACGATCGCGAGACCGAGACCGATCCAGTCGACATGGTCGAACGACAGCATCGAGCGCACGAGTCGGGTGGTTGCCGCGTTGATCCGCATCATTGTGCCGTCGTGCAGCGGACTCTTCCCGGCATGCCAGTTCTCGACGGGTGTGTTGCGCCACACGGCGAGCGTGATGCGGGTGGCAGCGAGCCACAGCAGGGCGTCGTCGTCGAGGTGCCCGAACCGCTTGGCGCACTCCTGGGCGCCGTAGGTGATCAACTCTTCCGGTTTCGGCCACCTGTGGCTGTCGGGCCCTTCAGGCCCTTCAGGCGCGTACTCGTAGTCATCGGCGTACTCGTCGAGGATCGCGCTCAACTCGGCTGCGCTGTAAGCCTCGCTGTACTCGGAGCTGTCCGGCTCCTCGACGGTGTACATGTCGTGGTCCCAGGAGACGTACACGTCGCCCCAGAGCACGACGTCATCGCACTCGCTGGCGTTGTCCGTCACAACCGGCCTGATGGTGATCGGGGCAGTACGCCCGTCGGTTCGCTCGCCGTCCTTCTCGGCAGCCCATGCAGTGATGACCCCGAGCGGCTTCGGAAGGAGAGGACCGACCTCGGTGATGCTGAACGGCTCGTCGTCGTCATCGGTGTCGAACCGGCTGTTGACGAACGCGACCGCCTCGGAGGGCGAGCTGACGATGGACTGGGTACCACTCTCGTTGTCAACCACTCGCCACAACGCGCTGTTCTTCACGATGCTCTCCGATCGCGGTGAGTGCACCCGGGGCGGGTGCGATGCGCCGGGTCGCTCGGCACTGACTCCAATTATGGGCTGATCAACCCGTCCGTAGTCCCGCAGGCGCTTGTCAGCGACGACGCTCGGGACGTTCGTGTGCAACGAAGGTGTGTGAGTGGGTGGAACGGATGGTTGCCGATGCAGGTTCGTGACGCCCCGGGCCGCGTTGCAGCCTGCTGGACAGCCTGAGGAAATGACACCGATCTGAGACAGCCGCCTGCCGACACAACGTGAGACTCAAGGGAAATATCCAGGTCACAGGGTCGGCGCCTGACACTGAAATTGAGAACCTACAGGCCCGCCGCATTCTTCGCCACCCAAGCCGCTCTTCAACCGCATCATTGTTCGTTGCGTCCGCTGCCAGGTACACGCGGTGGACACCCGTCGCCGGATGGATCCGCTCACCGAGACCGCGCCGTACAGCACAGTGCGCGCCCGTCTAATCCAGCGTCTCGCGGGCCGTCGCGGTCCCTCCTGCCGCAGATCATCCCGCCGCAGCTGTTCCTCGCTCCGTAGAGGGGGGAAGTTGCCGCAACCGACCTCGTCCTTGGTGAATGCCAGGCGCTCCGCCTCTTCCCACTCGATCAACTGCCGCAGAGGATGCCGCACATCACCCAATACATTAAGCAACTTACGGGTGCTTTCACCTGACGGCAGGTCGCCCCTACCCCACAGCGAGGGCCCAAGGAGTCCAGATGACGCTCTCTTCGCCTGGTGCACGGGCCGTGGACTTGCGTGTTGAGCCGGTTGATGACGTTCTCGAACACGTGGAGCGGTCCCTTCAAATGCAGTTGGTCCGTGACACCGTGGTGTGCAAGCGACGCTCGGTTGGGGCGCGGACGGACCGTGGAACGTGGGTGAGGGTTGAGCGGCGCAGCTTCGACCGGATCGGAGCACAGGGCTGGAACGGCACCGAGGCCGCAGCGGTCTTGCATGGAGTGTCTATGCCGAAGTGGTATGCGGGGCTGGCGTGGCGCGAGCGGGACGAGCCGGTGATGTGGCGGGCAGACGAAATGGTGCTGGTCACCGCCCCGCCCGTTGGGCAAGCCGCTCTGGTGATCGAGGATCCTCAACTGTCGGACGGCTGGTGGGCGGCACTCAATGCTTCGCTGGACGCACTCGCCGCGCAGCGCACGCACCGCCTCGCCACTCCGGACACAGAGACGGCCACCCAGGAACTGGTGACTGGGACGATCCGAGCAGTCTTCCCCGAAGTAGACGCCACCGTGGATGAGTGGACGCCGGCACATGCGGATCTGACGTGGGCGAACGTGACCGGGCCCGAGTTCTGCATCATCGATTGGGAGGA
This sequence comes from Streptomyces sp. NPDC101219, assembly GCF_044767675.1. Taxonomy (NCBI): domain Bacteria; kingdom Bacillati; phylum Actinomycetota; class Actinomycetes; order Kitasatosporales; family Streptomycetaceae; genus Streptomyces; species Streptomyces sp. NPDC101219. The sequence continues at coordinate 59,071 of NZ_JBIWOK010000013.1, forward strand.
TTGGGGGATGGCGCCGCGCGGACTGGACGCGGCCACCCTCTGGGGGAACTCCCTCGCCGTCCCCGCCCTGGCACAACGAGTGTGGGCGGAGCGTCGGCCAGACCTGGAGAGCAGGTCTGGCCGGCTGATGGCCCTGTTCTTCTGTGCGAAGGTCGTAGGACCGCACGCCCATCCCCAGGATCCCCGCTTGGAGCCCGCCCGGAAGGAGGCGGCGCGGCTCATCGCCGAGCTTCACTCCTGACGGCGGTTGCGCAGGAGGCTGCGGTAGTGGCGGACGGCCTCCTCGTCCACCGCGAAGCTCTGGGCGTTGGTCAGCTCTCGCAGGTGGTCGGGGTTGTCCGTGCCGACCGCTACCGCGTTCACGGGCGGGAGGTGGTAGGCGGCCCTGAAGGTAGCCTGCACCGGGGTGGCCTGCTGCCGGGAGCAGGTAGGACGGGGTCCCTCAGTCAGCCCCCGCACCCTGCCGCTCCTCTTCCTCCCCTTCGGCTGCGGTCCTCCGGCCGCACGGGTTTATGCGAGGACACGCATAGTCGTGTTCGTGCATAGACGCTGCGCCCCGCCCCCTCTAACGTCGTGGGCAGGCGGCCCAATCGGGGCCAGAGCAAGGGGGTTTGGCATGTCCGAGCGTTCGGCACTCACCCGGCTCACGGGCAATGGCAACGGCGAGTGCGGAGAGAAGGACTGCCCGAACGTGTACCGCACGGCCGCGGGGTCGTTCGTGGTGCAGGGTGACGTGTCCGACGCCTTCACCCCGCCCGCAGGGGAAGGGCTTGTGGAAATCCCGGAGGCGGTTCTCAGGGAGGCGTTCCGTGCACTTGGATGGTGACGCCTGGAACGACTGCTTCGATTCCATGGAGCGTGAGGCGTGGAGGCTGGAGACGCTGCCCGTCTACACCATGCCCCAGGAAGCGGAGAAGCTGAAGCGATTCCTCGCCGGGGAGAAGTCGCCGGACGATTACACATCGGCCTGGATGGATGAGGTCCGGCAGTGGGCCTCGGAAGGAAAGAGAGTCGGCAGGGTGCACGTCGTGACCCGCCCGCTCTCGGACTACCTTCGGTTCGAATTCGAGTACTACTACCGGCACCACGTGAAGGCGGGCGAGGATATCCGTATCCTCGACCTCACCGACCGGGAGAACCCGGGACTTCCAGATCAGGACTTCTGGATGTTCGACGAGTCCAAGGTGGTCCTGATGAACTACCGGTCGGACGGGACACAGATAAACCGCGAGCTGTACGGGGGCGACCCGGAGCCCTACCGGCAGTGGAAGCGGATTGCCATTGCCGAATCCGTGCCGTTCCTGGAGTACGTGAGCAGCGGGTGACGTTCGATCCTGAGCAGCTCGGGCAGCCAAAACAGGAACTGGCGGCCCTGCTGAAAGAACTACGCAAGCGAGCCGGCCTCACTGGGGACCGGCTCGCTCGGCGTTGCAACATGTCCCAATCGAAGATCAGTCGGATCGAGAATGGGAAAGTCCAGCCGAGTCTGCTGGATCTGGAAAGGATCCTCCGGGCCGTGGTGGCTCCACCCGAAGTCATCGAGGAGGTCGTTGCCCTCGCGAGGCTGGCCAACACCGAATGGCAAGACCTGCGCTCGCTCCGACGTAGGGGCCTGGAGAAGAAACAGACTGAACTTGCCGCCCTTGAATCCTCGTCCACGGAGTTCCGCTTCTTCCTGCTCTCGATGATTACAGGACTGCTGTCCACCCCTGAGTACATCCGCGCCAGCCTTGCCCATTCTCCGGCTGATGTAACCAAGACGATCGCGAGGAAGCTGGAGCGGCAGGAGGTTCTTTACAACACGGAGAAGCGGTTCACTTTCATTCTTACCGAGCAGGCAGTGAGGTGGCCACTCCTGCCCCCGGCTGCGATGGCGATGCAGATTGACCGGCTGGCCTCACTGACCCACCTTGCGAACGTGAAGCTCGGCGTCATCCCCATCGCGGGATACAAGCCCATGGCTCCGATGGACACCTTCACCATCTATGACGACACCCTGGCCACCGTGGAGAACACCACCGGTGTAGTGATCCTGAGAGATCCACGCGACATCGAAATGCACTTGGAACTGTTCTCCACACTGGAGGGTTATGCGCTGTTCGGGGACGAAGCGCGAGCCTTGTTGGCAGAGTGGTCCGCCGCCTGCCGTTCATGATCTTTAGTCCATGACGGGAAAGAACTACACAGCCGTCGCTTTGTAGGCCAATGATTTCCCCCATGGCAGCGACCGAGCGAAACGAAAAGTGGGTCCGCTACGGCGTGGGGTGGCGGCTGGGGTACCGGCGGAGGTTCGGCCCTGACGCTGGTGTGCGCTCATGACGACCGGGCGCATGACTCTCCGGGTGTCATACGAGGGGCGCCGGATGTACGACCCGGTGCGCATGGTGCAGGTGAACCACCGCATCCCGGTGATCTTGGCTTTGCCGACCAAGTACCCGCCGTGCGCGTGCCCTCGGTGCACGGGGCGCCCGTCGTCACCAAGGTCGGCGTCCGCCGCGCTCGTCGCTGTCCCTTTGCTTCCTGCCGGAATCCCGGTGGGAGTCCCCGAGAAGAGAGAGGTAAGCCCGATGGTGGAAGAGAACACCACGTCGGCCGCCCCCGAGGGGGGTGGACTGCTCGTCGCGAAGCGGAAGATCGTGGCCGCGCGCACGCGTGCCGAGCAGGAGTCGGACGTCAGCAGTGGCCGTTCCGACGGCAACGACTGACGGGAGCGCCCGCGTTGCTTGATGCAGCCTCGTGGGCGGGGCGTCTGGGCGGGGACAGGTTCCTCGCCCAGACGTACCACCGCTCGTACGCGCACTTCCCCGGGGTCGCCGACGCGGCGGGTCTGTTCTCCTGGGACGACCTGAACCGGATCATTGCCACGCAGCGGCTGGAGCCGCCCCGGCTGCGCCTGTCGGCTGACGGCGAGATGGTGCCGCTGCACCGCTACGCGATCCCGACAACGAACCGCCGCGCGGTCACCTGGTCCCGTATCCAGCCGTCCGACTTCCACGCCCAGCTCAGGGACGGGGCGTCGCTGGTCCTCGACGCGGTGGAGAAGATCCACCCCGCCGTGGGGGCGGCTGCGGAGGGGCTGGAACGCTTCCTCGGGACTTCTGTGCAGGCCAACGTGTACGCCTCGTGGACCGAGCGGGAGGGCTTCGGCCGGCATTGGGACGACCACGATGTCGTCGTGATGCAACTGCATGGCTCGAAGCGGTGGCGCCTGTGGGGGATGACCCGTGAGGCGCCCACCTTCCGGGACGTGGAGTCGCCGGAGGAGCCGCAGGGCGACCCGGTGGCGGACCTCGTTCTGTCCCCGGGTGACGTGCTCTATCTGCCGCGCGGCTGGTGGCACTCGGTCACCGCCGATCAGGGGACGGAATCCCTTCACCTCACGTTCGGCATGGTCCCGCACACGGGCGCTGACCTGATGCTGTGGGTCGTCGATCAACTCCGGGCGTCCCTCGCGCTGCGCAGGGACATCCCGCGCTTCGGCTCGCTGGCGGAACAGTCGGACTTCATCGACGCCGTACGCCGTGAGGTGGCCGACATGATGGCGGACCCCCGCCTCGTGGAGCGGTGGGCGGAGTCGATCGACACGACCGACCTGGGCCACGCGATTCCGTCCCTGCCCTACGTGGACGGACTCCCCGCACGGAGAGAGATCACGGTCAAGCTCACCGCCCCGAGAGGTCGCCTGACGGCCAACCGAGAACAGGGCACGGTCACCTTCTCGGCGGCCGGTACCGCGTGGGACTTCGCCGAGTCCGCAGCGCCCGCGCTAGGCACGCTGTTGACCAACCAGCCGACCACGCTGGGGGAGGTGGCCGACTCCGCCGGGCTTGAGGTCAAGGAGGTGGCCGAACTGGTCTCCGTCCTCATTGACGGCCACGCCGTCGCAGTCGTGGGAACGGCGCTGTGACCGCCGCGCTCTGCTTGGGGACATACCGCGTGCGTGCCGTCAGTCAGGCGGCACGCACCGCCCTGGCCGCCGGCAGCCCCTGGGTGGACACGGCACCCAACTATGGTCGTGGTCAGGCGCATGAGGAGCTGCGGCCGGTGCTCGGGGAATACCCGACCGTGCGGGTAGCCACGAAGACGGGGTTCTTCACGGAGGAGCAAGGCCACAGCGCCCTGGCTGAGGGCGTGCTCACCCGGGAAGAGGCGGCCGGTAGGCACAGCCTTGAGCGAGGCTTCGTCCGCTGGCAGACGGAGCGATCCTTGGCCGCGCTCGGGCGCGTGGACCTCGTGTTCGTGCACAACCCCGAGCACCACGGGCACGGCCTTGACCGCGCCGCTCTGCACGGGCGTGTGCGGGAAGCCTTCACGGCGCTGGAGGAGTTCGCCCACGCGGGCAGGATCGGTGGGTACGGCGTCGCCACCTGGTCGGGCCTAACCTCCGGAGCGTTCAGTGTCGCCGAGTTGCTCGCGCTCGCACGCCAGGCGGCTGGTTCCGCCGAGCATCACTTCACGGGCATGCAGATGCCCGTCAGCCTGATCATGGATGCCCCGATCACACAGGCCCTGAACGGCGGCGGACCACTGGTACAGGCGAAGGACGCCGGGCTGATCACGTTCGGCTCCGCGCCCCTGCACGGGGGCGAACTCCTCGACGCCATGACACCCGAACTGGTGAACCTCATCCGCCCCGGCCTGTCGGCCGCAGCCGCTGCCCTGCTGGCCGCTGGCTCATGCCCCGGCCTAGATGTCGTCCTCACCTCCGCGAGCACCCGCGAGCACTGGGACGATATGGCCAAGGCTCTGGCTGCGCCGCTGACGGCCCAGGAACTCAGGAGGGTGACGGATGAACTCGCCGGTGAATGAGGAGGTACGAGCCCTGATGGAGGCAGCCCACGACCGGGCGGCCAAGGCACTGGGCCTCACCTGCACGGGGCCGCTGGCGTGGGGCTTCCTCGGTGTCACCCTCGGACGCCGAGCGGAGGACCGGTGGCTACGGGTGAGCCGGACGGCGAAAAGGAACGCGGGCAGAAAGCAGGGGGAGGGCATCGTCGGGGCTTCCCAGCTCCTACCCGAAGGCGTCCCGCGCCCCCGCCTGCACGGGGTGCACGACTGGACTGACGGCGAGTGGGCCTTCGAGGCCGAAGTCCTGGACTACCTGAGGCAACCCGTGGTGTCCCCGGACAGAGCCGACATCGACCACGATCCGGCGCTGCCTGACGAATGGTGGGCGGACCTTCGCCAAGCCCTTGCCCTGCTCGCTGAAGCGGAGGGTGTGAAGACGACCGTCCGGGACGGATGGATCGAACGAGCCTTCCCCCAGTTCCTCGGCATCCCGGCCCCCGCCAACGTGGAGCGGGTGACCGGTCACGGTGACCTGCACTGGGGCAACCTCACCGCCGCGCCCCTGTGCCTGCTGGACTGGGAGCGGTGGGGCCTCGTGCCGTTCGGTTACGACGTGGGACTCCTCCACGCCAACAGCCTGCTTGTACCCGACGTAGCCGCCCGCATCCGCAAAGAGTTCGCCGCCATCCTCGACACCCCAGCCGGTCGAATCGGGGAACTCGCGGCCCTGGCCGAGATGCTGCAAGCCGTGGCCCGTGGCTGGTACCCCGACCTTGCGCCCCACCTTCTCGCCCGAGCGGAGGCACTCACGGGAGTGCGCCCGCCCGTTCCGGTGCACTCCGAGGTGAGCGCCTGACTGCGCCCCTGGGCGCCTCTCTCAGGCCCTCTCTGCCAGGTGGCGGTAGAGTGGCGCGGTGGACTCCCAGCGCCTTGGCAATGCTGGTGACGCTCTCGCCCTTGTCGCGTCGCGCACGGGCTATGTCCAGCTTGCCGTCCCCGCCCGGCCGCGGGGCATCACCGGAGGACCCAGCGTTGTCGGACCGGAGACTGTCGTACCGGCTGTGGACGGCCGTGAGCTCCTCGGTCGATCGCACGTCGCTGTGGACGTACACCTGCGGGCCTTCGCTGCGGATGCCGGCGTCTTGGGCCTGCAGTACGAAGAGCTGCGAGCTGTGTACGAGGAGGCCGCCGCCGCCCTCGGACACGAACCGGGCAGGATGGAGCACGCGGTATGGCGGTTCAAGTCGAGGGCCGTCTGACCCGCCACGCCAGGCGGGCTGCTGCTCGGCGACACCCAGCACGCTCACCCAGATGCTCTGAAGCCTCGTATCGACACGGCGCCCTCGACAGCGGTGGTCGAGGGCGCCGTTGCGGGCGCGTCAGCGGGTTGCTGTCGCCTTGGCGAGGGCCTTGTCGAGATGCTGGTCGACCAGGGCTGGGGCGCCGGAGACGATGAGCAGCAGGCTTCCCTCACGTATCGCGGTCTGCTTGACGACGCTGTCCTGCCCACCGGAGGTGAAGATCATCAGCTGGCTCCACTGCTGGTCGCCGAGCCGGGGCGCGGTCGTCTTCTGTGAGGTGACGTTGATGGCGGTGCTGCCGGAGACGACTTGGTACGTCGGGCAGCCGGTCATGGCGTCGAAGATCCGATCGATGCCGGCGGACAGTTTCGTGGAGGTGTCGCTGTACAGCTCCTCGGAGACCTCCGAACCGGCGCTGCCGCCGGTGTAGGTGAAGGACACCTTCGCCTTGTTGGGGAAGTCGAGGGAGCCGCTGGCCGCCGCGTCGCCGCCCAGCTTCTCCAGGGCGGGGCAGCCGGTGACGGTGACGTCGTCGTGGCTGGGGGTGTCCTCCGGCTTGCGGGTGTAGTCGGACCCGAGGTCGCTCTCGTCGAGCAGGCGGGGCTGAAGCGCGGCCGACGACAGCGGGGCGTCGCTCTGCTTGGTGGTGGCCGGGTGGTCTGCGGGGGCGGAGGACGGGGAGGTGGACTTCGCCTGGCTGGTGCCGGCGGAGCAGGCGGGCAGGGTGAGGGCGGCGGCGGTGAGGCCGAGGGCGGTGATGGTGAGGCGAACGCGCATGGGTGAACTGACCCCTGTGGTGCTCGGTGACGGTTGGACAGTGCGGGCCCGTGGGCCCGAGAAGGGGCCGAAGGAGTGGAGCTCAGCGGTGGCCGAGGTGCCGCAGGCAGTCCTCGAACGTGGCGTGGATGGCATCTCCCGGGCCGGAGTGCCGGTTGAACCACGCGGTGTCGAGACGGGTCTCGTGCTGCTCGTGGCCGGCCTGGCAGCGCAGCCAGACCTGGTTGTGGGTGGAGAGGATGAGCCACTCGCGGTAGGCGCCGCACTCGGCGCAGGCGACGACCTCGCCGTCCAGGACGACCGGCCACGGCCAGGGCATCACCCGGCCGTCGAGCTGGTCGTGGCTGGGGACGCGCAGCTCCGGCGGGAGGAAGTCGTCCACAACCGGCGCCGGCTCCGCGAGCTGATGCTCCTCCTGCATCTGCAGGACCGGCGGCACCTGGTCGGCCATCCGCAGCCACGCCTCGCACGCTTGGCGCTGCACCTCACTGAACTCTTCCTCTTCCGCGCGGCGGCGTCGTCGTATCCGGTGAAACACCCGGTGTCCTCCCTCGTCTCGTCCTGCACGCGTCATGATCGTGCGCGAAGTCCGCTGACCTGTTCAATTCACAAAGTCCACAGTCACGACCGGCCACGCCCAGGCCGGGCCTGTCCGGGGATGTGCTGCCCGGCGCGCTGTGCCGAGCGCTGTGCGGCGTGAGCGTGGGGCACCATGCCGGTGGTATCCGCAGGCAGGTCCGCTGCCCGGCGCAGCCGCCACACCAGGACGTCGCTGACGGACTCCGCCGTGTCCAGCTCCCGCCGACCCGCGGCGTCGGCGAGCAGGGCGGCCGAGTCATGGCCGGCGGCTTCGGCGTCGGCGAGGGTGGCGGCGAGCGCGTACCAGCCGGGCTCGGCGAGGATCTGCTCGGCCAACTCCGGCAGCGCTGTGCGCAGCACCGTCGTCTGCCGCTGCCGCAGCGCCCGGCCCAGGCGCCGGCCTCGCTGGTAGAGGGCACCGAGGGGTTGGGCGGCGGCGGCCTGGTAGGCGGCGCGCAGATGTTCGGCGGCCTGGCGGGCGGCGGCGGCCTGCTGGGCGTGGTTCTTCTTCGCGTGCCAGTGGGCGGCGGCGGTGATGAGGAAGAACAGCATGTCGATCGCCATCGCGGTGGTCGCGCCGTCCTCGCCGCGGCCCAACGCCGGACCGCTATAGACGAGGTCACGGGCGGCCTGCCGCAGCGCTCGGTCGTGGCCACGCTCGGCGCGGACGTGGGAGCGGGAGGCCCGCTCGAACGCGAAGGCGGCGTCACGCAGTTCGCGCCTGGTGCGGGCCGCGGAGGTCTTCGCGAGCGCGTCCAGGACCTCGCCGGCAGCGGCAATGTACGCGGCGGCGATGGCGTCGTCGCCGTGCTCGATGACGAGCACCGCGTTCCACGCGGCCGAGGCCGTGCGTCGGCGGGCGGCGGCCGGGTCGCTCGGCGCCGCAGGGGCGGGCACGTCTGCCGCTGTGGCGTCCTGGTCGCGAGTGTCGGCGGACCAGCGCTCCCGGATACGGGGCAGGGACAGATCGGGGGCCAGGCGGGCGCCGGGGTAGAAGACCGGTTCGCCGTCCTTGTTGCGGTCGTCGGGCAGGGCGACCTTGTAGCCGAGCAGGTCGCCGGAGGGGGCGACGCGCTTACGGATGATCAGGCCGGCGGCGGCCAGCCGGTCGAAGAACTCGGTCTCGCTGCTGGCGCCGGCCACCGCGCGGCGCACGGTTTCGCGCAGTTCCTCCCGCGCGGTGCGCTCGCGGCCCTGACGTTCGGCTTTGTGGCGCTCGGCGCTGGTGGGGCGTTGGGCCGCGGTGCCGTCGCCCTTGTTGAGCCGGCGCAAGCCCAGCTCCGCTTCCAAGGCGCGGGCCTGGGCCTGGGCGCGAGCGGCGTCGTGGTCGAGGTCGGGCTTGTAGCCGTCCTCACGGACGAGCGTGGCGACGATGTGAATGTGGTCGTCGGCATGCCGGACGGCCACCCACCGGCAGCCCGCGCCCTTTTCGGGGTAGTCGATACCGGTGGCGGCGACCATCCGGCGGGCCACCTCGCCCCACTCCTCGTCGGTCAGGATCCGGTCCTCGGCACTGTTGCGGACGGACAGATGCCACACGTGCTTCTTCGGCCGGTCAGCCTGGTCGATGTTCTCGACGGGTTGGTCCAGGAGCTGCTGGAGCTGCTTGAGGGTGGCAGACGGGTCGCGGCCGGGGTCGGGAGCGTTGTGGTCCCACGAGGCGACCAGGTGCGGGTCGATGTGCTCCTCGTGCTTCCCGGGCCCGTAGAGGTAGTAGAGGAGACCGATGGTGCGCTGCCCGCGCTTTTGTATCCGGGGGATCATGCTGCTGTCCGAGGTCGTCGCTGGGAGTGGCGGGATGCGGGGCGGTAAGGGGAGCCAGCTCAGCGCTGCTCCAGCAGTCGGTCTGTGGCTGCCTGTACGCGGGTCACGGCGCGCTGGACCGCCGCGACGACCGCGTCGATTTCCGCTGGCTGGCCGCCGGAGTTGATGGCCCGGGCTATCTGGTTGAGGTTGTTGCCGACTTGTCCGAGGTGCCGGCGTGCGGCGAACAGCTCGGCGATCAGCTCGCGGTGGCCGGCGATGGCGGCGGCGGTGCTGTCGAGGTCGTGAGCGGCGGCGAGCCCGCTGCGGGCGAGGAAGCCTGGCAGGCTCGTACGGGTCGCGGTGGCGGCAGCGCAGAGCAGGGTCTTCTCGTCGCCGTTCAGGCGGACGCTGCAGACGTAATCACGCTTGTGCGAGGGCGGCTTGGGCGAGCGCTTGCGCGAGGTCTTCTTCGCGGCGCGCGGCTTGTGCAGTGAAGGCGTCTCCTCCGGCTGCGATCCGCCCTCGGTCGCTGTCTCACGGACCAGCACCCCCCGGTGCTGGTCCGCTCTCGCCACCCCCGGGGCGGGCTTGGCCAAGGCGCGCTTCCCCGACGGGGAAGAGTGTCTTGGCCGATAACTTGCTCGCCCCGAGACCGAGTTGGAGTTGGGAGCAGGTTCCGGGGCGGTGCCGGTCTGGGTGGGGTTCGTCATCAGGATTCGGGCCTCGTGGAGCGGGTGTGCTGTTGGATGCTCGCGGCCAGCGCGAGGACGTCGGCCGGTCCCGTAAGGACGCGGACGGATCCTTATGAGTGGCCCTGGACGAGCCACTGGCCGGTAGGCGCGAGGACGGCGGCGTGCAGGAGTCTCCGGCGGACCAGGACGTCCGCCCAGGCGCTGGCCTCGACGACCGTGGCCTCGGATGAGCGAACAGGACACGGAATCAAGGCGTGTCTCCTCAAGCGGGGCGGGTGGCCCGGCACGGAGTCGGGCCACCCTTTGCGATTAGGGGGCCTTGAGCGGGGTTTTGCCGGTTCAGCCGCACTCGGGGCAGCGACCGACGTGGCTGTTGAGCGCGCGGGCCATCCGCTGCTTCGTCGAGGCAGCCTGCTTCGCGCTGGACTTCGCCGCTGGCCTGCCCTCGTGCCGCTTTGAGTGGGCGAGCATGAAGCCGATCTCCCGCTCGTACTCCGCACGGACGGCGTCGAACTGTTGGCAGGTCTTCATCGGGCGGAGCTCCTTGTCGTCGTGGTGGCGTCACTCCGCAGTTCCTGGAGGACGAGGCTCAGCCGGTCGTTCCGGCCGCCCTTCAGGCCCTCACGGCGGAGAATCTCCCGCAGCTGGACCCGGGTGACGGACTCGTTGCCGTCCCGTTCGAGCAGGGCAGAGACGTGCGGACGGACCTGCTGGACGAGCTGGTCCACCGACTGCTCGAGCTCCCGCGGCGCGCGCTGCGTCTGCGGGCTGCGGGACCGGGCGCGCTTCCCCTTGGTCTTAGTCCGGGGCTTCGTGGCCGTCTTGCTCCGCAGAGGCACCGTGTGTCCCCGGTCCCCGGTGGGCTCGGTCCCCGTGTCGGTGTCGTTCGGTCCCCGGTCCCCGGTGGGCTCGGTCCCCGTGTCGGTGTCGTTCGGTCCCCGGTCCCCGGTGGGCTCGGTCCCCGACTCGGCGGCGTTCGGTCCTGGATGCGAATCAGGGCCTTGAGCAGCTACTTCTCGCGTAGTGCGGTCGGTCCCCACGCCTCCGGCGTCCCCCTGTGAGGCTTCCGGGTCGGTGGGACCGGTCCCCGGGACCCCACCTGTGGCTGGAACCTCGGTCCCCACCCTGGTCCCCGCGTTCTCGCCCCCGGTCCCCGTGCCATCCGACGCCTTAGAGTCCGCAATCTTGGGGACCGGTCCCCTCGGGGCGCTCGGTCCCCGGTCCCTGTACGACTCGTGAGGGCCGGGGGGATCGGTTGCGGGGACCGGCGCCGTCGAGGCCGGATGCGAGGGGACGGCGGCTGCCCTCGCGGTGATGTGCGCCGGGGACCAGGGGGAGGGAAGCGGGACCGTGGCGAGCGCGAGTGCGTGTCGGCGCGCGGCGAGCTGGTCGAGCAGTTGCGCGCGCTGGCGGGCGTCGGTCCCGACCGAGGCCCTGCCGACCGCCTTCGACAGGCGCCGCGTCAGCCGCCGGCCGCCTCGGCTCTGTTGCTGCTCGGGTGTGCGTTCGGCGAGGCGGGCGGCGAGGGCGACTGCGCGGGCGGTGGCCCGGTCCCGGGTGATCTGCGCGGCGTCGCGGTCGCGTGCGGCGATCCCTAGGCGGGACAGCAGTCGCTCGCGTGCTTCCCGCCCCAGGACGGCGATCAGTCCGTGGGAGGCGGCACCCGGGGTGCGCAGGCGCAGCTCGATCCCCATCGCGAGGTGCCACAGCATCGCCGCCATGACCGGCCCGACGAAGGCCCTTACCGTGCCGCCGATAGGACCGCTCTCGGCATAGGCGGGGATCACCTGAACTGTGGTGATCACCCAGACCAGCGTGCCCGGCAGGCCGGGGGCGCCCTCGGTGGCCAGGTTCTGCCGTGCCATCAGCGCCGTCGCGAAGAGCGCCAGCTCGGCCGCGGCGAACATGCCGGCTCGCTCGGCGGCGCCGGCCATGTCGAGGTAGTCGGCGGCGAACCGCCAGCTCGTGTCCGCGGAGTAGCAAGTACAGCCGAGGGCGGCAAGGGCAGCGACCTTGACCGCCGGACCGCTGAGACGTTTCTGCGGGCGCGTGCTTCGGCGCCGGATCGTCCAGGCGGTCAGCACCAGCACGACGGCGGCGGGCACGACGGCGGCGAGGAGGAGAGGGAGGTCCGGAGCGGCGCTGAGGGACAGGAGGGGGTGGGTCATGCGGCCTTTCCGAGAGAGGCGTGCGCCGGAGTCGACGCTGCCGGGCGGGCTGCCGGCTGCTGTGTGCCGGGTGCGGCGGGCGCGGGGCCGCCTGCTGCTGGGGCGGTCTTCTTCCGCTTCTTCTTGGGCCGCGGCACGCCGTAGGTGCGGTCGCGGTCGAACACCTTGTTGGCCGCCTGCCGGAGCAGGTCACGGGCGTGCTTGTGGCTGATCTGCAGGGCGGTGGCGAGCCGGTCGGGCCGCCAGCCGCGTACGTAGGCGTGGTCGATGACGACCTGCCGCTCGGCCTCGGTCAGATGCACGTCGCGTCCCAGGAAGAAGGACGTGACGCGTCGGTAGTCGAGGCGCTGGTGCAGTCCGTCGTGCCAGGGACGCCGCTCGGCCTCGGTGAGGCCACCCCAGATGCCCTCCTTGAGAACGTTTTCCAGGGCGAAGTTGAGGCAGTCGCTGCGTACCGGGCACCAACCGCACAGCTCCTTCGCCTCGGCTATGGCTTCGTGGTCCCGCGGGAGCGGGAAGAAGACGGCGTCAGCGTCCTCGACGTCCATGCCGTGGCACGCTCCCTGGGTGTGCCAGCTGGTGTCTCCGATACTGCGCAGGCCGGTGGCCGGCGCGTCGTGGGTGGTGATGTGACGCAAGGGTGGTCTCCGATGTGCTGCCGCGTCGGCCGGCTGGGCGGGCGCTGGGCGCGGCGTCGGGTGCCGGCTACGGCGCGCGGGCGTGCGCCGCATCCGGGGCGGGACGGTGATGTTGGGGTGGCGGTGCGCCGGGAGGCACGCGCCGATGCGCCGGTCAGGCCAGCGCGGGCTGCTGGACCTGCTCGCTCTGCTGGGTCTGCTGGGCGGCGGCGAGGTCGACGCGGCCGGGGTGCGGGGTGGCGCGCGGGGCGGTCGTGCGTACGCCGTCGTCGGGGCCGATCCGGCGGCGACGACACGGCTCGCCGGGCTGGGCCAGGCACCACTCGCACTTGACGCTCAGGGCGTCGGGCAGTCCCTGCGCGACGGCGGCCTCGCGGGCTGCGCGGGCGGGCCGGTAGGGGGCGAGGGCGGCGCGGGCGGCGGGCGGTATGCAGGAGCCGATCTGCCGCAGCCTCGCCTCCAGCCTCGGGTCGATCCGGTCGCGACCGCTGGTGATGGCTCTGGCTTGGGCGGGCTGCGCGGTGCCGGCGGCGACGGCGCGGCGGGTGCCGACCAGCTCGGCGGTCCAGGCTGCTTGGTCGTCCGGGTCGGCGGACGGCGTGGGATCGGAGTGCCGGGCCAGGCGGTCGCGCCGGTAGCTCTCCCAGGGGCGGGCCACGTCCGCGGGCAGGATCTGGTACGGCGAGACTCGGATGTGCTGTCGGGCGGCGACGCGGGCGTCCCAGCCGTGCGGAGTGGCCATCGGCACGTCGCCGAGCAGCTCGTGCCACTGGGCGAGCTGGTCGCGTGCCTCGCCCTGGTCGGTGCGGATGGTGCGGGGGTCGAGTCGGCCGATGTAGGCCAGCAGGGCGGCGATTTCGCGGCGGTCCACGGCTACTGCTCCGTTCCGGTCGGCTCGTTCAGGGCGGCGAGGAGGGCGGCGGTGTGGGCCTCTGCCCGCGTCATGCCGCCGGGTTGGCCGGGACCCGTGCCGGGCACGGCGTAGAGGTTCGGGCGGCCAGGGGGGTGCTCCCGGGCGACCCAGGAGCGCCAGTCGGCAGCCCAGGCAGCCGCCGGCCTCGGCTTGAAGCCGGCCCGGTGGGCACGCCACTTCGCGTCGGCCGCCTGCAGGCCCTGCTCGCCGAGGCGGTCGAGGTGTCCCTGCTGGCGGGCCCAGGTGTGGGTGGCTGGGTCGACCTGCCACTCGGCAGCCGAGAGGACGGCAGCACCACCACTGCTGTACCTCCGGTTCAAATCCGGTTCACTACGGTTCTGTGTGCCGGTTTCCGGTACATCGCTGTGCCGGTTTCCGGTACGTCGAGGTGCCGGTTTCCGGCGGGACCTGCCGGATTCCGGTACTGCCGGTTTCCGGGCCCTCGCAGGGGATTCCGGCACCTCACGCGGGCGGATGTTGTAGCGCCGCAGGGCCGAGATCCGGAGCGCCGGGGTGGCCTCGGTCCCCTCCGCCGGCGTCTGGTCGGGGTCCTCGTCGTCCACGGTCTCTGCCAGGGCCTTGGCGGCGAGGGGGAGGCGGTAGACGGTGCTGCGCTGCGGGCCGGTGAGGTCGTCAAGCTGCTCCAGCTCACCGGCGTCGACCAGACGGTCGATGGCTTCGCGGACCGTGGAGACGGAGGCGCGGGCGCGCTTGGCCAGGCTCGACAGCGAGGCCCAGGAAACGCACTGCTCGTCGCCTACCCGGTCGGCGATGGACAGCAGGACCAGACGCGCCGTCCCCCGGCTGCAGCTGTGCTCCCACACCCAGTCGCGGGCTTCGCTGCTCATCGGCAGCTCCTGACGAGCGGGCGGGTCCCGCGGCTAGGCGGGGCCATGATGGTGCGGTCCGGCTCGGGGCGCTGAGGCGCCGAGGCGGAGGTGGCTGCCGCGCAGGCCAGGCGGAAGGGCCTTTTGCGCAGGGCAGGAGGCATGCGATACTCCCCTTTGCAGTGTTGCCACGCTGAAGCGCCGCTTGGAAGGACTCAGCGTGGTGATGGTGGGCAATCTCCCGTCCTTGCCGGGGCGGGTGTGCCACTTAGCGTTCGGCGTCCGTGAGTTACCGCTCTCGGGCGCCGTCGCTGTTTGTGGACCTTCGCGGTCCGGTCCGTCGTCGTGGTCTCCTCATGTCCGTCGCGGCAGGCGGGCTGCCCGGGGACGACGAACATACGCACGGACCCGTGTCAAGATCCAGACTTGGTTCTTAAACTCTGTACTGGTTGCAGAGAGTCACCGGGTGATCGTGTGCCGCAAGTGCCCGTACGGCGCGACCTGGGACGCACCCACGCGTCGAAGCGCACCGTTGCCGCGGTTGCCTCGAACGCCGAGAGCGTGTCATTGTGTCCGAATTGGAACGGGTGTCTGTTATTCCCTGCAGTGGAAATGCGGGGTGGGCGGGGTGCTTTCACTGCCGCCTCCACGCTTTCCGGTCGAAGATAAAATCCTGCATGCCAGACGTGACCTATGTCGCTGGCTGAATGTGGCTTGCGCCACGCCACCCGGCATACTCCTGCCGGTAGAAACGGACAGGCCGACCTGAAACAGGCGGTACGCGTCACACGGAAACGTGCTGGTGAGGAAGAACTTTCCATACAGTGGATCAGCTCGTCAACTCACGTTTATCGCGGGGTAGGGTGCTTGAAGTGACGACAAAGTCCACCCAGGAAAGGATCATGAAAGACTCGACCGAAGGCCAGGTTAGCCCCAGGGGGCTCATGGACCGCCTAAACCGCCTGTTCGACACAGTGCACCCGCCGGACCGCGGCCCCTTCAGTAACGCCGAGGTGGCCGAACTCATGGAGAAGCGCGGGCTGGGCAAACTGTCGGCCCAGTACCTCTGGCTCCTGCGGACTGGGCAGCGCGATAACCCGACGAAGCGTCACCTTGAAGCGCTAGCAGGGTTTTTCGGTGTGGACCCCGCATACTGGTTCGACGACGGCGTCGCCGAAAAGACCGTGCAGGAACTTGAGTTGCTTGCACTGCTTCGCGACACGAAGATCAAAAACGTTCTCCTTCGCCTGTCTGACGTTTCCGCAGACGGAAAGGATGCCGTCCTGGGAATCGTCGAGAGCGTACGAAAGTCCGAGGGGTTGCCGCCCTCAACTGGCTCGTAAAACGGCCGCGTTCAGTAAGTGATCAAGGAAAAGCAATGTGGTCCGCACGTAGGCTGCGCCGGCCTGACCTCTTGGCCGAGCTGCAGCTCCCGCATGTCACCAATATCCGCGACCTCAGCGACGAGGTCTCACGCCGCACGGGACGGAAGGTGGTCCTGGAGGCCCGTGAGCAGGCGCCCTCCGTGTGCGGGGCATGCGCCGTCACGGAGAGTGCCTTCCACGTGTACTACGACCCGCGGACCAGCTCCCTGCACCAGGACCACATCATCGCCCACGAGTTCAGCCACCTGCTGCTCGGCCACCATGAGAACCGCCCGGCGTCCGCGCTCTCCTCAACCATCTTCACCAGCGTGGGCTCGGCCACCGTCGAGATGATGCTGGGCCGTACCAAGTACGACGAGGACGAGGAGCGGGACACCGAGCTCCTCGCCTCGTTGATCCAGCGCCGGATCATCGACCGGTGGCTGCGCAGCGACGAGTCCTCCGGAGACGAAGTGCAGGACCGGGTCACGCACACGCTGCTACGCCGACGGGTGGCCCGGCCGTGAAGGACCTGCTCCACCCGATCAGCCTCGTCGTCGCCACGCTCGGCTTCCTCTGCTTGCTGTGGGACGTGCCGACCCGCCGCCGAGACCCCGCCTTCACCGCGCTGGCCGCCGTCTTCTTGCTGTCAGGGCTGTCGTTCCTGTTCTCCATCACACTGATGTGGCAGTACCTCGACCATGTCCTGGGTGTGGTGAACCTGTCCGTACCCCTGGCGATGGGGTGCGTGGTCGCGCTGCTCGCCTGCCAGCAGATCGTCCTCACCTACTGGGGATCACCCCCCGAAGTTGCCCGGAGGAGGGCACGGGGGTGGCTAGCCGCCTGCTTCGCTGTGATCGCAGGGCTGCTGGTGCTGTTTGTCCTGCTGACGCCGAACGCGCCGCGACCGATCAACTTCACGCTGTACTACGCGCATGATGGCTGGTACGCCGCGTATCTCACCCTGTACGTCACGGCCTACACCATCGGTGAACTGTCCCTCGCCCGCGCATGCTGGCGCCTGGCCCACCGCAGCACACGCGGGTCCGTCCGCGTCGGCCTGCGCATCGTTGCCCTAGGGGCCACTGTCACGCTCGGATACAGCGCTGTCCGCATCGGCAACGTGATCGCCGGCGCCTTCAACACGTCGCTCGCAGACTGGGAGGGCTTCGCGTGGACCTGCGGCGATGTCGGCGCCATGCTCACGCTCATCGGCTGGCTAGTGCCCACCATCAACGATCAGGCTCAGAGCCTCCAGTACCGGATCAAGCAATACCGCAGCTACTACGGCCTACGCCCCCTGTGGCTGGCGTTCTACAGCGAGGCGCCCGAGATCGCACTGCCGATCGACCGAGTTGACCCGACCCAGAGGCGCCGCTTCCGTAGCATCTCGATCCGGCTCTACCGCCGAGCAGTCGAGATCAGAGACGGACGGTTCGTGATCCGTCAGTACCTTGATGCCGCAGTCCGCGAGGCCAGCGAAGCCCGCCATCGGGCCCGAGGGCTTCACGGAGAAGAGCTGTCCGCGGCCGTCACCGCCGACCAGATCCTCGCCGGAATCGCCGCCCGGGCCGCCGGTACCCGCCCGGAGACCGACCAGCTCACCGAGTTCGCCGACTCCGAACGCCAGACCAGCAGGCCCATGGACGACATCGACGCTCTCCTCGACGTCGCGCGCCACCTGCCCCGCCAGCCCGCACGAGCCCCCCACTTTGAGCAGGTCTCCGCATGACGGCCGACCTCACCCACCAGCCCGCCCACGTCCAGCTCCAGGCCCTGGATCGCCGCGAGATCTCCAGCCGCGAACTGCTCGACCTCCACCTGGCGCAGATCGACGCCAGCCAGATCAACGCCGTCGTCACCCGCGACGACAGCGCTGCCCGAGCCGTCGCACACGCGGCCGACGAACGCCGCGCCCGCAACGAGAGCACCGGCATCCTCGACGGCCTTCCCCTCACGATCAAGGACAGCTTCGAGACGGCCGGCCTGCGCACCACCAGCGGTGCCGAAGACCTCGCCGATCACGTTCCTGCACGCGACGCCGTCGCCGTCGCCCGGCTCCGCCACCAAGGCGCCGTCATCATGGGCAAGACCAATACCCCGGCGTACTGCCAAGACCTGCACACCGACAACAGCCTGTTCGGCCTCACGCTCAACCCGCACGACCCCAAGCGCACTACCGGCGGCTCCTCCGGCGGTCCCGCCGCCGCCGTCGCCGCACACCTGACCCCCGCCGACCTCGGCAGCGACCTCGCCGGCTCCCTGCGACTCCCCGCCCACTACTGCGGCGTCTACGGCCTGCGCCCGACGCACGGACTCATCCCAGCCCGCGGCCACGTCCCTCGCCCGCCGGGGTGGATCACCAGCAGCGACATGGTCACCCCCGGCCCCCTGGCCCGCCACCCCCGCGACCTCGACCTGCTCCTCGACGCGCTGACGACACCGTCGCCCGACGAGAACAACCCCTGGAGCGTCACGCTGCCCACAGCGCAACGCCCGATCGGCCAGCTCCGCGTGGCAGTGTGGGCCGACGACGCGAGCTGCCCAGTCGACCGCAACACCGCCGATGCTCTCGCCACCGTCGAACGGACGCTGACCTCCGCCGGCGCGAGTGTCCGCCACACCACGGGGCCGGTCGGCTTCGCTGACTCTCTGCGCCTCTTCGAGCAGCTCCTCTACGCCACCACGACCGCAGCCACCGACGACGACGCTAGCGCCGCCGAACTCGCCGCTGCCCGTGACCTGCACACGGACGATGCGAGCCCTCGAGCCGCCTTCCTCCGCCACCGAACGCAGACACACCGTGTCTGGCTCCGCGCCAACGAGGAGCGCCACCGCCTCCGGCAGACGTGGCACCGGTTCTTCGCCGACGCCCAGCACGACGTCCTCATTACGCCCGCCGCTCCTACGGCGGCGATCCCGGCTGGGAGCCGCTCTCTCGTGGTCGACGGCGTTGAGCGGAGCTTCTTCGACCAGACCGGCTGGGCCAACCTGACCAGCCACGTCGGTCTGCCCAGCCTGGTCATGCCTGCTGCGCGTAGCGCCGATGGCCTCCCGATCGGTGTGCAGCTGGTAGGACCGGCCTATTCGGAGCGGTCCTTGCTCGTGATGGCCGAGCACCTGGCGCCTCTGCTCGGCGGGAGGGCCGGGGGCGTCATCGGATCATGGAGCGGATGACCTCTGCGTCGCCGTTGTAGGTGATGACGGCACCTTCATCGTCGGTAGGCGGTTCGAACCGAGCGAAGAAGTCGTCCAAGGCTTCGGAAGTCACGTTCAAGGCATTGGCGTCCTTGCGCTGGTTGCGCGCGGCGAGGCGCCGCAGGAGCTCCTCCCTGGAGGCCGGCAGGTAGACGAGCAGCGGGAGTGCGCCCGCGGCCCGGACTGTCTTCTTCCATTCCTCGCGATCGGAACGACGCCACAGGCCGTGGTCGAGGACGACGGCACGGCCCGCGCGCAGGTGCTCCGTGAGCTGCGCACGTACCGTCTCGACCGCAGGAGCCTCGCGCTCGAAATACCCGTGCTCGGGGTAGTCGACCCCATACCGGCCGTGGAGGCGGTGGACCTCCTCGTCAACGCTGAGGCGGACAAGGCCCGTCGCGGCGAGGGCCTGTGTAAGGTGCGTCTTGCCGGAGCCGGTGATCCCGATGAGCAGGACGGCGGTCGGCTTGCTCACGATGTCGCGCTCCCTCGCGGTACTGCTGATAGCTGCTGCTTACGTGCGGTGGCGTGGTCCGTAGACCGCGGCTGCCTGGCCGGTGTGGAGGGCCCAGTATCGGTCTCCATAGCTGAAATGCCACCACTCCGTTGGATAGTTCACAAAACCGGCGGCCGACATGACGCGGCAGAGCGTGTCGCGATGGGCCCGGGCAGCGCCGCTGATCGAGTTCGCGTGGGTGTAGCAGGCGCCGTCGCTTTCCTCTGGGGAGGCGTTCATCCTCGTCCCCATGTCCACCTCTTGGCCGTCCGAGGCCGCGAGGGTCAGGTCGACGGCCGCGCCGGCGCTGTGCGGCGCGATCTCCGGTGGGGAGACGTAGCGGCTTGCGGCCTCGTGGACGCGGCTGTCGCTCCAGTCGGGGTTTCCGCGACGCAGCTCGGTCGCGTACTCCTCGAAGTACGCCCGCTGGAGCGCCGGAGGCCGGTACCCCTCGACGACGAGCAGGCGGAACTCAGTGGGAAGCAGTCGCTGGGCGTGTTCCAGGCGCTCGATGAGCCCGTGCCGCAGGTGCGCGAAGTGGCCGTCGGGGTCCTGCTTGCGTTGATCGACGAGGAACAGGCCGGACGCCCGTATGTCGATGAGTTCCTCGCCGCAGTCCTGAACAGGGATGGCGGCGACCCGAGGGTCGGACATCAGCACGATCTTCAACTACGTCTCCTTCGACAGTAAAAGATGAGCGGTGCCGCAGGCGTACGAGGGTGCTGGCGGTCAGGCCAGGCCGTCGCCCGGCATGGCCGCTGGTCCGGATGCGAAACGCGTGGAGTGCGCTGGTGAGTGGTCGATGGCCAAGTCGGGCCGCCATGCGGTGAGGAACTGGGCGCTGCACACGAACAGGCTGTCGGGGAGCTGATCGAGCGGGTGCCAAGCCCAGTCGCCGACGCTTTCGTCCGGCTGGGTGGGTGCGCTGGGGATTAGGTGTGCGTGGTGAGGTAGGCGGGGCCTTCGCCACGACGGGCCCGTTCGATGGCGTCGAGGCGAGCGAAGGCGCGCGGCGCCATCAGGCCCTGCCAGGTGGCGAGGTCGTGCACGGCCCACATGTCGTGCTCGGCGGGATCGAGTCGGATCCGACCGAGCTGCTCTGCGGTGAGCCGGCCCCCGTCGAAGATGAGCCCTACCTTGTTCAGCGGCAGGCGGGGCCCGGCGTGCAGGAAGTGCGTCAGGAGTAGCTTCGGCGTATCCAGGCCCAGTTCGAGGCCAGTCTCTTCGACCGCTTCCCGGCGAGCGGTTTGCAGCGGGTCCTCTCCTTGGGCGTCCAGGTTGCCGCCCGGGAACTGCCAGAGGCGCGAGCCGTAGACCGAGCGCAGTTGAACCGGCCGGTCGTGTTCGTCGCGGATGTACAGGCAGCCGTACACCGTATGGTGGGGGACGGTCTGCGCGTACTGCGCGGGCGTCATCGGCATCGGTCGGCCTGGCCGTGCAGGGCGGTGGTCGAATGCCAAGGCGAGGACGCCGAGGCCCTCCTTGGCTGGCGGGTAGATGCTGCGCAGGTTGGCGAGCAGTTCTCCGGGCGGCCCGTTCGGGTCGATGCGCGCTGGGTCCTCTGAACTGAGCAGATCCTCGAAGGAGGGGTACGGGGTGATCCTCTGCACGATGACGTCGAGCTCCCGGCCTGTGTCGCGGTCGTGGAAGACGACCGTGTCGCCGACGGCAACGGCGCGCTTCTGCGGGGTGGCCACCCTCACTTCGATCGTCTTGCGCCCTGCCTCTACTTGACGGTAGTACCGCGGGAGCAGGTGCATGTGGTGCTCCCGCGGTCCACCTCCTGTCGCCGGGTTCGGGACGGATGAGATCGCCTGTTGGGTGTCGTCCGGCACACGTGCCTCCGATCGATGGTCTGGCTGGTCCAGGGTTGAGCAGGGCGGTCGTTCGTGTCAGCTCAGCCGCATCCCCTTCGCAGGGACTTCGTCGATTGCGGTGGGGCGAGCGGTGGGCAGGCCCCAACGCTCTCGGGCTGTCTCAGCGGCGAGTCGGGCTTGCCGCGCTCCTGGCGGGCCCCATCCCAGAAGGGCGGCTGCCTGGGCGGGGGTTGCGAGCAGGCGTGCGAAGGGGCGGCCGGTGGCGGGGTCGACGGTCGCCGGCCCGATATCGGTGACCCGGGCGGCTAGGCGGAGCCGGGCGTTGGGGCCCACTCCGCCGTAGACCTCGCCGATCTCATCCAGCACCCAGCCCAGTCGCACCGGGTCGGTCAGGGTGAGCTGGGCTTCCTCGGCGGCTTCGCGGTGGAGGGTGTCCTCGGGTGTCGTGTCGGTCCTTTCCACAGTGCCGCCTGGCAGCATGGGCAGGGCGCCCCGGGGGCTTGGGTCGGCGACGAGGACGACCCGGCCGTCGGGCACGAAGCACCACGCCCAGGCTTGCTGCACGGGGAGCCGTTCAGGGACAGGGTCACGGTTGAGGGGGCTGTCCCACAGGGGCCGGTAGCGGACGTGGACGTCATGGCGGTCCAGGGGTGGGATATCGAGGATGTGCTGGCCGTCGGCGAGGTGGGCGGTGGCGGTGTTCCCGAGGCGGGCGCGGTAGGCGGCGAGCATGATCTGCCCGTCCACGGGGCGCAGCCGCTGCATCGCGTCCCGCGTTTCGAGGAAGGCGTACTCGGATAGTTCCTTGCGCGGCAGGCGGATCGCCTTCGCCTGGTCAGGGGTGAGGGTTCCGCCGTCGAAGACGTAGCGGATCTCTCCGGGGCATGGGATGCCGCGCCGGATGGCGGCGTGGTGTGACGAGAGGGAGTGGACGGCGAGCACGCTCGCCAGGGGCAGGTTCGGCAGACTCAGTTCTTCGGTGATCTCGCGTCGGCAGGCGTCGTGCGGGTGTTCGCCGGGTTCAACGACTCCTCCGGGCAACAGCCACCGGTCGTCCTCATGGTAGGTGGGGTGTACCAGCAGGACGCGGCCGACCTGGTCGGTGACGATCGCGGCGGCGCCGAGCCACACCGCGTGCCGGGAGGACACGGCGTACTGCGCTGCCGAGAGGGCAGCCCGAGGTGCAACGCGATCCGAAGGGGAAGCGGGGGAGGTCACGTGGCTCTGCCTTTCAGGACGGTGGGCGGGCGTGTCATGGCGCGGACGGGGGAGCGTGGATCAGGCGGCGCCGCCGCTCCGTCGCTGCAGCTCTCACTGGGACTGGAACAGCCTCGGTTCCTGGGTGAGTTGGTCGTAGGTGCTTTCCTGGATGATCTGTCCTTCGTCCAGGACGCCGATCCGGTTGCTGATGGCCACGTTGGTGAGTCGCGTTGGCGGCAGGGGTGTGGACTGTGCTGCCGATCGGCGTCCACGAGCGGACGACCGGCATGCCTGGGCCGGCTTCGGCAGCCCGGCGACGGACATCAGCCGCTCGGCGTGCGGGCTGGTGATGAACCGCACGGTAGCGTGGCCGCGGACCGGGGCGGTTCTGGGGCGAGAGTGATCTTCATCCACGGAACGGCGTTCTCTCGGAAGGAATGCCCGACGGGCTCGATACCGCGTTGGTGGGGGAGGTCGAGACTGAAGCCGGTCACCATGATCATGTCTGTGGAGTCAGCGACGGAGATCAGGTGGGTGCCGCAGCGGGGGCAGAACCCGCGGCGAAGGTCTGGCCATGTCGAGTACCAGGTTGGTTCACCGCCGGGGCCTGTCCAGGCCAGCCCGTTCTTGTGGAAGCCGACCCAGAGTACGGCTGGACCGCCGGAGATCCGGGTTTCGTGAGGACATGAGCACAGATGGGGATCATCCGGGAGGCCGCTTACCTCGTATGCGATGTCACCGCACTGGCATCGGCCGGTTCGGATCTCTGGGGCCAGGAGAGTGACAGCCTGTTCGGTGGCTTCGGATCCGTCGGCTTGCTGACTCTCGGCCGGGTCACCGGAAGGACTGCGTGTGGTGTGGCAGATTTCGCGCTCGGTTTGTTCGGAGGGGCGGGTCGTCTCGGCCATGGATCTCCTCGAGGAAACGGGATGCGGACGGCAGGGTCGTGGAGGCTTCTAGCAGGTACAGGGATCGATGAGGGGTGGGACTCGGCGCCCGTGAGTCGGGGTTCTGTCGGGCTCACGTATGCCGGACATAGCAGGCCGTCCCGGTCCGGCGCGCTTCAGCGCCAGCCCCATGTCTTTCGTCCGGCCGGGTCTACAGTGAAGGCACACGGCCCGGCCACTGGAACACGAGGCGGCTGTGGGGCTTGTCCAGGACATCCCCGGCGGGTAGCTGGCCGTCGGGGGTGCTAGCCGGGTGAACGGTCAGGACAGGGTCGCTTTGCTTGCCGTCGTTCGTGCGTACGTCGCGGTCCCAGGCTCTCACTGTGGCCGCCAGCTGCTCGGCGAGCTGCGGGCCGTGCTGGCCGAAGGCGTGGACGACCCACTCCCACTCCTTTTCGGCAGGGCTGTCACCGTGCCGGGTTTGGACGTGGATGAGGTAGGCCAGTGAGGCGTCGCCGAGGATCGCCGGCGCATCGCCGTCCTTCGCGATCTGGGTGACGCCCGTGCCTTTGTCCCGGTGGGCGGACAGACGGACGAAGCCTGGCAATGTGGTGGCCGCGTAGAGCTGCAGCGAGCCGAAGTAGAAGGCCGCCCCCATGGTGACCCCGGTGGCGACCTGGTGGCGCGGCCCGCGCAGCGCCTCTTCCAATCCCTTCGTCGAGGCGGGGGTGCCGTCTTCGAATCGGAGCTTCAGCTCGCCGTCGAGGAGGTCCACGGCCGGGATAGGGCGGGCGTGTTCGCCCTGGGCGCGGAGGAATCCGCAGTGCGTGAACTTCCGCGCGTGCAGTACCTCGCAGCGTCGCTCGAACGCGATCGCCCGGGTGTATCCGTGGATTTCGAGGGGCAGGACTAGGCGCCCGCCCTCAGCTACCTGCTCCCGCCAGGAGGGGGAGATGTCCCAGGAGTTGTAGGTGATCACGATTGCGTCGAAGCCGCCGCGCGGTACGAGGTGAGAGGGGGCGCCGAGTGCCGCATCGCCCTGGAACGCGGTGACACGGCCGCTGCCGGCCTCTGTGGTCAACCGCCGGGTGCGGTGTACGACGTAGGGGTCGATGTCGCCGGTGACCACCCTGCCCATGGGGCCGGCCACATGGGCGATGAGCTCGGCGTTGTAGCCGCCGGATCCCGCCTCGAACACGATCGCTCCCGGTTTCAGGCACAGGCTTTGGAGCATGTCGGCCTGGAGCCAGGCAGCGGACACCGAACTGGTCGCCTTCCCCGTCTCGTCGCGGCGGGTGACGACGGCCCGGTCGCCGCCGTCGTACGCGGTCTTCAGGGCTTTCTCGGGGACGAAGCGGTGCCGGGGCACCGTGCGCAGCGCCTGCTGTACCGGTTCGGAGGGCGCCCAGCCGCCGTCGATGACCGTCTGGGTCATCTGCTGGCGCAGCCGGACAGCTTCGGCCGGTTCGCCGGGCACGGGCGGCTGGTCGATCGCGAGCGGATAGGAGTGGACCGGTGCAAGGCCAGGAATAACCCCGGGCCAGGTCGCGCTCAGGGCCTGCGCGGCTGGAGCGAACACGGGACCGAGGCAGGCCACGGCGTGCAGGTCATGCCACTCCCACCGGTCGAACAACTGCCGTTCTCGGTTGGCGAGGGTGCCGGACCATGCGGTGATACGGACGACCGCGGTGAGCCGCGGCACGCCGTGGCTGTCGTCGGCCAGCATCGTGACCACGTGCGCGTCCGAGGCCGAGGCGGTCAGGCCCGTCTCCTCGGCCAGTTCCCGAACCGCCGCCGCTTCGAAGGACTCCGCACCACTGGTCTTCCCGCCGGGTAGTTCCCACATGCCCCGGCGCGAGCGGCCGAGCAGGACCCGGCCGGCCTCGTCGGTGACGACCGCAAGGGCGCCTGTCACAGCCAGACCGGTGGGCGGTCGCTGCCGCTCCACCGCCCGGGTGCCGGTGTGGCACGGGCCGCGCAGGACCAGGACAGCGAGCTGGTCCGCCTCCAGCCGCTCGACGGTCTCCCAGCCTTCGGCGAGCAGGCGGACCTCGTCCTCGTCGAGGGCGATGTCCCGTCGTTCGGCCGGGGTGTGCTCGACCACGGGGGTGATGGCCACAAGCGTGCCGCCGGGCCGCAGTCGTTCACCGAGCCCGTGCAGGACGCGGCTGCGATCGCGCAGAAAGGGATACATCAGCCGCATGGTGACCAGGTCGTAGCCCTCCTCGTGCAGATCTGCCGGGTCGTCGCGCTCGATGTCCAGGCAGATCCAGCGCACCCGCTCGACGTCGGCGTGTTCGTCCCGGGCCCGGGCGAGAGCACTGTCGGCGAAGTCGACGGCGTCCACCGTGTAGCCGAGGGAGGAAAGGTAGGCGGCCAGGCTGCCGGTGCCGCAGCCCACATCGAGCGCCCGTCCGCCGCCATCGGGAACGGGAGCGTGCTCGGCGAGCAGGGCCCGCTCGCGCTCACCGAGTTCCCGGAACCCCTTGCCGTCGGCATAGTGCTGCTGCCACTGGTCGCGGACGACGTACGCCACGGGCGTGCTCCTCAACTGCTCTTCAGCTGGTGGGTGGTGTGGTGTGGTGTGCTGGTCAAAGACGGTTCGTTGCGCGGAGCCGGGCCAGGGTGCGGCGGCCTCGCTCGACGAGTTCCGGATCGCCGTGGGCGGCGCCGTATTGGATGCCGGAGACGGCATCCAATACGGACAGGACGACCAGGTGCTCTTCTTCGGCGAGGGACAGGGGGCGGCCGTAGCCGGTCATCAGGGCCTCGTGCAGGTCCGGCCGTCCGTGCCAGGCGTCGGACAAGCGGACGAAGTCCCTGACGGCCGAACCGCCTTCGCTTCTTTCGAAGTCGATCACGTACAAGATGCCCGTCGACTGCTCCCAGCGAAGGTTCCGCCGCTGGAAGTCACCGTGCGTGGGAACCCTCTCCAGGGCCGGCAGACCAGCGGCCCCCTTTGCGGTGGCACGGATGAACGCCTCGTCCCCGGGCTCCAAGTAGGCGCGTGCGCCGTCGAGGTGCCGTTCCAGCTTCTCGAGCGGCAGAGAGTCGGGGAGGGGCGGCAGTGCCGGGGCGCTGCGGTGAATGGTTGCCGCGAGCTGCCCGATGCAGTGGAAGATCCGCCGCTCCTGGTCGGGCGGGTGGACGGCGCCGTGCAGGGAGCGGCCTGGCACCGTGGTGATGACGATGGCCCGCAGTGATTCGTCGGCGGCCACCAGACGGGGTGCCAGCGGGCCCAGACGGGGAACCCAGCTGCGGTATGCGGCCAACTCGCGCTGGTGGAAGCGGTCGTTCTGGTGGATCTTGACAAACCACACCCAATCCTCGGCATCGCGTGCCCGCCACACCTGACTGCCCTTGCGTGCCCAGGAGACATCCGTCCAGCCGGTGATCCTGCCGACCGCCCGCTCGACGAAGTCCCGCACCGCGTCCTCAGGGACCGTGCTGCTTGGACCGGCGTCGGGCACGAGGCGCAGCCGGTCGACGGCCGGGGCGTAGGCGATGGGATCGCCGGGCTCCTGGAAATGCAGGGCCATCCGGGCTCCGGCCCGGTAGGCGTCCAGCCCGGCCCGGCAGTAGGCCACCATGGGGTGCGGCAGCGCGTCGAGCGGGAACCAGCCCATGGCGTCGCACCGGTCCGGCTCCATGACGCGGGGGTTGCCGCGCCAGTGCCGGACCTCGAAGAAGAACCCGACGCGTGCGCCCCCGCCGGGGGAGCGGTGGTGCACGGTGACGGCCGCGCGGATATCAGCGGGGTCGACGATGACGCTGGTCTCCTCGCTGGTCTCCCGCACGAGCGCGGTGACGACATCCTCTCCGGGGTCGAGGTGACCAGATGGGAGATGCCACAGTCCTGTCGCGTAGACGTCGCCGGCCCGCCGGGACAGGAGCACTTCGGGGCCGGCCGCGGTATCGCGGACCGCGACCAGGTGCACGTCCAGCGGCTCGGTGTGCCGCCCCCCGCTCACCGGTCACCGCCGGGGCGGCGCGCGAGCAGCATGGTGAACACGGCGTCCTCGACGAGCCGTTCGCCTCGGGCGTGTTCCTCCAGCAGCAAGTGGGCCTCCTGCTCGAACCGTGCGTGCTGATCGCCGAAGAGCGCCGGGCGGGCGAAGCTCGTGCTGCGTAGATAACCGACCACGGCTGCGGGTGTCCACGTGCGGCGGACCGGGATCCGGTGCTCGCTGACGTCGCTGAACGCGGACTCGGCGAGGTCGTCCTCGTAGCGGCGCCCCGGCTCGGTGTACGCCCCAGCGGTGCCGGCCCGCCGCTCGGGGCCGAGGTAGGACTGGATGAGCCGCTGCAGATCTGCCGTCCACTGCGCTTGGTAGGTCCAGAGGCTGCCATCCCCCATGATCGCCACGCCGGCCCCGGGAGCGGTGACGCGGTCGGCCATCGTGAGGACCGCGGGGCGGGGCATCCAGTGAAACGCCCGCGCGCAGGTGACCAGGTCCGCTCGGTAGCCGTCGAACGGCGGCGTGAAGTCCTCGGCCCGCACGCAGTGGAAGCCAGCGGGACTGTCACCCAGGAGCGGGGCGAGGGTTTCAGTGGCCTCGCGGAGCATCCCTGGGTCCGGATCCACTAGGTCCAGGCGGGCCTCATGCGCAAGAGCGGGGAGCAGCGCAGCTGCAACCTGCCCGGTCCCGGAGCCGAGATCGAGCACGACAGGCCGAGCGACACCTCTCACTGTGCCGACGAGTAGGCGGACCGCTTCGGACGGGATGCCCGGCCGGTATCGGGCGTAATCGGCCGCCGCAGAGGCGAACAGGTCCCCGGACTCTTCATCCGGGCGGCCCCTCATGCCTGCTCCAGCAGCGCGCGCAGCGCGGCGGCGTCCGCCTGGAGCTGTACTTCGTCCGGGCGGTTTGTATCTAGGGCCGTCCACGGGAGCGGCCCGCCTGGCGCCGGGTCGGCGTGGTCGGCGTAGCGGGGAACGATGTGGGTGTGGAGGTGGGGCACCACGTTGCCGAGGGTGGAGTAGTTCATCTTCATCGGCTGGTAGAACGCCGTCAGGGCCTTGCCGAGCGTGAGGGTGTCGGCCCAGTACGCGGCGGCGTGGGCGTCTGAGAGGTCGGTGGGCTCGGCGACGTGCGGTGCGCCGCGGTGAATGAGTACGCAGTAGCCCCGGACCTGGCCCGAGCGCCACAGGTAGGCGTTGGCCACTTCGCCCTGGTGGAGCAGGATGCCCAAGCCGATGTCTTCGGCGGCGAAGTCGTTGTCACACATGGGGCAGCCCTGGCCGTCGCGGTGGCGGAGGAATTCCTCGGACCACCCAGCCGGTCGACTGGGGCCGTCGGCGGGCGGGGGAACGGGGTGCCGTTGCTGGGTCATGGACAACTCCCGAGCGATGGAGACGTCTGGTGGGGGACGGCGGCGAGCGGGGGCAGCGTCCAGGTGAGGGCCATCCGGCCGGGACCGGAAGCGACGCGCTGCGGGCCCCCGCCGTCCGGAATATCGACCCGGTACGTGTCCGGACGGCCCGCCCGCTCCCAAGCGTCGTGGACGTTTTCGAGTTCGGCCCACACATCACGCGGCCCGTGCACGCGGACCGTG
Source organism: Streptomyces sp. NPDC101219 (assembly GCF_044767675.1). Classification (NCBI taxonomy): domain Bacteria; kingdom Bacillati; phylum Actinomycetota; class Actinomycetes; order Kitasatosporales; family Streptomycetaceae; genus Streptomyces; species Streptomyces sp. NPDC101219. The sequence goes on from NZ_JBIWOK010000013.1 coordinate 88,018, forward strand.
CCGTCGCCGGGGCCGACCACCGCCCAGGAATCCTCCTCCGGGGCGACGATGGTCATCGTGTCGGCCTGGAAATCCCTGACCAAGCCCGGTGCCAGGTACGCGGCGGCGATCCAGAAGCCGTGGGCGTCATCGTCGGGCGGCGCGAGCCGGGTTGGGCGCGGTCGGCCGGGGTCAGCCTTGACCTTGGGCCGGTGGGTCACGGCGGTGAGCCACTCGTAGCCGAGCAGGGGCCGGTGGCCGCGCGGCCTGCCCGTCAGCACCGCCTGAAGCCTGCCCTTCATCGTGCGAGTGGCGCGCATCTGACCTGGCCAGCTGGGCGTTCTGGTCACGAGCGTGGTCAGCAGCGTTCCGCCGGGGGCGAGCTGCTCCACCCAGGCCAGCGGGATGCAGGGCACGCCGATGCCGGAATGGATCCGGTCATACGGTGCCCCGGTGGCGTGTCCGTTGAGCGCGTCACCTTCGACGACCGTCGCTCCCAGTCCTAGCCGGTCCAGGTTCCGCTGGGCGAACACGCTCATGTGCGGATCGCGTTCGACCCCGGTGGCACGGCCAGGGCCCGTGATGGCAGCGGCGAGCGCCAGGGAGATCCCCGGACCCGAACCAAGGTCCAGGAACCGCTGCCCGCAATCCAGTTGGAGGCATTGCAACACCTCGACGGTGGCAGGGGCGTAGGTGCTCATGGAGGTCATGTGGCCGCCGGTCACCGGTCCTCGGCGAAGGGCGTCCAGCGGCTCGCCGTCGCGCTGGAGCAGGACGGAGTCGCCGCTGTGGACGAGGTCGAGCCACTCCGCTTGGTCGTCGGGGTGCGAGCCGTCGAGGAGCCGCCAGTCGATCGGATCCGCGCCTGGGCCGCTGACCCGGACGTATGCGTGGGGGAGAAGGACTTCCCGCCGCACACGTAGGAGGGCATCGCGCAGCCGCGGGTCGGTCAGCACGCCGTCGGCGACGAGGCGGTCGACCATCGCGGTGCGGGCGGCGGCTGTTGCGGCGAGCAGGTCAGCGGACATCCTTGGACGGTGTGACGTGCTCGATGCAGAACCCTCTCCTCCTTCCTGACCGGTTGGGCCTACGGCCGTTCTTGCAGTGCTTGCACCGCAAAGCGCGGGTGTATCCGGGATCTGTGCGCGGTGTTCGCAAGAGGAGTCCGGCTGTTGGGCGGCTTCAGGACCAGGCCGGTGCGTGTCCATCTCCGGGGCGCTCACTTCCGCCGCTCCCAACCGATCTCGGTATACAGCCGGCCGGCACGAATCCCCTCGATGGCCGCTCGGGTGTAGGGAACGGTCGGCTCCGGCAGGCCGTCGACAGGCCACCAGGCCCAACGCAGGCACTTGTCCGGCTCCAGCACGCGGGGCTCGCCCTCCCACCGGCTGGCCCGGAAGAAGAAGCCCACGCGCGGGACGGCGTCCTCGTGGTCGAGGAGGTGCACCGTATGCACGAGGACGAGGTCCTCCTCGGCGACGACCAGCTTCGCCTCCTCCCGCGCCTCCCGTGCCACGCAGGTCCGGGCCGGTTCTCGTTCCACATGGCCTGCCAGCAGATGCCACTGGCCGCCCGCGTATGCCGAATCCGGGTGCCGCTGCCCGAGCAGCACCATGCCGTCCCGCTCCAGGTACAGGTGGCCGCCGATCACGTTCAGTTCCGCGCTCACGCCGTACCACCTCCGCCCACCGCGGGATTGTGCTGTCCGTCGCCGGAGGGGGCGGCGCCGGGTGAAGGTGAGGGGGAGGGGGCGGGTGGTTGCATGAGTGGATCTCCTGGAGGGGAGGGGACGGGCTGGGCTTCGGGCATCTGGAGGAGGCCGCGTAGTGGGGAGCGGTAGAGGACCACGAGGGGGACGAGGAGCAGGCAGGTGCCGACGAACAGGGTGGGCCGTACGCCGATCTGTGTCCCGAGGCTGCCCGCGACCAGGGCGGCCACCGGCCGGGCGCCTGAGGTGAGCCAGGTACTCACGGCCTGCATGCGGGCCTGCATGTCATCGGCGGTGACGACCTGACGAATGGAGCGCTGGGTGGTTCCCGCCGCTGCGGCAAAGGCCAGCTGGAGAAACAGGGCGGCGCCGATGCCGGTCTGCCAGGCCACGGTTGGGGACGCGAGCAGCAGCGGGATCTGGGTGAGCGGGGTGAGCGCGAGCGCGACGAGCATCATCGGCCCGGGCCCGTACCGTCGCGCGAGCGCCGGGGCGGCAAGCGCTCCTGCCGCCGCGCCGAGGGCTCCCAGCCCCAGGACCACGCCGAAGGCGGTCGGGCTCATCGAAAGGGACTTGAGCAGGTACAGGGCCCACAGGGTGTTGAGGAGTGCCAGGGCGGCCGAGGTGGTCGCGTTGACCAGGGTCAGCGTGCGCAGCCGGTGGTCACGGCGTACGTACCGCAGGCCCTCACCGATCTCGGTGTGCAGACGGTGGCTTCCCGCTCGCGCCCGGGTGGTCTCGCGTGTCTGGATGCGGGCGGTGCACCAGGCGCTGACGAGGTAGGAGCCGACGTCACCGAGCAGTGCCCGGGCCGGTCCGAGGAGCGCGGTCAGGGTGGCGCCGAGGTTGCTGCCGGCGGTGGCGGCGACGGCGAACAGGGCGCCGATACGGCTGTTGCTCCGTTGGATCAGGGACCGGTCGACCAAGCTGGGCAGGAGACTGATCGCGGCGGCATCATGCAGCACCCCTGCCGCACCATGCACCGCAGCGACCACCATGAGCTGGACCAGGGACAGCCTGTCCAGCGCCGCCGCTGCGGGCACGCTGGCCAGCGCGGCGGCGCTGACCAGATCTCCGGTGATCATCTGCTTCCGTTTGGAGCGCCGATCGGCCAGTCCTCCGGCGTGCAACGCCAGTAGCGCGGGCGGGAGTTGGCCCATGAACGTGATCCAGGCAACCTGAGCAGGGCTGGCATCCAGTTGAAGAACGGCCAGCACGGGCAGAGCCATCGAGCTGATCGAGCTGCCGGCCACACTGGCGGCCTGGCCGGTCAGGTACCGACGGAAGTCCTGGTGCCGCCACAGCGACGTCCGCCCGGCCGACGAGACGGGGTCACACGAGGAGGACATGACGTACCCCCTCGGATCCCGTCGGGCGCACGCCCGGCACGACCGTGGCTGCGTGATCGCGTTGCTCGGGCATCCCAGGCATTGCAGTGTCCACGGCCGGGTCGTTGCCCCGGATACAGCCGCGGAGCAGAACCCCCTTCCGCCGCAGAAGGGGGGTGTCACATGGTTGGGCGCCGGTCAGCACATCGGCATCCGGACGGGCCGGCATGACGGTGTGCTGTGTGCTCACGACGGCGGACAGGTTTGTGAACACGATGCTCTTCCGCGGGCGTGTGCTCATGCGGATGCCTGCCGCTGTGCGCCATCGTCCCGGGCATCCGAGGAGACCTGGCACGACAGCAGCTGCCGGAACAGACCCGGTTGCTCGGCCAGCTCTTTGTAGGTGCCCTCCTGCACGACCCTGCCCTCGTCGAGAACGACGATCCGGTCGGCCACGGCGACACTGGTGATGCGGTGGGTCACCAGCAGTACCACCCGGTCCCGGGCAAGCCCCCGTAGCCGCTGGAAAATCCGGTACTCGGCAAGCGGATCGAGGTTCGCGGTCGGCTCGTCAAGGACCAAAAGCCCCGCCTGGCGGAAGAACGCCCGTCCGAGAGCAATGCGCTGCCACTGGCCCCCGCTCAGTTCCTCCCCGTTGAGCCACTCGCGGGCGAGAAGGGTGTCCAGGCCGGCGCCGAGCTTGTCCACGACCTCGTCGGCGCCGGCGGCCTCACACGCCTCACGTACCGCCGCGTCGCCACGCGCCGTGGGCTGTCCGAGGGTGATGTTCTCCCGCACGGTCAACGGCCAGCGCGCGTAGGTCTGAGGTACCAGGGCCACCTGCTGCCAGAGCGCCTGCGGCTCGGCGTCGCCGGTGGGAACGCCGTCCCACAGCACCTGACCCTCGGTGGGCAGGTACAGGCCACTGATCAATTTCGACAGCGTCGACTTACCCGAGCCGTTGAAGCCGACAAGGGCGGTGACCTCGCCCTGGCGCAGGGTGAGCGTGACGTCGGACAGAGCGTCTTGGCTCTTGCCCGCGTACCGGTGTGTGACCGACTTGATCTCGATCTTCTTCGGCGGCCCCGGGCGATGCGCACCCCGGCGCATGCGGAACCCTCCGGCCTTGTCCAGGAAGCCGCTCCAGTCGTCCATGTACAGGCCGGTGCGCACGGCGCGCGCCCCTACCGAGACCAGACCGCGGACCGACTGGCCCACCGTCTGCAAGGCGAAAACAGCCGTCCCGGCGTGTCCGACGCTGATGCGGCCGGTGGCCAGCAGCCACACGACCGCCGCCCATACGACCGCCGAACCCACGCCGCCGCACAGCGCGCCGATCAGGGACATGCGGGCCCCCTTATCGGCGGCGGCGCGGTCCTCGCGGTTGATCCGAGCGACCGTCTGCCGGTACCGGCCGGAGAGGAAACCGGCCATGGTGCCGGCACGGATCTGGTCGGCAGCCTCCTTGGTGTAGATGTGCCAGCGCAGGATCGACAGCATCCGCAGGTCGCCGTTGCTGCGCAGATTCGCCAGGTATCGCACCCGTGCGGCGCTGACCTGGGCCAGGGCCTGCGGCAGGCTGGCCGCGATCAGAAGGGGGAGAAGGACCCAGTGCACGCCGGCCAGCACGATCGCTCCAGCGACGAAGGAGGCCGACGAGGCGATCAGGTCCTGCCCCTCGTCGATCAGGTCCCCGGTGACCTGCGCCCCGCGGTCGGCGGCTTCGCGGTCGTGGTTGAAGTCGGGCTCGTCATAGGCGCACAGCTCCACCTCGGCGCAGCCGGTGAGGAGCATCTGCTCGGCCTCGCGCGACATCAGCGGGCCCAACCGGGAAGACAACCAGGAGACGGTGATTCCCAGAAGGGCGCGTACGCCGGCGGTGCCCGCCAGCAGGGCCACAGAAGGCCACGCCTGAAGAAGCCGCTGGTAGACGTCTCCACTGGTCAGCAGGGCGGTCAGGGTGCCGCTGATGGCGACCAGGCCGAGGGCTTGCATCACGCCGGTGACGGCCTGGCAGAGCAGGAGACCGATGGTCGCTCGGCGGTCGACCCGCCACGCGAGAGCCAGTGACCGGCGTACCAACTGCGGCAGCCGCCGGGCCATATCGCGCATCCTGATCGAACGGCCGGCCGCTTCACGGCTGCCCGTCAGATCGACGTACCGCATCTGCGGCTCCCTGGCAGCCGTTTCCGATGGCTCATCCGGCTCGGCTGTAGAGGACGCGTCGGGCCCGGTCGTCGGTCCGGGAGGCAACGAAGAGGGTGTGGACTCCAGCGGGGCGGTGCGCGGCCCCGGGATGTTGTCGGGTGATGCATCGGTGGGCTCACTCATGCTGCCCACCTCGTATCCGGTCGTGCTGCGCGCTGGGCGGCGGCGTCAACTTGCCGCCCGGATCGTGCGGAGCGCGGGACAACCGGCATAGGACGTTCGAATGCGGCGAAGGGATTCGCAGGGACGGGCACAGGGTTCACGGAGTCCTCCGGATGGACGCACGAGGGGTACTGGTGCTCTAACAACGGCCCCCGGACGGGTCTGTCACGGGCAGATCTGGGGCAGATAGTGGACGGATGTTCTATTGGATTGCAGGGGTCAAGCGGGCCTTGTCGTGGGTCGCGCCTGTGTCGCTCGAACAGTTGGGATCACCCTTTCGAGGTGTTGCGGGGGGTCCCGTCGGGCGCGGTGCGGGCATGGCAACCAGGAGCAGCGGCGGCGGTGGCGTCGCTGCTCTCGACCTGGAGTGGGTCAGGTTCCGGTCTGCTCCAGCGCCGCGTTCCATGCGGTGAGGGCGTCGGGGCCGGAACGCAGGAGCGGGGCGACAGGATTGGTCAGGTACTCGTGCTCGACGAGGTAGAGGCCGGCGGTGCCGGCGTAGCCGGGAAACAGTTCGTTGAGGCGGGTCATCACGGTCTCCGGCGCGGCGTCGTCAGCGTCGAGGAGGCTGCGCGCAAGGATCTTGCGGTTCCACACGTCGATGCCGAAGACGGCAGGGTCGCGGGAAGCGTGGGAGGCAATTACCGCGGCGGTGTAGGGGCCCACTCCTTTGATTTCCTGGACGGCCTCCATCAGGTTTCCGGCGGCCTTGAGGTCCTCGGTGCTGTGGTCGCGGAAGTAGGCCGCGTAATGCGGAAGGCTTTTGGCGCGAAAGCCCAGCCGGTCCCGTTCCTTCAGCGTCTCCGGCGAGACGTGGGCGATCTCGTCTGGGGTGAACCAGGCCCGCAGCGTGATCCCGTCGAAGTGGACGAGACGGCCGTAGTGGACCAGCAGGTTGCGGGTCATCTGGGCGGTGCGGCCGATGGTGACGTTCTGCAGCAGCAGGGCGATCACGGCGATCTCGAAGTGGTCCTCCGGGCACGACTGCCGCATCCCGCCCAGGGCTGCGAGTGCCTCGCGCATTGCGGGCACGCGAGACGCGAGTTCCGCGAACGCCGCCTGGTCTTCGTCCAACCCGTATGAAGAGATGAGCCGGCGCGTCAGCTCCTCGCGGTAGGCGGGCTTGAAGTCACCGTCGGTGTAGATGTCGGCGATCACGGTGCGGTCCTCGGCATGCAGCCGGACTCCGACCACGAGGTCGCTGACTCGGAAGGTACGCCAGCTGCTGGACTCGGTGTGTGCTTCGAGGCCGGTGGCGTAGTGGGACGGCTTCCAGAAGGTGTGCAGGGCGTTGAATGGACCGTCGCCGGTGACGGGCAGTTCGAGGGTGTCGGTGTGGTCGAGGGTGCGGGGGTTCACGTCATGCTCCTGGGTGGCGGCCGTGGGTCGCAGGGGGCCGCCGAACAGCTCGTGTTCGGCGTCGGAGACCTGCGGATCGGCCATCGTGACCGGGCCGAAGAATCTCTTCACCGGGCGCCTCCCGCAGGCCAGTTGATGGCCCGGTAGGACGGGCCGTGGGTGAGCATGTGGAAGATGGTGGCGGTGTAGGGGTGACAGTCCGGCGACGATCGTTCCATCGGCACCCAGAAGAGCCCTTCGTGCTTGTGTGGCTCGGCGTTGTACGGCTCACCCGTCCAGGACTGCGCCACGAACACGGCGGTGATCCGGTCCAGGCCATTGTCGGAGTCGTGGTGGTGGATGAGCCCGCAGAACTCCTGCTGCTCAGCAGTGATAACCCCCACCTCCTCCATGGCCTCGCGTCGCGCAGCATGGTCGAGTGGTTCGCCGACTTCCAGGTGGCCGCCCACGACAGTGAGCTGTCCCGGTGCGAGGGCGGCGTCCAGTGCGCGGGGTACGCACAGGGCGGTGCCGTTCGTACGGAGCAGGACCTGTGCCACGTCGGCGATCAGCTGGTGAGGCGAGTCGCTCACGGGCGGCCCTCCTGTACCAGGCGTTCTACGGGTGTGCCGATCATTGGTCACGAGGGCACCGCCGTGCCGAAAGCTATAGGTGAGGACGGAGGACGGGAGAGGTGTGGGCTGCGTCATGCCAGGTACCTCGTATCCGGTCGTGACCCGTCGGCGAGCAGAGATGCGCGACCGGAGGTGAGGCGAAGGCTGGCGCCCGAGGAGGTAACGGCATTTTCGAACGCAGGATGAACGAGTCCAGGACGGCGTACGGGATGCACGGGGACTCCTCGGGGCGAGATGCGGACAGGTGATCGGGTAACGGCGGTCCTGCTGTAGCCGTAACGGGTGGAGGGGGGCGAAATCTAGAACGCGATTTCGAATACCGGGCTCTCTCCTTGTGCGGTCGGGTGGGGCGGGCTGTGATGCAGTGTTCGATCACTCATGTGGGTTGCGGTACCTCCTGCGGGGGATTGCCGGGGGGCGCTTGGTCAGTCATCGCGTGGCGAGGTCCGGGCGGAGGGCGATGGCGTCGCGAAGGAAGCTGCGCTTGGAGTAGAAGGTGTGCTCGGCGGCCCAACCGTGACTGGCGAGGTACTCGCAGAGCCAGCTGTCGATCCGCTTCATCTCGATGAGGATCTCGTCCTGGTCGTGGTCGAGGATGCTGCGTGAGCGGAGGTACTCCAGCTCGCACTGGGAGAGCACCACGTCGGGGGCCGCCAGGAGGGCGCAGCGGTCGAGGAAGATGCCGTAGACGTGTCCGGTGCGCAGCGACTCGCACTGGATGTCGTAGCGGACGCGCTGGAAGGGCGGCATGGCCCGGACCTGGAGGTTCAGGTCTTCGCGCAGGAACGTCTCGAAGCGGTCGGGGGTGATGTCGAGGCCAGGGGTGAGTTCCTCGCGGCGGGCGAAGGCGTCCTCGGTGAACCACTTTCGCTTGAGCACGTGCCCGGCGGTGACGGTGGGGATGAAGGAGGCGTAGCCGATCTCGGGCTCGGGGCCGGTGACGTCGAACAGATGGTTCTCGGTGTGGTGGATCTGGAACTCTTCCCGGTACTCCGGACGGCAGCCTTCCAGCTTGCCGTCGCGCAGGGCCTTGAGCAGTTCCATGGACGCGGACCAGATGTCCGGTGCCGGGTCGAGGGTGTACTTGATCTCCAGCTCGGTGCCGGAGAAGTGCTTGCGGAAGTACCGCAGATGGTTGTTGAGCGCCGTGCTCGACTCTGCGTGCGCCGTCAGCACGGGGTCGAACCAGCGCAGTTCCTCGACCGGGCCGTGGCCTACTGGGTCCCGGGTGGTGCGGACGAAGCAGGCGTCCTCGGGGTGGAAGCGGATCTGCGCGTACGCGTGGTAGCCGCCGCCGGGGTGTTCGGCCAGGTAGCACAGCGGCACCAGGCCGGGGGCGGCCTCGGTGCCGACCAGGCCGCGCAGGGCGGGGCCGGCGATGGCGTCGGGGAACAGTTCGCCGCCGTCGATCCTGGCCGCCCCGAGCCGGGTGCCGCCCGGGTACAGCGCTTCGACCGGGCAGGGCCCCAGCGCGTTCCAGCGGACGATCACGGTGGTGGCCGGCCGGCATACCTCCTGCGGTGACACACGTACGAGCACGATCGGCTCGTCTGGTCGCCGTGGCGCGGTGCGGTTGAGGAGGTGGACGCCGCCGAGGACGACCCAGGCTCCCCGGTCCGAGGGCTGCTCATCGGGCACGCTGGTCTCCTTCGTGTGAAGCGGGTGCCACGGGTGATCGCCCTGCAGCCCGAAGGGGCCACCGGGCCGGCCGGACATCCCCGGATGGCTGCCTGCTCGTCGCTGCGACGTCCGGCCGGTTCGTCGGCCTAGGGTGGGGCGGGTGAGTCATGGTGAAGTCGGTCAGGTGATCTTGGACGAGGCTGTTGCGGATGCCCGCCTCGCCGCATGGGAGTTCGACGGTGCACGGGCCTGGCTGGAGGAAGCCCGCCGACATCCCATGGAGCCGCTGGCGGCCGAGGTGTGGGTCACCGACCCTGCTTTCGAGCACGTCCTGCTGGTCAAGCACCGCGTGCGCGGATGGGTGCCGCCGGGCGGCAAGGTGGAGCCGGGCGAGGCGCCGCGTGCGGCGGCGGCACGAGAGCTGCTGGAGGAGACCGGCCTGCGCTGCGAGCTGCTGCCCGAGCCCGCGGCCGTGGCGGTGCGTTCCTACCGGGCCGACTGGTCTCCGACGCTGGGCCTGTCCTACGCCGCGATCGTGGGACGCGACGTGCCGCTCGCCGGGGAGCAGAACCAGCCGGCGGCATGGTTCCGTCTGGACACAGGCTGGGACAGCGTCTTCCCCGAAGACCGCGAGCGCATCCGTGCGCACGCTCGCCGTCTGGCAGCCGGCCGAGCGGTCGGCTCCCGCTGAGGTAGGCCCCTGGCCGCCGTTCACAGGAGGGCCTCGATCCGGTCGAGGTCCGCCGAGGGCAGGCTGACGAGCTCAAGGTCGTGCAGGAAGCGGCACCACACCGGCTCCAGGCCGGGTTCACGCTCGAACTCCTCACGGTCCAGGCATCCGTTGGCGTGCGCGGCGGTCCGCAGCGCGTGCTGCTGCAGCTGGGCCGGGTGGATCCACCGAGGGGCGCGGACCTCCCGGGGCGATGGGCACAGCGACCCGGAAACCTCGGCCTGGAAGATCCACCAGTGGTGGCCGACCGGACCGCTGGGCGCGCGGTGGCAGTGGTTGGGCCGCCACTGGTCCAGCAGCAGGTGCAGGTGGGTGACGGTAAGACCGACCTCTTCGGTGACTTCGTCGCGCGCGGCCTGCTCGGGGCCGCCATGCTCGTCGACGTGGCCGGCGACCGGGGCAATTCCGGCCGGAGGAATCGCCCTCTCGAACACCAGCAGGCCGCTCGGGGAGGAGACCAGTACCCCGACGCTTGCGTGGTCACAGAGGCGGGCCCCGCCGCCGGGAGCCGGGGCGGCCGGAGTCATGCGGCGGCCTCCGGCCGTTGGGCGACGACGACGAGCCAGCTCGTCACGGCCGGGGCATCGGGGGTGGTCATGGCGTAGGCGGTGTCGAGGATCTGCATCCGCTGGGCGTGGGTGAAGTCGCCCTCGGGCCGCGCGAAGACGGGGATGGACAGCCACGCCTTCTTCTCGGCCATGGTGCTGTGCTGGGCGGTGACCTCTGTGCCGACGACCGTCAGTCCGGCTGAAGTCAGCTGCTCGGTGACTGTTTTCATCGGCAGCTTCGGCGGCCTGTCCGCGTCGCGCGGCGGTGGGGTGTATCCGTGGGTCTCAGCGGCTACTTGGCGGATGAGGGCGTTCAGGGTAGGTCCGGTGCGGGTGGACAGTTCGTCGGGGTGCCGGACGCCGGCGAAGCCACCGCCGATGTTGAAGACGAAGCGCCCGCCTGGGCGCAGGATGTGGGCGACGGCCGCGAACACTGCGGCGGTGTCGGTCTTCCAGATCGCGGAGTTGCACACCACGGCGTCGGCGCTGCTGGCGTGCAGGTGGTCGGCGAGCTGTTCGGCCGGGGCAGTGATCCAGGTCAGGCGGGCGTCGGTCAGGGTGCGGCGGCCGACGCGCTGCATCGCGGCGGCGTTGTCGACGGAGACGACCCGGGCGCGGGCCGGGATCAGGTCGAGGATCGCGCGGGCGGTCGCGCCGGCGCCGCCGCACAGGTCGACCACCAGGCTGGCGTTGGCCAGATGACCTCGGCGGGCAAGGTCGCGGCTGGTCGCGTCGTACATGGGGTGGGCGCGGGTGAAGGCGTCGTACGCCTCGGCGTTGCTGTCCTCGTCCCAGCCGAGGATGGCGTCCTGGGGTGCCATGTTGTGTGGCCTCGCTTCTCAGGGCGGCCCGGCAGTGCAGGCCGGGCGTTCGGGCAGGGTCAAAAGAGCGCGGACTGTACGGCGGCGGGCGGTGAGGAGAACTGTGCGCCGAGGACGATGCGCCGACCCTTGAGGATGCCGAGGTCGAGCAGGTAGGGCAGTTGTTCACCGTCGCCGTCGAGGGTGGCGAGGACCTGGGAGCCGAGGCAGGAGAGCACCGTCAGCCCGTGCTCACCGGAGCGTGGGTCGTGCGGGTACAAGGCGCGCCCGGTCTCCGGCGTCCGCAGCAGGTCGCCTTCGCTGGGCGGCGTCCACGGCTCCGGTGTGGCCGGGACGTTCAGGCCGCTCAGGGCCTCGGTGGTGCGGTCGAGGTGCCGCTGGTGCGCGGCACCGGCCGGGGCGAGGTCGCGCAGCTCGGCCAGGGCCGTCAGCTTGGCCGCGGCTCGCACGGTCTGCGTCAGGCCGAGGTGGCGGGTAAGGGCATCCTCCAGGAACCGCACGGCGCGGCCGTCAGCACTCCGGGCGAGGTAGGTAGCGATCAGGGCACCCTGTTCGTCGAGGCGGGAGCGCTTACGGGGTTCGGCCGCGGTGCCGATCTTGGTGGTGCCGTCGGCGAACGTCGCCAGGTACAGCCAGTGCGGCTGGGCCATGTACGCCGCCAGGGCGTCGGGAACATGCCCGCCGGAGTGGAACCGGTGGGCGAAGCGGAAGTCGTCCCGCCCGGCGCAGGCCGGGCACTGTCCGCCGGCCTCGGCCGGGGCCCGGTCAGGGCAGGCGACCGCCTCGACGCGGACGCGGTCGGCGAACCGGTACCGGCCGGTGCACCACCGGCCGGTACCGCTCACCTGGTAACTCAGGCGCCTGCCCATGACCGGGGCGTAGACGAGTGGTCCGCCGGTCACGGGGGCGAGCAGAAGACGGGGGTCTGCGCTCGCCCAGGTGATGCCGTGACAGACGTATGTCCCGCTGGCGGGCAGGGCCTGGTCCATGGTGCGTTCCTTGTCGATCGGGGAGGGAGGGCCGGTTTAGACGGTCAGGCGCAGACGGTCGGCCAGGGCAGCGGCGGCGGCCTTGAAGACCTGGTCGCGGTCCAACTGGGCGACGTCCAGCGTCAGCCAGGCGCCGCGCTCCGCCTGTTCGCGCATCTGGTCCAGGACGGTGTCCTGGTAACGGATGAAGTCCTCGTCACCGCCGCCGGCGTGGCCGGCCTCCAAGGAAGTGAACGAGCCTTTGCGGACGAGAGCCTCGCGGGCACCGATGTTCAGGAAGAACACCAGGTCCGGCTTTGTGAGATGCGCGAAGACCTGCTCGCACAGGCGGGGGGAGACCTCGGGGTTGACCGCGTACCGGGCGAGGATCTTGTGGTGCGCGTTGTCGAGGATCACGTGGGTTCCCGCGGCGAGGGCCGGCTGGATGACGAGCCGGTCCTGCAGGGTGTACCAGGAGGCCAGGGCGAGCAGCCAGTAGTGGTCGCCGCATGCCTGGGCGACGCCGGCGTCGCGACGGTAGACCAGCTCGTTGAGGCGGTCGAGGTAGGCGGACAGCTCCGGGTCCCGGCGGACGTCGGTGCTGTGCTTGCCGATGAGGACTGCCGTGTGGCCGGCGTCGTTGAGGGCCTGGTGCAGGCGGGCGGCGAGGGTGGACTTGCCGGCCCCGTCACCACCGACGAAGGTGATCAGCTTCCCGGCTGCGGTGGTGGTCGGCGCGTTCGCCGTCATCGGGATTCTCCCAGGAGGTGGGTCGGGCTGGCGGTCAGGCGGCCGGTGATGATGGTGCGGATGCGGTCCACCAGGACGGCCCGCTGGCGCAGGACGTCGCCGTGCCGCTCATTGGACAGGTCGGCGGGATAGTGGGTGGCGAGGTTGTTGGAAATGACGTGGAGGTAACCGAATCTGATCCCCGCCTGGCGCGCCGCCGCCCCCATGGGGCCGATCTCCGGGTCGACGAAGGCGTACGAGGAGGTGTGCTGGGCCAGCCAGTCGCGGTTCTCCAGCAGGATCGACGGGGAGGACACGTGCAGGCCGCTGCGCACCCCATCGTGGGCGGCGGCGTAGTCGCCGAAGAAGTCGTCCCAGCTCACCAGCGCCCCGCGTACCAGGCTGGTGTTGCCGGTCGCCAGCCAGGCGTTCGGTTCGACGCCGGGGGTCAGCGAGCCGACCTTGCCGACGTAGACGACATCGCCTGCGCCGAGTTCAGCAAGGCGCGCGACGACCCGTCCGGCCACGTCTCCCCAGATGCTGTGGAGGAACCCGAGGTAGACCACGCGACGGTCGGCGACGTCGAGGCGCTGCCACGCGTAGCCGGGTCCGCGGGTCCACACTCCATTCTCGGGAGCAAGGTACTGAAGGCCCCAGCCGACGATCACCAGATCGCCGTCCAGTTCCAGGTCGAGCGCGTCGAGCGCCGCTCGGCACTCCTCCTGCTCGGGCGGCTGATAGGTGACGGTATCGGCGGGGCGGCCGGTCATGGCCAGGTACGTGGCGATTATCAGGGCGTAGTGCTGGACGTAGTCGGCTCCGGGGAACGCCTTGACGACGAGGTCACGGCCGTGGATCTCTGCGGTGGGCCGTTCGATGTTGAACAGTTTCCCTGTCTTCTCGTACCGGGAGACCACCGCCTTGCGGTCGTAGCCGCCGATGACGCGGATGCTGTCCCAGTCCTGGTCCTGGATGAGGTGGTGGACCTTGATCTCCAGGTAGCGCAGCAGCCTCGCGTGGGTCATGGTGTGCCCGGCTGGCTCGATCGGGGCGGCGCGTAGGAGTCCGGGGGTCCGGTCGGCGAGTAAGGGCGTCATCGGTGCTCCTAGGCGATCGTCACGGTGCTGCCGGCCGCCGCGCGAACGACGGAGATGTTCTTCCGGATGAGGTCGAACCGGTCTTCGGGGATCGGGCCGAGCTTCTCGATGCGGGGCGTGGAGGGCTTCTCGTACGGCCCTTCGGGCAGCAGGGCGACGCCCATCGCGCCGAGGATGACCGGGGCTGCGCCGTCCACGGAGGAGATCCACTCGTGCTCGCGCTGCTCGATCAGCTCCAGGTGCCCGGTCCGGCCCAGACCGAGCAGCCGGTAGATGAGCAGATCGTCGACCAAGCCGCGATCCTGCAGGTAGGCGGTCGCCAACCAGCGGGTGCGGCACAGTTGCTCGCCGGGATCCGGTCGACGCGAGGCCGGCAGGGCGATGGCCCCGGCCCAGCCGCTGGTCACGAAGGCGTCGTAGGTGCGCAGCCACTCGTCGTCGTCCGCGGCGTGCAGGACCGCGCACAGCCGGAATGCGTCGCCGGACAGCTTCCGGATCTCTCGCGCGGCCTTCTCGCTCGCCTTCAAGGTCGCGGCCCCGTCCCGCATGACGTCCGGCAGGATGATCTCCCTGGCGGACACCGCCAGCGCGGCTTCGACGAGGCTTTCCGCCGGCAGGTTGTAGCCGAGGTCGAAGAGCCCGTTGTCGACGATGATCTCGGCGCCGCGCTCGGCCTCGCGAGCGAAGAAGGCCCGGTAGCTCTCGTCGGACAGCACGTGCTGGGCGGCCACGTGGTGGACGCGGGCCGGCTCCTGGGCGACGAAGTTCTTCAGGTAGGCAGGCGGAGCGATGACGGAGAAGTCGATGCCCGCCGTGGTGATCACGACGCCCCCCACAGGCCGGTGGTGAGGGTGAGGAACTGCTGGGAAAGGACGGGGTCGGTGCCGAAGCGCCCGCCCGAGTGCACCGTGGTGGTGCGAGCCTCCTCCATCCGTACGCCCCGCATGCTCATGCACAGGTGCACGCCGCGCACGGCGACGGCGATGTCCTCGTGTCCGATCACGCCGTTGAGGTATTCGGCGACCTGGCGGGTGAAGCGTTCCTGGACCTGCAGTCGGCCGGCGAAGTGCTGGGCGATCCGCCCGAACTTCGACAGGCCCACCACCTCGCCATCCGGCACGTATCCAGCAGTGACCTGCAAGTTCATGGGCAGCATGTGGTGCTCGCAGAGCGACCACACGCTCATGCCGCCCACGATGACCAGCTGACCACCCAGCTGGGACTCGGTGAAGCAGGTGGCCGTTTCGGCGCCGTCCGGGGACAGGAAGGCTCTCCACCAGGCCGCGACGCGGTCCGGGGTGCCGGTCAGCCCCTCGCGGGCGGGGTTCTCGCCCAGCTCGACCAAGAGCTGGTGGATCAGGCCGGCGACCCGGCCGGTGTCGATGACCGTAGCGGGCCCGGCGACGGCAGCCGTCGCCGCCGCCGCAGGGCTGGCGATAGAGGTCGTCATGGGCGTCTCTCGTTTCCGGGGACTGGGGAACGGATGGGGCGTGGAGTCGCGTGCGGTCAGCGGCCTCTGGCGTCCGCGAAGGCCAACACGTGAAGGCGGGTGGTGAAGTGCCAGTGCCGGGCCGCGACCCCGTCCGCGAGGACCCGGGTAGTCGCGGTGATCACCTCGGGGGTGGTGCCCTCCGGCATCACCCACACCGGCGCGAGCCGGTGGGCGTCGGCCAGCTCGGCGATCCGGTCGAGGTCTTCCACCGTGGAAGCGACGAACTTGAACGCCGCCCGCCCGGAGGCCACAAACGCCTCCAGCGCGGCTGGCACGATGCTCTTGGTCTCCTTCACGCCGAAGCTGGCAAGCTTGGGCGAGACGTTGAACCGGACCCCGTCGGCCACCAGCTCGGGAGTGGGCGCGATGGTGCCGTTCGTCTCGAACTCGATCCGCTTGCCGGCTGCTATCAGTCCCCGGACGAGAGGCACCAGTCGTGCCTGCTGGATCAACGGCTCGCCGCCGGTGATCACGACCAGCTCGACCGGTGAAGACGTGGCCCAGGCCACCAGGCCCGCGACGGATTGCCTCGTCGACTCCTCGTGCGGGTCGAAACGAGACCAGTCCCAGGTGTACTTCGTGTCGCATCTCGTGCAAGTGAGGTTGCACCGGGACAGGCGGATGAACAGGGCCGGGTGTCCGCAGCTTGGGCCCTCGCCCTGAAACGTCGGCACCTCGGTACCGAAGCACTCCGCGACGATCAGGGATTCGCCTTCGGCAGCTTCCGGTTCGAGGTTGAGCGGCTTGGTTGTTGTCATTGGCCCACCACATCGAAGCGGGCCCAGCTGCTTGCGGTCTCGCGGACCAGGACGGCGACAAGGCGGCCGGGGATCTCCGACTGGAGGTTTTGAACGAACCAGCCAGCCAGGAACTGCGCCAGGCGCTCCGAGGTGGGCTCGAAGGGCAGGATCTCGTGCAGGTTGTGGTGGTCGAGCTCGGTGTCCAGGAACGACTTGAACGGGGCGAGCGCACCGAAGTCCGTGACAAAGCCGGGATCCTCCAGCGCGGATGCAGTGAGGATGACCTCAACCTCGTAGCTGTGCCCGTGCTGGCGGGAGCACTTGTGCTCATGCGGCAGCCGGGGAAGCCGATGGCCAGCCTCGAAGGCGAACTTCTTACCGATGGTGAAGTTGCCGGGCGGTAGTGGAACAGCAGTGAAGCCCATTCGATTTCTCCGAGAGGTGAGGGTGTGGCTGATTCGGGCGGGGTGGGGCAGCCGCCTCTTCAGGCGGCTACGGTCTGTGCCCCCAGGTGGTTCTTCGCGGCCTTGTCCAGCACCTTGGTGAAGTGCTCGGCGCGCTCGTCGCCCTCGGCCTCCTGAGCGCGGAGGCCCCCGAAACGGGCCCAGTACCGCCGGCAGACGTCCCTCTCCATCAGCTTCGAGGCGTAGAACGGCAGACGCCCCTCCCGGACGAAGCCGAGGCGGTCGCGCAGGCTGAGCATGCAGATGAGCTGGTTGGCCTTCAGCAGCTGCATGTACTCCTCGACGTCCAGGTCCTCGGGCGTCCAGAGCTTGGCGAGGTCAGGGTTGGCGGACATCTGCGTCAGCCAGTCGAGTTGGTTGCGCGCGACGGTCGCCTCATTTCGTTCGGCCTGGTGCCGCGCGTCCTGCCTCAGCCGGGCGGCTCCGACCACGACGGTGGCGAGGGAAACCGCGGCGCCGGCAGCGAGGACGGCGGTGGTGAGCTTCATGCTTTAACGGTCCTTTCACGCAAAGTGATCTGGGGCGAGGGCGGGTCTGTGGAAGCCTGCGGGGCTCGCTGCGTCATGCGACCCCCGCTAGCACGACGGCCGGTGAGCCGCCGACAATGCGATCCAGGGCGTACCGGCGGCGCACAGTGTCCAAAGCGACGGCGATCGGCGGCAGTCCGACGGCGGCCCTTCGCTGGTCCAGCAACTGCGGCGCACGCAGTGGGCACAGCTCCACCCCTGCTGCGCTGACGACGAGTTGCGTCCCGAACTCTTGGGGGCGCCCGCTGTTGACCAGGGCGCGGTCGTGAAGGTGGGCCCAGTGCTGGATGCGCGCATCGCCGACCTGGACCGCACGTTTCAAAAGGGTGGTGGCCGCCCGCTGGAAGTCGGGTTCGTCGTCGGCGTGAAGAGCGATGCTCCAGGCGGCACGTGCTGCGTCGGGGCCCACGAGACGGTGGCCGGGCCAGTCATGTTCGGCCAGGATGCGGCGCAGCACTTTGGTGTCGGCGTGCTCAGCGTGACGGTCCTGGCCGAGGTGGACGGCGTCGAGCTGGTTGCGTACGCGTCTGGCCCGGCGTGCTGCCGACTGTGCGGCGCGGGCGATGAGTTCGCGGGCGAGGTCCGGCCGCAGCGGTTCCGCGGTCCTCACGCGATACTCCGCTGGTCGGCGGCGGACTGCGGCTCGTGGACCTGGCAGCCGATGAGCGCGCTCAGCCCAGGCCGAAGCTCAGCGGTGAGTTCGAGGCGCGCGACTCGCTCATGGTGCTGTCCGGTGCCCGATCCACGGACGTCCCAGCCCATGTCGGTGAGCCGACGAAGGAATGTGGCGATCGGATCAACGTCGAGAGGATGGCGGGCCATGGCCTCGGCCCGCACAAGCGGTACCTCGAGCCGGGCGGCGAAGTCGGAGGCCCACAGAGTGATCAGCCGGACGGTGTCATCGGAGTGACCGGGCAGGGTGTGAACGCAGTCCAGGAAGAGGCACGGGCCTTCGCCCCATCCGAGGTCGGGCCCGCGTTGCGGGATCATGCAGGCCAGCAGCAGCCCGTCCTCGAACAGTCCAGCCGGTTTCACCTGCGGGGCGCGGAACAGGGCCGGGATATCGGACCGGGCGGGTGTAGGCACCCCGCGTATGGCGAGCCAGCGCTGACGGTCCTGGACGAGGGCCGCGGCCTCGTCCCGTTCGGCGTCGGTGCGCAACGACCGCATCTCGTACACGGCCGGTAACCCTTTCGCGCACTGGCTTCGAGGCGCGGGGGAGGACTCGATGGCCGCAGAAGCGGGTGAGGCATTCACTGGCTCGCTCCGCTCTCCATCGTGGTGGCCCCCCTGGCGCCCAGCAGGCCCCACGCGTGGGCCCAGGCGACAAGTTGGGTGGTGTTGGCCGCCCCGGTCTTGTCGAGCAGTTCGTCATGTGCGGCTCGCACGTCGGCGGGCGCGATCTTGGCTATGGCAGCAATGTCGCTGGGATTGCTGTGCTCAGCGACCGCCCGCAGCAACAGTTGCTGCTCTGGACTGAGTTCCGGCATTGGCCTGTCCGTTGTGGGCGGAGCGACCTGCCGGGCGTTGCACAGGAAGTGCACGATCACCGGGGGCTTGCAGCGGGGCGGGCAGTGGAGGCTCTCCCGGATGTCGCGTACGTACTGGCGGACGGTCACGGCCGACAGCCCGGTCCTCGCGGCGATCTCTTGAGGGCCGAGGCCGTCCACGAGGTGCTGGGCGACGCGCTGCTGGGTCGGGGTCAGGGGGGTGATCGGTGCGCTGGTCATCATGCGCAGGGTCACGGGTGTCTCTTTCGCGGCTGGGTTGAGGGATATCGGGTGGGGTGTCGCCGGACCCCGCGGGGGACGGGGGCCGGCGACACGGGCCCGTGCGCGGCGGTCTGGATTCACGGGGCGCCGCACACGGGGGCTCATGCGGCTGTCGGGTCGGGGCGGGCCCACGCCGCTTCGGCGGCGAGACGTTCTGACCACTGGATGTGGGCCTCGTCGAAGGCGGCGTCGGCGAGGCGTATGCGCTGGACTTCGCCGGTTCCGGCCGGTGGGTAGGTGAACTGGATGTCGCGCCACAGGCGCTGGAGGATGTAGTCGCCGTTGAGGGCATGGGCGCCGTGCAGCTCCATGGCGTCCTGGGTTGACTGCATCGCCCACTGGTGGCCGAGGTACTTGGCGTTGATCAGGTCGGCGTCGCAGGGCAGGCCCTGGTCGAGGAGGTGCACGGACTGATAGGCCAGGATTCGCCCGGCGCGCAGGCGGGCCTCCATGTCACCGATGCGGTCCCGCAGAACCGGCAGATCGGAGAGGGCGCCCCGGTAGCGGGAGCGCGTCTTGAGGTAAGCGGTCGAGGTGGCCACGACTGCCTCGTGTATTCCCAGGCTGACTGCGGCCAGGTTGGGACGGCCGTACAGGATGCTGCTGCTCTGCGCTACGCCCAGCCCCTGGCCGATCTCTCCGACCACGTTTTCCTCGGGGACGCGGACATGATCGAGGTCGAGGCGGCCGGCGGAGAAGCCGTGCAGGCCGAGGCCGGGACGGTGGTCGGCGACTGAGAGCCCTCGGCGCTTGGATTCGACCATGAACGCGGTCAGCGCCTGGGAGGTGCTCACGCCTGCCTTGGCGGTCCGGGCGACCACGAGGTGGGCTCCCGCGAGGTGGCTATTCCCGATGTGGATCTTGCTGCCGGTGATCACCCATTCGTTGCCGACGTGCTCGGCGATGGTCTCGATGCCGCCGATGTGTCCGCCGGCTCGCGGTTCGGTCACGGCGATCGACAAGAGCAGTGAACCGTCCGCTACGCGGGGCAGCCAGCGGCCCTTCTGCTCGTAGGTGGCGAAGTGCAGCAGGGCGCCGACGGGGATCAGCGTGGCCTGGAGGATGGCCGCCGCAGCCGCCGAGACGCGGGCAATGCGGTGGACGAGGATTGTCTTGGCCACGTGTCCGGCGTCCAGCCCGCCGAAGGAGGACGGGACGCTGACGGCGAACCAGCGTCGTGCGGCCATCAGGTCGGCGACCTTGCGCTCCACCCTGCCGGGGGCGGCCTCCATGCGTGCGGCGCGCGGCGCGATGTGCTCGGCCGCGAAGGCGTCCGCCTCGTCCCACAGCAGTTCGTGGCGGGCGTTGAGATAGGGGCGCAGCGCCGGCGGCGGCGTGGTGGGTGTGGCGGGCATGGTCCTCTCCCTCTCCCTGGATGAAGGTCGCACGGTGGAGCGGCCGGGGATCGCCTGCGGCTCCCGGGTGGGGGGTCGTGCAACGGACTAGCGGACGGGCGCGCGGGCGATGTGGTCCATCACCCGGACGCCGGCGTTGATGACGATGTCTCTCAGCCGTCGGGCCTCGCTCAGGGGCCGCTTCTCGGGGTCGATGACGCACACCGTGCCCAGCACGGTGCCGCTGTCGTGGATGAGCGGGGCACCGAAGTAGGAGCGGATCCCGACCGCGTCGACCACGGGGTTGCCGCTGAAGCGCGGGCTGGCGTGCACGTCGTGCAGCGGAAGGGCCTTCTTGCGGGCCATGACCTCCGGGCACCAGCCGTGGTCGCGGCTCATGGTGCGGCCGACGATGACGTATCCGCTGTCCGCGGGCGGCTGGTGCAGCCCGACGAAGGTCTGCTCCTCCAGGAAGAGGTTGACGAAGCCGTACAGGAACCCGGCTTGTGTGGCCATGTCGCGGGCCAGTTCGTCGAAGTCCTCGCTGGCAGCGGTGGGCACGCCTAGGCGATCCAGCAGCTCGTACCGCTGCGCCAGCTCGGTCGCCTGCTGGGCCTGCGGGACGGGGACGGCGGCGCCGGCGGGGAGGGATGGCCCATGGGTGACGTCCCGCATGGTACGTCGCGGCAGCGACTGCGTGAGGGGGGCGGTCTGCCGCGCGCGGTAGGGGTCGTTGGGCTGATACGACATCAGGCGTCCTGAAAGGTGGTAGTGGATGCGGGGCGAGCGGGGCTTGCCGATGCGCTCTTCAAGGCGTGGCCAACGAGGGTCAGCAGGACGCCAGCGACGTGGTTCGGATCGCGGGCGTCGCAGGTGACCACCGGCACAGAGGCGGGCAGTTCGAGGGCGGTGCGGACCTCATCGGGGTGGTAACGATGTGCTCCGTCGAACTGGTTCACCGCGACGACGAAGGGCAGGCCGATGTCCTCGAAGAAACCGACGGGGGTGAAGCTGCTTTCCAGGCGGCGGGTGTCGACCAGGACGACCGCGCCGACGGCTCCGCGACAGAGGTCGTACCAGAGGTCGACGAACCGGTCCTGGCCGGGCGTGCCGAACAGGAACAATTCCAGGGGCACGGGTGCGTCGGGCAGGTTGAGGCGACCGAAGTCGAAGGCGACCGTGGTGGTCTGCTTGGCCTCGACGCCCGCCAGGCTGTCCACGTCCGCGCTCGCCTCGGTCAGGTACTCCTCCGTGCTCAGCGGCGTGATCTCACTGACGGCACCCACGGCGGTGGTCTTGCCCGCGCCGAAACCGCCAGCGATCACGACCTTCAGCACGGTCGGTGCACCGGTACGCGGGCGCGACGACGGCCGCAGCACCACGGCCGGGTCACCCGGCCTGGGGGTAGGCGATGGCATCGGGCCACTTCCTCTTCAGGCCGGCAGACAGGGCCGCCAGCAGTTGTGCAGAGGGACGTGCATGCGCGTCGGACGCGGCATAGGCGGTGACAGGGACGACCAGGGCGTCGGCGTCCAGGAGGTCGGAGATGAGGATCTTGACGGCGGTTACGGGACGGCCGAGTCGGCCCGCCAGCTCGGTCACCGAACGCCGGTGCTCCCGGCACAGGGCGAGGATCTCTGCGCATTCCTCGGCCTGGCCCGGGCCGGGCCGCCCGGGTCCGGCATCCAGCACCGTGTCCAGGCCGAGCAGATGCCGTGGCCGGGTGCGACCGCGCGTCAGGGTGTAAGTCCGCACGAACGTCGAATCCTCGGCCGCGCTGCCGTGTGCGGTCACCGGACCTCATCACCCGTGCCGACGCGGACGGGGATCTGCATGTAGGGGGCGAACTTCTGCACCAGGCGCCCCATCTCGAACCCGACGGTGCCGGCATCGGCGTCCATGGTCGCGATCACCGCGAGGACCGTGTCCACCACGCCCCGTTCGTTGCCGGGATGGCCCTCGAAGGCCGCGCTGCGACCGGAGCTCTGGACGAAGATCAGACAGTCGTCTCGCTCGATGACGACCTGCCTCGCCGGCCTCTTCTTGTGGGTGGGACCGGTGATGTTCGCCGCGAGTGAGGCCACTCCGCTGATGGCGGCCGACAGTTCGTCCGCCCAGTCCTTGTCGACGTCGCTGTCCAGCAGCCGTAGTCCGTCCCGCGAGAGCAGGACGGCGTGCGTGACGCCCGTCGTGTCGGAGGCGAACTGCCGCAGCAGCCACGCCATGTTGTCCCGCTTTCCGCTTGCCGTTGTCTCGGTTGCGGGTGCGTCGCCGGTCACGTTGTTCATCGCGGGGTGGGTGCTCATAGGGATCGCTCCAGAAGGGGGGAAGGGCCAGCGGATGTAACGGCCACCGGGAACGTGGAGGGACGAGGTTCAGGGACTGGGGTGCTCTGCCGAAGCGGTGGGAGAACCGGCTTGCCCGCCGGCCTGGATGCCGGTGCGGAAGGCGGCAGCGAGCCCTGGCGTCGCCGCGGTCACGGGGGCTTGCTCCCGCTCGTGTGGCGGATGGAACGTGCCGGCCTGGCGTCTACGCATGGGAAGGGCGGGCGCATCAGCAGAGTGACCTGCCTGTGCGGCTTCCGGCGCCCCTGCGGTACCGGGGCGTGGGACCTGCCCCGGCCTCGGGGTGGCTGGAGTCGCGGCAACCTGCTGCGGTTGCGGCGTCAAGGGGCGGGCGTCCTGGGGCAGCGCGCTCGCATCGTCGACGGAGGGAATCGCTACTAGGAGCCGTGCCGGGATGACCACCAGGGCGGTGGTGCCTCCCGTCACGTTCTCCTGCAGGAGAACGGACAGCCCGTGCGACTGGGCGATCTTCGCGGCGACCAGCAAGCCGAGCTGCCCCGCTCGCACCTGGCCGCTGACGTCGACCTCGTCGGGGGCCTGGAGCAGGTGGTTCATTTGCGCCCGCGTCTGCGGATGCATGGGGATGGCCCGGTCCTCGACCTCGACCGCCAGCCCGTTCGCCACCCGCTGCGCACGCACCATCACCTTCGTAGCCGGATCGGAACACTCACAGGCGTTCTCGATCAGCTCAGCCAGCAGGTGCGTCAGGTCCGGACCCACATGGCCGGGAAGACCCACCTCCGCGCCCACGGACCCGGCCGCAACCGCCACCCGCGGATACTGCACGACCTCGGAGACCGCGCCGCGCAGCACGCTCTTGACGGGAACGGGCCGACGCACGCTGCGCAGGGACTGCCCGCCCAGCACCGCCGTGCTCTCGACCTGGCGACGCATCCGCGTCACGAGGTGATCGATCTCGAAGATCTTGGCCAGCAGCTCCGGGTCGTCGGTCAGCATCTCCAGCTGGCTCAGTGCCTCGAGCGCCTTGCCGACCAGCGCGTGCTCGCGCATGGCCAGGCGACGCAGCACTTCCAGGAGGACGACGGACTGGGACTCGTCGTGCACCCGTATCAACGACGCGACGGCCCGCACTTGGAGAGCACTCAACGCCTTGTCAATCTCGGCGTCAGGGAGGGCAGGTGGCGCCTGCAGGTCCGGCAGCGGCGGGCGTCCCCCGCGGCACAGCTCGTCCGCCGACCACTGCACCGACTTCTCGATGGCCGCGGCTGCCCCTGCGATTGCTGCCAGTGCCGTTGCCCGGGCCTCCTCCGCCGCTGCCTGTATGGCTCCTGCGGCCGTTCGCGCTCCGCGAGCCGCCATCGTGGCGACGCCCGCGAGTCCGCAGATCAGGCCGGCCAGGAGCCAGCCGGGGCCCACCGCGGACACGGACCAGAGGGTGAAGGCGGCACCCAGCAGGGCGGCAAGGAGCACTAGGGGCAGTGCGACGGCGCGGTGGACACGGTGCAGGGTGAACGCGTTGATCGGAGGTCGCCGTCGGCGGTGGCCGGTGGCGGCCGGCCGTGCCGAAAAGGCGCTGTCAGGCATGGGAATCCTCGTCAGGGTGGGGGTGGCTAGGCGTGCTGCAGCGTCAGGTCTGCGCAGGTCTTGTGTGTGCTGCGTGCGGTCGAGCGGGGTGACGGAAACGCGACCGCGCCGCGGTGGGAGGACTGCGTCGCCAGGAGTTGAAGCAGCCGGGCGCTCTGGATCAGGCCCATGTGGCTGAATGCCTGCGGGAAGTTGCCGAGCTGGCGCTGCTGGACGGGGTCGTACTCCTCGGCCAGGAGGCCGAGGTCGTTGCGCAGTGCGAGGAGGCGTTCGAACAGGGCGTGGGCCTCGTCGAGGCGGCCGGTCAGGGCCAGGGCGTCTACGAGCCAGAAGGAGCAAAGGACGAATGTGCCCTCGTCTCCGCTCAGGCCGTCCACCCCGGTGTGGTCGCCGATGGTCGGGTAACGGCGCACAAGCCCGTCAGACGTGGAGAGTTCACGGCGCACTGCGTCCACGGTGCCGATGACGCGCGGGTCGTTCGGCGGTAGGAAGCCAACGCGGGGGATCAGCAGCGTGGCGGCGTCGAGTTCCTTGGAACCGTAGGACTGGGTAAAGGTGTTGCGCACCGGATCGAAGCCCCTGGTGCAGACCTCGTGGTGGATGGTTGCCCGCAGCTCGGTCAGGCGGGCCAGGTCGATGTCGAGCGCGCCGGCTTCGGCCAGGCGGATGGTGCGGTCGATCGCCACCCAGGCCATCACCTTGGAGTGGACGAAGTGCTGGCGTGCCCCGCGGATCTCCCAGATCCCCTCGTCGGGCTCCCGCCAGCGCTGTGCCAGGTGCTCGACGAGCCGCTGGTGCAGGACCGCGGTGTCGGCACAGTGGGCCACACCGCTCTCGTGCGCGAGGTACAGGGTCTCGATCACCTCGCCGTACACGTCGAGCTGGAGCTGGTCCGCCGCCCCGTTCCCGACCCGCACCGGCGTCGAGCCCTCATACCCGGGCAGCCAGGGCAACTCCCGTTCCCGAAGATCACGCTCTCCGGTGATCGCGTACATGATCTGCAGGTTCTCTGGGTCGCCGGCCACGGAACGCAGAAGCCAGCGCCGCCATGCCTGCGCCTCCTGCCGGTAGCCGGTCTCCAGTAACGCGGCCAGGGTCGTAGCGGCGTCGCGCAGCCAGGTGAAGCGGTAGTCCCAATTGCGTCGGCCGCCGATCTCCTCGGGCAGCGAGGTGGTCGGCGCGGCGACGATCCCGCCGCTCGGGTGGTAGGTCAGTGCCTTCAGTGCGATCAAGGAACGGACCACGGCCTCACGGTAGGGGCCGTCGTAGGTGCACTGCTGCGTCCAGTCCTGCCAGAAGGCGAGCGTCTCGGTGAGCGCCGCGTGCGGGTCGGGGATCTCCGGAGCCGGTGCGTGGGACGGGCACCAGCTGAGCACGAACGCCACGCTCTGCCCGGCGCGGATGGCAAAGGCACTGACGACGACCCCGTCCTTCTCCGCCTGCGGGACGCAGGTGTCGAGCCACAGTGCGTCCGCGCCGGCCTCCGCGACCATGCGCCCATCGGCCTCGTGGATCCACGGGCTGACGCTGCCGTATCCCGGCCGCGGACGCATGGCCGAAACCATTGCCACCTCACCGGCCAGACCCTCGACGATCCGGATCACCTGCGGTGCCCCGTCGCGAGGCGGCATGAAGTCCAGGACGCGGACCGACCCGGCCGGTGTGCGCCAGATCGATTCGAGGACGAGCGTGTCACCGCGGTACCGGCGCTCGGCCACCGCTTCGGGCCCGGAGGGGCCAGGCGCGGCCGGGGCGATCTGCCAGGTGCCGTGCTTGTGCGTGCCGAGCAGGCCGGCGAAGACGGCCGACGAGTCGAACCGGGGCAGGCACAGCCAGTCGATCGAACCGTCGTCGCAGACGTGGGCACTGGTCTGCATGTCGCCGATCAGGCCGTACTGCTCGATGCGCGGGAGGCGTTTCATCGTGTGGGTCTCCGTAGTCCCCGTGGACCCGGGGGTGGCTTCGGGGCCGCCGGGGCGGCCGGGAAGTGTCGGTGAGAGAGGCACGGTGGTTACCGGTCCGGGGGAGGTCTGTTCTGCCTCGGCCGGGGATCCACGTCCCGTGGAGCAATGCGGCCGGTTACTCGCTCACCACGAAGAGCCAGCCACGCCATGGGACCGAGAATCAGCGCGATCAGAACTGCCCCGGCGGCGGTCATGTCCGGGGCACCGACGCGGCCAGAACCACGCACGCGAGGGCGAGAGCGAAGACCGCGCCGCGCAGCACGTTGATCGGCGGCTTCCACCAGCGCCGTCTCTGGACCGACTTCGCAGGGGCCACGTCGTGGGCCTGCACGGCAGCGATAAGGTCTTGGGTCGCCTCGGCCAGCCTGACCAGATGAACCCTGCTGGGCATGTAGCCATCGGGGAGGCCGCCCGAACAGAGCTGCAGCGCACGGAGCAGGGCTGGCTCTTGCGAAGGCGTCAGAGCTCCGAGCTGGCTGACGTGTCCTCGCAGCCGCAGTGCGAGGTCCTCCACATCGGCGGCAGTATCGGGTAACGGCGAGTCCTCGCCCAGCACGAGCGCCACCGTTTCCGTCGCCGAGGCCGCCGGGTCCCGTCGCAGGATGGGCTCACCAAGGGCGTGGCTTCTCCTTCCCTGATCACTGAGTTGGCACGCCCGGCGAAGGGCCAGCGAGGGACGCATGACGCAACTCCTAGGTGAATCAAGCCAACTTGAGCGAGGAACGCTGTGCACCGCAGGCAACTGACGTGCAAGGTGAGTGATCCTGCGGCTACGTTGAGCGAACCGCGAATCCCTGTCAGGGGGTATGCCTACGCGGCCCTCAAGGCCGTCAAAGGCGTCAAAGATCATTTCGGAACCGAGGGGCAGTACATGGCCCGTGAGAGAAACGTCGCCCTTGCCGCGCTCCTGCGCGAAGCGGGCTGGTCCCAGCCCCAAGCAGCCGCCGCGGTCGCTCGCGTTGCCGCGGAGAGCGGTGTACGCGAACTGGAGGCCATTTCCCGCTCCCACATCGCCATGTGGGTCCAGGGCACGAAGCCCAGTGGACGAGCGCCTCATATCCTGCGTGAGACGCTGTCCCGCAGGCTCGGCCGACGCCTCACCCTCGCTGACCTCGGACTGGAAGATGGGCCGACAGGATCCACTGACAGTAGTTCTGACTGGAGCGTCGACCCTCTGACCGTGCTGGCCGAGCTGGGAAGCGACGATCTGGACATGCACCGACGCAAGCTGTTGGCTACCACCGCGTACTCGGCCGCCGGCCTCGTCCTGCCTGCCGCTCCATGGTGGGCAGCCGCCCCGGCCGCGGCGGCCTCGCGCCCTGCAGTCTCCTCCCGGCTGGTGACTCAGGCTGACATCGACGATGTCCGCAAACTGACCACCTTCTACTCCGCGAGGGACCAGCAGCGCGGTGGAGCCTCGGGGCGCTCGGCCCTGGCCGGCCATCTTCGCGACGAAGCGGTGCCGCTCCTGGGCAGCAGGTTCCGAACGGAACAGCACCGCCGGGATACGTACTCGGCTGTGGCAGAGATGACCTACCTCGCCGGCTGGATGGCCTTCGACGCCTCCGAGCATCGGACCGCCCAGCGCTACCTCACCCTCGCCGCACGCATTGCGGCCGAAGCCGCAGACGGACCGCTGGGCGGCCACATCCTGCGTGCCCTCGCCCATCAAGCAGTCGACCTCGGGCACCCACGCAGAGCGCTCGACCTGGCAGACGCCTCCATGTCCCGCACCCACTACAGCCAGGCCAGCTCGCGGGAGAAGGCCCTGCTCGCGGTAGTCCATGCCCGCGCCCTGGCCGCCGGCGGCGACCGCCGCGGCACTCTCGCGGCCATCAGTCGCGCGGAGAGGGACCTCGCACGTGCCGATAACGAGGATGCCCCCGACCGCGTCAGCTTCTTCCAGGAAGCCTCCCTCGCCCACGAGACTGCGTGTGCCTTGCGGGACCTGGGAAATCCTCTCGACGCGGAGTTGCATTTCCAGCGCAGCGTCGCCACCCGCCGGCGGCAGCAGTATGCCCGTACCCACAGTGTGACGCTCGGCTACCTCGGTGCTGTCCAGGTCCAGCAGGGACGCCTCGATGAGGCATGTGGTACCTGGGGACAAGCGCTGGACGCCATGGCTGGCGTCCAGTCCGGCCGCGCCCGCGACGTCATCGTCCGCATGCAGAGCGACCTCTCGCCTGTGCGGCAACGTGGTGGCCGCCACGTCGCCGAACTGGACCGCCGGGCGCGGGAAATGCTGCGCGCCATAGGCTGACCACAGGGCACGTCCGCAGCTATTGACGGCAGCTGCTGAACACGCGACCCCGTTAGAGAGGAACGAGCGCCGATGGCAACGTACGAGGTCGAATCGATCGCAACGGTGGTCGGGGGCCACACCCGCGTTCAGGACGATTACCAGGGCGGAGTCGAGTCGGTCATCCGACTCAACGAGGCGTACCCCCTTGAGACGCTGCAGGGAATCGAAGAGTTTTCCCACCTGACGGTGACCTGGCTCTTCCACCTGGCGCGACCGGAAGACGTCCAGCTCCACGCACGCAGCCCCCGCGGGAATCCGGACTGGCCGTCGACCGGTACCTTCGTCCACCGCAACCATCGGCGTCCCAATCAACTGGCGATCAGCTACCCGCGGCTGCTCGAGGTCGAGGGACGGGACCTGTTGGTCACCGATCTCGATGCTGTAGACGGAACGCCCGTGATCGACTTGGCACCGTACTTCGAACAGATGGGGCCTCGTGGCCCGATCCGTCAGCCCGCCTGGCCCGGCGAGATGCTCGAACCGAATTACTGGGCGAAGGCAAGCGAACGGCCCTCGGAGCGCCCTGTGTGACAGAAGCGACTGAGCTGCCCGGCTTGCCATTTGCATCGTCGGCAACCAACTGGAGGTCTGGCTCAAGCTGCAGCCCTCGCGTCTTGGAACTCACACCACGTCTCTTCGCCGCTGCTCTCCCATGCGTCTGAGATCGCATCGACCAGCCGGATCCCGCGCCCCGATTCACCGTCGGGTCCGGCATCCTTGAGCACAGCGGGCGCCGGGTTGTGGTCGGTTACCGAGACACGCACCACGTCGACGCCCACCGTGATGCGGAGCACGACTTCGCCCTCACCGTGGACTACGGCGTTGGTGACCAGCTCCGAGACGGCCAGTACGACGAGCCCCGCCACCGGCTCCGAAACACGGCACCGCCGCAGGAACGCCCTGGCTATGCGCCGCATCTCCCCGACCTTCGCGAGGTCGGGGAGAAGGGCCGCCTGACAGGCATGGGATGCCGCCGGTACCTCTGCCCTCGCCCATGCGCCGGGCCCGTCTTCCTGAACCGGCCTGACGCATGACGCGCCTGCTGTAGCCGCACAGCTACGGATGCCCCCGCCGGGCGGGGCCGCCTCTTGGAGCCTGGTCATGTGGGCTATGGCACCGCGCGGCGACGCCGTCGACCAGGGGAATCCAGAGGGGGAAAAATATGTCAAGGGGGAAACTGCAGGGGGGAATTGAGGCCATGATTGGATTCCGCCCACCAACAGAGGTCACACTCATGCCAGACCCGTTCGCCGACCTGCTCCTCCGGCTTCGGCAGGAGGCGGGCCGGACTCAGGAGGAGCAGGCGGAGGCGATCAACGCTGTCTCCGGCCGGGACACCATGACCCGCCGAGAGATCAGCCGTTATGAGAACTTCGAGAACATTCCTACCAACCACACGATCGGCCACATCGCGGCGGCCTGCGGTGTCCCCTTCGAGGAACTACAGCGAGAGGCCAAGGCCGCCCGCGCTCGGAAGAGAAAGGGGCATGCCGATGCAGGGGAGGAGCAAGACGCCGTGAAGCGTCGCACGCTCCTGGGTAGCGCCACCATCGGCGTGAGCGTGGCCGCCGAGCCCTGGGGGCGCCTCGCCTTCGCCCTCAGCAAGGGGGCCAAGATCGATTCGCCCGCTGCCGCTGCGCTCATCGACCGAGCCGCTGAACTGCACGTCCAGGAACTCAACCTCAGCGCGCGGCGGCTACAAAAAACGGTCGAGTCGCATCTTGACGCGATCACTGCGGCCCTGCCTCGTGCAGGCGATCACGAAGGCGCTCTCACCATCGCCGCCGGAGAAACCGCCGCTCTGGCCGGTTGGGTGGCCTGGGACCTGGGGGAGCACGACAAAGCCAACGCCTACTACAAAGTCACGTCGCAGTGCGCGGCGGCTGCCGGGCATCCTCCACTCCGAGCCCTGGCCCTGACCTACAGCAGCTACGGCTCTTTGACGCCAAAGGCGAAGATGGAGTTCCTCTCCCAAGCCGCCAACGACGTGCGCGGCCACGGTAACGCTACTGCTGCCGCCTGGGTTCTCGGTAGGCATGCGGAAGAAGCTGCGGCGGCCGGCGACGAGGTGGGGGCGCTCCGGGCGTTAGACCGAGCGCGCTTCGCTTACGATTTCGCGGACCACGCCAGCGAGCAGGCATGGGTCAGGTTCGTGACCCCATACCGCATGGACTCGTTGGCCCTGTCCGTGTACGGCCAGCTGAGGCGTCCCGAGCTCACGTCCACAGCTGATACCGCGGTCGACCGCCTCGGAGACGGACTACCGGACGGGGGCGTCGTGGTCCTCGGTGATCTCGCTTCGGCCCTACTGCGTGGGGGTGACGTCGACCAAGGCGTCTACGTGGCACGCCAGTTTGCTGCGGCGGCACGGGCCAAGCCCAACACCATGGGCAAGGAGCGGGCGGCGGCTATTGCAGCGTTGCTTCCTGACAGCGAACACGAACTTGCCGTTCATTTCCGGCGGTTCGCATCCTGATCCACCTCGGGTGGCACGCGGCACGCCCAGGGCGCCAACGCCGCCGACGCCCGGCCCGTGGCTCCTCAGTCCGATTCCGTCTCCTCGAAGACCCAGGACAGGTACGCCTCCGACCCGCCGGTTACGGGCAGAGTGATCCATTGGGGGACGTCGTACGAGTGCTTCTCGTGCACCCACGCTTCTAGCGCGGGTAGACGGTCCGTCGTAGTCATATACGAGATGCGCCACTCCCGCGCCGCCTCGACCTTCCCCTTCCACCAGTAGAAGGCGGTGATTGGCGCATCAATGTGAACTCCCGCTGCAAGCTTGCTCTCGACCGCACCTCGGGCCAGCATCGTCGCCTGCCCCTCGTCGTCGCTGGTCGTCTGCGCAATCACAATATCGTGGGCCATGCAACTACCTCTCCAGCTTGGGTACCGCGACCCTACCCAGCCGTCCAGGGCACACCGAAAGCTGGTAGCCACCCCTCAGGGCGAGTGAGGCTCGACCACGTGCCTGTACCAGTCAGGTGCCGGTGGGCCATGCGGGGTGGCGCCTCGCTTCGGCACCGCGGTGGCAGGTTCTCATCAACGAGGTCGTGCGGCTGCATGAGGCAGGCGCCGGGGCTCGTGCGCTTCACAAGCCCACGACAGGAGGATTTGCTGGCTGTCGGCGGCCATTCGCTCACGGCAGACGAGAAATAGGACCACAGGACTGGATACCTCCGTCCGGACCATGTCAACGTACAACGTCCCGGAAAACACCAGGCCAGGATGTGCAGATGCTCCACTGCGGCCCAGGTTGCGAAATGCCTTGGAATCCTGCGCCCGTGTGACTGCCTTGCTGGCAGGGCTCCTACTTGGGGAGGTCCGCCTGTCTGACTCCGCTATTCGATTCGCTCGCTTCACTGCACCCGCTCTTTATACCCGCGGCGCGTCTGAACGCCTGGTACAGCCAGGCAGCCGGCGACTACGGGACCCTTTCCGCCGGGCTGTACGTCTGCCTTTGCGTGGCTGGCCTGTTCGGCGAGGACCTGTTGCAACCCGGCTATCGCGGCGTCAGTGCCGCCCTCGCATACCGTGCGGCACGTCTTGGCGCCGCAACACGGCAAGTGGCACTCGCCATCAGGACGAGCGACTCGCTGCCCGGAATCTCGACCGCCTCACCGATGACGGTCTGCTGGTGCTCGCCACGGACGGCGCGCACCTGGTTGCGCGTCGGCTGGCCCTGGCTGCGGCGGGCCTAAACAGATGCCGCCTTCGTGATGCGGTGCGCAACATAGACGACGATCGCCGGTTAGCAAAACCGGCGATCGTGAGGTTCCTTGAGGACGTTCGCATGCGCGGCTGTGCTTGGCGGCGGAGCTGCAGCGAACTCAGCAGCCCGTGAAACGGAATGGCACTGGTCTGGTGCCAGCCAGATGATCCGGCGCCCTGCTCGTGCAGGTCCCCTTGAAGGAGAGTGAGTACCCCCTGTCCGTTCCGATCAAGAAGCTTCCACCCAACTCCAGGGGACAGGTGCGCTACCGGTTCGTAGTCGACGTAGGCATCGACCCTGCCACCGGGAGGCGCAAACAGCTGACTCGTACGTTCGCCACTCTCAAGGAGGCGAAGGCTGAGTACGCGCGCATCACCAACCGCCGAGAGGAAGGGACGTTCGTACCGCCCAACCAGATAAATGTAAATGAGTGGCTTGATCAGTGGCTGGCCATGAAGGCAGAGGATCTGGAAGAAACCACTATTTACAACTATCGGGTTACCCTCGATCGAGTTCGGGGGAGGCTGGGGCGCATCCGGCTTCAAGAACTCACCGAGGAAGATGTAGAAAATTGGATGCACTGGGCGTTGAAGCATGGGCGGGTACGCGGTGACAAAGCAGGTACTCCGCTTGGAGTGACCAGCGTGGAGATGAGTCTCGCCCGATTGAAGGACGCCCTGAATCGAGCCGTTACGCGTCGGCTAGTAACCATGAATGTAGCCCAACATGTGACCATCCCACGTAGGGCACGTAAAGAAGAGCGAAAGAAGAAGCAGGAGGTGAAGCCGTGGAACGTGCAGGAGATTCAGACGTTCATTCACGGTGTCCGGACAGAACGGCTTTACGCTGCTCTCTTGCTGTCCCTCATGGGTCTACGTCCGGCTGAAGTCTGCGGACTCCGATGGGAAGACGTGGACTTGGAAGCCGCCACGATCACCATAGCCAACACGCGGACAATGATGGGGAATCGGTACGTTGTGGAGAAGGACACCAAGTCCCTGGCCGGGGAACGGGATCTTCCTTTGCCGGCACCGGTGCTGGCTGCCCTCAAGTCGTTCAGGGCTCTCCAAGCCAAGGAGAAGCTCGTCCTCGGTGAGGCTTACTCGGATTCCGGATACGTCGTGGTGCACGAGACCGGGGAAGCCTTCACGATCAAGCAGCTCCGCAGACGCGCTTACCGGCTCATGGAGATCCTTGAACTCCGCAGAGTGCGCCTCTACGACGCTCGCTCCTCCTGCCTCACATACCTCGCCAACAAAGGCGTGCCGGATCACATCCTTGCCCGGTGGGCCGGACACACGAACGTCAAGACCACCAAGAAGTGGTACGTGAAGCCGGACGTGGAGGACCTCCGCGGAGCCGCCACAACGTGGGACGGCCTGCACGGTGCTGCGACGGAGGGGTAAGCCTGACTCAGGCGGCCTGCCGATTGGGCGACCTGCTCAGCCGTATGGCAGTCAAATCGAGGTGACCCGGAGGCCGGCTGCTGGCTGTGGACCAGCGACGGCAACGGGGAGGGGCGGGCAGGCTACGGCCAACGTCTCCCCTCCTGCGAGGGAAGGCAGAGCTTGCCCGCCGTGTGTGCGAGGTACTGGTGGGCTCGCGTATTTAACTGTCGCCAGTTCTCCGCGGTGATCAGCCCGATGGTGACTGACGGTTGATCTCCGGAGACTGCCGTAGCCTTGCGCCATGAACCAGCAGGAGCGTGAAACCTATCTGGCAGCCCGGGCGGAGTTCGCGACGAAGCGTCGGGAACTCGATGAGGTTTGGCCGATTGACCAGACCGAGGAGGAGCTGACCGACAAGCAGTGGGCTGCCCTCGAAGAGGTCGAAAGGGCAGCGGTCGCGTTCACCGCTGCGCGCGACGCGTACTACGGCTGATCGCAGGGGGGCTGGGACGGCGGTTGGAACATCGGTACAGCCGTTGGCGCTGAAATTGATCACGTGCGCTGACCCGGCTCTCGCTCTCCCGGCGCGCTGCGGTTACGTCCTGGGCGCCGTCGAGGACCTGGCGCAGACTCTTCATCTGTGCGGCGTGGCCCAGGCCGGGGACCAGCGTGAGCCGGGGCTGCTGCCGGGCCCAGGGGTAGGGTCGCACGCGGTAGGCCCCCACCCCGTCGGCATCGGGGTGGGGGCCTACCGGCCTGGGGACGGCTACGCGCGGGAGGCGCGGCCCACGGGCGCGATCAGGACCTTCGCGGGGTCCGTCTCGCCCTTGTTGTACTCGGTGATGATGTTCTCGGCCAGCGGCAGGGAACGGGACTGGGAGCCGCCGCCGGACTTCGTCATGCGGATGGCGTTGGTCTTCCACAGGCGGACCGTGTACTTGCGCAGGGCCTTGGCCAGACGATCGAGGTCGACCTTGTCCCAGTTGTTGTCGATGACCAGGCCGACCGCGCGGAGGACCATGTTGTCCCACGAGGAGGCGTCCCGGCCCCAGGCGGCGGCCACGGTGTTGAGGACCTTGGGTAGCAGTCCCTCACGCTTCTCGCCCACGGCCATGACGGCCTGGACGGCGCCCACCTGGTTGACCGTGCTGCTGCCGGTGACGGTCAGACCGCAGGACCGCACTTCGGCGTCGATCCGCGTCACCAGCGGTTCGCCGGCCTTGAGGGCCACCCGGTAGTTGTCCGCGGGCTTGACCGCCTTGCGGTCGCGGTTCGCGGCGAGGAACAAGGCGGCCTCCTCGGAGATGTCCAGCCCTTCGTACACCAGGCAGTGCCGTTCGAAGTCCGGTCCGTGCTTCTCCAGGGCCACCTGATTGCTGTGCTGGCCGTCCAGGACGTAGTACCGGCCGTCGGACCGCCGGGCAACGATCGCGGGGAGCAGGACGGCGGGGTTCCAGATCTTGGCCAGCTTGTTGGCCCAGGGGCGCTGGAACATCCGCTGGGAGTCCAGGCTGGGGTCGACCTCCAGCAGGCCCACCGGAATCTTCCGATAGTAGACGGGCCGGTCGTCGTGCGGCACCGGCTCGTACTGCGGCGGCGCGTCCTTCCCGCGCTGCTTGCGCACGGTGACCTTGCGGACGGGGGCGGTCTTCGTCCCCCGTTTGCCCTCGGCGCCCTTGGGGGCCGGGGCGGTCGTCGTCGTCGCCATGGAGGCAACTCCCGTCCAGGTTGGTGGTTTGGCGGCCAGCCAACCTTAGAAATTTCTCGCATGTCAAACCGTTTCGCATCTCCGAAGTTCTCGCACTTTTGTTCTTCTCGCATGGTCTTGGACCCGACACGCTGGTGACCTGCTAATTGGGGGCTGATTGTGCGTTCGCCCCCGCGCCGGGTGCTCTCAATCGGGCTTCGTGCGCCCCCGCGTCCCGCGCGCCGCCCTGGCCGCGCTGCGTGAGCTGGAGGGGCGAACCGAGCCTCTGAGGGTGATCGCTGTGGCTCGCGCTCGGCACCGGAAGGAGCCCTGGCAGAAGGTCGCCGACGCGCTCGGAGTCACCCGCCAGTCCGCCTGTGAGAAGTACCAGTTCGCTGGGAACGCCGCGTACGCCAAGACCGGCCCACGCCTCGACCTTGACGGCCAGTAGTGAGGCCGGCCCCCGTCCGGGTCAGGCGCCGCCGAGGGCCCAGCCGCCGTCCTGCGGCACCGCGAAAGCGAGCGACCAGGGCTTGTGATCCGGAACGGTGCAGGTCGCCCAGAGGCGGATGGGAGAGGTGCGGTAGCGGTCGCGCCAGCCCTGCTCGCCGTCGGAGCCTTCGTGCCAGGAGGGCAGCGGGGAGGGGTCTACGGCGAGCCGAGTGCGGCCGCCGGGGAGGAGGGGGGACGGGGGGACCGCCAGGCCCAGTGCATCCGCGTAATCGACTCCGGGCCTGAAGCGGTACGGCCCCCAGATGACTTCGTCGGCTTCAGCACGCTGCTCGGGTGTCCGGAAGGTTTTCAGGTGCGCCATGCCGATCCTTGGTGACGGCACTACACGCTTTGCTGCAAACCAGACGGTCTGAAAGCCGTGCCGAAGTGGGATGCTGCGCAGCGCAGGGATCGCGAGGGTGCGCGAGCCAGGAGGACGCGCTGTCCCCACGGTCAGGCGTGCACATCGAAGAACCCGTACGTGGACCCATGAGGGTCTCGGCGGTGCCGGGCGTGCCGCGCCGCGAGGGTCACGAGCCGCCGGGTTCACCTGGCCGTGTGAGATTTCGTGAGACGTGAGAGGGTCTGGGGCGTGAGTGAGACACCCCCGAACACCCTGCAATACCGCTTTGACGGGCCAGAAGACGCTCCGGTCCTGATCCTGGGTCCCTCACTGGGTACCACATGGCACATGTGGGACCGCCAGGTCCCGGAACTGACCCGGCAGTGGCGGGTGTTCCGGTTCGACCTGCCCGGGCACGGAGGGGCGCCCGCCCACCCGGCGGACTCCGTGGCGGAACTCGCCGAGCGGCTGCTCGCCACCCTGGAAGGGCTCGGTGTGCAGCGGTTCGGCTACGCCGGGTGCGCGCTGGGCGGGGCGGTCGGGATCGAGCTGGCGTTGCGGCACCCCGAGCGGCTCGCATCGCTGGCCCTGATCGCCGCCTCACCGCGGTTCGGTTCGGCGGACGAGTTCCGGCGGCGCGGGGTGATCGTCCGGACCAACGGGCTCGACCCGATGGCGCGCAGCGCGCCCGACCGCTGGTTCACCGGCGGGTTCGCGGCCGCGCAGCCCGCCATCACCGAGTGGGCCGTGCAGATGGTCCGCACGACCGACCCCGGCTGCTACATCGCCGCCTGCGAGGCCCTCGCCTCCTTCGACGTGCGGGCCGGACTCGGCAGCGTCGGGGTGCCGACGCTGGTGCTGGTCGGCTCGGAGGACCAGGTCACCGGGCCCGCCGAGGCGCGCAACCTGGTCGCGGGCATCCCGGACGCCCGGCTCGCCGTCGTCCCCGGCGCCTCCCACCTGGTGCCGGTCGAGCAGCCCGCCGCCGTGACCGACCTGCTGGTCCGGCACTTCTCCACCGCCTGGCAGCCCGCCTACGACACCGCCACCGGGCAGGTCGCGCTGCCCCCCGGCGCCGTCCCGCGGCCGGCCCCGGCACCGGCCCCCGCCGCCCCGCCGCCCCCGGCCGCGCCGGTCGCCGAGATCGCCCCGGCGGCCCCGCGGCAGGCCGCCCACGGCGCGGCCGACGCGTACGACGCGGGGATCAAGGTCCGCCGGGACGTGCTGGGCGACGCGCACGTCGACCGGGTGCTGGCCGAGGCCGACGACTTCTCCGCCGACTACCAGGAGTTCGTCACCCGTTACGCGTGGGGCGGGGTCTGGGACCGGCCGGGCCTGGACCGGCGCACCCGCAGCTGCGTCACCCTGACCGCCCTGGCCGCCGGCGGCCACCTGGAGGAGCTGGCCTCCCACACGCGGGCCGCCCTGCGCAACGGGCTCACCCCGGACGAGATCAAGGAGGTGCTGCTCCAGACGGCCGTGTACTGCGGCATCCCGGCGGCCGGGAGCGCCTTCCGGGTCGCCCAGCAGGTCGTCCAGGAGGAGACCACGCCCCAGGAGTGAGGCGCGCACCCAGGGGCCCCGGGGGCAGGATGGGACCATGAGGCTCACGAAGATGTCGCACGCCTGCGTCCGCCTGGAGAAGGACGGGCGCGCCCTGGTCATCGACCCCGGCGGGTTCACCGAGCCCGACGCGGCCGTCGGCGCGGAGGCCGTGCTGGTCACGCACGAGCACCCCGACCACTTCGACGAGGGCCGCCTGCGGGCCGCCCTGGACGCCGATCCGGCCGCGGAGATCTGGACCCTTCCCGCGGTCGCCGAGCAGCTCACGACGGCCTTCCCCGGGCGCGTGCACACCGTCGGGCACGGCGACACGTTCACCGCGGCGGGCTTCGACGTCGAGGTGCACGGCGAGCTGCACGCCGTGATCCACCCCGACATCCCGCGCGTCACCAACGTCGGCTACCTCGTGGACGGCGGCGCGGTCTTCCACCCCGGTGACGCGCTGACCGTCCCCGACCGCCCCGTGCGCACGCTGATGCTGCCGGTCATGGCCCCCTGGAACAAGATCTCCGAGGTCATCGACTACGTCCGTGAGGTGCGCCCCGAGCGCGCCTACGACGTGCACGACGCCCTGCTCACCGACCTCGCCCGCCCGATCTACGACCGGCAGATCGGCGCCCTCGGCGGCACCGAGCACCTGCGGCTGGAGCCGGGGGCGTCGGTGCGGCTGTGAGCCCGCGGGCGGCAGATCCGGGTTGTCACACGTGCCGGGTAGGTTGGGGGACATGCGCATCGCGACCTGGAACGTGAACTCGATCACCGCCCGCCTGCCGAGGCTCCTGGCCTGGCTGGAGAGCAGCGGCACGGACGTGCTGTGCCTCCAGGAGGCCAAGGTCGCCGAGGAGCAGTTCCCGGTGGAGCCGCTGCGCGAGCTGGGCTACGAGGCGGCGGTCCACGCCACCGGCCGGTGGAACGGCGTGGCGGTGCTCTCCCGCGTCGGCCTGGAGGACGTCGTCAAGGGCCTGCCCGGCGACCCCGGTTACGACGGCTCCGTGGAGCCCCGCGCGATCTCCGCCACCTGCGGACCGGTCCGCGTCTGGTCCGTGTACGTGCCCAACGGTCGGGAGGTGGACCACCCGCACTACGCCTACAAGCTCCAGTGGCTGGAGGCGCTGCGGGCCGCCGTCGCCGGTGACGCGGCCGGCAGCCGCCCGTTCGCCGTGATGGGCGACTACAACGTGGCGCCGACCGACGACGACGTCTACGACCGGGCCGCCTTCGAGGGCTCCACCCACGTCACGCCCGCCGAGCGGGCCGCCCTCGCCTCCCTGCGCGGGGCCGGTCTGACGGACGTCGTCCCGCGCCCCCTGAAGTACGAGCACCCCTTCACGTACTGGGACTACCGCCAGCTGTGCTTCCCCAAGAACCGGGGCATGCGCATCGACCTGGTCTACGGCAACGAGGCGTTCGCCAAGGCGGTCACCGACTCCTACGTGGACCGTGAGGAGCGCAAGGGCAAGGGCGCCTCCGACCACGCGCCGGTCGTCGTG
Organism: Streptomyces sp. NPDC101219; assembly: GCF_044767675.1. Taxonomy (NCBI): domain Bacteria; kingdom Bacillati; phylum Actinomycetota; class Actinomycetes; order Kitasatosporales; family Streptomycetaceae; genus Streptomyces; species Streptomyces sp. NPDC101219. The sequence goes on from NZ_JBIWOK010000013.1 coordinate 127,049, forward strand.
GACCTGGACCTGGCCCCCGACGCCTGACCGGTCCCGGCCCGCCCGGACCGCCGCCCCGGCTGCCCGCACCCGCCGCCCCGGCCCGCCCGCACCCGCCGCCCCAGCCGCCTGAACCGCCCTCCTCCGGCCGCCCCGGCCCGCCCGAACCGCCTTCCCGGCCGCCCGAACCGCCCCCGCGCCCGGGGCCGTCGGCGCGCCGACGGCCGCCGCCCGCCGCGGGTCCGCGCGCCCTGTGGTGCACAAGGCGGTACGAATGACAGGCTGGAGGTATGAACATCCCTTTCCTGGGCAACCGGCGCCGGAAGCTGGGGTTCCCCGATCCGGAGGGCATCGCGGACCTCCTCGCCGAGTGCGAACTGCTGCGCTCCCAGGCGTCCCGGGCCGGGGTCCGACTGGACGACTCCCCGGCCTCGTTGGAGGCCCTGGACCAGCTGGTGCCGGGCTGGCGGGACGACGAGGACACCCTGAACTGGCTCGGCAACGACGCCGGTCTCTACCTGGGCACCGTCATCGTGCGGACGGTGCCGGGAGCCCTCTGGGAGATCCGGTCCGACGGGCAGCCGGTCGTACGGCTCGACTCCGGCCGGGTGTTCGACGTCGTGGAATCCGGTCACGCGTGGGCGTCCAGTGGAGTGCCCGAACTGTCCCAGCTCTATGCCGAGGTCGCGGAGGCGTGACAGGCTGACCGCCCGGCCGGCCGCGGGCGGTGGCGAAGGCAGCCGCAAAGGGCGGTAAATACGGCTAATGACCGGAAGGTGCGTGTCGCGCCGTCCACGCGATCTTGCCTGGATACGTTGCGGCAGCACCACACGGCTGAGAGTGAGTAGGGGCGGTATGGCCGTCGATCCGCTGATCGAGCTGCAGGACGTCAACAAGCACTTCGGTGACCTGCATGTACTGCAGGACATCAACCTCACCGTGGGCCGGGGGGAGGTGGTCGTCGTCATCGGCCCCTCGGGCTCGGGGAAGTCGACCCTGTGCCGGGCGATCAACCGGCTGGAGACCATCGGCTCCGGCACCATCCGGCTCGACGGGCAACTGCTCCCGGACGAGGGCAAGGAGCTGGCACGGCTGCGGGCCGATGTCGGCATGGTCTTCCAGTCGTTCAACCTCTTCGCGCACCGCACGGTGCTGCAGAACGTCTCGCTGGGCCAGATCAAGGTCCGCGGCCGCAAGAAGGAGGAGGCGGACCGGCGTTCCCGTGAGCTGCTCGACCGGGTGGGCGTTGCCGACCAGGCCGACAAGTACCCGGCGCAGCTCTCCGGCGGGCAGCAGCAGCGGGTGGCGATCGCGCGGGCGCTGGCGATGGAACCCAAGGCGATGCTCTTCGACGAGCCCACCTCCGCCCTGGACCCGGAAATGATCACGGAGGTGCTGGAGGTGATGAAGGCCCTTGCCGCGGACGGCATGACGATGATCGTCGTCACCCATGAGATGGGTTTTGCCCGCTCGGCCGCCAACCGGGTGGTGTTCATGGCCGACGGCCGGATCGTCGAGGACCGCACACCGGACGACTTCTTCACCCGCCCGAGCAGTGACCGGGCCAAGGACTTCCTCTCCAAGATCCTCAAGCACTGAAGCGGGTGGCGCCGAGCCGTCCGCCCGCCCGGACCTCGACTACGATGGCTCCTCCGCCCCGGTGGAGGAGGGGACTTCGCACCGGGAGCGGGGACGCTGCCGCCGGGAGGGGCCCACCGCCCCGCGCCCGTCGGGTGGCGGCCACATCGGCAGTCCCGTCCGGCCGCAGCCGGAGATCACTGCTCGCCCAGCGGCACCGACACGTACGACGGGTCGTGGGCCGGCGAGGAGAAGGTCAGCTGCGCGCCGGACGGGTTGTGCTCGATGTAGAGCGGGTCGACCGTGTCGACGACCAGGGCGAGCCGGTGCCCGGCCGGCACGTCGTAGGCCGTCGCGAACAGCTCCAGGTCCACGCCGAACGCCCGGCCGGGAGTTCGCCCGTGGAAGGTGTACGGCGCGCTGCTGACCAGCCGGCCGACCCCGAGCGGCCCCACGTCGTACAGGTAGGCGATGAAGGTGCCGCTGGCGGCGGTCGGGGTGAGGGTGGTGTGCAGCCGCGGCGTGCCGCGCACCTGCCGGACCGTCGGGTACCGCTCCGACTGCCACACGGCCGCCCAGCGGCGGGGCAGCAGCGGCACCCACGCCATCGGGGGCAGCCGGGCCACCTGGTCGAGGATGCTCGACAGGAAGACGACGCCGCCGTCCGCACCGGAGTTGACGTTCGTGCGGATGGTGGTGCTGCCCCCCAGCTCGATCTTGCGGCTGGTCGCGGCCACCGACTTCCAGTCCGGGTAGGTCTCGTGGCGGCCGGACGAGCGGGACGTGAGGCGGACCGGCTGCTCGGCCCCGACCCCGTTGGCGATCCCCCGCAGGTGGTGGTCGAACCAGCGCCGGGTGTCGGTCCAGACGTCGTTGGGCAGCCCGAACAGGCCGGTCAGCTCCGGGGTGGCGTGGTCGCCGGGGCGCAGCTGGAGCCGCTTGGGGCCGGACAGCTTCTCGTAGAGGTCGGCGTACTGGTTGGGCGGGAACACGGTGTCGCCCCAGGCGCCCGCGAGCATGACGGCCGCGCCGCTGTCGTTGAGCCGGTCCACGTACGTCGCGGGGGAGCGGACCTTGCCCCAGGCGATCATCTCCTGTTCCCGGGACAGGTCGGAGGCGTAGAGGGCGTCGAAGATGCGGCGGATTTCGGGGCTCGGGCGGCCGGTCAGACGTCCCACGCCGTCCAGGACGGCGGCGGCCTGCACGTGCTGGGTCCGCTCGGAGTAGATCGACTCGATCAGGTCGGCCCAGCCGCTGAGCGCGGCGACCGCTCTGACCCGCCGGTCGTGCGCGGCGGCCAGCAGGCTGATCCCGGCGCCGTAGGAGACGCCCGCCATGCCGATGCGGGCGGGGTCGGCGGGGGTGTGTGCGAGGGCCCAGTCGATCACCCGGGAGGCGTCGGCGGTGTCGGCGGGCCCGGCGACGTCGATCTGTCCGCCGGACTGCCAGAAGCCGCGCACGTTGTAGCTCACCACCACGTACCCGGAGTCGGCGAGCCGCTGGGCCTGGGCCAGGTACTCGGCCTGCGGAAAGCCCCAGCTGGTGGGCAGCACGAGCAGCGGGTGGCGGCGGCCGTCGCCGGCCGCGGCCGGGGTGACGACGTTGGCCTTGAGCACGGTGCCGCCGTCGCCGGTGATGTCGACGAAGCGGACCGGGTGCGGCGCCGCGTGGGCGGCGGGGGCGACCGCGAGTGCGCTCCCGGCGATCAGGGTCGCCGAGGCGGCGCCCACGGCGGTGGTGCGCAGGGCCCTGCGAGGTCGTCGCACGGTCACTCCTCACTCGTGTCAGTGCAAAGTGACCAGACGGTAACCTCGGGCGCCGGTCCGAGGTAACCCGTCGGTAAGTTACGTGCCAGTAAAGAATGTTGAGAGGTGGAGGGGTCAGGACGCGCGGTGCGCCCCGCGTTCGGCCGGAACCGGCAGCGGAGCCTGCGCGGCCCGGGTCACGTCCCCGACCAGCTCGACCACGTCGGGCCCGTACGCCTGGGAGTTGACCACCTTCAGCAGCAGGACGAACGAGCTCTGGCCGTGCTTGCGGGCCAGCCGCTCATGATGGCGCGCGAGATACCGGGTCGCCGCCTGGTTGGTGATCGCCCGCTGCCCGCAGAACAGGAACACCGGCCGTGCCTCCCGCCGGTCCCCGGCCGTCAGCCGTGCCAGCAGCACGTACTCGGTGACCCCCGGCTCCATCCGGTAGCGCTCGCCGCCGATCTGGAACGCGCCCCGGTCCGGGCCCGGTTCCGGATCCACGTTCACCCGCACCCCCGGCAGCATGGCCGCCATGTGCGCCACCATCCGGCGGTTCGTCCCCGGGCCGCCGACGCAGAACTCGGTACGCTCACCGAAGCCCTGATGGGCCGTGTCCTGCGTCACCACCTGCACGTTCGCCCCGCACTCCTTGATCAGCGCGGAGAGTTCGAGCAGCGAGAACACGTCGAAGCGGTGCACCGCCGGTTCCGCCGTCGCCGGGTCCCGGTTGACGACGAGCAGCGACTCGGCGTTCTCCGGCAGCCCGAAGAACGCCTGCTTGCGCCGGAGCCTGCGCCGGTACAGATACGTGCGGGCCATCCAGCCCAGCGCGGCGCCGACCACGGCGGCGATCACCACACCCAGCACCACATTGCGTATGTCGTCCGTCATGGGCGCGCATGCTAGCGGTCCCCGGCAAACCCGTGTTCGACCCACCCCGGCCGGCCGGTGCCGCACCGAGGCGCGCGACGGCCGTGGCCCGCCACCGGACGCCCCGGGAACCGGCCCGGCACCACCGCATCGCCCGGCGAGGCGTTCCTGACGGGAGCATGGCGACGTCGTAGGCTGCGCCAACGGTCCCTCACCGGAGGTGCGCATGCGTCGTCCCGTCGCACGGAAACTGGCCGTCCTCGCGGTCTCCGCCGCCGTGGTCTCGGTGGGCGCCGCCGCGCCGCACGCCGGCCCGCACGACACCGGCCCGCCGCCCGCAAAGGTCCCGGTGGCCGTCGGACATGGCGGCGCCGTCTCCAGCGTCGACGCCGACGCCTCCGCGGCCGGCATCGAGGTCCTGCGCAAGGGCGGCAACGCCGTCGACGCGGCCGTCGCCACGGCAGCCGCCCTCGGCGTGACCGAGCCCTATTCGGCCGGCATCGGCGGCGGGGGCTACTTCGTCTACTACGACGCCCGGACCCGCTCCGTGCACACCCTCGACGGCCGCGAGACCGCCCCGCTGAGCGCCGGCCGGGACCTCTTCCTGGAGGACGGCGAGCCGATTCCGTTCGCCGAGGCCGTCAGCAGCGGCCTCGCCGTCGGCACCCCGGGCACCCCCGCCACCTGGCAGCGGGCGCTGGACGCGTGGGGCCGCAAAGGGCTCGGGACGGTTCTGAAGCCCGCCGAGCGGCTGGCCCGCGAGGGCTTCACCGTCGACGCCACCTTCCGCTCCCAGACCGCCGCCAACGAGACCCGCTTCCGGTACTTCCCGGACACGGCAGAGCTGTTCCTGCCCGGCGGCGACCTCCCGGCCGTCGGCTCCACCTTCAAGAACCCCGATCTCGCCCGCACCTACGCCGAGTTGCGGCGCAAGGGCGTCGACGCCCTCTACCGGGGCGCCATCGGCCGGGACATCGTCGACACGGTCGACAAGCCGCCCGTGGACCCGGACTCCGGCTGGAACGCCCGCCCCGGCGACCTGTCCGCCCGCGATCTCGCCGCCTACCGCGCCAAGGTCCAGCCCCCGACGAAGACCTCGTACCGCGGCCTGGACGTCTACTCCATCGCGCCGTCGTCCTCCGGCGGCACCACGGTCGGCGAGGCCCTCAACATCCTGGAGCGCACCGACCTGTCCAGGGCCGGCGAGACCCGCTACCTCCACCGCCTCATCGAGGCGAGCCGCATCGCCTTCGCCGACCGCGGCCGCTGGGCCGGCGACCCCGCCTTCGAGGACGTACCGACCCGCGAACTGCTCTCCCAGCGGTTCGCCGACAGCCGCGCCTGCCTCATCAAGGACGACGCCGTCCTCACCAGCCCGCTCGCCCCCGGCGACCCGCGCGACCCCGAGCCCTGCGCGGCACGCGGCACCCCCGCCCCGACGACGTACGAGGGCGAGAGCACCACGCACCTCACCACAGCCGACCGCTGGGGAAACGTCGTCGCCTACACCCTCACCATCGAGCAGACCGGCGGCAGCGGCATCACCGTCCCCGGCCGGGGCTTCCTGCTCAACAACGAGCTGACCGACTTCTCCTTCGCCCCCGCGAACCCCGCCGTCCACGACCCGAACCTGCCCGGCCCCGGCAAGCGGCCCCGCTCCTCGATCTCCCCGACGATCGTCCTGGACCGCCACGACCGGCCCGTGGTGGCCCTCGGATCACCCGGCGGCTCCACCATCATCACGACCGTGCTGCAGACCCTGACCGGATTCCTCGACCGCGGGCTGCCGCTGGCCGACGCGATCGCCGCGCCCCGCGCCAGCCAGCGCAACACGGCCCGCACCGACCTCGAACCGGGCCTGTACGACCATGCGGTCCGGCAGCGGCTGGAGGCGATCGGGCACTCCTTCACCCGGAACCCGGAGATCGGCGCCGCCACGGCCGTCCAACGCCTGCCCGGCGGCGCCTGGCTCGCCGCCGCCGAACCCGAGCGCCGGGGCGGCGGCTCGGCCATGGTGGTCCGGCCCCGACGCTAGGCCGTGTCTTTCGGAGCACCCCGGGGCCGCGGGGCTCGGCACGCACTCCCCCGGAGGGGGCACCCCCAGCCGCGTTGTCGTCGGTTGCCGATGCTCCGCATCGGCGCCCTCCTCCGCCTTGCAGCTGCACGCACCAAGCCCCGCTCACCGGCAACTGTCAAGGCGCCGTCGATCCGAGTCGGAGTGTTCCGAAAGACACGGCTCAGAGCCGCGGGGCCCACTCCCGGGCGGAACGGGCCCCGCCCTGCGGCCGGTTCACAGCTCCGGCGCCGGGGTCTGCGCGACGCGGAAGGCGAGACGCCCGTCCTCCGCGTCGACCGTGACCCGGCCGCCCTCCCGGAGCGTGCCGTCCAGGAGCAGCCGGGACAGCTCGTTGTCGACCTCCCGCTGGATGGTGCGGCGCAACGGCCGGGCCCCGTACTCGGGCTGGTAGCCGCGCCGGGCCAGCCAGTCCACGGCCGCCTCGGTGAACTCCACGCCGATGCCCTGGCCCTTGAGCCCGCGACGCGTCGACTCCAGCAGCAGGTCGGTGATCAGGCGCAACTCCTCGGGGATGAGCTGGCGGAACACCACCACCTCGTCGATCCGGTTGAGGAACTCGGGCCGGAAGTGCTCCCGCAGCGGCCGCAGGATCTGCTCGCGCCGCGCCTCCTCGTCGGCCTCCGTGCCGCCCGACGCGAACCCGAGCGTCGCGCCCCGCCGGGTGATCGCCTCCGAGCCGAGGTTGCTGGTCATCACGATGACCGTGTTGGTGAAGTCCACGGTCCTGCCCTGCGCGTCGGTCAGCCGGCCGTCGTCGAGGACCTGGAGCAGGACGTTGAAGACGTCCGGGTGGGCCTTCTCCACCTCGTCGAGCAGCAGCAGCGAGTACGGGTGCCGCCGCACCACCTCGGTCAGCTGCCCGGCCTCCTCGTGGCCGACGTACCCGGGCGGCGCGCCCACCAGCCGGCTGACGGTGTGCCGCTCCTGGTACTCGCTCATGTCGAGCCGCACCATCCGGTCGTCGCTGCCGAACAGCGCCTCCGCGAGCGCGCGGGCCAGTTCGGTCTTGCCGACACCGGTGGGGCCGAGGAACAGGAAGCTGCCGATCGGCCGGTCCGGGCTGGCGAGCCCGGCGCGGGAGCGCAGCACCGCGTCCGAGACGACCCGCACGGCCTCGTCCTGGCCGACGACCCGCTGGTGCAGGTGCTGTTCGAGCTGCAGCAGCCGGGACTTCTCCTCCTCGGTGAGGCGGCTGACCGGGATGCCGGTCTGCCGGGACACCACCTCGGCGATCGCCTCCGTGTCCACCACCAGATCCTGGCCCTCGTCCACCTCCGCGCCGCCGCCGGCCTCCTCGATCCGGCGCTTCAGCTCCGCGATGCGGTCCCGCAGCTCGGTCGCCCGCTCGTACTGCTCGTCCGCGACCGCCTGGTCCTTGTCGCAGGTCAGCTGCTCGGCCTCGCGCTCCAGGGCGCGCACGTCGGTGCCCTTGGTCCGGGCCCGCAGCCGCACCCGGGCACCGGCCTGGTCGATCAGGTCGATGGCCTTGTCGGGCAGACGCCGGTCACTGAGGTAGCGGTCGGACAGCTCCACGGCCGCCACCAGCGCCTCGTCGGTGTAGCGCACCTGGTGGTGGGCCTCGTACCGGTCGCGCAGGCCGCGCAGGATCTCGACGGCGTCGGCGGGGCGGGGCTCGGGCACCAGGATCGGCTGGAAGCGCCGGGCGAGCGCCGCGTCCTTCTCGATCTTGCGGTACTCCTCCAGGGTGGTGGCGCCCACGACGTGCAGCTCGCCCCGGGACAGGGCCGGCTTGAGGATGTTCCCGGCGTCCAGCGACCCGCCCTCGCCGCCGCCCCCGGCGCCGACGACCGTGTGCAGCTCGTCGATGAAGACGATCAGCCGGTCGGAGTGGCTGCGGATCTCGTCGACGATGGCCGTCATCCGCTCCTCGAAGTCGCCCCGGTAGCGGGTCCCGGCCACCACGGCCGTCACATCCATGGCGACGACGCGCCGCCCGAGCAGTACGTCGGGCACGTCCCCGTCGGCGATGCGCTGGGCCAGCCCCTCCACGACGGCGGTCTTGCCGACCCCCGCGTCGCCGATCAGCACAGGGTTGTTCTTGCCGCGCCGGGAGAGCACCTCGACGGTCTGCTCGATCTCCTCCTCCCGGCCGATCACCGGGTCGATGCGGCCCTCGCGGGCCAGCTCCGTCAGGTCGCGCCCGTACTTGTCCAGGGTGGGCGTGCCGGTGGCGGGACGCGGCCGCTCGGCGCGCGTCGGGGGCCCCTCCGGTGCCTCCGACGGGGGCGGGGCGGGCGTGTAGTGGGCCGCGTTCAGGATGTGACCGGCCGCCGAGTCGGGGTTCGCGGCGAGCGCGCCGAGCACGTGCTCCGGGCCGATGTAGCCCGCGCCGTTGGCCCGCGCCAGCTCGTGCGCGTCCAGCAGGGCCCGCTTGACGGCCGGGGTCAGGGACAGGGACGTCGGCGGGGGAGCGGCGTCCGGCGCGTGCTGGGCGGGGCCGGACCGCTCGTCGATCTGCGACGCCAGCGCGTCGGGGTCCGCGCCCGCCCGGCTGAGCAGACTGCGGGTCGGCTCACTGGCGAGGGCGGCCCGCAGCAGATGCTGCGTGTCCAGGTCCCGGCTGCCGTGCTCGGCGGCGTACTGGGCGGCACCGCGCACCAGTTCCCGGGCCGGCCGGCTCAGCAGCCGCCCGATGTCTATCTGCCGGGGGCGCGGCCCACCGAAGAACCGGGCGAGGAATTCTCCGAAGGGGTCCGAGCCGTAGCCCTGCGGACCTGTGAACCCGCTGGTCATGGCGATCCGTTCCGGCGCCTCGCGGGATCCCCCCTGGGGCGGGCGGAGCCGGGACCGAAGGACCCCGGGGCGCGCTCACTGCTCGACGTACCGGTCCGGACGCGGGTGCCCGGCCGGGTCCCGGTTACACACGGGGCTGCCGTGTCATGCGTGTCCCTGGGACGCCGAGGGCGCCCACCTCGTCACCTTCGCACGATCGCCCCGGGGCGGCACCCCGGGGGCGGGCGGGCCCGGCCCGTCAGCGCGCCGTCAGGATCCGGGGGCCGTCCTCGGTGACCGCCACCGTGTGTTCCGCGTGCGCGGCGCGTGAGCCGTCGTCGGTGCGCAGCGTCCAGCCGTCGGCGTCGGCGTGGTACGCGTCGGTGCCGCCGCCGATCACCATCGGCTCGATCGCGAGGACCAGCCCGGCGCGCAGGCGCATGCCCCGGCCGGGCCGCCCCTCGTTCGGCACCGACGGGTCCTCGTGCATGCGGCGGCCGATGCCGTGCCCGCCGAAGTCCTGCGGGATGCCGTAGCCCGCGCCCCGGCACACGGTGCCGATGGCGTGCGCGATGTCGCCGATGCGGTTGCCGACGACGGCCGCCGCGACACCGGCCGCGAGGGCCCGCTCCGCGGTCTCGATCAGCCGCAGGTCCGCCGGGCGCGGGGTGCCGACGACGAAGCTGAGCGCGGAGTCGCCGGCCCAGCCGCCCAGGTGGGCGCCGAAGTCGACGGACACCAGATCGCCGTCGCGCAGCCGGTATCCCGTCGGGATCCCGTGCACGATCGCGTCGTTGACCGACGTGCACAGCACCGCCGGGAACGGGGTCGGGGCGAAGGACGGCCGGTAACCCAGGAACGGGGAGTCCGCCCCCGCCGCCCGCAGCGCGTCCCGTGCGACCTCGTCCAGCTCCAGCAGCGGCACGCCGACGCCCGCCGCCTTCCGCACGGCAGTCAGCGCGCCCGCGACGACCTGGCCCGTCTCGTACATGGCATCGATCGATGCCGGGGTCTTCAGCTCCACCATGCCAATTACTATACCGGTATTAGAATGGGTGACATGGTGCGCACCCCTTTGACCCCGGAAGAGCGCAGGCGCGGCGAGCGGCTCGGCCGGCTGCTCCGCGAGGCGCGCGGCGACCGCAGCATGACCGAAGTGGCGACGGGTGCCGGCCTCTCGCCGGAGACCCTGCGCAAAATCGAGACCGGCCGGGCCCCGACCCCCGCGTTCTTCACCGTGGCCGCGCTGGCCGCGGAGCTCGGACTGTCGCTGGACGACCTGCTCCGGCAGTGCTCGCCGGAGCTGCCGCTCGCCGCCTGGCCCGGGCGGCCCGGCACATCCGTGACCGCCGGAAAACTCCCCGTAGCGCGGACGTAACACGTCTGGTGTTGCCTGACGGAGCTAAGTGCTCCAGTTCTGGCGGGGGTTGGCGATGGTGGCGAAACAACTCCCGGACTCTGTCCGGGAGTTCACGGACTACCTGCACGCACTGGTGGCGCGGCTGGACGGCTCCGGCGGGTGGTGGGCGGTGTTCCGGCAACGGGACCCGGACGGCATGCGGGCCTGCCTCGACGGCCGTGAACTGCCGCCCTGGGACGTCCTCCAGGCGCTCCTCCAGGACGTCGCCGCCGTCCACGGCGTCGCGGCCGCCGACGCCGAGACCCACCGGGCCCGCACCCTGTACGCCGCCGCCCGCGCCGCGCACGACGCCCGCCCCGGCGCCCGGGACGCGCTGAGCGACCGCCTCGACGTGACGCTCCGCGAGCGCAGGTACGCCGCCGAACGCCGGGCCCGGCTGAACCTCCGGCTGACCCGGGCCGCCACCCCCGAGGAGGCCGGGCCCCTGCGCGCCGGCCTCGCCTGGGCCCACGACGACCACACCCGCGCCACGGCCCGCTGCGCGGAACTCCGGGCGCGGCTGGCGGCCCTGGACGACCGGGCCCCGCGCCCGGAGCCGGGGGCGGCCGGCCCCGCCGCCCCGGGCGCCCCCGCACCACCGCACTCCCCACCGCCCGCTCCGCCCCCCAAGCCCCGGCGGGGCGGCGCCCGGTTCGCCGGGGCCGGGGAGGAGGGGTCCGCCGCCCGGGCCGTGCCGCCCGGCGCCCTGCCGCAGCTCGCGCCCCACGCCCCCGCTCCCGGGCGCGGCCCCCGAGGCGCGCGCTTCGCCGGCGCCGCCGAGGAGGCACCGGCGGGGCAGGGCCCGCCCGGGAGCACCCCCGCCCCGCAGCCCTCGGCCGCGGACCGGGAGGCCGTCGCACACACCGCCCGGCTGCTGGCCCGCCGCCGGGCCGAGGGACGCAGCGGGGCCGCGCACGCCCTGCTGGCCGAGGCGGCACAGTGGCCCGCGGTCCGTTTCCCGCTGCTCGCGGCGGGGCTGCGGGCGGCCGGGCTGGAGGCGGACTGGACGACGCTGCTGTGGGAGGCCGCCTCCCTGCCCCTGGGCCGGCTGGCCGCCGTGGCCGGCGCGCTGACCGCGGCCGGCCTGGCGGAGGACGCGCGGGAGGTCCTCCGGCAGGGTGTCGTCCGGCCCGCCGAGGCCGTCGCCCGGGAGGTCCTCGGCCTCGCCGCCGACGGCCGCCACCACGACGTGCGGGCCCTGCTCGACGCCTACGTCCGGATGCGCACCCCGCAGGAGGCCGCCCGCAGCGCCGCCCTCGACCCGCCCCGGCTGGTGCCCCTGCTGCTGGCCGCCGCCCGGGGCGTCTCGGACGAGCGGCACTGGGACGTCCTGCACGCCCTCCGGGTCGCCGGAGCGACCGCCTGACCGGCGCCGGGACCGGCCGCACGCGCCCGCCCGCGGGCCCGGCGACTCACCCACCGGAGTGCGAAACCGCGGGGACTGACCGGCCCGCAGGACGATGGTCTTGGCAAGGACGTCCGAGAGGCTTACGTTCGTCCCTCTACGACCGTTTCTACGGGCGTAGAGGCGCTGACGCCGCGTCGAAGGAGCAGCTCATGGCCAACGTCGTACGTGCCGCTCTGGTCCAGGCGACCTGGACCGGCGACACCGAGTCCATGCTGGCGAAACACGAGGAGCACGCCCGGGAGGCGGCCCGGCGGGGCGCGCGGATCATCGGGTTCCAGGAAGTCTTCAACGCCCCCTACTTCTGCCAGGTCCAGGACCCGGAGCACTACCGCTGGGCGGAACCGGTGCCCGACGGGCCGACCACCCGCCGCATGCGCGAGCTGGCCCGGGAGACCGGCATGGTGATCGTCGTGCCGGTGTTCGAGGTGGAGCAGACGGGCTTCTACTACAACACCGCCGCCGTGATCGACGCCGACGGCACCGTCCTCGGCAAGTACCGCAAGCACCACATCCCGCAGGTCAAGGGCTTCTGGGAGAAGTTCTACTTCAAGCCCGGCAACCTCGGCTGGCCCGTCTTCGACACCGCCGTCGGCAAGGTCGGCGTCTACATCTGCTACGACCGCCACTTCCCCGAGGGCTGGCGCCAGCTCGGCCTCAACGGCGCGCAGCTGGTCTACAACCCCTCGGCCACCCACCGCGGCCTGTCGTCCTACCTGTGGCAGCTGGAGCAGCCGGCCGCCGCCGTCGCCAACGAGTACTTCGTCGCCGCCATCAACCGTGTCGGCCGGGAGGAGTACGGGGACAACGACTTCTACGGCACCTCGTACTTCGTCGACCCGCGCGGCCAGTTCGTCGGCGGCGTCGCCAGCGACAGCAACGAGGAACTCGTGGTCCGCGACCTGGACTTCGACCTCATCGAGGAGGTGCGGCAGCAGTGGGCCTTCTACCGCGACCGCCGTCCCGACGCCTACGAAGGGCTGGTGCGGCCGTGACCGACGACCTGCTGGGACGCCACCGCTCGGTGCTCCCCGACTGGCTCGCCCTCTACTACGAGGAGCCCATCGAGATCACCCACGGCGAGGGACGCCACGTCTGGGACTCCGACGGCAACCGGTACCTCGACTTCTTCGGCGGCATCCTCACCACCATGACCGCCCACGCACTGCCCGAGGTGACCAAGGCGGTCGCCGACCAGGCCGGGCGCATCGTGCACTCCTCCACCCTCTACCTCAACCGGCCGATGGTGGAACTCGCCGAACGCATCGCCCAGTTGAGCGGCATCCCGGACGCCCGGGTGTTCTTCACGACCTCCGGCACCGAGGCCAACGACGCCGCCCTGCTGCTCGCCACCACCTACCGGCGCAGCAACACCGTCCTCGCCATGCGCAACAGCTACCACGGCCGTTCCTTCAGTGCCGTCGGGATCACCGGCAACCGCGGCTGGTCGCCGACGTCGATGTCCCCGCTGCAGACGCTGTACGTGCACGGCGGCGTCCGCGGCCGGGGACCGTTCGCCGCGCTGGACGACTACGACTTCGTCGCCGCCTGCGTCGACGACCTGAAGGACCTGCTCGGCCACACCCGTCCGCCCGCCGCCCTGATCGCCGAACCGATCCAGGGCGTCGGCGGCTTCACCTCCCCGCCCGACGGCCTGTACGCGGCGTTCCGCGAGGTGCTGGACCGGCACGGCATCCTGTGGATCTCCGACGAGGTGCAGACCGGCTGGGGCCGCACCGGGGAGCACTTCTGGGGCTGGCAGGCCCACGGCCGCAACGGCCCGCCCGACATGCTGACCTTCGCCAAGGGCATCGGCAACGGCATGTCCATCGGCGGCGTCGTCGCCCGCGCCGAGATCATGAACTGCCTGGACGCCAACAGCATCTCCACGTTCGGCGGCACCCAGATCACCATGGCCGCCGGTCTCGCCAACCTCACCTACCACCTCGAACACGACCTCCAGGGCAACGCCCGGCGGGTCGGCGGAATGCTCATCGAACGGCTGCGCGCCGCCGCCGCCCACGTGCCGGCCGTACGGGAGGTGCGCGGACGGGGGCTGATGATCGGCATCGAGCTGACCCGGCCCGGCACCGACGAGGCCGACCCGCAGGCCGCGTCCGCCGTGCTGGAGGCGGCCCGGGCCGGGGGACTGCTCATCGGCAAGGGCGGCGGCCACGACACGAGCTGCCTGCGCGTCGCCCCGCCGCTGTCCCTGAACGTCGCCGAGGCCGAGGAGGGCGCCGCGATCCTGGAGGAGGCCCTGCGCAGCCTCCTCTAGGGCCTCTCGTTCGGATCATGCCGGATCAGGGAGCGGGGTCCGGCCTGATCCAAACGAAGAGCCCAGCCGGCACACCGATCACGCGGCCACCGACCGAGGGGACACCCGCCATGACCACCGCCTCGCAGTCCTGGGAAGCACCGGCCCCGGCCCTGTCGGTCCGGCAGGTCCTCGCGCTCGAACGGGTGCTCGCCGGGGAGCCCGAGGTGGTGGCCGGGGCGGGCCTGCTGGACCGGCCGGTGCGCTGGGTGCACGTCGCCGAGGCGGCCGACGTGGGGGTGATGCTCAGCGGCGGCGAGATGGTGCTCACCACCGGCGTGCTGCTCGCCGGCGACGAGGACAAGCAGGCCGAGTACGTGCGCTCCATGCACCGCGCCGAGGCCTCCGCGGTGGTCCTGGGACTCGGCCGGGCCTTCCCCTCCCCGCCGGACGTGATGCGCCGGGTCGCCGAACGCTGCGGCCTGCCGCTCGTGGTGCTCCACCGGCCCTCCCCGTTCGCCCAGCTGACCGAGGAGGTGCAGTCCCGGCTGGTGCGGCGCAAGTTCGCCGCCGTCAGCCTCTCCGAGGCCGTCCGCACCGAACTCACCGCGCTGATCACCGCCGGTGCGCCCCTGCAACGCCTGCTCGACGAGGTCGCCCGGCACAGCGGCTGCCCCGTCGTCGTCGCCAACCTCGCCCACCGCGTCCTGGGCACCGCGGGGGAGCGCCCGGCCGTCGACGACGTGCTGCGGGACTGGGAACGCGTCGCCCGCCAGGCCGGCGGCGGCGAGGGCGACGGCTGGATCCGCGCCGAACTCGGCGGGCGCGGGGAGCGGTGGGGCCGGATCGTGCTGTGCGGCTACCGCGGCGACACCGCGACCGGACGCCTGCTCGCCGACCGGGCCGCCGAGGCACTCGTCCTGCACCGCATGCTCGGCGGCACCACCGACTGCTCCTGGGAGGAACAGTCGGCGCAGAGCCTGCTCACCGACCTGGTCAGCGGCGTCGTACCGGCCCGGCAGCTGCTGCCCCGGGCCCGCGCGGCCGGGCTGCCGGTCAACCGGCGCACCTTCGTGCCGCTCGTCGTGCGCGGCCTCACCCCCTCCGGGCTCGACCGGGTCCTGCGCCTGCTGGGGCTGTCCGGGATCGTCGCCGAACTGACCGACGGCACCAGCGCGGTGCTGCTGAGCCTCGCCCGCGACCAGGACGCCGACGCGCTCACCGCCCACTTCGCGGCCCGGCTGCGCACCGGGGGCCCAGCCCCGGCCGTGGTGGCGGCGGCCGGGGCGCGCACCGCCTTCGACGACGTCCCTGCCGGGCTGCGCGAGGCCCGGCACGTCGCGGACGCCGTCGCCGGGTCCACCGCCGCGCTGGACCTGCCCGCCGTGGTGCGGCTCCGGGACGTGCACCTGCGCGGCCTGGTCCGGCTGCTGCGCGACGACCCGGAGGTGCAGTCGTTCGCGGAGCGGGAGCTGGACGGCCTGCTGGCGGAACCGGACGAGGACCTGCTGTCCGTGCTGCGGACCTACCTCGCCACCGGCCGGAACAAGTCCCGCACCGCCCAGCTGCACCACGTGTCCCGGCCCGCGCTCTACCGTCGCCTGGAGGCGATACAGGCCCGCCTCGGGGTGGACCTGGACGACTTCGAGCAGGCCGCCTCGGTGCACATCGCGCTCCTCGCGCACGACGCGCAACAGCAGTGACCGGCCCGGACGGCGGCGACACGGCGACGACGCCGGCAACGGCAACGACGGCGGCAACGACGGCGGCAACGGCAGCGACGGCGGCACACGGCAACGACGGCGGTACACGGCAGCATCGGCACGGCGGCAACGGCGGCAACGGCGGTGGAAACCATGGCAGTCGGGAAGGTGACACGGTGACATGCCGCGCCCCCGCAGACGTGACACGGTGCAACTCACCGCGCACCGCCCGCGTTCCTAGGCTCACCGGACACCGAGCGACCGGAGGTCCCGATGAGCCCAGTGATCCGTGCCGCCGTCTTCCAGACCGCCTGGACCGGCGACAAGGAGTCGATGATCCAGGTCCACGAGCAGGCCGCCCGCGACGCCGCCGCCCAGGGCGCCTCCGTACTGTGCTTCCAGGAGCTGTTCTACGGGCCCTACTTCTGCCAGGTCCAGGACCCCGCGTTCTACGAGTACGCCGAGCGCATCCCCGACGGCCCGATCGTCAAGCGCTTCCAGGCCCTCGCCAGGGAACTCGGCCTCGTCCTCGTCCTGCCGATGTACGAGGAGGAACAGCCGGGCGTGCTGTACAACACCGCGGCGGTCATCGACGCGGACGGCTCCTACCTCGGCAAGTACCGCAAGCACCACATCCCGCAGGTGAAGGGCTTCTGGGAGAAGTTCTACTTCCGCCCGGGCAACCTCGGGTGGCCCGTGTTCGACACCAAGGCGGGCCGCATCGCCGTCTACATCTGCTACGACCGCCACTTCCCCGAGGGCTGGCGGGCACTCGGACTCGCCGGCGCGGAGATCGTGTTCAACCCCTCGGCCACCTCCCGGGGTCTGTCCGCCTACCTCTGGCAGCTGGAGCAGCCGGCCTCTGCCGTCGCCAACGAGTACTTCGTCGGCGCGATCAACCGGGTCGGAGTGGAGGAACTCGGCGACAACGACTTCTACGGGACGTCGTACTTCGCCGACCCCGAGGGGCAGTTCGTGGGCGAGGTCGCCAGCGACAAGCAGACCGAACTCGTCGTCCGCGACCTGGACATGGCCAAGCTGCGCGAGGTCCGCGACCGCTGGCAGTTCTACCGCGACCGCCGCCCGGACGCCTACCCCCCGCTCACCGCGCCCTGACCGTCCCGGTACCCGGCGCCCGCGCACGCGACGCCACCCGTGCGCGGGCGCCGGGGACCCCGCCGCCGGCCCCCGGCGGCCCGCACCGTCCGACCACGACCCAGCGGAGCGTGCACGCATGAGCCGTACCGTCATCCGGGGTGGACTCGTCATCACCGCCTCGGACGAGATCCACGCCGACGTCCTGATCGAGGACGGCCGCATCGCCGCCCTCGCCGCCACCGGCACCCCCGCCGCCGGGGCCTTCACCGCCGACCGCACCCTCGACGCCACCGGGAAGTACGTCCTGCCGGGCGGCGTCGACGCGCACACCCACATGGAGCTGCCGTTCGGCGGCACCTTCGCCTCCGACACCTTCGAGACCGGCACCCGGGCCGCCGCCTGGGGCGGCACCACCACCGTCGTCGACTTCGCGGTGCAGAGCGTCGGCCACTCCCTGCGCGAGGGCCTCGACGCCTGGCACGCCAAGGCCGAGGGCAACTGCGCCGTCGACTACGGCTTCCACATGATCGTCTCCGACGTGAACGACGACACGCTCAAGGAGATGGATCTCCTGGTGGACGAAGGGGTCACCAGCTTCAAGCAGTTCATGGCCTACCCGGGCGTCTTCTACAGCGACGACGGGCAGATCCTGCGGGCCATGCAGCGCTCCGCCGACAACGGCGGCCTGATCATGATGCACGCCGAGAACGGCATCGCCATCGACGTCCTGGTGCAGCAGGCCCTGGCCCGCGGCGAGACCGACCCCCGCCACCACGGCGAGGTCCGCAAGGCGCTGCTGGAGGCCGAGGCCACCCACCGCGCCATCCGGCTCGCCCAGGTCGCCGGCGCCCCGCTGTACGTGGTGCACGTCTCGGCGGCCGAGGCGGTCGCCGAACTGACCCGGGCCCGCGACGACGGCCTGAACGTCTTCGGCGAGACCTGCCCGCAGTACCTGTTCCTGTCCACCGACAACCTCGCCGAACCGGACTTCGAGGGCGCCAAGTACGTGTGCAGCACGCCGCTGCGGCCCAGGGAGCACCAGGCGTCCCTGTGGCGGGGCCTGCGCACCAACGACCTCCAGGTCGTCTCCACCGACCACTGCCCCTTCTGCTTCGTGGGCCAGAAGGAGCTCGACCGCGGCGACTTCTCCAAGATCCCCAACGGGCTGCCGGGCGTGGAGCACCGCATGGACCTGCTGCACCAGGCCGTGGTCGACGGGCACATCTCCCGCCGCCGCTGGATCGAGATCGCCTGCGCCACCCCGGCCCGGATGTTCGGCCTGTACCCGAAGAAGGGCACCCTCGCCCCCGGCGCCGACGCCGACGTCGTCATCTACGACCCGGGCGCCGAGCAGGTGCTGTCCGCCGAGACGCACCACATGAACGTCGACTACTCGGCGTACGAGGGCAAACGCATCACCGGCCGCGTCGAGACCGTCCTCTCGCGCGGGGTGCCCGTCATCACCGAGCGGGAGTACACCGGGCGCGCCGGGCACGGCGCCTACACCCCTCGTTCCACCTGTCAGTACCTCACCTAGGAGTGGTGCGCATGGACTTCGGACTCGTCCTGCAGACCGACCCGCCGGCCTCGCGGGTCGTCGACCTGATGCAGCGCGCCGAGCGCAACGGCTTCACCCACGGCTGGACCTTCGACTCCGCCGTGCTGTGGCAGGAACCCTTCGTCATCCACAGCCGGATCCTCGCGAACACCACGACCCTGACGGTCGGCCCCATGGTGACCAACCCCGGCACCCGCACCTGGGAGGTGACCGCCTCCACCTTCGCCACCCTCAACGACATGTACGGCAACCGCACCGTCTGCGGCATCGGCCGCGGCGACTCCGCGATGCGCGTCGCCGGACGCGCCCCCAACACGCTGGCCCGCATCAGCGACGCCATGAAGGTCATCCGCACCCTCGCGAGCGGCGGCGAGGCCGACCTCGGCGGCGGCACCGTCGTCCGCTTCCCCTGGATCGGCCCGGACGCCCGCCTGCCGGTGTGGATGGCCGCCTACGGACCCAAGGCGCTGCGCATGACCGGCGAGGAGGCCGACGGCTTCATCCTGCAGCTCGCCGACCTCTACCTCACCGAGTACATGGTCAAAGCGGTCAAGGACGCTGCCGTCGCCGCCGGCCGCGACCCCGCCGAGGTCACCGTCTGCGTCGCCGCCCCGGCCTACGTCACCGCCGACGACTCGCCCGAGGCGCTCGCCCACGCCCGCGAGCAGTGCCGCTGGTTCGGCGGCATGGTCGGCAACCACGTCGCCGACCTGGTGTCCAAGTACGGCGCCGACGGCAGCGTCGTCCCGCACGAACTCACCGACTACATCAAGTCCCGCCAGGTCTACGACTACTCCCACCACGGACGCAGCGGCAACCCGGACACGCAGTTCGTCCCCGACGAGATCGTCGACCGGTTCTGCCTCATCGGCCCGGCCGAGAAGCACATCGAGAAGCTGAAGGCCCTGCGCGCGCTCGGCGTCGACCAGTTCGCCGTCTACGACATGCACGACGCGCAGGAGGCCGTGATCGACGCCTACGGCGAGCGGATCATCCCGGCCCTCGCCGGCTGACCTGCACCGCCGGCCTCCGGCCACCTCCCACGCGTCTCCCCCTTCCCACAGCCCGGGGAAGGGGGCCGCCGGGACGCTCCCCGGCCCCACCCCCCATCGGCGCGCACCCGCACGGCCCTGTCCCGTCCCGCCTCATCCGAGGGGCCCGCCCATGACCGACACCGCTCCCACCGCCATACCCGCCGCGTCCCAGGTCACCCTCGCCGACGGGCGGGTGGAGCTCGCCCCGGACGCCACCGCCCCGAGCGGCCGCTACGCCAACGCCGACCTGCTGCCGGTACCCGTACGGCGCCGCACCTGGACCACGTACAACTTCTCCGCGCTGTGGGTCGGCATGGCCCACAACACCGCCTCCTGGACGCTGGCCTCCGGACTCATCGCGGTCGGCATGGACTGGAAGCAGGCGGTGTTCACCATCGCCCTGGCCAATGTCATCGTGCTGGTCCCGATGCTGCTCACCGGGCACGCCGGCCCCAAGTACGGCATCCCCTTCCCGGTGTTCGCGCGCGCCTCCTTCGGTATCCGCGGCGCCAACCTCCCCGCCGTCGTCCGGGCGCTGGTGGCGTGCGGCTGGTTCGGCATCCAGACCTGGATCGGCGGCGAGGCCATCTACTTCCTCGCCGGCAAGCTGATCGGCGACGGCTGGACGAACGCGGCGACGTTCGGCGGCTACGCCTGGACCATGTGGCTGTCCTTCGCGATCTTCTGGGCGATCCAGGTCGCCATCATCTACCGCGGCATGGAGACCATCCGCCGCTTCGAGAACTGGGCGGCGCCCTTCGTGCTCGTCGGCGCCTTCGTGATGCTGTGGTGGATGAGCGACAAGGCGGGCGGCTTCGGCCCGCTGCTCGACCAGCCCTCCCGGCTCGGCTGGGGCCCGGACTTCTGGACCCTGTTCGCCCCGGCCCTGATGGGCATGATCGGCTTCTGGTCCACCCTGTCGCTGAACATCCCGGACTTCACCCGCTACGGCAAGAGCCAGAAGGCGCAGACCTGGGGCCAGGCCCTGGGGCTGCCCACCACCATGACGCTGTTCGCGTTCCTGTCCGTCATGGTCACCTCCGGCAGCCAGGCCGTCTACGGCGAGGCCATCTGGGACCCGGTGCAGCTCGCCGCCAAGACGGACAACACCGTCGGCCTGCTCTTCGCCCTGGTCACCGTGCTGGTGGCGACCCTGTCCGTGAACATCGCGGCGAACCTGGTCTCACCCGCCTTCGACTTCTCCAACGTCGCCCCGCGCAAGGTCAGTTTCCGCGCGGGCGCGCTGATCACCTGCGTGCTGGCGGTGCTGATCTTCCCGTGGAAGCTGTACTCCGACCCGCAGGGCTACATCTTCACCTGGCTCGGCCTGGTCGGCGGCCTGCTCGGCACCGTCGCGGGCATCCTCATCGCCGACTACTGGCTGCTGCGCCGCGCCCGGCTCGACCTCGTCGACCTGTACCGCACGGGCGGCCGCTACTGGTACGAGGGCGGCTGGAACTGGCGGGCGGTGGCCGCCTTCGGGGTGGGCGGTGTCCTCGCCGTCGGCGGCGCCGACTTCGACCCCATCATCGACGGGCGCCCCCTGCCGGCGCTCGCGCCGCTGGCCGACTACGGCTGGGCGGTGGGCCTGGGCACGTCGATGGTCCTGTACCTGGTGCTGATGACGGCCACCGGCCGTGGCCGGGAGGGCGTGCGGCGCGAGGGGTGAACGGCCGGGACGGCGCCCGGGGTCAGCCCTTGGCGCCGTTCTGCAGCGCGGCCACCGCTTCCTTGGCGGCCTTGATGGCACCCTTGTTGATCTCGTCGGTGGACGGGGCCTTCTTCGACTCGAAGTCACTGCCGTTGTACGTGACGACGACCAGCGCGTTGGAGGCACGGGCCAGCACCACGCCCTCCCGGGTCTGCTGCTTGTCCTCGGTGGTCAGATTCACCACGGAGTACGCCTCGTCACCGAGCCCGGGGACCTCGCCGCCGCCGCTCTTCTCCTCCACCCGCGACCCGTAACTGCGCTCCGCCGCCTCGTCGGAGGCCAGCACCTCGAACGACACGTCGAGCCAGCGGTACTCGTAGCCCTTGAGCGCGTTCCAGGAACAGGTGCGGCGCAGCTTGGAGTCGGTCGACGCGATCTCCTTGCCGGCCGTCTTCGCCCCCGGCACGAGGGACTTGACGCTCTTGGCGGCCAGCGCCCCGCAGGGCGCGGGCGCGGCGGTGTACGTCTTCGACTCCTGCGTCGTCGACGGGCCGGGAGCGGACTGGGTCTGCGTCTTCTCGACCGGCTTGTTCTCGGCAGCCTGCGGCGCCGCCAGGGGACCGGACGACAGCGCCCAGCCGGCCGCGGCGAGGACGACCACCGGCGACAGACGTGCGGTGAGGGCGAGCGGCAGAGGCAAGGAACGCACGGCGCACTTCTCGTGGGGGACGGTGCGGAGGAGGTCCGCACTGCGGACGGGACGGCCAGTCTCACACGAGTCCCGGTGGGGCGGAAGGGCGAACTCGCTCCGTAGGGGGGCGATGACAGCAACGCACCGAACAGCGCCCGTGTTTGTCCTACTTAACCCTGTGAACAGCGGATATGTGTGCGGGGTCGTCGAGCCGCGGGTCCGCCGGGCGGGTCAGGGCACCCGCGCCGTCCACGCGTCGGAGGCGAACTTCTCCCGCGCCAGTTCCGCGGCCCGGGTCAGCTCCTCGTCGGTCACCTTGCCGGCGGTGAGGCCGTAGCGGTCCCCGAAGGAGTCGATCATCCGCTCGATGACCGCCTCGCGGGCCAGCCCGGTCTGCCGGCGCAGCGGATCCACCCGCTTCTTCGCGCTGCCGGTGCCCTTGTCGGACAGCTTCTCCCGCCCGATGCGCAGCACGTCGAGCATCTTGTCCGCGTCGATGTCGTAGGCCATCGTCACGTGGTGCAGCACCGCACCCGGCCCGCCGCCGGACCCCACCAGCCGCTTCTGCGCCGCACCGGCGATCTTGCCCTGGTCGGTGGCGATGTCGTTCAGCGGCTGGTACCACGCCCGGATCCCCATGTCCCCCAGAGCGCCCAGCACCCAGTCGTCGAGATAGGCGTAGCTGTCCTGGAACGACAGCCCCTGCACCAGCGCCTCCGGCACCGACAGCGAGTAGGTGATCGTGTTGCCGGGCTCCACGAACATCGCCCCGCCGCCGGAGATCCGGCGCACGACCTCGATGCCGTGCCGGCGCGCCCCCTCGGCGTCCACCTCGTTGCGCAGCGACTGGAAGCTGCCGATGATCACCGCGGGCGCGGCCCACTCCCACACCCGCAGCGTCGGCGGACGGCGGCCCGCGGCGACCTCCGCCGTCAGCACCTCGTCCAGCGCCATGTGCAGCGCCGGATCCTGGGGGCCCTCGTGGATCAGCTGCCAGTCGTAGTCCGTCCAGTCGGTGGCGTGCGCGAGCGCCCGGCGCACGGCGATGGCGATGCCCTCCGAGGTCAGCCCGTACATCACGGTCCCCGCGGGCAGGGCCGCCTCGATCCGCGCCGCCAGCCCGGCCGCGTCCGTCTCTGCGGGAGCGCCCTCCAGGGCGCGGTTCACCGCGTCGAGGGCCTCGTCCGGCTCCAGGAAGAAGTCACCCGCCACCCGCATGTGGCGCAGCACCCCGTCCTCCACCTCGACGTCCACCACGACCAGCTTGCCGCCGGGAACCTTGTACTCACCGTGCACGTCTGACGCCTTCCACTCCGACCGCGGGCGGCCCGACGGGCCCGGCCGTCCACGTCAACGCGGGACGCGGGCGGGCTGTTCCCGGTGACCTTCACCGCGTCCGGGGCCGCCGCCGTCGTGACGCCGGCCCCGGAGCAGCGACTTTTCTCAAGCGCCCGGCCCGACCCCGTCGGGCGAGGAGCAGCAACTGGTCCGCTGTCCGGTTCGCAGGCCGGGGGAGGTCAACTCCGCGGTCAGCGGGCCGGTTTCCGCCGGGAGGGCGTGGGTGCCCCGAAGGGTGCGGTCAGAGCTGCGATCCGCCCGTGGCGTCGATGACCTGTCCCGTCACCCAGCGCGCCTCGTCGGAGGCGAGGAAGGCGACCACGTCGGCCACGTCGTCGGGGCGGCCGACCCTGCCGAGCGCCGACTGACCGGCCGCGGCCCTCTGGGCGGCCTCGTTGCCGCGCAGCCAGGTGGCGTTCATGTCGGTGTCGATGATGCCGGGCGCGACCGCGTTGACGGTAATGCCGCGCGGGCCGAGTGTCTTGGCCAGGGTGAGGGTGAAGACGTCCACGGCCCCCTTGGTCATCGCGTACGCGATGATGTCGGGGAGCGCGATCCGGGTCGCTCCGGAGGAGATGTTGATGACGCGCCCGCCGTCGTGCAGGCGCTTGAGGCCCTGCTGGGTGAGGAAGAACGGCGCGCGCATGTTGACGGCGACGGCCGCGTCGAAAGCCTCGGCAGTGGTCTCCTCGATCTCGCCGCGCGGGGAGATGCCGGCGTTGTTGACCAGGATGTCGAGGCCGGCGTCGTCCGAGTGCTCCAGGACCTGCCGGTCGTAGCCCTCCCAGAGGGCCGCCACGCCCTCGGGGCCGCTCAGGTCGGCCCGCACGGCGAACGCCCTTCCGCCCCCGGCGCGGACGGCGCCGACGACCTCGTCGGCGGCTGCGGCGTCGCGGCCGTAGTGCACGGCCACCAGCGCGCCCTCGACGCCGAGGCGCTCGGCGACCGCGCGCCCGATTCCGCGGCTGCCGCCCGTGACCAGTGCCGTCCGGCCCGTCAGAGCACCCATGACTTCTCCTCTGTGTAGGCGAGAGTATTTTGTAGCGATCGCTACGTAAAGATGAGCCTACGCTAATTTCCTAGCGATCGCTGTAAAATTCAGGGATGACCTCGACCAAGCGCGGCCGACCGCGGAGTTTCGACCGGGAGGCGGCCCTCCGTCAGGCCACGCTCCTGTTCTGGCGGCACGGTTACGAAGGCACGTCCGTCGCGGACCTGACCGCCGCCATGGGCATCTCCCCGCCGAGCCTGTACGCGGCCTTCGGCGACAAGCGGGCCCTGTTCGACGAGGTCGTCGAACGCTACGGCGACAGCTTCGGCGCGTTCCTCTACCAGGCGCTGGACCAGGAGAGCGACCCTCGCGTGGGGTTCGCCAGGATGCTGGACGAAGCGGCGGTGTCCTACACCGCTCCGGACCGTCCCGCGGGGTGTCTGATCATCAGCGCGGCAGTCAATTGCTCGCCCCGGACGGCCGATGTCGAGCAGGACCTGCGCGCCCGCAGAGTGGCCAACGTCCGCTCCTTCGAGGAGCGCCTGCGGCGGGCGAGGGACCGCGGGTCGCTCGCAGAGGGAACCGACGTGCGTGCTCTGGCGGTCTACTTCGCCGCAGTGATCCAGGGGATGTCGCAGCAGGCACGCGACGGCGCCACCACGGAGGAACTCCGGCGCACAGCCGCATTCGCCATGTCCGCCTGGCCCGGGCCCCACACCTGAGGGACGGGCAGGCCCGACGACCGCCGGGCCTCGCCACCGGCGGTGGCTGCCCACGCCCGGAAGCCGCGGTGCGCGGGGGATCCGGCCGCGCCTTCAGAGGGCGGACGGATCCTCATCCGCCTTCTGGTCGTCGCCGCGGCAGGCGCGGCGCTGAGCCCGGCGGCTCGCGTCTCGGGCACGACGAAGCCCCGGCCGCCTCCCGAGGGAGAGGCGGCCGGGGCCGGGCATCGTCACGGTGTCACGGCTTGCGGGCAAGCCCCCCGTGCTCGCCGATCGGCTCCGGGGACGGACCGTCCGGGGCCGGGCGCCACTGGGTCACCGGCACCACACCGGGCTCGACCAGTTCCAGACCGTCGAAGAACGCGGTGATCTGGTCGACGGAGCGCAGGATGTACGGGGCGGCGCCGCTCTCGTTGTACGCGTCCTGCGCCCGCTCGAACACCGGGTCGATGCCCCGCGAGCCGTCGTTGATCGACAGGTAGCTGCCCGAGGGGAGCTCCGCCATCAGACGGGTGACGATCCCGCGCGCCTGCTCGTAGTCCGGGATGTGCCCCAGGATGTTGCTGAGGATCAGCGCCGTCGGACGGCTGAAGTCCAGCGTGTCGGCCGCGGCGGCCAGCACCCGCTCCGGGTCCCGCACGTCGGAGTCGACGTAGGCGGTCGCCCCCTCGGGCGTCGAGTAGAGCAGGGCACGGGCGTGGGCCAGGACCATCGGGTCGTTGTCGACGTAGACGATCCGGGTCTCGGGGGCGAGACGCTGCGCGACCTCGTGCGTGTTGTCGGCGGTGGGCAGCCCGGTGCCGATGTCCAGGAACTGCCGGATCTTCGCCTCGGTGACCAGGTACGTGATGTTGCGGCGCAGGAAGGCGCGGCTGCTGCGGGCGATGGTGACGATGCCCGGGAAGACGGCGGTGTACGCGTCGCCCGCCTGCTCGTCCACGGGGTAGTTGTCCTTGCCGCCCAGCCAGTAGTTCCAGATGCGGGCCGAGTGCGGCACCGAGGTGTCGATGTTCTGCTGCGCCGAGGGTCCGGGCGGGGTCACGGGGTCGCTCATGGGTACGGTCCATCTCTCAGCCGAGGCACGGGTGATCGAGCACAACCTATGCCCCAACGGGTGGGGCGCGCACTTCAGTTCGCGTTGTCCGCGGGTCGCCCGCCCGGCCGGCCCCCCGCCCGGGCCGCCGGGGGTTCGCCTCGCGCGCGGTGATCGGTAGCCTGCTCCGCATGTTCACCACCCGCCCCACCCTCCAGGGCTGCTTCGGCATGGTGTCCAGCACCCACTGGCTGGCCTCGCAGTCCGCCATGGCCGTGCTGGAGGACGGCGGCAACGCCTACGACGCGGCCGTCGCCGGGGCCTTCGTGCTGCATGTCGTCGAGCCGCACCTCAACGGCCCCGCCGGCGAGGTCCCCATCCTGCTCGCCCCGGCCGGCGGGGAGGTACGGGTGCTGTGCGGGCAGGGCGTGGCCCCGGCCGGAGCGACCCCCGCCCACTACCGCGGCCTCGGCCTGGACCTCGTCCCCGGCACCGGGCCGCTCGCCGCCGCCGTCCCCGGCGCCTTCGACGCGTGGATGGTGCTGCTGCGCGACCACGGCACCAGGCACCTCTCCGACGTCCTGAAGTACGCCGTCGGCTACGCCGAGCACGGACACCCTCCGGTGGAGAACATCGGCGCGACCGTCGAGACCGTCCGGCACCTGTTCGAGACGGAGTGGACGTCGTCGGCGGAGGTCTACCTGCCCGGCGGCCGCGCCCCGCGGCCCGGCACCCCGCTGCGCAACCCCGCCCTCGCCGCCACCTGGCGGCGGATGCTCGCCGAGACCGCCGGGGCGGGGGACCGCGAGGCGCAGATCGAGGCCGCCCGGGAGGTCTGGCGCACCGGCTTCATAGCCGAGGCCCTGGCCCGGCAGGCCGCCCGGCCCACCCTGGACACCACCGGCGAACGCCACCGCGGCACCCTCACCGTCGACGACCTCGCCGCCTGGTCCGCGACCTACGAGAGCCCGGCGACGTACGACTTCCGGGACTGGACCGTGTGCAAGGCGGGCCCCTGGAGCCAGGGCCCGGTCCTGCTGCAGCAGCTCGCGCTGCTCCCGCCCGACCTGCCGCCCCCCGGCTCCGCCGCGTACACGCACCTGCTGATCGAGGGCTGCAAGCTGGCCATGGCCGACCGCGAGGCCTGGTACGGCGACGCCGTCGAGGTCCCGCTGGACGACCTGCTCTCCGCGGAGTACAACGCCGAGCGCCGCACCCGCGTCGGCCACCGCGCCTCCCGCGTGCTGCGCCCCGGCAGCCCCGGCGGGCGCCCCCCGCGGCTGGGCTCCCACGCCCGCGGCGCCGCCGACGCCGCCCGCGCCGCCGCGCCCGGCGTCGGCGAACCCACCGTCGCCAAGCACCCCACGTCCCCCGTGCCCGGCGAACCGGAGGTCACCGGGGACGGCGCGACCCGCGGCGACACCTGCCACCTGGACGTCGTCGACCGCTGGGGCAACATGATCGCGGCCACCCCGAGCGGCGGCTGGCTGCAGTCCAACCCGGTCGTCCCCGAACTGGGCTTCCCGCTCGGCACCCGGCTGCAGATGACCTGGCTGGAAGAGGGCCTGCCGAACACCCTCACCCCCGGCCGCCGCCCCCGCACCACGCTCAGCCCGAGCATCGCCCTGCGCGACGGCCGGCCCGTCCTCGCCTTCGGCACGCCCGGCGGGGACCAGCAGGACCAGTGGCAGCTGCACTTCTTCCTCGCCGTCGCACTGCGCCCGCCCGTGCGCGGCGGACTCGACCTGCAGGGCGCGATCGACGCCCCGAACTGGCACAACGACAGCTTCCCCGGATCCTTCTACCCGCGCGGCATGCGGCCCGGCAGCGTCACCGTCGAGTCCCGCACCGACCCGGCGGTCGTCCGCGAGCTGCGGCGCCGCGGCCACCACGTCACCGTCTCGGACGCCTGGTCGGAGGGCCGGCTGTGCGCGGTGGCCCGGGACCCGGCGACCGGCGTGCTCTCCGCGGCCGCCAACCCGCGCGGCATGCAGGGCTATGCGGTGGGCCGCTGAGCCCATACCCCGGTGGTCCGGCAGCCCATTTTTCGCCGGGCCGTCGCCGCTAGCACACCGGGCCGCTGGGGTTTGTCAAGCGGGCATGGTCTCATGGAGGAATGATCGAGGACAACGAAACCATCGAGGAGTTTCTCGCCCGGCACGCCGTCGACGTGGAGGAATCCGTCCGGAAGGCCGCCGCGCAGGAAATCATGCCGCGCTGGCGCCGGCTCGCCGAACACGAGGTGGACCGCAAGTCGGGCCCGCACGACCTGGTCACCGACGCCGACCGCCAGGCCGAGCTGTACCTGACCGACGCCCTGCGCGCCCTGCTGCCAGGCTCCGCCGTGGTCGGCGAGGAGGCGGTGCACGACAACCCCGGCATCTACGGGGCGCTGCGCGAGGACGCGCCGGTGTGGATCGTCGACCCCGTCGACGGCACCCGGCAGTTCGTCCACGGCGACACCGGGTTCTGCACCCTGGTCGCCCTCGCCCACCGCGGCGTCGTCCTCGCCTCCTGGACGTACGCCCCCGCCCGCGACCAGATGGCCACCGCGGTCCGCGGCAAGGGCGCCTTCCTGGACGGCGAGCGGCTGACCGCGGGCTCCCCGGACCCCTCCCGCGACCTGCGGGTGGCCACCTCCCACCCGGACTTCACCACCGACGAGCAGAAGCGCGCCCTGCTCGGCCTGAACACCGAGGGCGTCGCGCCCCGCTCCTGCGGTTCGGCCGGTCTGGAGTACCTGGCCATCGCCCGCGGCGAGTGCGACGCCACCGCGTTCTGCTGGGAGGCGGCCTGGGACCACGCGGCGGGCCTGCTCCTGGTGGAGGAGGCGGGCGGCGCCCACCTGACCCGTGCCGGAGTCCCCTTCCGCATCACCGGGGACAACGTGCTGCCCTTCACCACGGCCCGCGACGAGGCCACCGCCCGCCGGGTCGTGGAACTGCTGTCGGCCGGGGTCTGACGCGCCGGGGCCGGGCGCCCGGCCGCCCGGCCGGGCAGCCTGGCAGCCTGGCCGCTGGGCCCGGTAGTCCGGCCGCTCGGCTCGGTAGTCCGGCTGCTCGGTCCGGTAGCCCGACCGGACCGGTCGGTCCGGCAGCCCGGTCGCCTCGCCCTGGCAGTCCGGCAGCCTGACTGCTCGGCCCGGTAGTCCGGCTGCTCGGTCCAGCAGTCTGACTGCTCGGTCCGGCAGTCTGACCGCTCGGCTCGGTAGTCCGGCTGCTCGGCCCGGCAGCCTGGCCGCTCGGTCCGGCAGCCCGGTCGCCCGCCCCGCTAGTCCGGCAGCCCGCCCACTCGGCCACCCCGCCCGGTCTCCGCCCCAACTGCCCGTCGCCCACGGCAGGTGGGGCGGGGTCGGTGCCGCCTATGCTGATCCCCCTGGCCGTCGGCTGACGAAGGAGTCCGAAGGTGGCGTCGATGCTCGATGCGGTCGTCGTGGGTGCGGGACCGAACGGCCTGACCGCCGCCGTGGAGCTGGCCCGGCGCGGCTTCTCCGTCGCGCTGTTCGAGGCGAAGGAGACCGTGGGCGGCGGTGCGCGCACCGAGGAACTCACCCTCCCCGGCTTCCGCCACGACCCCTGCTCCGCCGCACACCCCCTCGGCATCAACTCGCCCGCCTTCCGGGCCCTCCCGCTGGAGCGCTACGGCCTGCAGTGGCTGCACGCCGACCTGCCCATGGCGCACCCCTTCCCCGACGGCACGGCCGCCGTGCTGTCCCGCTCCGTCGCCGAGACCGCCGCCTCCTTCGGTCCCCGCGACGCCGGCACCTACCGCAGGCTGGTCTCGCCCTTCCTGCCCCGCTGGGACACCCTCGTCCGGGACTTCATGTCGCTGCCGCTGACCGCCCTGCCCCGCGACCCGGTCACCCTCGCCCGCTTCGGCCTCACCGGCCTGCCCCCGTCCACCTGGCTGATGCGCCGCTTCCGCGACGAGCGGGCCCGCACCCTGTTCGCCGGTCTCGTCGCCCACGTGATGGCCCCCCTCAACGGCGTCGCCACCAGCGCCGTCGGCCTCGTCTTCGCCCTCGCCGCGCACGCCCGCGGCTGGCCCGTCGCCCGCGGCGGCTCCCAGTCCCTCTCCGACGCCCTCGCCGCGTACCTCAA
Source organism: Streptomyces sp. NPDC101219 (assembly GCF_044767675.1). NCBI lineage: Bacteria > Bacillati > Actinomycetota > Actinomycetes > Kitasatosporales > Streptomycetaceae > Streptomyces > Streptomyces sp. NPDC101219. The sequence goes on from NZ_JBIWOK010000013.1 coordinate 157,014, forward strand.
GGACCTCGGCGGCCTGATCCACACCGACTACGAGATCAAGCGCCTCGACGACCTGCCCCCGGCCCGCGCCTACGTCTTCGACACCTCGCCCACCGCGCTGGCCCGCATCGCCGGCTTCGGCACCGCCTACGCGCGCTACCGCTACGGACCCGGCGTCTTCAAGATCGACTACGCGCTGGACGGCCCCGTGCCGTGGACCGCCCCCGAGGCCCGCACCGCCGGCACCGTCCAGATCGGCGCCGACACCGCCGAGATCGGCGCCGCGCTGCGCGCCGCCGCTCGCGAGGACCGGGCCCCCGACACGCCGTTCCTCATCACCGTCCAGCCCGGCGTCGCCGACCCCACCCGCGCCCCCGAGGGACGGCACGTCTTCTGGGCGTACGGCCACGTGCCGCACGGCTGGACCGGCGACCTCACCGACGCCATCGAACGCCAACTGGAGCGCTACGCACCCGGGTTCCGCGACCGCGTTCTCGCCCGCGCCACCGCCGGACCACCCGAACTCGCCGCCCGCAACGCCAACTACGTCGGCGGCGACATCGGCACCGGCGCCGCCTCGGGCCTCCGGCTGCTGCTGCGCCCGAAGCCCTCGCTGTTCCCGTACGCGACCCGGCACCCCGCCGTCTACCTCTGCTCCTCGGCCACCCCGCCCGGCCCGGGCGTGCACGGCATGTCGGGCCACAACGCGGCGAAGGCGGTATGGAGAAGGCTCCGCCAGACATGAGCGCCACCCTCACCCTCGTCCAGGGCGACATCACCCGCCTGCGGGTCGACGCGATCGTCAACGCCGCCAACTCCTCGCTGCTCGGCGGCGGGGGAGTGGACGGCGCGATCCACCGCCGGGGCGGCCCGGAGATCCTCTCGGAGTGCCGGGACCTGCGTGCCTCCCGGTACGGCAAGGGCCTGCCCACCGGCCGCGCCGTCGCCACCACCGCGGGCCGGCTGGACGCCCGTTGGGTCATCCACACCGTCGGCCCCGTGTACAGCCCGGACGAGGACCGCTCGCAGCTGCTGGCGTCCTGCCACCGGGAGGCGCTCCGCGTCGCCGACGAACTCGGCGCCCGCACGGTGGCGTTCCCCGCCATCTCCACCGGTGTCTACGGCTGGCCGCTCGACGACGCCGCCCGCATCGCGGTGGACACCGTGCGGGCCACGTCGACTACGGTCGAGGAGGTCACCTTCGCCCTCTTCGACGACCGCGCGTACGAGGCGTTCGCCGCACGGCTGGGCTGATCGCGCCGCTCTCCCGGAATGAACCGTCCGGCGGGCGGGTTGAGGCCGGGTAACGACGATCTCCGAGGAGCCCGCATGTCCGACGAACCCGCCGTCCGCGAACTCCGGTTGGTGGTCACCGCGGCCGACTACGACGCGGCCCTGCACTTCTACCGCGACGTCCTCGGCCTCACCGAGCGCGAAGCGTTCAACTCGCCCGACGGCCGGGTCACCATCCTCGAAGCGGGCCGGGCCACCCTGGAGCTGGCCGACCCCCGGCAGGCCGATTTCATCGACGAGGTCGAGGTCGGCCGACGGGTCGCCGGGCACCTGCGGGTCGCCTTCCAGGTGGACGACTCCACCGCCACCACGGCGCGACTGGCCGCCGCAGGCGCCGAAGTGATCGCCGAACCGACCCGCACCCCCTGGAACTCCCTCAACTCCCGCCTGGAGGCCCCGGGCGACCTCCAGCTGACCCTCTTCACGGAGCTGGACGACGGCGGGGACACCGGCGCGTCATAGGCGTCCTGGGGGCCGGGAGGTTCAGGCGGTTACGGAGGGCCGCGGTCCCCGGAGGCCCAGAAGTTCTGGAGGTCCTGGGGCCTCAGCACCTCTCGGTCCTACTTCTCGGCTCTACCTCTCGGCCTTGCGGCGGGCCCCGCACGTCCCCAGGCTGCACCACCGCCGCCGTCCGCTCTCGTCGAGGAACAGCCAGCCGCAGTCCGGGCTCGGGCAGGTGCGGACGGTGAAGCGGCGGGGGTCGGCGAGCAGGTCGCCCGCCGCGAGGGCGACGGCGCGCAGCGGCAGGCGCAGTCCGGACGACGGCGACGGCTGCCAGCGCCCCAGCCCGTCCTCGCCGCGGACGAAGACGGAGGAGCGAGCGGCCTCCTGCACGTCCCCGGCCACCGCGGTGAAGGCACGGCCGTCCTGCGGGTCCCTCAAGCAGGCGTGGAGCGCCGCGCGGAAGCGCCGGGCCTCGTCGAGGACGGCGGCGGCCTCCCCGGGCTGCCGTACCGCCTGCTCGCGCAGCCCGGCGACCTGCCGTGCCCCGACCAGGTCCAGGTGCCCGGCCCACACGGCGAGCGTGCCGTAGTCCCGCAGCCACTCAGAGCCGGGCAGCCGCTCCCCGCTCCAGCCGGCGTAGGTGTTGCAGAACTCCAGGGCCGGGTGCCCGCCCGTGCTCCAGGGCAGCCACTGGTCGTCGACGCGCACCGCGTAGACGGGCCCGGGGGGCCGGTCCAGCCGGGGGTCGGCCCGGAGGATGCGCTCGTGCAGGGTGCGCAGATCGTGCTGGGGCTCGACACCGAGTTCCGCCGCCAGCAGGCGGCGCGTGCGGTCGTACAGCTGGAGAGCCTCGGCCTGGCGGCCCCCGCGGTACAGGGCGGTCATCGCGGCGACGACCAGGGCCTCGCGGGTCGGGTGCTCCACGACCACGGGGAGCAGGTCCGCGAGCACCCGGTCGTTGAGCCCCATGTCGAGCTGAGCCTGCGCGCGTTGCTCCACCGCGGACAGCCGCAGCTCGGTCAGCCGCACCCCCAGGGTGCCGCGCAGCCGGTCGTCGGCGACGTCGGCGAGCAGCGGGCCCTTCCACAGCGCGAGGGCGTCGTCGTAGTGGCCGAGCCGCTCCGCCGGATCGGTGGCCGCGGCCGCCTTCCCGGCGAGCGCGGTGAACTCCTGCGCGTCGACCGAGAACGGCCCGGGCTCCACGACGTACCCGTCATGGCGGGTCCCGACGGAGATCTTGAACGGCTCCAGCGCCGCCCGCAGCCGCCGCACGTAGGTGTGGACGGTGGCCCGTGCCGACGCGGGCGGACCCGCCTCCCACAGCAGATCGATGAGGCGCTCGGTCGTGACCGCACGTCCCGCATGCAGCAACAGCACGCCCAGCAGGCACCGTTCCTGCCGGCGGTTGCCGAGCTGCACCAGCCGTCCGTCATGGCGGGCGGCGAACGGACCGAGCAGCTGAAACTCCATGGTGGGCCGGGAGCCTAGCAGCGGACAGCGCCGGCGGAGTGGTCAGATCTTGGTCAGCGGCCACGGGAAAACTGCGACGGACCACCGTTCGAGCCTCGAATTCCTGGAGGAACCTCATGCGACGAGCCGCTCTCGCCCCGCTGGCGCTGACCGCCGTGCTCCTCGGCGCGAACCCGGCGAGCGCCGGGACGGGACCGGGCTGGGAGCCGGCGCCCTCCGCCCCCTGGGACGTGGCCGCCGGCGCGCGCTGCGACTTCCCCGTCCACGGCGAGCCGGTCGTCGACGAGGTGGTGCAGCGCGTGCTGAGCACCCACCCCGACGGTTCGCCCCGGCGGGTCGCGTACAAGGGCGACCTGGTCGTACGCGTCACCAACACGGAGACCGGCGCCCACCACGACGCCGACGTGAGCGGCTCCGCCCTGGTCGAACTCCGGCGCGACGGCTCCCAGTTCTGGACCGTCGCGGGCCCGGTGCTGGTCGGCGTGGCAGAGGGCAGCCTGCCGCGTGGCCTCTACGTCGTCGATGGGGTGTACACGATGGACATCAGCGCCTCCGGCTACAAGGACATCCGCCTCCTCCACGGCACCACCGACGACCTCTGCGCGCACATCGACTGACCCGGCCAGGTCGGGCGCGTGCGGCACCGGCCTCCGCCGTCTCACACGTCCGCGTAGCTGACCTTGATCTCGAACAGCAGATAGCCGCTGTGCTGGTACAGGTACCCGTCCTGGTCGTCTCCCAGCAGAGCTCCCGACCTGCCGACCAGCCTGTCCCTCGGGTCCCGGGTCTCCTTGAGCGGAACTCCGCCGTCGGCGACTCCGCGCGTGTGCATCTCCGCCGAACCGGTCACGTAGGTGAACCGGACGGCGCGCGGGGCGACGAAGTTGCAACTGTCCCACACGGAACCCGAGTTGTCGGCGCTGAGGTGTCCTCTGACCGCCGGGTTGTACAACGGCTCGGCGGGGAGGAGCACCCTGGCCCTGGCGTTCTGCAGAGCGCCGGCGGGATTCGGGTACTCCTTCCCGTCGACCACCCTGGTGTCGAAGCCGGGCGCGATGTCGTTGCTGAAGAACAGGTAACACACATAGGTGTGGCCGTCGTTCGCGATGACCTGGTCCCAGTAGGCCTCGTTGCCGTCCCGCTTGTCGCGGCACTGGAGGAAGTTGCGCGCGTCGCCGTGATGAGTGTGGTCCGTGATGGAGTTGAAGACCGGATGGATGGCCGGCTTCTTCATCGTGTAGGTCTTGCGGTCCGGGCCCCAGCCCCCCGAGTTGTCCAACTTCATGCGCGGGGGCTCGGAGACGGTCGCCGAGGGCCGGGGCGTGGCGTCGGCCGCGGTGCCGGACCCTCCTTCCGCACCCGGCAGCCACCCCCGCTGCACCGCGATCCCGAGAGCCAGGGCCACGGTGACCAGGACGGCGGTGGCCGCCCCCAAGGCCGCCCTGCCCGGGTGCCGGAGGTGCTGCACGGTGATGTTGGTGACCCGGCTGTGGTCGCCCAGTGCGGACCCGCTGATGTCCCGCCCGGCGGCCGTACCGCCGGTGCGCGCGGACACCTCGGTCGGACCCCCTTCCGATGCCGCCCCGCCGGGTCTGCCGGACGCCTTTCCGCCCTGCGGTGAGGAGTGCGGGGTCACCTCTCGCTGCCTTCGCCCAGCGCGCTGTCGGTGACGTCCCCGCCGACCGCGATGCCGTCCTGTCGTGCCCGCACGTCGTCCCGGGTGTCACGCGGGGCGGGGCGCGGGGTGCCGGGGCCGGCGGACGGACCGGTCACCTTCGCGTTCCGGCCCAGCGCGGAGCCCGTGACGTCACCGCCGACGGCGATGCCGTGGTCGTCGGCCCGCACCCGTCGGCCCGTGGCCGCACCGGCCGGGGCCGCGGTACCGCCGCCGCGGAGGAGTGCCACCACCGAGACCAGCAGCCCGATCAGTCCGACGACCGCCCCCGCCACGCTCGCAGCCTGCCCGGCCGTGTCGAGGTCCCGCAGGACGACCAGCAGGATCAGACCGGCCGCCGTCAGCCCGGTCACCACCGCCGTCGCCCACACCCACACCCGAGCCGACCCCGTCAATGCCATCGGATCACCGTTCCCTGTCGCCGCCCGACCGGACCCCGACAACGGGTGCACACCACGCCCCCGCCGTGTTGATGCCGACGGTAGCGGCACGAAACCCTGTGGATCACCTGATCAGTACAAAAACAGCTACATGGGCAGGACTGCCTGGGATGTGCGTGCCCGGACCGGCCGGACACCTCGCCGGAAGGAGGGTGGTGGGCGATCCGGCGAGTCGCAGCACCGGGGAGGTCCATGTCGGATTTCCGCCGGAACCGGGGCGGCCGATGCCGGATCCTTGAGGCATGCAGAAGGGGATGCACACCGACACCGAGCGCTGCGTGCGCGCCGTGCGGTCCAAGGACGCGCGGTTCGACGGCTGGTTCTACACCGCCGTCCTGACCACCGGCATCTACTGCCGGCCCAGCTGCCCGGTGGTGCCGCCGAAGGCCGAGAACATGGTCTTCCACCCCAGCGCGGCGGCCTGCCAGCAGGCAGGCTTCCGCGCCTGCAAACGCTGCCGGCCCGACACCAGTCCCGGCTCCCCGGAGTGGAACCACCGGGCCGACGCGGTCGCCCGCGCCATGCGGCTGATCACCGACGGCGTGGTGGACCGCGAGGGCGTGCCCGGGCTCGCCGCCCGGCTCGGCTACAGCACCCGGCAGGTCGAACGCCAGCTGCTCGCCGAGCTGGGCGCGGGCCCCCTGGCGCTCGCCCGCGCCCAGCGCGCCCAGACCGCCCGCCTGCTCATCGAGACCACGGCGCTGCCGATGGCGGAGATCGCCTTCGCCGCCGGGTTCTCGTCCGTGCGCACCTTCAACGACACGGTGCGCGAGGTCTTCGCGCTCTCCCCGAGCGGCCTGCGCGCCCGGGCGCCCCGCGAGGACGACCACCACTCCGCCGGCGCGCTGTCCCTGCGGCTGCCGTTCCGGACCCCGCTCAACCCCGACAACCTCTTCGGCCACCTCGCGGCGACCGCCGTACCGGGCGTGGAGGAATGGAGGGACGGCGCCTATCGCCGCACCCTGCGCCTGCCGTACGGGCACGGCATCGTCGCCCTCGCCCCGCGCCCCGGCCACATCGCCTGCCGTCTCACCCTCAGCGACCTGCGCGACCTGCCCGTCGCCATCAGCCGCTGCCGCCGCCTGCTCGACCTGGACGCCGACCCCGTCGCCGTCGACGGCCACCTGCGCACGGACCCCGTCCTCGCGCCCCTCGTCGACAAGGCCCCCGGCCGGCGCGTGCCGCGCACGGTCGACGCGGCGGAGTTCGCGATCCGCGCGGTCCTCGGCCAGCAGGTCTCCACGGCCGCCGCCCGCACCCACGCCGCCCGCCTGGTCACCGCCCACGGCGAACCGGTCCACGACCCCGAGGGCGGCCTCACCCACCTCTTCCCGACCCCGGGCGCCCTGGCCGCGCTCGACCCCGGCACCCTGGCGCTGCCCCGCGCCCGCCGCACCACCCTGACCACCCTGGTCCGCGCCCTCGCGGACGGGAGCCTCCCCCTGGGCGTGGACAGCGACTGGTCCGAGACCCGCGCCCGGCTCCTCGCCCTGCCCGGCTTCGGCCCGTGGACCGCCGACGTCATCGCCATGCGCGCCCTCGGCGACCCCGACGCCTTCCTGCCCACCGACCTCGGCATCCGCCGCGCCGCCCGCGACCTGGGCCTGCCCTCCACACCGGCCGCCCTCACCGCCTGCGCGGCGGCCTGGCGGCCCTGGCGGGCCTACGCGGTCCAGTACCTGTGGGCGACGGACAGCCACCCGATCAACGTCCTCCCGGTATGAGCCCGTATATGCCCGTATGAGCCCGACATGAGCACTGGAGAATCGAAGCCCATGAAGCAGCACACCGTGATCGACAGCCCCTACGGCCCGCTGACCCTCGTCGCCGACGACGACGGCGTCCTGTGCGGCCTCTACATGACCGAGCAGCGCCACCGCCCGGCCGAGGAGACCTTCGGCGACCGTGACGACACTCCCTTCGCCGAGGCGCGGGAACAGCTGTCGGCGTACTTCGCGGGCGAGCTGAAGGAGTTCACCCTCCCGCTGCGCCCGCACGGCACCCCGTTCCAGCGCCGCGTCTGGGACGAGCTGCGGCGCATCCCCTACGGCGAGACCCGTTCCTACGGCCGGCTCGCCGACGCCCTCGGCAGCCCCAAGGCGTCCCGCGCCGTCGGCCTCGCCAACGGCCGCAACCCCATCGGCATCGTCATCCCCTGCCACCGCGTCATCGGTGCCTCCGGCAGCCTCACCGGCTACGGCGGCGGCCTGGAGCGCAAGCAGCGCCTGCTGGACTTCGAACGGGGCGCGGGCCTGTTCTGACCGGCGGGGCCGGAGCCGTCGGTGTCAGCCGGGCTCGCCCTCGGCGCCGATCCGGTGCAGCAGCGCCGGCAGCGCCGTGCCGATGGGCTCGCGGACGACCTCGTCGGCGATCTCGTCGTACGGGGTGGGTTCCGCGTTGACGATGACCAGCCGGGCCCCGTGGTCGGCCGCGACGCCGGCGAGACCGGCGGCGGGCTGGACCTGGAGGCTCGTGCCGACGGCGAGGAACACCGAGCAGGCCTTGGCGATCGCGAGGGCCTCGGACAGCACGACCGGGTCGAGCGGCTCGCCGAACATCACGGTCGCGGACTTCAGGATCCCGCCGCACACCTCGCACGGCGGGTCCGGCTCGCCGGCCTCGACCCGCGCCAGCGCGTCGGCCATCGAGCCCCGCGCGGAGCAGTCGGTGCACACCACCTCGCGGACGGTGCCGTGCAGTTCCAGCACCTTGCGGGCGGGCATCCCGGCGAGCTGGTGCAGACCGTCCACGTTCTGCGTGATCACCCGCACCGCCGCCGCCCCGGACCGCTCCAGCTCGGCGACGGCACGGTGCGCGGCGTTCGGCTCGGCGGTCAGCGCGCCGTTCTTCCGGCGCAGCTGCCAGGACCGGCGCCGGATGTCCGGGTCGCCCATGTAGTACTCGTACGTCACCAGCTTCTCGGCCTCGGGGTCGCGGCGCCAGACACCGTTCGGCCCGCGGTAGTCCGGGATGCCGGAGTCGGTGCTGATCCCGGCACCGGTGAGGAGCGCGACGAGGGGCTTGCTCATGGGCCCGAGGGTAGGTGGCGGGGCCCCGCTGGAGCCACCGCATATCCGCAGGCCCGGCCCCCCTCCCGCTCACTGCACCCGGTGGCCGTCCTCCAGCTCCGCGGTGCCCGCGCCCTCGTCCAGGACGTCCAGCGCGGCCAGCACCCGGCGGCCCAGCGCGCCCGGCAGGTAGGAGGCCAGCTCCGCGCGGGGCACCAGGCGCCAGGACAGCAGCTCCTCCTCCTGCAGCCGGATCGCCCCCAGCTCCCGCTCACCGAGCACCCCGCCGTCGTAGAGGTACGCCACCAGCGGCGGCCGCCCCGCACCCCGCACATAGTCCACCGCCAGCAGCCGCCCCAGCTCCCGGTCCAGCCCGATCTCCTCGGCCGTCTCCCGCCGCGCGCCCTCGCGGGGCGTCTCCCCGTCGTCGGACTCGATCGTGCCGCCGGGCAGCGCCCAGCCCTCCCGGTAGTTCGGCTCCACGAGCAGCACCCGCCCCGCCCCGTCCCGGAAGAGCGCACCGGCTCCGGCGAGGACGCGGGGAAGGGAGGCGATGTAGGCGGCGAAGTCCTGGACGTCCTGCGTGGTGGTCATGCCGGGAAGGGTAACCAGCCGGCCGACCCGCATTCCGCACAACCGGAAGCCCCGGTCCCGGCGCACGGCAGCACGCGCGGGTCCCATGATCCGCACCGGAGGCGCAGACGCGGGCGCACGGGGCGGAGGGCCCCCAGCGGGCACGTCTGGAGGACGCTGCCGGTCGGCCGGCCAGGGAGCGCCGAGCGGATGCGGAACGGTGGCCTGAGGTTCCCTCACCTCCCCGTGGGAAAGCCCACGGCGTCCCATCCTTCGCATTCCGGGGCAGGAGTCACCTTTCGGTGATGTGCGCTCACCAGCCGCGCAGTAGCTTTACGCCGCCGCACCGCTCTCCACCCGACCGACCGAAGGCCGCACGCCACGATGTTCGCACCACACCCGAGAGCCGAGGCCGTCGTCCGGAGGGCGAGGATCGCGGCCCTCGCGCTGACCGTTGTCGTCGTGGGCGTTCTGACCGGCTGCACCTCGGACGAATCACTGACCTACCAGACGGACTACAGCAACCACCGGCCCCTCCGGGTCGTCGGATACCCCTCGACGGGCAGCCTGCGGACGGTGCAGGAAGCCGTGTGGCGGCTCGCCGACGGTGACGTGGAAGGGCTGGCCGCGCTCGCCGTCGACGACGACACGCACGCCACGTCCACGGCCCGCAACTGGGTCAAAGCCTTCGGCAGCGCCGCGCGGGGAGATGTGACGGCGGACTTCTACGACGACGGCCTCGTGCGCCAGGTCGTGGTCCTCTACTTCGCCCGGAGCGGCCTCACGAAGGAGATCGAGGTGCGCGTGGGCGAGGACGACACCTGGGGGCTCACCCTCGCCGAACCCGACCCGGCCGACGCCGCGGTCACGCCCACATGGGCCCCGCCGACTCCGGGCGGTTCGGGTTCCCGCACCTCCGGCGCCCCGTCCTGACGTCGTCCGCAGGGACCGCCCGCGGCCCTCACCGGGAGGCCCTCACCAGTCCGATTCCTGCGCCTCCCGGGCCAGCCGCACCGTGCGGTCCGCCAGTTCGGTGATGCTGATGCCGTCGTAGCCGAAGACCGCGCTGCGGACCGTGTCGGCCAGGGGTGTGCGCCACTGTTCGGGTACGGCTGCCGCGCCGCACAGGACGCCGGCCACCGAGCCGGCCGTCGCGCCGTTGGAGTCGGTGTCGAGGCCGCCGCGGACGGTGAGGGCGAGGGTGCGGGTGAAGTCGCCGTCCCCGTACAGCAGGCCGGTGGTGAGGACGGCGGCGTTCGGCACCGTGTGGATCCAGCCCAGGCCGGCCGTCTCCCGTTCCAGCGTGGCGAGGGTGTCCTCCCAGGCCAGGCCCGTCTCGTGCAGGGAGGCCGCGCGGCGCACCGTGCGGGCCAGGCGGCTGCTCGCCGGGATCACGCCCAGCGACGCCTCCACGGCCTCGCGCACCGTCTCCGCCGTGAACGCCGCCGCGATCAGCGCCGCCGCCCACATCGCGCCGTACACCCCGTTGCCGGTGTGCGAGAGCACCGCGTCGCGGCGGGCCAGCGCGGCGGCGCGACGTGGGGCGCCGGGGGAGGTCCAGCCGTGGATGTCGGCGCGGATGAGGGCGCCGATCCACTCCTGGTGCGGATTGTCGTACGTGGCGGTCAGCGGGGGCTTCAGCCCGTTCGCCAGGTTCCGGTACGCCGCCCGCTCCGCCGTGAACGTCTGGAGGTAGGGCAGCCGCAGCAGCCACAGGTCGCCGACCTGCTCCGTGGTGAAGGCGGAGCCGTGGGTCTCCAGCAGGTGCAGGCCGAGGATCGAGTAGTCGATGTCGTCGTCGCGGCAGCTGCCGTGCACCCGGCCGCGTACGCAGGCCCGCCACTCCGGCCGCAGCAGGGCGGCCTCGCTCTCGCCGGGCGGCTCGGGCAGATAGTCGGTCAGCGGCAGCGCGTCCGCCGACCGCAGGTACCGGTCGATGCGGTCCCGCGTCCACACCTCGCCCTGCTCGACCGGTTTGCCGAGCATGTTGCCCGCGATGCGGCCCAGCCAGCCCCCGAGAACGCGATCGGCCAGCCCCGAGTCCGTGCCCACGTCCGTACCCACTGCGGTCATGGGTCCGGTCTACCCGAATCCCGCTCCGCCCGCCCCCGTCACCACGCGGGTCGCCGCCGTTCCACCGGCTGGGCAGCGCATGACGTGTGACACACCCGCCGGTTAAGGTCGCACCGGCGCGACTGGTTCCGCACCGGTGTGCGGGACCCGGAGAGCGAGGGGATGGCTAGTGGCGGACACTGCAGCAGGAGGAACCCGACCGGCCCGGCCGGTGCAGCGGGTGCTCGTCGCCGCGGACAAGTTCAAGGGCTCGCTGACGGCCGTGGAGGTCGCCGACCGGGTGACGGCCGGGCTGCGCGGCATCGTGCCGGGCCTGGAGGTCGAGGCGCTCCCGGTCGCCGACGGCGGCGACGGGACCGTGGCCGCGGCGGTGGCGGCCGGGTTCGACCGGCGGGAGGTACGGATCCAGGGACCGCTCGGAGACCCGGTGACCGCGGCGTTCGCGCTGCGCGGCGACACGGCCGTCGTGGAGATGGCGGAGGCCAGCGGACTCCAGCGGCTCCCGCAGGACACCTTCGCACCGCTCACCGCGTCGACGTACGGCTCCGGCGAACTGCTGCGGGCCGCGCTCGAGGCCGGCGCGCGCAGCATCGTGTTCGGGGTGGGCGGCAGCGCCACCACCGACGGCGGGGCGGGGATGCTGGCCGCGCTGGGCGCACGCTTCGTCAAGGCCGACGGTGAGGCAGTGGCGCCGGGCGGCGGCGGGCTCGCCGAGCTGGACTCGGCCGACCTGTCCGGGCTCGACCCGCGGCTCGGCGAGGTCGAGCTGGTCCTCGCCAGCGACGTCGACAACCCGCTGACCGGCCCGAAGGGCGCCCCCGCCGTCTACGGACCGCAGAAGGGCGCCTCCGCCGAGGACGTGGAGCGCCTCGACGTGGCCCTCGCACACTTCGCGAAGATCGTGGAGGAATCCGTCGGCCCGCGGGCCGCCGCGTACGCCGCCTCCCCGGGCGCGGGCGCCGCGGGCGGCATCGGCTACGGCGCGCTGCTCCTCGGCGCCCGGTTCCGGCCCGGCATCGAGGTCATGCTCGACGTCCTCGGCTTCGCGTCCGCGCTGGAGCGGGCCGACCTGGTGATCACGGGGGAGGGGTCGCTGGACCCGCAGACCCTGCACGGCAAGGCCCCGGCGGGCGTCGCCGCGGCGGCCCGCGCGGCCGGCAAGGAGGTCGTGGCGGTGTGCGGCCGGCTGGCCCTGCCCCCCGAGGAGCTCGGGCGGGCCGGCATCCGCAGGGCGTACGCCCTGACGGACCTCGAACCGGACGTCACCCGGTGCATCGCCGAGGCGGGCCCCATCCTGGAACGCACGGCGGCGCGCATCGCCCGCGATTTCCTGACCTGAGCCGGCCCCGGGGGGCGGGGGCCGGAGCAACCCGCTCCGGGCCGTGCCCGCGCCGCGGGGGCTGGGCCCCCAGGCCCCCGGACCTCCGGTCCCAGGAGCCCTTGCCCACCCGGCGCCCGCCACCCGACTCGGTCGGCAGCAGGGGGCCCGGCCCGAGCTCGCCGAGACCGTCCGGAAACTTCCTGGCGGGCTCAGGCGTCAGAGACGGCCGCCAACCCGAGAGTGGCCGGGGGCCGGGTGGCCGGGGCCAATCCGACCCGCCCCTCGGGCCCCCCGGGTCCCGTGGGGCCCCTTGTCCACCCGGCGCCCGTCTCGGTCGGCAGCAGGGGGCCCGGCCCGAGCTCGCCGAGGCCGTCCGGAGACTTCCTGGCGGGCTCCGGCACAGCCAAGAGCCCCGAACCCGAGAGGGCCGGGGCCGGGGCCAACCGGCTCGGTACTTGGGCCCCCGGCCCCCGAACGGGCCGGGCCTCCGGGCCACCCTCCACCCGCCACCCTCCACCCGCCCCGACCGGGAGCAAGGCCCCCGCCCCGAGCCCGCAGCACCACAGCACCACCACCACCAAAGCACCGCCCCCGCGGCCGGGCGCAGCCGCACAGCAAAGGCCCCCCGAACCCAAAGGGTCCGGGGGCCCACACAGCCATACCGGCCAAGCCAAGCCGACCGCTCCGGCCGAGCGCGGCGCTACGGCATCTGCGCCGCCCGCGCCTCTCGCCGGTTGCCGCGGAAGTTGTTCACCCGGCGTGCCGTGGCGAACAGCGGGATGACCGCGCCCATCACCAGCTGCAGCGCGCACCCCGTCTGCAGCAGCAGCTGGCCGCTCGGCGCGTCGAACGCCCACGCCGCGAGCAGGCCCATCGACAGGACGATCCACGACAGCATGGCCACGGCGAGGCGCCCGCGCGGCTTCGGGTACTCGACCCGGCTCACCATCAGCCAGGCGGTGCCCAGGATCGCCAGCAGCGTCGCCACGAACGGCAGCTCGAGCAGCACGATCGAGACGACGGTCAGCGCACCGAACGGCGAGGGCATGCCCTGGAAGGTGCCGTCCTTGACGGTGACACACGAGAACCTGGCCAGCCGCAGCACCACCGCCAGCAGCACCACGATCGCCCCGACCGCCGCCACTCTCTGGTGCGCGTCGTCGGCGACCATGCCGTAGACGAGGACGAAGTACGCCGGCGCCAGACCGAAGCTGATCAGGTCGGAGAGGTTGTCCAGCTCCGCGCCCATCGGCGAGGAACGCAGCTTGCGCGCGACCAGGCCGTCGAAGAGGTCGAAGACCGCCGCGCACAGCATCAGGATGACGGCGGTGGCCGCGCTGTGGCGGGCCATGCCGGTCTCCTGGCTGCCCGTGAGGTGCGGGATCAGGATGCCGGTGGTGGTGAAGTACACCGCCATGAAGCCACAGGTGGCGTTGCCCAGGGTGAGGGTGTCCGCTATCGACAGGCGGAGCGAGAGCGGCATCTCCTCCTCGTCCTCGTCCTGGTCGGCCTCGGGCACCCACCCGGCCTGTGTGTCGGGATCAATCACGGTCAATGCGAGTCACCCCAGCCACGGTCTTCTGACCGACCTCGACCGCGACCTCCACGCCCTCCGGCAGGTAGAGGTCGACACGCGAGCCGAAGCGGATGAGACCGATCCGGTCGCCCTGCTCGACCTTGGTGCCCTGCGGCACGTAGGGGACGATGCGGCGGGCGACGGCGCCGGCGATCTGGATCATCTCGATGTCACCGAGCTCGGTGTCGAAGTGCCAGACCACCCGCTCGTTGTTCTCGCTCTCCTTGTTGAAGGCGGGAACGAAACCACCGGGGATGTGCTCGACGGACGTCACGGTGCCGTCCAGCGGTGCGCGGTTGACGTGGACGTTGAGCGGGCTCATGAAGATCGCGACGCGCGTGCGGCCGTCCTTCCACGGCATGATGCTCTGCACCACTCCGTCGGCGGGCGAGATGACCCGGCCGCGGGTGATCTCGCGCTCGGGGTCGCGGAAGAACCACAGCATCCCCGCCGCCAGGGCGGTGGCGGGGACGGCGACGGCCTTCGCGGCACCCGAGCGGCGGGCACGCAGCAGACTGACGGCTGCGGTGGCCACGGTCGGCAGAAGCCACGGCGAGGCTCCGCGCGCGAGGCGTACGCCGGTGAGGCTGTCGCGAGGTGCAGAGGTTTGGCTGTGGGGCATGGATGACCTTCGTAGCGGATCGTGCCGCGCACTGACGGGGGACGGCGGCTTTCCGGCGATCGTAGCGGCTCCGGGCGACAACTGGGTAAGGCAGGCAACCGAGTCGACGGCCGAGGAGTGCTGACGGGGTGTGATCCTGTACTCCAAGAAAACACCCCGTATCCGGACAAGTCAGCCCTGGAATCGATACTCTTCGAGCAGTCGCCGACCGATGATCATTTTCTGGATCTCGGCCGTCCCCTCACCGATCAGCAGCATCGGGGCCTCCCGGTAGAGGCGCTCGATCTCGTACTCCTTGGAGAAGCCGTAGCCGCCGTGGATCCGGAAGGCGTCCTCCACGACCTCCTTGCAGTACTCGGAGGCGAGGTACTTCGCCATGCCTGCTTCAAGGTCGTTTCGTTCCCCGGAGTCCTTTTTGCGCGCTGCGTTCACCATCATCGCATGCGCCGCCTCCACCTTGGTAGCCATCTCGGCCAGCTTGAACTGGATGGCCTGGTGCTGGGCGATCGGCTTGCCGAAAGTGTGACGCTGCTGGGCGTACTGGACGCCCAGCTCGAAGGCACGCTGAGCGACGCCGCAGCCACGCGCGGCGACGTTCACGCGGCCGACCTCGACGCCGTCCATCATTTGGTAAAAACCTCGGCCGGTGACCCCGCCGAGCACCCGATCGGCGGGAACCCGCAGGCCGTCCATGATGAGCTCGGTCGTGTCGACGCCCTTGTAGCCCATCTTGTCGATCTTGCCGGGGATGGTGAGGCCGGGACGTACCTCGCCGAAGCCCGGCTCCTTCTCGACCAGGAACGTGGTCATCGACTTGTGGGGCGCCGTACCCTCGGGGTGTCCTTCGTCACTCCGGACCAGAACGGCCACCAGCGACGAGGTTCCGCCGTTCGTCAGCCACATCTTCTGGCCGTTCAGGACGTACTCCTCGCCGTCCTTCACCGCCTTGGAGGTGATCGCCGACACGTCCGAGCCGAGGCCCGGCTCCGACATGGAGAACGCGCCGCGGATGTCGCCGGCCGCCATCCGGGGCAGGAAGTGGTCCTTCTGCTCCTGCGTGCCGTGCTGCTTGAGCATGTACGCCACGATGAAGTGGGTGTTGATGATGCCGGACACCGACATCCAGCCGCGGGCGATCTCCTCCACGCACAGCGCGTAGGTGAGGAGCGACTCGCCCAGACCCCCGTACTCCTCGGGGATCATCAGACCGAACAGACCCAATTCCTTGAGCCCGTCGACGATCTGCTGCGGATACTCGTCGCGGTGCTCCAGCTCGGTGGCGACCGGGATGATCTCCTTGTCCACGAAGTCGCGGACGGTGGTGAGGATCTCCTGCTGGACGTCGGTCAGACCGGCGGTCTGGGCGAGACGGGCCATGGCCTACTTCTCCTGCTCCCTGAGTTCCGGGCGGCCGGGCTGCTCGCCGCCGCGCTCCTTGATGTACGTCTCGGTCGGCACCATCACCTTGCGGCGGAACACGCAGACCAGCGTGCCGTCCTGCTTGTAGCCCTTGGTCTCGACGTACACGATCCCGCGGTCGTTCTTCGACTTCGACGGCCACTTGTCGAGCACGGTCGTCTGGCCGTAGACCGTGTCCCCGTGGAAGGTCGGCGCCACGTGCCGCAGCGACTCGATCTCCAGGTTGGCGATGGCCTTCCCGGAGATGTCCGGCACCGACATGCCGAGCAGCAGGGAGTAGATGTAGTTCCCGACGACGACGTTCTTGCCGAAGTCCGTCGTCTTCTCCGCATAGTTGGTGTCCATGTGGAGGGGGTGGTGGTTCATCGTGAGGAGGCAGAACAGGTGGTCGTCGTACTCGGTGACCGTCTTGCCGGGCCAGTGCTTGTACGTCGCCCCGACCTCGAACTCCTCGTAGGTGCGTCCGAACTGCATGGCGCTCAGCCCTCCGGGATCTCGAACTTGCTGGTGCGCTGCATGCCGGCGGCGCGCCCCTTGCCGGAGATGACCAGGGCCATCTTGCGGCTGGCCTCGTCGATCATCTCGTCGCCGAGCATCGCCGAGCCCTTCTTGCCGCCCGCCTCGGAGGTGTAGTAGTCGTACGCGTCCAGGATCAGCTCGGCGTGGTCGAAGTCCTCCTGCGAGGGGGAGAACACCTCGTTGGCCGCGTCCACCTGGCCCGGGTGCAGCACCCACTTGCCGTCGAAGCCGAGGGCGGCGGCCCGGTCGGCGACCGCGCGGAAGCCGTCGACGTTGCGGATCTGCAGGTAGGGGCCGTCGATCGCCTGGAGGTTGTTGGCGCGGGCGGCCATAAGGATCTTCATGAGGATGTAGTGGTAGGCGTCCGCCGGGTAGCCGGGCGGCTGCTCGCCCACGACCAGCGACTTCATGTTGATGGACGCCATGAAGTCGGCCGGGCCGAAGATGATGGTCTCGACGCGCGGGGAGGCCTGCGCGATCTCGTTGACGTTGTTCAGGCCCTGCGCGTTCTCGATCTGCGCCTCGATGCCGATCCGGCCGACCTCGAAGCCCATCGTCTTCTCGATCTGCGTCAGCAGCAGGTCCAGGGCGACGACCTGCTGGGCGTCCTGCACCTTCGGCAGCATGATGCAGTCGAGGTTCGGGCCGGCACCCTCGACCACGGTCACCACGTCGCGGTAGGTCCACTCGGTGGTCCAGTCGTTGACCCGGACCACGCGCGTCTTGCCGGTCCAGTCACCCTCGTTGAGGAACTTCACGATCGTGTGCCGCGCCTCGGGCTTGGCCAGCGGCGCGCACGCGTCCTCCAGGTCGAGGAAGACCTGGTCGGCGGGGAGGCCCTGGGCCTTCTCCAGGAAGCGCGGGTTGGAACCCGGCACCGCCAGACAGGAGCGCCGGGGGCGCAGACGGTTGACCTGGGGAGCGGGGCTGGTCATGCGGGGACCTCCAGGGGGTCGAGCTTGTTCGCTGTGCGGATCTCGTCGACGATGCGGCCGATGATCCCGGTGATGTCGAAGTCCTTCGGGGTGAAGACCGCGGCCACTCCCGCGGCCCGCAGCGCCTCGGCGTCTCCGGTGGGGATGATGCCACCGGCGATCACCGGTATATCTGTGGCACCGGCCACACGGAGCCGCTCCAGCACGTCCGGGACCAGCTGGGCGTGCGAGCCGGAGAGGATGGACAGGCCGACGGCGTGCACGTCCTCCGCCAGGGCCGCGTCCACGATCTGCTCCGGGGTGAGCCGGATGCCCTGGTAGACCACCTCGAACCCGGCGTCGCGGGCCCGCACGGCGATCTGCTCGGCGCCGTTGGAGTGACCGTCCAGGCCCGGCTTGCCGACCAGGAAGCGCAGCTTGCCGACGCCGAGGTCCTTGGCGGTCAGTTCCACCTTGCGGCGCACCCGGCCGAGCGCGGTGCCCTCCTCGGCGGTCACCGCGAGCGGCGCGGACGACACGCCGGTCGGCGCGCGGAACTCGCCGAACACCTCGCGCAGGGCCCCCGCCCACTCGCCGGTGGTCACGCCGGCCCGGGCGCACTCCAGGGTGGCCTCCATCAGGTTGTCGGTGCCCTTCGCGGCCTCCTTCAGCCGCTCCAGCGCCTTGCAGGGGCGCGGGTGGTTGAACGGCGGCTGGTAGCGGGTGTCGCGCCACTCCTGGAGGGCGGTGACGACCCGGGCCTCGACCGCCGGGTCGACCGTCTGGATCGCGGTGTCCAGGTCGGCGGTCAGCGGGTTGGGCTCGGTGCCCTCGAAGGCGTTCACACCGACGATCTTCTCCTCGCCGGACTCGATCCGGGCGCGGCGCGCGGCGTGCGAGGCGACGAGCTGCGACTTGAGGTAGCCGGACTCGACGGCGGCCATCGCGCCGCCCATCTCCTCGATGCGCCCCATCTCGGCGAGGGAGTCCTCGACCAGCTGCGCGACCTTGGCCTCGACCACCTTCGAGCCCTCGAAGATGTCGTCGTACTCCAGCAGGTCGCTCTCGTAGGCGAGGACCTGCTGGATGCGCAGCGACCACTGCTGGTCCCAGGGGCGGGGCAGGCCCAGCGCCTCGTTCCAGGCGGGCAGCTGCACGGCGCGGGCGCGGGCGTCCTTGGAGAGGGTGACGGCCAGCATCTCCAGCACGATCCGCTGGACGTTGTTCTCCGGCTGCGCCTCGGTCAGTCCGAGGGAGTTGACCTGCACGCCGTAGCGGAAGCGGCGGTGCTTGGGGTTCTCGATGCCGTACCGCTCGCGGGTGACCTGGTCCCAGATGCGGCCGAAGGCGCGCATCTTGCACATCTCCTCGACGAAGCGGACGCCCGCGTTGACGAAGAAGGAGATGCGGCCGACGACGTCGCCCATGCGCTCCTGCGGCACCTGGCCGCTGTCGCGCACCGCGTCGAGCACGGCGACGGCGGTGGACATCGCGTACGCGATCTCCTGCACCGGCGTGGCCCCGGCCTCCTGCAGGTGGTAGCTGCAGATGTTGATCGGGTTCCACTTCGGGATGTGGGAGACCGTGTACGCGATCATGTCCGTCGTCAGGCGCAGGCTCGGCCCGGGCGGGAACACGTGGGTGCCGCGGGACAGGTACTCCTTGACGATGTCGTTCTGCGTCGTGCCCTGGAGCCTGGTGATGTCCGCGCCCTGCTCCTCGGCGACGACCTGGTAGAGCGCCAGCAGCCACATGGCGGTGGCGTTGATCGTCATCGAGGTGTTCATCTGCTCCAGGGGGATGTCCTGGAACAGCCGGCGCATGTCACCGAGGTGGGAGACCGGCACCCCGACCCGGCCGACCTCGCCGCGGGCGAGGACGTGGTCGGGGTCGTAGCCGGTCTGGGTCGGCAGGTCGAAGGCGACCGACAGACCCGTCTGCCCCTTGGCGAGGTTGCGCCGGTACAGCTCGTTGGACGCCTCGGCGGTGGAGTGGCCGGCGTACGTCCGCATGAGCCACGGCCGGTCCCGTTCCCTGGGCGCCTGCGGCGCCTGACGCTCTGTCATGTCCGACCTCAGATGTTCCGGAAGCGGTTGATGGCGTCGATGTGCTGGGCGCGCTTGGCGTGGTCGCGCACGCCCAGGCCCTCCTCGGGCGCCATGCACAGCACGCCGACCTTGCCCTGGTGCAGGTTGCGGTGGACGTCGTAGGCGGCCTGCCCGGTGTCCTCCAGGGAGTAGGTCTTCGAGAGGGTGGGGTGGATCTTGCCCTTGGCGATGAGGCGGTTGGCCTCCCACGCCTCCCGGTAGTTCGCGAAGTGCGAGCCGATGATGCGCTTCAGCGACATCCACAGGTAGCGGTTGTCGTACTCGTGCATGTAGCCCGAGGTGGAGGCGCAGGTGGTGATGGTGCCGCCCTTGCGGGTGACGAAGACGGAGGCGCCGAAGGTCTCGCGGCCGGGGTGCTCGAAGACGATGTCGATGTCCTCGCCACCGGTGAGTTCGCGGATGCGCTTGCCGAAGCGCTTCCACTCCTTGGGGTCCTGGGTGTTCTCGTCCTTCCAGAACCTGTAGCCCTCGGCGTTGCGGTCGATGATCGCCTCGGCGCCCATCTTCCGGCAGATGTCCGCCTTCTGGTCGCTGGAGACGACGCAGATCGGGGTGGCGCCGCCGGCCAGCGCGAACTGCGTGGCGTAGGAGCCGAGTCCGCCGCTGGCGCCCCAGATGAGGACGTTGTCGCCCTGCTTCATGCCGGCGCCGTTGCGGGACACCAGCTGCCGGTAGGCGGTGGAGTTGACCAGGCCCGGCGCGGCGGCCTCCTCCCAGGTGAGGTGGTCCGGCTTGGGCATCAGCTGGTTGGACTTGACCAGGGCGATCTCGGCGAGGCCGCCGAAGTTGGTCTCGAAGCCCCAGATGCGCTGCTCGGGGTCGAGCATGGTGTCGTTGTGGCCGTCGGACGACTCCAGCTCGACGGACAGGCAGTGGGCGACGACCTCGTCACCGGGCCGCCAGGCGTTGACGCCGGGACCGGTGCGCAGCACGACGCCGGCGAGGTCGGAACCGATGATGTGGTACGGCAGGTCGTGGCGCTTGGTCAGCTCGCTGAGCCGGCCGTAGCGCTCCAGGAAGCCGAAGGTGGGCAGCGGCTCGAAGATCGAGGTCCACACCGAGTTGTAGTTGACCGAGGAGGCCATGACGGCCACCAGGGCCTCGCCCGGGCCGAGTTCGGGCAGCGGCACGTCGTCGAGGTGGATCGACTTGCGCGGGTCCTTGTCACGGGTCTCGAGGCCCGCGAACATCTCCGTCTCGTCCTTGTGCACGGTGATCGCGCGGTACGACTCGGGGAGCGGCAGGGCGGCGAAGTCCTCCGACGTGGAGTCGGGCGACTGGATCGCGGCCAGGATGTCCTTGACGGTCACGGTGTTGCCTCCGGCGGTGAGCGCCCTGAGGGAGGGGCGCTGAGGGTTACGTCGGTGTGCTGCTGAGGGTTGTCGGGGGTGCCGTCGGTTCGGCGGTGGTGCTTCGGCAGCGCTGGTGGCGCGGGAGGTGCCTGTGACGCAGGCGTCCGGGCGGGCAGGCCGGGGGCTCCGGCTTGCTGGGACAGCCGGCGCACGATCTGTCTCTGCGCGCCGGCCGCCCGGACTTCCTTCAACGTATGGCACGCCGTGTCATCCGGCAAGGCACTGCGTGCCAGAACTTGGTCTCAGATGAAATCTTTACGTGACAAATGAGCGATGATCGATCGAACGGGGTCCGCGAGGCGCCAGAAAAGGGCCCCTGACATGCCAAAACGGCCACCCGGTCGGGTGGCCGTCATCACAGCGGGCGAGCGGTCCTCAGCGCTCCTTGAGGGCCTGCTCGATGGTGCGCATCACCTCGTCCAGCGGGGCGTCGGTCCGGGTGACCGTCACCAGCACCTCACCCTGCCCGTCCGCCGGAACCGCCGGCCGCGACGGCGCGGAGGTACGGCTGCGGCCCGCCACGATGCCGCTGCCGAAGGTCTTGCGGACGATGGCGAAGGCGTGGTCCAGCTGGGCCTCGACGTCGCCCTGGCCGCCCGCCCGCAGCCAGCGCCGCAGCACGTGGTTGTGGGCGGTGACCACGGCGGACGCGGCCACCTCGGCCAGCAGCGGGTCGTCGTTGCTCGCGTCGTGGTGCGCGTGCTCGTCGAAGTGGCCGAGCAGATAGCGGGTGAACAGCCGCTCGTAGCGGGCCACCGAGGCGATCTCCGCCTCGCGCAGGGTGGGCACCTCGCGGGTGAGCTTGTAGCGGGCGACCGAGATCTCCGGATGCGCCGCGTACATCTTCATGACCTCTTTGATGCCGCGGCACACCGTGTCGAGCGGATGCTCGTGCGCCGGTGCCGCGTTGAGCACCGCCTCGGCGCGGACCAGGGTGTCGTCGTGGTCCGGGAAGATCGCCTCCTCCTTGGACCGGAAGTGCCGGAAGAAGGTGCGGCGCGCTACCCCGGCCGCGGCCGCGATCTCGTCGACGGTGGTCGCCTCGTACCCCTTGGACGCGAAGAGTTCCATCGCGGCGGCCGCCAGCTCCCGGCGCATTTTCAGCCGCTGGGCGGCGGCACGGGACCCTGCGGCGCTCTCCGGCGCCTCGGTCGTGGCGGGTGTACGTACGGACTTGGCGGGCTGGGACATGCCCCGAACGTACTGCATGTGCGCAGCTCGGTGCGCGTGACCGGGGGCTCCCCCGCCCTTCCCGGGCGGGGGAGACGTGCCGTTGCCGGACGGAGGGAACCGGTCGGGGTCGAGCAGCCCGCCCCATTCCGCCCCGGCCCCGAACCAGTCGCCGGGGCGATGCTCAGCGCTTGGCATATTCGCGGAAGCCACGGCCGGTCTTGCGGCCGAGGCAGCCCGCGGCCACCAGGTGCTCCAGCAGCGGGGCCGGGGCCAGGCCCGGGTCGCGGAACTCGCGGTGCAGCACCTTCTCGATGGCCAGCGAGACGTCCAGCCCGACGACGTCCAGCAGTTCGAAGGGGCCCATCGGATAGCCGCCGCCCAGCTTCATGGCGGCGTCGATGTCGTCGAGCGAGGCGTAGTGCTCCTCGACCATCTTGATCGCGTTGTTCAGGTACGGGAACAGCAGCGCGTTCACGATGAACCCGGCCCGGTCACCGCAGTCGACGGCGTGCTTGCGGATCGTCCCGCACACCTCGCGCACGGTCGCGTGCACGTCGTCGGCGGTCAGCACGGTGCGCACCACCTCGACCAGCTTCATGGCCGGCGCGGGGTTGAAGAAGTGCATGCCGATCACGTCCTGCGGACGCGAGGTGGCGCGTGCGCAGGCGACGACGGGCAGCGAGGAGGTGGTGGTGGCGAGCACCGCACCCGGCTTGCAGACCTTGTCCAGCGTGGCGAAAAGCTGCCGCTTGACCTCCAGGTCCTCGGCGACGGCCTCCAGTGCCAGATCGACGTCCGCGAAGTCGTCGTAGGTGCCGGTCGGGGTGATCCGCTCCAGCGTCTGCGCGGCGGCCTCGGCGGTCATCCGGCCCTTGTCGACCGAGCGGGCCAGCGACTTGCCGATCCGGGCCTTGGCGGCCTGCGCCTTCTCCTCGCTGCGGGCGGCGAGGACCACGTCGTAGCCGCCCTTGGCGAACACCTCGGCGATGCCGGAGGCCATGGTGCCCGACCCCGCCACACCCACCGAGCGGACGGTCCGGCCGCCACCGGCCGCGCCGTCGCCGCCCGGGGTCAACGCGTCCGGCACGACGGTGGCGCTGTCCGGCGCGTCGTAGGTGTAGAAGCCGCGCCCCGCCTTGCGGCCCGTCAGGCCCGCCTCGCTGAGCTGCTTGAGGATCGGGGCGGGCGCGTGCAGCCGGTCCTGCGACTCGGCGTACATCGCCTCCAGGACGGTGCGCGCGGTGTCGATGCCGATCAGGTCCAGCAGCGCCAGCGGCCCCATGGGCAGACCGCAGCCCAGCCGCATCGCCGCGTCGATGTCCTCGCGGGAGGCGTACTTCGACTCGTACATCGCGGCGGCCTGGTTCAGGTAGCCGAACAGCAGCCCGTCGGCGACGAATCCGGGCCGGTCGCCGACCGCGACGGGCTCCTTGCCCAGGTCCAGGGCGAGGTCCGTCACCGCGGTGACGGCGCCCGGAGCGGTCAGCACCGAGGACACCACCTCCACCAGCTTCATCGCCGGCGCGGGGTTGAAGAAGTGCAGCCCCAGCACCCGCTCGGGACGCGCCGAGTCCGCGGCGAGCCGGGTCACCGACAGAGCGTTGGTGCCGGTCGCCAGGATCGCCTCGGGACGCACGATGGCGTCCAGTTCACGGAACACCTGCTGCTTGGCCTCGTACGACTCGGGGACCACCTCGACGACCAGGTCGGCGTCGGCCGCGGTCGTCAGGTCGGTGGAGACGCGGACCCGGGCCAGCAGCGCGGTGCGCTCCTGCTCGGTCAGCCGGCCGCGCTGCACGGCGCGGGCGGTGGAGGCCTCCAGGGCGGCCACGCACTTGGCGGCCTGGACCTCGCTGATGTCGATGCCGACGACCTCGCGGCCGGCCGCGGCGAGGACCTCGGTGATACCGGTGCCCATCGTGCCGAGGCCGACGACGGCGACGGTCCGGAGCGGGGAAACGGGGGTGTGGGACAGGGGAGCGGCCATCGCGGGACTCCAGGAATGAGGGTGACGACGGAAAACGCCGCCCGGGTGCGCCGAGGGGGCGCACCGGGCTCGCGTGCGGAGTGCGGGTGTGATTTCCGGGCTTGACGAGCGCACACGCCCGGTGCCGGTACGGGGAGGGCGTGCACACGCCCCGCCCTGCGGCGGATCCGGCCGGCCCTGTCCCGGGGCCGGGCCGTACTGCGGTACGAGACGTACCGAACCGACTGCGACTCGCAGCGGCTGCGTCACCAAACCGCCGCGAGGAGGGTCGCGAGTGGGTAACTCGCTCGTCTGAGCTTAACCGGCCGGTAACGAGCGCGCCAGCCCCCATGTTTGTGATGTAGGTCCCGAGCGGCCCGACTCGCCTCTACGCTCGGGGACATGGACGAGGAGTGGCGGACGCTCACGCAGCGCTTACGGACCGAGGCGGGCGGATCGGCGGACTTCGACCGCCTCGCGGGGACGGAGGACACCGGCACCCTCGCCGCCGTCCTCACCGCACCCGGACAACCCCTGTGGGCCCGCGAACTGGCCGCCTTCCGGCTCGGCCTGGCCGGCGACCGCCGCGCCTTCGAGTCGCTCGTGCTGCTCCTCAACCACCGTGACCCGCCGCGCTGTGCCGCCGCCGCCCACGCCCTCGCCCGCCTCGGCGACCCGCGCACCGCCCGCGCCGCGGCGGCCCTCGCCACCAACGAACTCCGTGTCGCCTACGCCCTGCACCCGGTCCGCCTGCTGACCGCACTGCGCGCCCCGGAGGCGGTCCCCGCCCTCGTCACCACGCTGCGCCGCCGCCTGCGCCCCCAGGACCCGCACCACCGGGTGGCCCTGGCGTGCGTCGAGGGCCTCGGCGAACTGGCCGACCCGCGCGCCGAACCCGTCCTCACCGAAGCCCTCGCCCACCCCGTCCTCGCCGAGGCCGCCACCCGCGCCCTGGCCCGCATCCCGCGCCCGCGCCCGGCCGGCGGGCACGTTCCGGGCCCGCGCCGGCCGTGACCGCCCTGCCCTGCGTCAGCCGCGGGTGCCCAGCAGGCCGTGCAGCATCGAGCCGCGCGATGTGGCCGGAGCCGCCTTCGATGTCGGAGGCTCCGGGTCCGGCAGCGCCTCGCACACCGCGTCGGCCACCCCGGCCCCGCCTCCGCGGGGCACCGTCCCGTCGGTCAGGTAGGCGGCCAGATGCCGGTCCAGGCAGGCGTTGCCGCTCAGCGTGATGCCGTGGTTGCCGCCGCCCTCTTCGACGACCAGGGCGGACCGGGCCAGCAGGCGGTGGACCGTGACGGCGCCCCGGTAGGGCGTCGCCGCGTCGTCGGTGGCCTGGAACAGCAGGGCGGGCGGGATCAGCCCGTTGGCCACGGACACCGGGCGCAGCGACTGAGTGGGCCAGAACGCGCACGGGGCGTTGTACCAGGCGTTGTTCCAGGACATGAACGGAGCCTCCGCGTGGACCGCCGCCGTGTCCTTGCGCCACTGCCGCCAGTCGCGCGGCCAGGGCGCGTCACGGCACTCGACCGCCGAGTAGACGCTGTAGCCGTTGCCTGCGCCGGGCTCCGGGGCGCCGAAATTCTCGTACGCGGTGAGCAGCGGCCCGGTGTCGGCGTCGTTCACGTAGGCCGCGAACGCCTCCGCGAGGTAGGGCCAGTAGCCGTTGTAGTAGCCGCCCGGGATGAAGGTGTCCTCCAGCTCGGCGGCGCCCACCGTGCCGTCGGCGGGCTCTTCGGCCAGCGCGTCCCGCATCGCGTACCAGCGGGCCTCCACCCGCTCCGGGTCGGTGCCGAGCCCGTACGTCGCGTCGTGCTCGGCGATCCAGGCCATGAGGGCGCGGTGCCGGTGGTCGAAGGCCCGGTTCTGGTGCAGGTTGGCGTCGTACCAGACCTCGTTCGGGTCGACCACCGAGTCCAGCACCAGGCGCCGCACCCGCTCCGGGAACAGCTTCGCGTACACCGCGCCGAGATACGTGCCGTAGGAGTAGCCGAAGTAGTTGATCCGGTCGGCGCCGAGGGCCTCCCGGACGACGTCCAGGTCGCGTGCCGCGCTCACCGTGCCGATGTGCGGCAGCAGATCCGCGTACTTCTCGCCGCACGCCTCGGCGAAGGACCGCACGCGCGCCAGGTTCGCCTCCTCCACCGCCTCCGTCACCGGCGCGGAGGCCGGCCGCACCGCGTCGAAGTGGTCCGGGGCGCAGTCCAGCGCGGGCCGGCTCGCCCCCACCCCGCGCGGGTCGAAGCCGATCACGTCGTACTGCGCGGCCACCTCCTCGGGCAGCGACGCGGCGACGAACCCGGCGAGCGTCCGGCCGCTGCCGCCGGGCCCGCCCGGGTTGACCAGCAGCGGCCCCTGGTACGTCGACGCGGTGTGCGGGACGCGGGACAGCGCGAGCGTGATCGTGCGCCCGCCCGGGTCCGCGTGGTCCAGCGGCACCTCGACGGTCGCGCACTGGAGCCTCGGGTAGTGCTCGGTGGGGCACTTCTTCCAGGCGGGCGCGGAGGCGGGGACGGGGGTGGGGCCGGCGGCCGGCGGGGTGCCGGCCGAGGCGGGCAGGGCCGTCAGGCTGCCGGCCACGACGGTGGCGGCACCGCACAGCACGGCTGCGCGCTTCCTCATCAGGTGCTCCCGGGACGGAGGGTCGGCGGACCGCGCGACGCACGGCCCCTCGCCGGATCGTCCCGGGTCGCCGCCCCCGTGCGAACCCGTTCCGCGCACAGTTGACCCGATCGGGTCCCGTCATGCGCTCCAACGCGCGTCATGCGGGGGTGTGTCCGAACCGGCGGCGGACCCGCTTCTACCCGGCGCGTCTAGAGCAGCGTCAGCTGCGTCGGCTCCGCCGGGGAGGACTCCTCCGGCGCGGGGGCGGCCGGGCGGATGCGGCGGGGCAGGCCCGGCGCCGACGGTCCGATGCCGTACGCGCGGGCCAGCTCGTGCACCTGACGGGTGATCCGGCGCTGGTACCACTTCGGGGCGTAGGCGCCCTCCGCGTACAGCCGCTCGTAGCGGTTCACCAGGTGCGGGTGGTGCCGGCCCAGCCAGGACATGAACCACTCGCGCGCCCCCGGCCGCAGATGCAGCACGAGCGGGGTGACGGACGTGGCGCCCGAGGCCGCGATCGCCCGTACGGTGTCGCGCAGTTGGTCCGGCCGGTCGCCCAGGAAGGGGATCACCGGGGCCATCAGGACCCCGCAGCCGATGCCGTGCCGGGCGAGGGTGCTGACCACGTCCAGCCGCCGCTGGGGCGCGGGGGTGCCCGGCTCCACGGTGCGCCACAGCTCCTCGTCGACGAAGCCCACGGAGACCGAGATGCCGACATCGGTGACCTCGGACGCCTGCTTCAGCAGCTCCAGGTCGCGCAGGATCAGCGTGCCCTTGGTCAGGATCGAGAACGGGTTCGCGTGGTCGCGCAGGGCGGCGATGATGCCCGGCATCAGGCGGTAGCGGCCCTCGGCGCGCTGGTAGCAGTCGACGTTCGTGCCCATCGCGATGTGCTCGCCCTGCCAGCGGGCGGAGGCGAGCCGGTGGCGCAGCAGTTCGGGCGCGTTGACCTTGACGACGATCTGGGTGTCGAAGTCCAGGCCGGAGTCGAGGTCGAGATAGCCGTGGGTCTTCCGGGCGAAGCAGTACACGCAGGCGTGGGAGCAGCCGCGGTAGGGGTTCACGGTCCACTCGAAGGGCATGCGGGAGGCCCCGGGCACCCGGTTGACGATCGACCGGGCCCGGATCTCGTGGAACGTGATGCCACGGAATTCGGGCGTGTCGACGGTGCGGGTGGTGACGGCGTCCGCGCCGAACAGCGCGGCGTCGGCCCGGCTGTGGCCGTCCCCGGTCGAGAGGTTCTCCCAGCGCATGACGCCTCCTCGGTAGTGCAGGCCCACAGAATAGAACAAGTGTTCCCTTGATCGTGCGGGTGACAGGTTCGATCACCCTTCCGATCAGTTCCGGACTCCCGATTTGGGCGGCCGGGTGCGGGGGTGGTTGGCTTGGCCGGACCCCCGACACACCAGGTCCTGGAGGAAAGCGATGGCGCAGGTCGAGGCCACTACGGAGCGGATCGTCGCGGCGGACGCGGAGACGGTGTTCGACGCCCTCGCCGACTACAGCGGCACCCGGTCGAAGGTGCTGCCCGAGCAGTTCAGCGAGTACGAGGTGCGCGAGGGCGGCGACGGCGAGGGCACCCTCGTCCACTGGAAGCTCCAGGCCACCAGCAAGCGGGTGCGCGACTGCCTGCTGGAGGTCACCGAGCCCCGTGACGGGGAGCTGGTGGAGAAGGACCGCAACTCCTCCATGGTCACCGTCTGGCGGGTCACCCCGGCCGGGGAGGGCCGCTCCCGGGTCGTCGTGACCAGCACCTGGCAGGGCGCGGGCGGCATCGGCGGCTTCTTCGAGCGGACCTTCGCGCCCAAGGGGCTGGGCCGCATCTACGACGCCCTGCTGGACCGGCTCGCCGCCGAGGTCGAGAAGAAGTAGCCCGACCGGAGGGGTGTCAAGTAGCCCTTCACGGTGGGGAGATGGTCAGGGCGGTCGGGCCGGTGCCGGCCGCCCTCACCGGTTCGGGTGATCTCCGGACGGCCTCTGTGTGTGCCGTAACTCGCCACGCTTGCTCGTAGTTGTCGCTTTTACTCGGGAATGGTGCGGCAGTGCGACAAGGGGAGCGGTACGTGGGCGGGATCACTCTGACGAAGGACGAACCGGCCTCGGCGCCGCCGGTTTCCGACCCGCCCCCGGCGCCCCCTGCCCCCGCCGGACTGAGCCCCCGCCGGGTGCGCCTCGTCTTCTTCGCGCTCATGCTCGCGCTGCTGCTCGCCGCCCTCGAGCAGATGATCGTCGCCACCGCGCTGCCCCGGATCGTCGGCGAACTGCACGGCCTGGACCGGATGTCCTGGGCGATCACCGCCTACCTGCTCACCTCCACCATCGGTCTGCCCGTCTACGGCAAGCTGGGCGACCTGCTGGGCCGCAAGGGCGTCTTCCAGTTCGCCATCGTCGTCTTCGTCGTCGGCTCCGCGCTGGCCGGCCGGGCGCAGACCATGGACCAGCTGATCGCCTACCGCGCGGTGCAGGGGGTCGGCGCGGGCGGCCTGATGATCGGTGTCCAGGCGATCATCGCGGACATCGTCCCCGCGCGGCAGCGGGGCCGCTTCATGGGACTGATCGGCGCGGCCTTCGGTCTCGCCTCCGTCGCCGGCCCGCTGCTCGGCGGGTACTTCACCGACCACCTGTCGTGGCGCTGGTGCTTCTACATCAACGTGCCGTTCGGCATCCTCACCCTGGCCGTGGTCGCCCTGGTGCTGAAACTGCCCCGGCCCGCGGCCCGCGCCCGCATCGACGCCCTCGGCACGCTGCTGCTGGCCGCCGCCTCCACCTGCCTGGTGCTGCTCACCAGCTGGGGCGGCACCGAGTACGCCTGGGACTCGCGCGTCGTCCTGGGCCTGGGCTCGGGCGCCCTTGCGGCCACCGTGCTGTTCCTCGTCGCCGAGCGCCTCGCCGCCGAACCCCTCATCCCGCTCCGGCTGTTCCGCGACTCCGTCTTCAACGTCACGGGCCTGGTCGGCCTGGTGACCGGCGTGGCGCTGTTCGGCGCCGCCAGCTACCTGCCGACCTACCTCCAGATGGTGGACGGCGCGACCGCCACCGAGTCCGGCCTGCTGATGCTGCCCATGATGGCGGGGATCGTCGGCGCCTCGGTCATCTCCGGGCAGCTGATCAGCCGGACCGGCCGTTACCGGTCGCATCCGATCATCGGGTCCGTGCTCTCCGTCGTGGGCATGGCCCTGCTGTCCCGCCTGGAGACCGGCACGCCGCGGCTGCACTACAGCATCTGGATGGCCGTCCTCGGCGCCGGCATCGGCATGGTGATGCCGGTCCTCGTCCTCGCCGTGCAGAACAGCGTGCGGCCCGCCGACCTCGGCACCGCCACCAGCGCCAACAACTACTTCCGCCAGATCGGCGGCAGCGTCGGCGCCGCCGTCTTCGGCACCCTGTTCGCCGACCGCCTCACCGACGCGCTGGCCGACCGCCTGCCCGCCGCCGCCGAAGGCGCCCTGCCCGACGCCGAGTCCCTCACCCCGCAGGCCGTGCACGCGCTGCCGCCCGGCCTGCGCGACGCCTACATCCAGGCATACGCCGACGCCATGCCGCGCATCTTCCTCTACCTGGTGCCGGTCCTCGTCCTCGGCCTGCTGCTCGCCTTCTTCCTCAAGGAGAAACCACTGGTGTCCCACAACGCCCCCACCGCAGCCCCGGCACCGGACGCGCCGTACACCACCGCGTCCGTCCCGCAAGCCCGCCCCCACACCGCGGGCGGGGCGGGCGCCACCGCGGCCCGCCCGCCGCACGCCGGGGGCGTCCCCGTGTGCGGCACCGTCCAGCACCCCGACGGGACGGTGGTGCCGCGTGCCGCGCTCACCCTCATCGACGTCGCCGGGCGGCAGATCGGGCGGGGCGCCAGCGGCGACGACGGCCGGTACGCCCTGGCCACGCCCGGCTCGGGTTCGTACGTCCTGATCGCCGCCGCGGGCGGCCACCAGCCGCAGGCGGTCTCCGTCACCGTCGGCGAACGCCCCGTCGAACTGGACGTCGTCCTCGGCGGCGCGGGCCGCCTCGCCGGGTCCGTCGTCACCGCCGACGGCAGCCCGGTCCGAGACGCCGCCGTCACCCTCACCAACGTCCACGGCGAGGTCGTCGCCACCACCCGCAGCGGCCGTGAGGGCGGCTACGTCATCACCGAGCTGGTCGCCGGGGAGTACACCCTGGCCGCCAGCGCGCCCGCCTTCCGGCCCGCCGCGCTGCCCGTCACCGTCCAGGCGGCCCGCGAGACCCGCCAGGACGTCGAACTCGCCGGAGGTGCCGTGCTGCGCGGCACCGTGCGCGGTGGCGGCGGACGGGCCGTCGAGGACGCGCGGGTCACGCTGCTGGACGCCGCGGGCAACGTCGTCGACACCCTCACCACCGGGGCCGACGGGATGTTCCGGTTCGTCGACCTGTCCTCCGGCGAGTACACCGTCATCGCCGCCGGCTACCCGCCGGTCGCCACGGTGCTCCAGATGGCCGGAGGCGGCCGCACCGAACGCGACCTGCAGCTGGGGCACGAGGACTGAGGCCTGTCCGGCGGATCATGCCGGAGACGTCGGGTCCGGCACGCTCGTCTGCGGCGTTGTCGTCGGTTGCCGACTGCCCCACGCTCGGCTTCGCGGACGCGGGGGCGCCCCATCGCGTCGACGCCCTCCGCCGCCTTGCGGCTGCACGCACCGGACACCACTCGCTCCAGCTGCATGGACATCGGCGGTCACCTCCGAGCTGCTCCGCCGGCCCTCGCGGGCGGCCGGGCGGGCCGCAGCTCCTCGGCCTGCCGTCGTCCGGGCCGGCGGCCCGCTTGCCCGGACGACGGCGTCCCGTCCCGGTGGCACTCCGTGCCGGTCCGCGGCGCCGGGTCCGGGCCCGCGGCGCGGCCGGTGCGGTGAGAGTTTTCCACAGGCCTGGCAGGGGTTCGGGCCGAGCACGTAGCGTGCCAGGCATGAAGATCCTCATCAGCGCCGACATGGAGGGCGCCACCGGGGTCACCTGGCCGGCCGACGTGCTGCCGGGGACACCGCAGTGGGAGCGGTGCCGGTCCCTGTTCACCTCGGACGTCAACGCGGCCGTGCTGGGCTTCTTCGACGGCGGCGCCGACGAGGTGCTGATCAACGAGGCCCACTGGACCATGCGGAACCTCCTCCTGGAGGAGCTGGACGAGCGGGCGACCATGCTCACCGGCCGGCACAAGGACCTGTCCATGGTGGAGGGCGTGCAGCACGGCGACGTGGACGGCATCGCGTTCGTCGGCTACCACGCGGGTGCCGGCATGGAGGGCGTCCTCGCGCACACCTACCTCGCCAACTCCGTCACGGGGGTGTGGCTGAACGGGGAGCGGGCCAGCGAGGGCCTGCTCAACGCCCATGTCGTCGCCGAGTACGGCGTGCCGTTGGTGCTCGTCACCGGGGACGACGTGGCCTGCGAGGACGCGCTCGGCTACGCGCCCGGCGCGCTGAAGGTCGCCGTCAAGGACCACGTCTCGCGGTACGCGGCGGTGTGCCGCACCCCGGGGAGAACGGCGGCCGACATCCGGGCGGCGGCCAAGGAGGCCGCGGCCCTGGCGGTGCGTCAGCCGCCCGCCGACGCCGGGCCCTTCACCGTGGAGGTGGAGTTCGACGCCGAACACCTGGCCATGGCCGTCACGGTGGTGCCCGGGGTGCGGCGCACCGGGGAGCGCAAGGTGGCGTACACGAGCGCCACGATGTACGACGGGATCCGCACCTTCAAGGCGGTCACCACGATCGCCTCGGCCGCGGTGGAGGAGCAGTATGGCTGACCTGCAGGCACTGGACGAGGTTGTGACGTTCACGTCCGACCTGATCAGGATCGACACCACCAACCGCGGCGGCGGCGACTGCCGGGAGCGCCCCGCCGCCGAGTACGCCGCCGCCCGGCTGGCGGAGGCGGGCCTGGAACCCACGCTCCTGGAGCGCACCGAGGGGCGCACCAACGTCGTCGCGCGCATCGAGGGCACCGACCCGTCGGCCGACGCCCTGCTGGTCCACGGTCATCTGGACGTGGTGCCCGCCGAACCCGCCGACTGGCAGGTGCACCCCTTCTCCGGGGAGATCCGCGACGGGGTCGTGTGGGGGCGCGGCGCCGTCGACATGAAGAACATGGACGCGATGATCCTCTCCGTGGTGCGGTCCTGGGCCCGGGAGGGCGTCCGGCCCCGCCGGGACGTCGTCGTCGCGTTCACCGCCGACGAGGAGGCGAGCGCCGAGGACGGCTCCGGGTTCCTCGCCGACCGGCACCCCGGCCTGTTCGAGGGCTGCACCGAGGGCGTCAGCGAGTCCGGGGCGTACACCTTCCACGACGGCGCCGGGCGGCAGATCTACCCCGTCGGGGCGGGGGAGCGGGGCACCGCGTGGCTGCGGCTCACCGCACGCGGGCGGGCAGGCCACGGCTCCAAGGTGAACCGGGAGAACGCGGTGACCCGGCTCGCCGCCGCGATCAACCGCATCGGCGCGTACGAGTGGCCGCTGCGCCCCACCCCCACCGTGCAGGCCGCGCTCGGTGAACTGGCCGCGCTGTACGGGATCGGGGCGGACGTCACCGACGTCGACACGCTCCTGGAGAAGCTGGGCCCGGCCGCAAAGCTGGTCGAGGCCACCGTCCGCAACAGCGCCAACCCGACGATGCTGGACGCCGGTTACAAGGTCAACGTGATCCCCGGCACCGCCGTGGCGCAGGTCGACGGACGCTATCTCCCGGGCACCGAGGACGAGTTCCGCGCCACCATCGACCGCCTCACCGGGCCGGACGTCGACTGGGAGTTCGTGCACCGGGAAGTCGCCCTCCAGGCACCGGTGGACTCGCCCACGTTCGCCGCCATGCGCGCCGCGATCGGGGAGTTCGCCCCCGAGGGACACGTCGTGCCGTACTGCATGTCGGGCGGGACGGACGCCAAGCAGTTCTCCCGGCTGGGCATCACCGGATACGGTTTCGCCCCGCTGAAGCTGCCCGAGGGCCTCGACTACCAGGCCCTGTTCCACGGAGTGGACGAGCGCGTCCCCGTGGAGGCGCTGCACTTCGGTGTCCGGGTCCTCGACCGGTTCCTGCGGACGGCCTGAGCGAGTGGGGGAGACAGTGCGGATCCTGGAGTACGGCGCGTGGCCCTCGCCCATCGACGCGGCCACGGCCGCCGCCCACGACGGCAGCCCCGAGTTCGCGGACTTCGTCGGCGACGAGGTGTGGTGGACCGAACCGCGGCCCGCCGAGGGCGGCCGGCGCACCCTGGTGCGGCGGCACCCCGACGGCCGGGAGGAGTCCGTCCTGCCCGAACCGTGGAACGTGCGCAGCCGTGTCCACGAGTACGGCGGACGGCCCTGGACCGGAACCACCACGGACACCGGCCCGCTGATGGTGTTCGTCGACTTCGCCGACCAGCGCCTGTACCGCTGGGAACCGGACACCGATCCCCGCCCGCTCACCCCCGTCTCCCCGGTGGGGCAGGGGCTGCGCTGGGCCGAGCCCACCTGGGTGGCGGACCGCGGCGAGGTGTGGTGCGTGCTGGAGGAGTTCACCGGTGACGGACCCGGCGACGTGCGCCGCGTCCTGGCCGCCGTCCCGGTGGACGGCTCGGCCGCCGGCGACCGGAGCGCGGTACGCGAACTGACCGACGACCGGCACCGGTTCGTCACCGGCCCGCGCCTCGCCCCCGACGGGCGGCGCGTGGCCTGGCTGGCCTGGGACCACCCGCGCATGCCGTGGGACGGCACCGAGCTCCTCGTCGCCGACGTCACCCCCGACGGCACCTTCGGTGAGCCCCGGACGGTGGCGGGCGGGCCGGAGGAGTCCGTCGCCCAGGCCGACTGGACCCCCGACGGCCGGCTGCTGTACAGCAGCGACCGCACCGGCTGGTGGAACCTCTACCGGGACGGCGAACCGGTCTGCCCGCGCGACGAGGAGTTCGGCGGCCCGCTGTGGCGGCCGGGATGGCGCTGGTTCGCCCCGCTCGACAACGGACTCGTCGCCGTCCTGCACGGCCGGGGCGCCACCGCGCTCGGCGTCCTCGACCCCGAGACCGGCGAGGTCGTCGACGCGGCCGGCCCCTGGACCGAGTACGCGCCCTTCCTCGCCGCCCACGGCGAGCGGGTCGTCGCCGTGGCGGGCAGTCCGCGCAGCGCCCCCGAGGTCGTGGAGCTGGACACCCGCACCGGCCGGGCCCGCGTCATCGGCGCCGAACACGACGACGTCGTGGACCCGGCCTACTACCCCGAACCCCAGAGCCGCACCTTCACCGGCCCCGACGGCCGCGAGATCCACGCCCGCGTCTTCCCGCCGCACAATCCCGGCTGCGCCGCGCCCGGCGACCGGCTGCCGCCCTACGTCATCCGCGCGCACGGCGGCCCGACCAGCCGGGTGCCGCTCGTCCTGGACCTGGAGACCGCCTACTTCACCTCGCGCGGCATCGGCGTCGCCGAGGTCGACTACGGCGGCTCCACCGGATACGGGCGCGCGTACCGCAACCGGCTCCGTGAGCAGTGGGGCGTGGTCGACGTGGAGGACTGCGCCGCCGTCGCGCTGGCCCTCGCCGCCGAGGGCACCGCCGACCGCGACCGGCTCGCCCTGCGCGGCGGCAGCGCCGGCGGCTGGACCACGGCCGTCTCCCTCACCACCACCGACGTCTACGCCTGCGGCACGATCCTCTACCCGGTGCTCGACCTCACCGGCTGGAGCACCGGCGGCACCCACGACTTCGAGTCCCACTACCTGGAGAGCCTGATCGGCCCCCGCGCGGAGGTCCCCGCCCGCTACGAGGAACGATCGCCGATCGCCCACGCGGAGCAGCTCACTGTGCCGTTCCTGCTGCTCCAGGGACTGGACGACGTGATCTGCCCGCCCGCGCAGTGCGAGCGCTTCCTGGCCCGGCTGGCCGGCCGGCGGGTGCCGCACGCCTACCTCACCTTCCCGGGCGAGGGCCACGGCTTCCGGCGGGCCGAGACCATGGTGCGCGCCCTGGAGGCGGAACTGTCCCTCTACAACCAGGTGTTCGGCCTCGACGCGCCGGACGCCGCACCCCTGGAGCTGACCGGATGAGCCACGTCGAGCCCTTCCGGCGACCGTCCCGGCTCGCCCCCGGCGCCCGGGTGGCCGTCGTCGCCCCCAGCGGGCCCGTCCCCGAGGAGAGACTCCGGGCCGGTCTGGACGTGCTGCGCGGCTGGGGCCTCGATCCGGTCGTGGCCTCCCACGTCCTGGCTCGGCACCACGCCTTCGACTACCTGGCGGGCACCGACGCCGACCGGGCGGCCGACCTCCAGGCCGCCTGGTGCGATCCCGCCGTGGACGCGGTGATCTGCGCCCGCGGCGGCTACGGCGTCCAGCGCATGACCGAGCTGCTCGACTGGACGGCGATGCGCGCCGCCGGACCGAAGGTGTTCGTCGGGTTCAGCGACATCACCGCGCTGCACGAGGCGTTCGCGACCCGGCTCGGCCTCGTCACCCTGCACGGGCCGATGGCCGCCGGACTCGACTTCGTCAAGAGCACCCGCGCCCAGGACCACCTCAGGGCCACCCTGTTCGACCCGGAGAACGTCCGGGTCCTGCACTCCCAGGGCACCGCGCTGCTGCCCGGCCGGGCCCGCGGTGTCACCTTCGGCGGCTGTCTCTCCCTGCTCGCCGCCGAACTGGGCACCCCGCACGCCCGGACCTCCGCCCGTGGCGGTCTGCTGTGCCTGGAGGACGTGGGGGAGGAGACCTACCGGCTCGACCGTTACCTCACCCAGCTGCTGCGCGCCGGAATGCTGGACGGGGTCGCCGGGGTGCTGCTGGGCTCGTGGCGGGACTGCGGTCCCCCCGAGGAGCTGCGCGCCCTGTTCGCCGACCGGCTCGGACCGCTGGGCGTGCCGGTCGCCGAGGAGTTCGGGTTCGGGCACTGCGACGGGGCCCTGACCGTGCCCTTCGGTGTCCCCGCCGAACTGGACGCGGACGCGGGCACCCTGACCCTGGACCGGCCGGCCCTCGCTTGAGCCCTGGCCGGCCGGCCCTCGGCTGAGCCCTGGACCGGCGGCCCTCACCTGAGCCCTGAACCGGCCGGCCCTCGCTTGACCGGGTGCCCCGTCCGCGCCGGAAGCGGGGCGCCGGGGGCCCGTCGTAGGGTGGCGGGGTGCCGCATTCCGCTTCCCCCTACCTCACCGAGGGCCCCCGTGTGGGGCTGCGCCCCTTCACCCTCGCGGACACCGCCGAGTTCACCGCCCGCGCACGGGAGAGCAAGGACCTGCACCACCCCTGGCTGTTCCCGCCGGACACCGTCAGCGCCTACACGGCGTACGCGAAACGCCTGATCGAGGACCCCGCCAAGGCCGGGTTCCTGGTGTGCGAGAAGGACGACGGCGGCGCCATCGCCGGGTTCGTCAACATCAACAACATCGTCGAGGGCGGCTTCCAGTGCGGCGCGCTCGGCTACGGCGCCTTCGCGCACGCGGCCGGGCGCGGGCTGATGAGCGAGGGTCTGGACCTCGTCGTGCGGTACGCGTTCGGGCCGATGCGGCTGCACCGCCTGGAGATCAACGTGCAGCCGGGCAACGCCGCGTCCATCGCCCTGGCCCGCCGCGGCGGCTTCCACCTGGAGGGCTTCTCACCCCGGATGCTCTACATCGACGGGGCCTGGCGCGACCACCAACGCTGGGCCCTCACCCGGGAGATGCTCCGGCCCCGCTGACCCCGCCGACGGGCGGCGCGCTCCCGGCCGGTCCGTGCCGCCCCCTGTTCAGGACCGTCCCGGGCAGCTTCCATGGAGATCGTGACGACGATCCGACGTGAGGTACTGACGCTGCCCGCGGCCCCGCTGGGTCCCGACAACCCCCTGCCCCCGCTGCGGCCCCTCGACGAGATGCACCGTATCGAGGACCGCGACAAGGAGGATCTGCCGCGCGACATGGCCCGGCAGATCGGCCACGCCCCCCTGCACAGCCTGCTGCCCGTCCGCGTCCGGGACGGCTACGGCCGACGGCGCGACCCGGCCCGCATCGACACGGTGGTGATCGAGAACGACCGGCTGCGGGCCACCGTGCTGCCCGGTCTGGGCGGCCGGATCGCCTCCCTCGTCCACCGGCCCACCGGCCGGGAACTGCTGTACCGCAACCCGGTGCTGCAACCCGCCAACTTCGCGCTCAACGGGGCCTGGTTCTCCGGCGGTATCGAGTGGAACATCGGCGCCACCGGCCACACCACCCTGTCCTGCTCGCCCGTCCACGCCGCCGTCGTCCCCGCCCCCGACGGCGGGCGGATGCTGCGCCTGTGGGAGTGGGAGCGGCTGCGCGACCTGCCGTTCCAGGTCGACCTCTGGCTGCCCGACGGCTCGGACTTCCTGCACGTCGGCGTCCGTGTCCGCAATCCGCACGACCGGCCGGTGCCGACCTACTGGTGGTCCAACATCGCCGTCCCCGAGGAGTGCCGCGTCCTCGCCCCGGCGGAGGAGGCCTGGCACTTCGGCTACACGCGCCGCCTGCGCCGGGTGCCGGTGCCCGAGTACGAGGGCGTGGACCGCACCTACCCGGCCCGCAGCACCTACCCGGCCGACTACTTCTACGAGGTGCCCCCGGAGCGCAGGCGCTGGATCGCCGCCGTGGACGCCGAGGGCCACGGTCTCGTACAGACGTCGACCGACGTGCTGCGCGGCCGGAAGCTGTTCGTGTGGGGGCGCGGCCCGGGCGGGCGGAGCTGGCAGCAGTGGCTCACCGAGCCCGGCACCGGCGGCTACTGCGAGATCCAGGCCGGACTCGCCCGCACCCAGCTCGAACACGTCTCGCTGCCGCCCACGAGCGAGGTGACCTGGCTGGAGACGTACGGCCCCTTCACCAGCCGGCCGGAGGGGGAGTGGACGGGCGTCCTCCAGGAGGCCGAGGCCCGGCTGGAGACCGTCCTCCCACGCGCCGACGTCGACGCGGCCCACGCCGCCTGGCTGCCCCACGCCGACACCGAGCCCGGCGAACGCCTCGCCACCGGTTCCGGCTGGGGCGCGCTGGAAGTGCTGCGCAACGGCTGGAAGCTGCCGGGCACGCCGTTCGACGAGACCGCCCTGGGCGAGGAGCAGGAGCCGTGGCGGCAGCTGCTGCGGGCCGGTTCCTTCCCCGAGCCGTCGGACGGGCGTCCGCCCGGGCCCACCCTCGTCGCCCCGCACTGGCGGGACATGCTGGAGACGGCTCCCGCGACCCCGCTCGCCGAGTACCACCTCGGCGTCGCCCAGTGGCACGCGGGCGACCGGGCCCAGGCGGTGCGCAGTTGGGAACGGGGACTGCGCGGCTCCGGGCCGGTGTGGCCGTCCCTGCGCTGCCTCGCGGTCGCCGACCAGGAGGACCGCCATCACCAGCGGGCCGCCGACCGGTACGCGGAGGCGTTCGACGACCTGTGCCGCCGGGCGGGGGAGACGGCCGGGGACGCCGAGGGCGCCGGGGACGCCGAGGGCGCCGCATCGGGCACCGCGGCCGGGCGGGATGCGTGGACCGCCGTCGCCGCAGCGCTCGGGCGGGAGGCGATCGAGGCGCTGCTCGCCGTGGGCCGCACGGCCGACGCCCGCTCGGTGTGGGAGCGGCTGGATCCCGGCACCCGGGCCCGCGGCCGGTTCCGGCTGGTCGAGACCGGGCTGCTGCTCGCCGAAGGCCGGCGCGAGCAGGCCCGGGCCGTGTTCGACGAGGGCTTCGAGGTCGCGGACCTGCGGGAGGGCGACGAGGTCATCGGGCGGCTGTGGAGCGCGCTCACCGACGAACCCCTGCCGGAGCGCTACGACTTCCGGATGCGGCCGCCGTCCTGACGACGGGTTCCGGCGGCGGGCCGTTCCGACCGGGCGGGTGCCCGGCGGGACCCGCCGCCGGCGGGGGTCAGGACCGGCGGTCGGCGTACTCGTAGATCGCCCCG
This sequence comes from Streptomyces sp. NPDC101219, assembly GCF_044767675.1. Classification (NCBI taxonomy): domain Bacteria; kingdom Bacillati; phylum Actinomycetota; class Actinomycetes; order Kitasatosporales; family Streptomycetaceae; genus Streptomyces; species Streptomyces sp. NPDC101219. The sequence goes on from NZ_JBIWOK010000013.1 coordinate 196,374, forward strand.
TCGGGGTGACGCACGATCAGGTTGCGGCCCACCGGCGTCGGCACCGGGCCCGCGATGATGTCGGCGCCCATGTCGGTCAGCACCCGGTGGGCCTCCTCGACGTCCTTCACCGCGATCGTCGCCGCGACCTTGCGCAGCACCTCCAGCTCGGCCGGGGGACCGCTCATCAGCAGGAAGCAGCCCACCGCGGCCACGTGGACGCCACCCCGCTCGAAGCGGAGGGCCGGACCGCCCGCCAGCCGCTCGTAGAAGGGGATCGCGGTCTCGATGTCCTCGACGCAGACACGCAGTGTGGCACCCAGAATCTCCATGACCACGAGCCTAGTTGGGCCCGGTCCAGGACGGGGGCCGACGGCGGCTCCGGGACGGCGCCCGTCCACGTCCGATCCGCGACGCCCGGTCGCGCGGCGTTACGTCGCCGGGCGGGCGGGTACCCGGCGCGCCATGCAGCGTTTGGAGCACTTGCAGCATCTGGACAAGCACCTGGTCGACGAACTGGCCCAGGTGGCACGCGAGACGGTGCGCGACGAACTGCGCGAGCAGACCCGCAAGCAGCGCCGCAAGGCGGCGCTGTACGCCGCGTCCGGCGCGACCGCCCTGTACGCGGGGGCCGCGCTGGCGCTCGCGGTGGGGCTCGCGCTCGCCCTGGTCCTGCCCGACTGGGCCGCCGCGCTGATCACGGCCGTGATCCTGGCCGCGGCGGCCTACGCCCTGCGCGGCGCGGCCCGGCCGGCGCCCGCGGCGTCCACGACGCCCGGAGCGCCGGCCCGGCCGGACGTCCCCGGTCAGGCGGGCCCGGCCGGCGGCCACGGTGCTCCCGTGCCGCCGACCGCCCCGCCCCCGGGGCCGAACGTCCCCGGTCAGGTCCCGCCGGTGCCGCCCGCTCCGCCGACGGCGGGCGTCGAACCGCCGCACCCCGGCGGGACCGGCCCCGGGGACCACGGCCACCGGTCGTGACCCGGGCCCGGACGACAGCAACCCGGACGACGGCGGACCCAGGGGCCGTGGCGTACGCGGTCCGCGGGCCGCACGGCTGAGTCCCCGCGGCGGACGGTCCCTGCCGCGGCTCCGTCAGGGGCCAGAGGCGGCCTACTGCCCCTGCCGGAGCTGCGGCAGCACCTTCGTGCGGTAGAAGTCGAAGAAGCCCTGCAGGTTGGGACCGATCTGGTTGACGTAGATGCGGTCGAAGCCCGCGTCCGCGAAGGCCCGCAGCTCCGCCACGTGCTCGTCGACGTCGTCCCCGCACACCCTGCTGTCCCGGACCATGTCCTCGGTCACCAACTGCTGGGCCTGCTCGAAGTGTTTCGGAGAGGGCAGCACCTGCCCCAGCTCGCCGGGCAGCTGTTCGTTGGCCCAGAGGCGGTGGACGGTGCGCACGCACTCCTCGCGGTCGGTGCCGTAGCAGACCTTGGTGCCGCCGCTCACCGGCTTCCCGCCGCCCCCGCCTTTGCGGTACTGCTCGACCATCGAGGCGTCCGGCATCATCGTGATGTAGCCGTCGCCGACGCGGGCGGCCAGTTTCGTCGCCGCCGGTCCGAAGCCGGAGATGTCGACCGGTACGGGCTCGTCCGGGACGGTGTACAGACGGGCGTTCTCCACGGTGTAGTGCGTGCCGTGGTGGTTGACCTCCTCGCCGGAGAACAGCCGCCGCATGATCTGGACGGCCTCCTCCAGCATGTCCAGCCGGATGTGCGCGGGGGGCCAGGCGTCGCCCAGGATGTGCTCGTTGAGCGCCTCGCCGGTGCCGACGCCCAGGCGGAACCGGCCGTCGGACATCACCGCCGCCGTCGCCGCCGCGTGCGCCACGACCGCCGGATGCGTCCGCACCGTCGGGCAGGTCACGGCCGTGCCCACCGGCAGGGACACCGCCTCCGACAGCGCGCCGATCACCGACCACACGAAGGGACTCTGCCCCTGCTCGTCGTTCCAGGGGTGGTAGTGGTCGGAGATCCACAGGGACTCGAATCCGGCCTGTTCGGCCATCCGGGCCTGTTCGATCAGCTCCGCCGGACCGTACTGCTCGCACGAGAGGAAATAGCCGTACTCGGGCATGAGGGCGCCTTCCGCGACGGGGGCGGCTCGGGTCCGGTTCCGGGTACCCGGGGCCCCGGGCGGAAACCGGCCCACGTTTGGCCGGGGCGGCCGGGGGGACGCGGAAGTCTCCCGAGGTACGCCGACAGCGCCGGAGGACCAACCGTGAGCCGAACCTCGAGCCGACCCCGCATCCTGATCGTCGGTGCGGGCTTCGCCGGGTACCGCACCGCGCAGACCCTGTCCCGGCTGGCCCGGGGCCGGGCCGAGATCACCCTGCTGAACCCGACCGACTACTTCCTCTACCTCCCGCTGCTGCCGCAGGTCGCGGCGGGCATCCTGGAGCCCCGCCGGGTCACCGTCTCCCTGTCCGGCACGCTGCCGCACGTCCGGCTGGTGCTGGGGGAGGCCGACCGCATCGACCTCGACGGGCGCACGGTGCACTACACCGGGCCGGAGGGCGACGGCGGCAGCCTGTCCTACGACCGGCTGGTGCTGGCCGCCGGCAGTGTCAACAAGCTGCTGCCCATCCCCGGTGTCGCCGAGCACGCGCACGGGTTCCGCGGCCTGCCGGAGGCGCTGTACCTGCGGGACCACGTGACCCGGCAGGTGGAGCTCGCGTCCGCCACCGACGACCCGGCCGAGTGCTCCAGCCGCTGCACCTTCGTCGTGGTCGGCGCCGGCTACACGGGCACCGAAGTCGCGGCGCACGGCAAGCTGTTCACCGACTCCCAGGTCCACAGGCACCCCATGCGCACCGGGATGCGGCCGCGCTGGATGCTGCTGGACATCGCCGACCGGGTCCTGCCCGAACTGGACGAACGGCTCTCCCGCACCGCCGACCGGGTGCTGCGCGAGCGCGGGGTGGACGTGCGGATGGGCACCTCCGTCAAGGAGGCGAAACCCGACGGCGTGCTGCTCACCGACGGCGAGTTCGTCGACACCCGGACGCTGGTGTGGTGCGTGGGGGTGCGGCCCGACCCGCTCGCCGAGTCCCTCGGCCTGCCCATGGAGCGCGGACGGCTGCTCGTCGACCCGCACCTGCAGGTGCCGGGACGTCCGGAGGTGTTCGCGTGCGGTGACGCGGCGGCCGTGCCGGACCTGGAGAAGCCGGGGCAGTACACCCCGATGACCGCGCAGCACGCCTGGCGGCAGGGCAAGGTCTGCGCGCAGAACATCGCCGCGTCCCTCGGCGACGGGGAGCGGCGCGCCTACCGGCACAAGGACCTGGGGTTCGTCGTGGACCTGGGCGGTGTCCAGGCCGCCGCCGACCCGCTGGGCGTGCCGCTGTCCGGGCCGGTGGCCGGGCTCGTGACCCGCGGCTACCACCTGGCGGCGATGCCGGGCAACCGGGTGCGGGTGGCCGCCGACTGGCTGCTGGACGCGGTGCTCCCCCGCCAGGCCGTCCAGCTGGGCCTCGTCCGGTCCTGGTCGGTGCCGCTGGACACGGCGTCCCCGGAGCTGGCCCGGATGCCCGGCCCGCCGGAACGCGGGCCGTCCGGCGAGAACGGCGGCACCGGCCGGCCCGCCGAGGACGGCGGGCGGCGCGACGCCGAGGACGCGTCCAGCGCGTCCGACGGGTCCGACGGGTCCGACGGGTCCGACGGGTCCGACGGGTCCGACGGGTCCGACGGGTCCGACGGGTCCGACGGGTCCGACGCGTCCTCCGGGGACCGGGCGGACGGCGGACCCGCGAAGGACCGGGCCGGTGACGAACCCGCGAAGAACCAGCCCGGTGGTGAGCCGGCGAAGAACCAGCCCGGCGGCGAACCCGCCAGGAACCAGCCGGGCGGTGTGCCCGCGAAGAACCAGCCCTCGCGGGCGGGCCCGGCCCACGACGCCCCCGGCCCCGTCAAACGCACCGACAACCCCGGCGACCGCGCCGAAGGAGACTCATGAACACCGGTGAACTCACCGAGCTCGGACAGCAGTTGCGTGTGGACAGCGTGCGCGCCGCGGCCGCCGCGGGCTCCGGGCATCCCACGTCCTCGATGTCCGCCGCCGACGTGATGGCCGTGCTGTTCGCCCACCACTTCCGGTACGACTTCGACCGCCCCGGCCACCCCGGCAACGACCGGCTCGTCCTCTCCAAGGGCCATGCCTCCCCGCTGATGTACGCCGCCTACAAGGCGGCCGGCGCCATCGACGACGACGAACTGCTCACCTTCCGCACGGCGGGCAGCCGCCTGGAGGGCCACCCCACGCCCCGGCAGCTGCCCTACGTGGAGACGGCCACCGGTTCGCTCGGCCAGGGCCTGCCGGTCGGCGTGGGGATCGCGCTGTCCGGGAAGCGGCTCGACCGGGCCGACTACCGGGTCTGGGTGCTGTGCGGGGACAGCGAGATGGCCGAGGGATCAATCTGGGAGGCCGCGGAACACGCCGCCCACGAGCACCTGGACAACCTGACCGTGATCGTGGACGTCAACCGGCTCGGTCAGCGCGGCCCCACCCGGCACGGCCACGACCTCGCCGCCTACGCCCGCCGCTTCCAGGCCTTCGGCTGGCACACCACCGAGGTGGACGGCCACGACGTGGACGCCCTCGACCGGGCCTTCGGGGAGGCCGTCTCGACCCTGGGCCGGCCGACCGCGATCCTCGCCCGCACCCTCAAGGGCAAGGGCGTCGCGGCGGTCGAGGACCGGGAGGGCCAGCACGGCAAGCCGCTGCCCGAGGCCGAGGACGCGATCGCCGAACTGGGCGGCCGCCGCGACCTGCGCGTACGGGTGCCCGAACCGCCCGAGACCCACGCCCCGCACGCCGTGCCCACCGGTGAGGCGGCGCTGCCCCGCTGGGACCGGGGCGAGGAGGTGGCGACCCGGAACGCCTTCGGTGAGGCCCTCACGGCTCTCGGCACCGCGCGCGCCGACGTCGTGGCCCTCGACGGCGAGGTCGGCGACTCCACCCGCGCGGAGTTCTTCGCCAAGGAGCACCCCGAGCGCTACTTCGAGTGCTACATCGCCGAGCAGCAGATGGTGGCCACCGCGGTCGGGATGGCCTCCCGGGGCTGGGTGCCGTACGCGTCCACCTTCGCCGCGTTCCTGACCCGCGCCCACGACTTCATCCGGATGGCGTCGGTCAGCGGCTCCTGCCTGAACCTGGTCGGCTCCCACGCGGGCGTCGCCATCGGGCAGGACGGGCCGAGCCAGATGGGCCTGGAGGACCTGGCGATGATGCGGGCGGTCCACGGTTCGACCGTGCTGTACCCGTGCGACGCCAACCAGACGGCCCGGCTGGTGGCCGCGATGGCGGGCCTCAACGGCATCCGCTACCTGCGCACGTCGCGCGGGGAGAGCGCGGTGATCTACGGGCCGGACGAGGAGTTCCCGGTCGGCGGCAGCAAGGTGCTGCGTGCGTCGGACCGGGACCGGCTCACCCTGGTCGGGGCCGGGGTGACGGTGCCCGAGGCACTGAGCGCGGCGGACGCGCTGCAGGAGGAGGGCATCGCGGTCCGGGTGATCGACCTGTACTCGCTCAAGCCGGTCGACCGCGACACCCTGCGCCGGGCCGCCGAGGACACCGGCTGCCTGGTCACCGTGGAGGACCACCACCCGGAGGGCGGGCTCGGCGACGCCGTAGCGGAGGCCTTCGCCGACGGGAGCCCCGTGCCGCGCCTGGTCCGGCTCGCGGTGCGCGACATGCCCGGGTCGGCGTCCCCCGAGGAGCAGCTGCGGGCCGCCGGCATCGACGCGGGGTCGATCGCGGCGGCCGGGCGGCTGCTGGTGGAGGAGGCGATCGTGCCGTGAGCGACGGCGGGGGCTCGGCGCGCACGGTCCGGGCCGGCCGCCGCAGCGTGCGGATCCGCCGGCCGGACAAGGTGTTCTTCCCCGGCGGGCGGGGCACCCCGGAGTACACCAAGGGCGATCTGGCCGACTACCACCGGGCCGTCGCGCCGTACCTGCTGCCCCACGTGCGGGGCCGCCCCCTGATGCTGGACCGGCGTCCGGACGGCATCGACGGGCCGGCCTTCATGCAGAAGAACACCCCTGAGCACTACCCGGAGTGGATCACCCGGGTCGAGGTCGGCAAGGAGGGCGGCACGGTCACGCACACCGTGTGCGACGACACCGCGACGCTGCTCCACCTCGTCGACCAGGCGGCCGTCACCCTGCACCGCTGGCTGTCCCGGGCCGGCCCGTCCCGCTCCCGGCAGGGCAGGGACGGCGCCGACCCCCTGGAGCGGCCCGACCGGCTGGTCTTCGACCTCGACCCCTCCGGGGAGGGCCGGGACGCCTTCCAGACGGTGCGGTGGACCGCGCGGGTGCTGGGGGAGCTGCTCGACGAGCTGCGCCTGCCGTCCGCCCTGATGACCACCGGCTCGCGCGGTCTGCACGTCATCGTGCCGCTGGACCGCGGGCAGGGCTTCGACGCGGTGCGCGCCTTCGCCCGCGACGTCGCCGACACCCTGGCCGCCGCCCATCCCGACCGCCTCACCACCGCGGCCCGCAAGAAGGACCGCGGCGACCGGCTCTACCTCGACGTCCAGCGCAACGCCTACGCGCAGACCGCGGTCGCCCCCTGGACCGTGCGCGCCCTCCCCGGTGCCCCCGTCGCGGCTCCCGTGCCCTGGGAGCAGCTGGACGACCCGGAGCTGCACGCCCGCCGCTGGACCGTCGCCGACGCCGTCGAACACGCCCGCACCGACCCCTGGGGCGGGCTGCTGCGCCGCGGCCGTGCCCTGGGCCCTGCCCGCCGCAGACTCGACGCCCTGCGCGGCTGGCCCGCGGCCCGTCCGGCGGGCTCCGGCCGTGAACGGAACGTGCCCGCCCGGTGACCGGAACCGCGACCCGGGTGTGGCAATCGGGTGAGCCGGTGGAGGTTTGACGAACTGACTTGCGGCCACACGGAGGGGGAGGTGGCCATGTCGAACGAGAACACCGAGGAACCACAGAGTTCCCGCGAAACCCAGGAACCCCAGGAAGACCAGGAGACGCAGGAACCCCGTAAGAAGTCCCCGGCCCCGCGGAGAACCCGGAAGACCGGGACGACGGCCCGGAAATCCGGGGAGTCCGGCGGATCGGGGCAGACCGGAAAGCCGACGGAGACCAGCACGCAGACCCGGCAGATGGGCCCGATGGAGGTGCTGCGCCAGGCGCGCGGACAGCTGGCGGAGCTCACCGGCCGGGAAGCCGAGTCCGTGTCGTCCTTCGAGCGGACGGAGCAGGGCTGGGCACTGGAGATCGAAGTGCTCGAACTGGAGCGCGTGCCCGACACGATGAGCCTGATGGCGAGCTACCAGGTGGAGCTGGACCACGAAGGTCTGCTCACCGGTTACCGCCGCGTCCGGCGCTACGAGCGAGGACGTTCCGACGCACGCAGGGGCGGCGGCCGCTAGGCCGCCCGACCGGACCCACATATCTACCGAGGAGGATAAGCCGCACATGACAGTCGTACCGGCACAGCAATCCGGTGGCGGAGGCGGCAGCAGCGGCCTCTACGACGTACTCGAGCTCGTACTCGACAGGGGGCTCGTCATCGACGCATTCGTGCGCGTGTCCCTGGTCGGCATCGAGATCCTCAAGATCGACGTGCGGGTCGTCGTCGCCAGCGTGGACACCTATCTGCGGTTCGCGGAGGCGTGCAACCGCCTCGACCTGGAGGCCGGGCCCCGCAAGGACCCGGGTCTGCCCGATCTGGTCGGCGAGATGACCGAGTCGGGAGCCCGCGGGAAGTCCAAGGGGGCGCTGTCCGGCGCCGCCGAGACCATCTCGGACGCCTTCAAGCAGGCCCGGGGTGAGTCGGAGGAGGAGACCGAGTCCCGCCCCCGCGCCCGTAAGAGCACCTCCTCGCGCCGGAAGGAGGAGCAGTGAGCACCTACGTCTACGGCATCACGGCGAGCTCGCACCCCGCGCTGCCCGAGGGCATGGGCGGCGTCGGCGACCCGTCGCGCCCCGTGCGACTGCTGACGGTGGGCTCCCTGACGGCTCTCGTCAGTGACGCCCCCGAGGGGCTGCGTCCCAAGCGGCGGGAGCTGCTCGCCCACCAGAACGTGCTCAGCGAGACCGGCGCCGCCGGCTGTGTGCTGCCGATGCGCTTCGGCTCGGTCGCCGAGGACGACGAGTCGGTGACGGCGGTGCTCGCCGAGCGCGCCGACCACTACGAGGAGCGCCTGCGCGCCCTGGACGGCCGCGTCGAGTACAACGTCAAGGCCAACCATGTCGAAGAGGCAGTCCTGCACCACGTGATGGCCGGCAACCCGGAGATCCGCGCCCTCGCCGAGGCCAACCGCCAGTCCGGCGGAGGCAGTTACGAGGACAAGATCCACCTGGGCGAGATGGTCGCCGGTGCGGTGCAGGCCCAGGAGGCGGAGGACGGTGCCGCCGTGCAGAGGGCCCTGGAACCGGCCGCGGACGCGGTCAGCGTGGGCCCGGAGTCCTCCGGCTGGCTCGCCAACGTCTCCTTCCTCGTGAAGCGGGACTCGGCGGAGAACTTCCTGTCCGCAGTGGAGCAGCTGCGCAAGGACATGCCCCACCTGGAGGTGCGGCTGAACGGCCCGCTGCCCCCGTACAGCTTCGTCGAGCCCGGACCGGCCGAACCGGCGGCCAGCACGGCGGGCGGGGCGGACGCCGGAGCGGGGTGACGTCATGGGTCTGATCTCGGAGGTCCTGCTGCTGCCGTTCGCCCCGGTGCGCGGCAGCGGCTGGGCCATCCGGCAGGTGCTCCGGGAAGCGGAGCGCATCTACTACGACCCTGCCACGATCCGTGCAGAACTGGCCCGGCTCGAAGAGCAGTTGGAGGCCGGAGAGATCACCGAGGAGGAGTTCGACCGGCAGGAGGACGAACTCCTCGACCGGCTGGAGACCGCAACGCGCACAGGCGCGGGTACAGGGGACGGGACGGCACCACAATGAATCGAACGGGACTCGGCCTCGCGATAGGGGCCGGCTACCTTCTCGGCCGGACGAAGAAGCTGAAGATGGCGCTGGCCGTCGGCGGACTCGTGGCCGGGAAGAAACTCAACCTCAGCCCGAAGATGGTCGGGGAGCTGGTGTCCCAGCAGCTGCGGAACAACCCGCAGTTCAAGGAGATCGGTGACCAGCTGCGCGGCGATCTGCGCGGGGTCGGCAAGGCCGCCTCCGGTGCGATGATCGAGCGGCAGCTCGACTCGCTCGCCGACCGGCTGCACGGCCGGACCGCGCAGATGCGCGACCAGCTCGCGGGCGGCGGCGCCACGGACCGGGGCGAAGACGAGGACGAGGACGCCCGCGACGAGGCGGACGAACCCGAGGACGACCTCGACGACGCCGACGACACGGACGACACCCGCGGCACCCGCGACGACGAGGACGAGGGCGAGGACGAACCGGAGCGGGAGGAACGGGCTCCCGCGCGGGCCAGGAAGTCCGAGCCCGCCAAGAAGGCCGCCAAGAAGGCGCCGGCGAAGAGGGCGCCCGCGAAGAAGGCGGCGCCGGCGAAGAAGGCCGCCAAGAAGACCGCAGCCAAGAAGACCTCGGCCGCGGCGCGCGGTGCCCGCTCCCGCTCGCGGAAGGGAGGCGGTGAGGGATGAGCGACACACTCGGCTCGGCCACCGGCGCGGGACGCGACGGGGAGAAGCAGAACCCGCTCGCCGATCTCGCCCACAGCGAGGCCGCCGACCGCCTCAAGGCCGAGGTGCAGGAGTACCTCGCGGCCCAGGCCACCCGCCTGCTGACCGGAGTCGGCACCAAGCTGGGGGAGACCACCAACAAGCTGAACGACATCGCCGAGGGCAACAGCCCCGGCTTCGCCCGGCTCGCACTCGACGGAGGCCGCAAGATCGCCGAGGGCAAGAGCCCCCTGCGCAGCGCCGTCGAGGTGGGCGCCTCCCGTGCCAAGGACAACGTCATGGGCGCACTCAAGGGACTCGGCGGCGGAGGGAAGAGCAAGCGCAAGCGCTCCGCCGGCAAGAAGCCCACCGTCATCATGGAGCAGATCGACATCGGGGTGCCGGTCCGCACCGCCTACGACCAGTGGACGCAGTACCAGGACTTCAGCACCTTCGCCAAGGGCGTCAAGAGTGCCAACAAGTCCGACGACACCACCTCGGACTGGCAGGCCAAGGTCTGGTGGTCCAACCGCAGCTGGAAGGCGCAGACAACCGAGCAGGTCCCCGACGACCGCATCGCGTGGACCTCGGAGGGCGCCAAGGGCACGACGAAGGGCGTCGTCTCCTTCCACTCCCTCGGCGAGAACCTCACGCGGGTGCTGCTGGTCATCGAGTACTACCCCTCGGGCTTCTTCGAGAAGACCGGCAACATCTGGCGCGCCCAGGGCCGCCGGGCCCGGCTCGACCTGAAGAACTTCGCCCGCTTCATCACCATCAAGGGCGAGGCGGAGGACAGCTGGCGCGGAGAGATCCGCGACGGCGAGGTCGTGCAGAGCCACGAGGACGCGGTCGCCGAGGAGGAACAGGAGCAGGACGAGACCTCCGGCGACGAGGGCGACGGCGAGGGCGGACCCGAGGACGAGGCGGAGGACGAGGGCGAAGCCCGGGCCGAGGACGAGACCGACGACGCCGACGAGGAGTACGAGGACGAGCCCGACGACGAGTCCGCGCGGGACGAGGAACCCGGGGACGAGCCGGAGGACGAGCCGGCCGACGAGTACGACGACGAGTACGAGGACGACGAGGAGTACGACGAGCCGGAGGCGGAGGACACCTACGAGGACGAGGCCGAGGACGAGTACGCCGAGGGCGGGAGCCGGCGATGACCACCCCCCGTCGGGCACCCGACCCGTACTACGGGCAGGGCAGCGGAGCCAATCTGGCCGACATCCTGGAACGGGTGCTCGACAAGGGGATCGTCATCGCGGGTGACATCCGCATCAATCTGCTCGACATCGAACTGCTCACCATCAAGCTGCGCCTCATCGTGGCCTCGGTCGACAAGGCGAAGGAGATGGGCATCGACTGGTGGGAGACCGACCCGGCACTGTCCTCGCGTGCCCGGCGCGACGAACTGGCCCGGGAGAACGCCGAGTTGCGTGAGCGACTGGCCCGGCTGGAGGAGCTGGAGCCCCGTCGCGCCCAGGAGGAGGCCCCGTGACCGGACTGCGGTACGTCTACGCCGTCTGCCGGCCCTTCGGCACCCCGCTCCAGGCCCAGCTGACCGGGGTGGCCGGCGCGCCGCCCCGGCTGCTGGGCCACCACGGCCTGGTGGCCGTCGTCAGCCATGTGCCGGAGGCCGACTTCGCCGAGGAACCGCTGCACGCGCACCTCGAGGACCTGGACTGGCTCACCGCGGTCGCCCGCGCCCACCAGGGCGTCATCGACGCGCTGACCACCGTCACCACCCCGCTGCCGCTGCGGCTGGGAACCGTGTTCCGCGACGACAGCGGCGTCCGCACGATGATGGAGACCCGCGAGGAGGGCTTCCTGCGCACCCTGGACCGGCTGGAGGGCCGGGTGGAGTGGGGCGTCAAGGTGTACGTGGAGGACGAACCGCCGCCGGCGCCGGCCGAGCCCGCGCCGAAGCCCGCCTCGGGCCGGGACTATCTGCGGCAGCGCCGCATGCAGACGAAATCCCGGGAGGACCGGTGGGGAAAGGCCGAGACCTTCGCGGCCCGGCTGCACGAGACACTGCGGGAACACGCCGAGGACTCCCGGCTGCACGCACCGCAGAATCCCACCCTCTCCGGCGCCTCCGGGCGGAATGTGCTCAACGCGGCCTATCTGGTTCCGCGCGCACAGTCCGAGGCGTTCGTGGAAAGGGTGGAAAGGACGAAGGACGGTATGCCGGGAATTCGCGTGGAACTCACCGGACCGTGGGCCGCCTATTCGTTCGCCGGTGAGGAATCCACCGTGGGGGAGGGGTCGTGACCGTCGTCGAACACCGGGAGATCGCCCTGGTGGACCTGCTCGACCGGCTGCTGGCCGGCGGGGTCGTCATCACCGGCGACATCACCCTGCGCATCGCGGACGTGGATCTCGTCCGGATCGATCTGAACGCGCTCATCAGCTCGGTCAACGAGAACGTCCCGTCACCCTTCCAGGAGCTGCGGTGACCGGCCGTCCGCACGACGAGCACCCCGACGGGCGGCCGCATCGCGGCCGCCGTCACCGGGTGGACCTGGAACCCGACACGGTCGAGCGGGACCTCGTCAAACTCGTGCTCACCGTAGTGGAGTTGCTGCGCCAGCTCATGGAGCGCCAGGCGCTGCGCCGCTTCGACGTCGGGGACCTGACCGAGGAGCAGGAGGAGCGCGTCGGGCTCACCCTGATGCTTCTGGAGGAGCGCATGACGGAACTGCGCGAGCGCTACGGACTGCGGCCCGAGGACCTGAATCTGGACCTCGGGCCGCTGGGACCGCTGCTGCCCCGGGACTGACGCCCCGGGGCACCTCACCGGCGGGTCACCACCGGTACCAGCGGCCCCTGCCTCCGCCCGCCGTGGTGCTGCGCATCACGAATCCCAGCAGCCAGACGACCAGCACCGCCACCGCTATCCACCAAAGAGCCTTTACCGCGAATCCCGCACCGAAAAGGATGAGGGCCAGAAGCAGTACGAGCAGAATCGGAACCATAGTGTCAACCTCCTGACACTCTGATTGCCCCTAATTCTGGTTTCAGGCTTCCTTGCGGCAAAGAATTTCGCCGTGCAGCACACTGAACCATCCGTCGTCCCGAGCGCCCCATTCCCGCCAGGCGTCCGCCACCGCCCGCAGCCCGGCACGGGTGGTGAATCCGCCGTCGACGGCCCGCTCCGCATAGGACGACGCCACGGTGCGGTCCGCCCACAGGCCGCTCCACCACGCCCGCTCGTCCGCCGTCGAGAAGGTCCAGGTGGACGAGGTGGCCCGCACATCGGTCCACCCGGCCGCCAGGGCCCAGGACTTCAGCCGCCGCCCGGCATCCGGCTCGCCCCCGTTGGCACGGGCCACCCGGCGGTACAGGTACAGCCAGTCGTCCAGGCCGGGGGACGCCGGGTACCAGGTCATGGCGGCGTAGTCGGAGTCCCGCACGGCGATCAGCCCGCCCGGCCGCGTCACCCGCCGCATCTCCCGCAGGGCGCCCACCGGATCGCCGACGTGCTGGAGCACCTGGTGGGCGTGGACCACACAGAACGTGTCGTCGGGGAAGCCCAGCGCGTGCACGTCGCCGACCGTGAAGTCGACGGCGGTCAGGTCCCGCTGACGGGCCGTCGCCCGCGCCTGCGCCAGGATCCCGGGGGCCCGGTCCAGGCCCGTGACGTGACCGCCGGGAACCCGCTCCGCCAGGTCGGCGGTGATGGTGCCGGGCCCGCAGCCCACGTCCAGGATCCGCATGCCGGGCTCCAGCGCGCCGAGCAGGTATCCGGCGGAGTTCTCGGCCGTGCGCCAGGTGTGCGACCTGAGGACCGACTCGTGGTGCCCGTGCGTGTAGACGGCGCTGTCCCGCGGTGCGGACATGGTGCTCCCACCCCTCCCGTGTCGTGGTGACGGCCCTCACGCTACGCCGAAGCGCCATCATGTGAGACCGGCGTCTTGCCATGCGGACGGAGGGGATGGTGCCCCCGGCTCGGAGGACCGGCCCGTAAAGCGTTTGTCACCTGCCCGCACTCCCCGGACAATCGCGTCCATGGGTCATCTGGAAGCCGCGCACCTGGAGTACTGCCTCCCCGACGGGAGGCCGCTGCTCGGCGACGTCTCCTTCCGCGTCGGGGAGGGCGCAGTCATGGCCCTCGTGGGTCCCAACGGGGCGGGCAAGACGACCCTGCTCCGGCTGCTGGCCGGTGAGCTGAAGCCGCACGGCGGATCCGTCAGCGTCTCGGGCGGGCTCGGCGTCATGCGTCAGTTCGTCGGTTCCGTGCGGGACGACAGCACCGTCCGCGACCTCCTCGTCTCGGTCGCCACGCCCCGCATCCGCGAGGCGGCCCGCGCCGTGGACCGGGCCGAACACGCGATCATGACCGTCGACGACGAGGCCGCCCAGCTCGCCTACGCCCAGGCCCTCGCCGACTGGGCGGAGGCCCGCGGCTACGAGGCGGAGACGCTGTGGGACATGTGCACGATGGCGGCGCTCGGCGTGCCCTACGAGAAGGCGCAGTGGCGTCAGGTGCGCACCCTCTCCGGCGGTGAGCAGAAACGCCTCGTGCTGGAGGCCCTGCTGCGCGGCACCGACCAGGTCCTGCTCCTCGACGAGCCCGACAACTACCTCGACGTGCCCGGCAAGCGGTGGCTGGAGGGGCGGCTGGAGGAGACCCGCAAGACCGTGCTGTTCGTGTCCCACGACCGCGAACTCCTCGCCCGCACCGCCCAGCGCGTCGTCTCCCTGGAACCGAGCCCCACCGGCGCCGACGCCTGGGTGCACGGCGGCGGCTTCGCCACGTACCACGAGGCCCGCCGGGAACGCTTCGCCCGCTTCGAGGAGCTCCGCCGGCGCTGGGACGAGAAGCACGCCCAGCTGAAGAAGCTGGTGCTGAACCTCCGTCAGGCGGCGTCCGTCAGCCCCGACATGGCCTCCCGGTACCAGGCGGCCCAGACCAGGCTGCGCAAGTTCGAGGAGGCCGGCCCGCCGCCGGAGCCGCCGCGCGAGCAGGACATCACCATGCGCCTGAAGGGCGGCCGTACCGGTGTCCGCGCGGTGACCTGCGCACGGCTGGAGCTGACCGGCCTGATGCGGCCCTTCGACCTGGAGGTGTTCTACGGCGAGCGGGTCGCCGTGCTCGGCTCCAACGGCTCCGGCAAGTCGCACTTCCTGCGCCTGCTCGCCGGCGACGACGTCCGCCACACCGGCGACTGGCGGCTCGGCGCCCGCGTCGTGCCCGGGCACTTCGCCCAGACGCACGCGCACCCCGAGCTGGAGGGCCGCACCCTGCTGGACATCCTCTGGAAGGAGCACGCCCAGGACCGGGGGGCCGCCATGTCCCGGCTGCGCCGCTACGAACTCACCGGCCAGGCCGAGCAGACCTTCGACCGGCTGTCCGGCGGCCAGCAGGCCCGCTTCCAGATCCTCCTGCTGGAACTCCAGGGCGTCACCGCCCTGCTCCTCGACGAGCCGACGGACAACCTCGACCTGGAGTCGGCGGAGGCGCTCCAGGAGGGCCTGGAGTCCTTCGAGGGCACGGTCGTGGCCGTCACCCACGACCGCTGGTTCGCCCGCTCCTTCGACCGGTTCCTGGTCTTCGGCAGCGACGGCCGGGTCCGGGAGACACCGGAACCCGTCTGGGACGAACGCCGGGTGGAACGCGCCCGCTGAGCGGCGCCGGACCCGAGGAAGCCCCCGCGGCCCGACGGCCGCGGGGGCTCCCTCCTGCTCACCGGGCCCACCGTGGCCACGGTGGGCACCGGATCATTTCCAGCGGAGCAGGGCTCCCAGTCCGCCGACCGGGGCGTCGTCGCCTGCCGCCCGGTCCGGCGCGTCACCGGTGCCGCCGGAGTCCCGGTCCGTGTTCAGGTCGCCCTGCGTGCTGCGGTCCAGATCCGCCCCCACGACCAGCGCGGACGCGTCCGTCATCGCCGCCGACCGGATCAGCGCGTCATCCGCCCGCGCCGACCAGGACCGCTGCTCGCCCAGGATCTTCAGATCGGTGCGCCGCACCGCGACCTGGTCGGGGTCCTCACCGATCCACACCTCGCGGTGCGCGTCGGGCCCGTCAGGGCGGATGAGCAGCTCGTCGATGCGGTGCTCGCGCGCCGCCTCGACCAGCGCGGGGACCCCCTCGACGGCCGCCGCCCGGCCCGCGTCGTCCGGCGCCCGCGCGGCCAGGAACCGTTCCAGTTCCGCCGCCTCCCGCTCCCGGACGTGCGCGGTGCGGATCCGCTCCACGTCCTCGTCCAGCAGCCGGGAGCCGCTGCCGTGCGGTGCGTCCACCACCAGACCGTGCAGCCGCTGCGGCAGCCGCTCGTGCACCGCCCGCCGCTCACGGTCGTCCCCCACCAGGATCAGCAGGTCGGCACCGGTCTCCTCCTGGCACACGGCGAGCGCGTCGGCGATCTCCGCCGCGTTGTGCTCCCAGGTGTTCTCCACCCGCAGCTGGAAGTGCCGCTCCGACCAGTCGGCGGACGCCGTGCGGTGCACCGGCCACTGGCGCCCGGTGACCCCGCCGGCGTCGTCCCGGCCGAGCACGCTGCGCAGCTCGAAGTCCGCGCCCTTGCGGTCGACGTAGGCCACCACCGCCATGGGGTCCTCGCCCAGCAGCTCCAGCAGCGGCGCGACCCGGGGCAGCGGCGCCCACCGTGCCCAGTCACCGCCGTGCGGCGGACGCGCGAGCGGCGCCTCCAGCACCACCTCACCGTCCCGGGCGAACAGCACCCGGCCGTCCGGTCCGGGGGAGGGCGGCGCACCGTCGACCGCGTCGAGCACGGCCCGGCACGTCGCCTCGTCCGCACCCTGCTCGGTCAGCTCCCGGGCCATCGCCCGGGCCGTCAGGTGCCGCTGGTGCGCCGTGTCCTCGGAGTGCCGGGAGGTGTCGACGTACACCGAGGCCCAGGGGCCCGGACGTTCGTAGAGTGGGTGCAGAAACGCGAGATCCATGGGGTCCCTCCCGGAAACCGCTCGGGGTAGTGCTTGTGCTGACCGGGCGGGTACCCGGGGACCATGAACGAACACGACGAGCGGGGCACCACGATGACCGGAGTCGAGCCGGACCGCCTGGACGACCAGCAGCTCATGAAGGAGCTGGAGACGATCCACCGCACGCGTCACGACACGCTGCTGTACGGCTCCGACGACGCGCTGCGCACCCACAACGAGCGCATGGCCCAGCTGGAGGGCGAGTATCTGCGCCGCAACCCGCACCGTCCGGTGGCCGCCGGCCGCACCCGCGAGGGCGCCCGCGAACGCACCGGTTCGGACACGGCGACACCGTCCGCCCCGGGCACCTGACCCGGCCGGACGGTCACGCCCGCCGGTCTTCCGGTGCGCGCGGGGGGTGCCTCTATGTCTTTCGTCAAGCTGCGAGGGGGCTTCTCGGTTCGTAGAAGGTTCCGTCGCGGAGCATGGCGAACAGGACGCTGATGCG
>NZ_JBIWOK010000014.1:0-181125 GCF_044767675.1 Streptomyces sp. NPDC101219
GCCGACTCCACCAGCGCCTCCGGCGTCGCCTTGCCGTACTTCTGCAGCAGCCGCCGGTCCAGCGACCCCGCGTTCACGCCGATACGGATCGGCGTGCCCCGCTCCCCCGCCGCCTTCGCGATCTCCTTGACCTGATCGTCGAACTTCTTGATGTTGCCCGGATTCACCCGCACCGCCGCGCACCCGGCCTCGATCGCCGCGAACACGTACTTCGGCTGGAAGTGGATGTCCGCGATCACCGGGATCTGCGACTTGCCCGCGATCACCGCCAGCGCGTCCGCGTCGTCCTGCGTCGGACACGCCACCCGCACGATCTGGCACCCCGACGCCGTCAGCTCCGCGATCTGCTGCAGCGTCGCCCCGATGTCCGACGTCCGCGTCGTCGTCATCGACTGCACCGACACCGGCGCGTCACCACCGACCGCCACCGACCCGACCTGGATCCTGCGGCTCCTGCGGCGCTCGGCCAGGGGACGCACCGGTGACCCCGGCATTCCCAGGGAAACTGCGGTCACGGCGTCACTCCCGGTTCGACGAGACGGTTTCGCGCAGGGCGCGCAGCGACTCCTTCAGGGAGCCCATGGTGGCGAGGACGGCGGTGGGCTCGTAGCCGCAGTGCGCCATGCAGTTGGCGCAGCGCGGGTCCTTGCCGCGGCCGTACTTGTCCCAGTCGGTGTCCTCGATCAGCTCCCGGTACGTCGGCACATAGCCGTCGCTCATGAGGTAGCAGGGGCGCTGCCAGCCGAACAGGGAGTAGTTGGGGATGGCCCAGGCGGTGCACGGGAAGTCGACCCTGCCCTCGAGGAAGTCGAGGAACAGCGGGGAGTGGTTCAGCCGCCAGCGCCTGCGGTTGCCGCCCGCGAACGCCTTCTTGAACAGCTCCCGGGTCTGCTCCACACCGAGGAAGTGCTCCTGGTCGGGCGCCTTCTCGTAGGCGTAGGCGGGCGAGATCATCATCTCGTCGACCTTGAGGTCGTCGTTGAGGTAGTTGAGCACCTCGACGACCGTCTGGGGGGTGTCGGTGTTGAAGAAGGTCGAGTTGGTGGTGACCCGGAAGCCGCGCCGCTTGGCCTCCTTGATGGCCGCCACGGCCTCGTCGAACACGCCCTCCTTCGCCACGGACTCGTCGTGCCGCTCCCGCAGCCCGTCGATGTGCACCGCGAACGCGAAGTAGGGGGACGGGGTGAACTTGTCCATCTTCTTGCGCAGCAGCATGGCGTTGGTGCACAGGAACACGTACTTCCGGCGGGACACCAACTGGCGCACGATCTCGTCGATCTGAGGGTGCATCAGCGGCTCGCCGCCGGCGATGGACACCATGGGGGCGCCGGACTCCAGCACCGCCCCCACCGCCTGGGCGACCGGCATGCGCTGCTTGAGCACCCCCGCCGGGTGCTGGATCTTGCCGCAGCCCTCACAGGCGAGGTTGCAGGCGTAGAGGGGCTCCAGCTCGACGATCAGCGGGAACTTGTCCCGCCGGCGGAGCTTCTGTTCGGCCAGGTATGTAGCGACCTTGATGGACTGGCGCAGCGGCATGGCCATCTGGCTCACCTCCGGGGGAGCAGCAGGGAACGGTGCCATTCGAGGTATGCGGGAAGCACGGAGCGAAGGACGCGGAAAGCCGATATTCCACCGCGCACCGTGCCGATCCGGACCAGTTCATGTTCAGGAGCGTCCACGACCACCCGGACGGCCGCAACCGGGCGCGCGCCCGCGCGGACGGCGCTCAGAAGCGTGGCCGCCGACTCCATGTCCGCCGCGATCGCCCCGGTCGCGAGCAGGTCGGCCCGCTCGGGGCCGCGGACGACGTGGTCGGAGCCGGTGAGCGGGCCGGTGTGGACGGTGCGACCGGGGACGGTCCGCAGCAGCTCTTTGACCAGCAGCTCCGTCCCCACGCAGGGGACGGAGCCGCGGGGGTCGCGGGTCTCCTCGGCGACGACGAGGTCGCCGGGGTGCATGCCGGGCGCGAGTCCGGCGCAGAACCCGGTGGCCAGCACGGCGGCGTCGCGCAGGGCCGGCCCGTCGAGCACCCGGGACACCGAGCGCTCGGCGGCGAGCGGCCCCATGCCGGTGCGCAGCACGGTGACCGGCCAGCCCGCCCCGCCGCTGCCGCGGCGGCGCAGGGCGAACTGCTCGATGCCGAGCGCACAGGCGATCAGCAGCGGGGCCGGAGCCGGCTGGGCGGTCATCAGCTCCCCTTCGCCTCGGCGAGCGGCGCCCGGGTGCCGGCCGGGGCGGTGCCGTCTCCGGACGCCCCGCCGGCGCTGCCGGCGGATGCCGTCGCGGCGGCGTGCCGGACCGGCTTCTTGGCGAAGGGGTCCCCGTTCACGTAACGGCCGAGCGCGGTGAGCGGGAAGACCTGGCGGTAGAGGTGGTAGTTGATGGAGAAGTCCCAGGGGAAGCCGGTGCCGGTGAAGTACGGCTCGTCCCAGGAGCCGTCCTCGCGCTGGGTGGCGGCCAGCCAGGCGACACCGCGTTCCACCGCGGCGGACTCCCGCTCCCCCGCCGCGAGCAGCGCCATCAGCGCCCACCCGGTCTGCGAGGCGGTGGAGGCTCCCCGGCCGCTCCAGCCGCGGGCGTCCCGGTAGGAGCGCAGATCCTCGCCCCAGCCGCCGTCGTCGTTCTGCACCGACTCCAGCCAGGCGACGGCGCGCCGGATCGCCGGGTGCGAGGCCGGGAGGCCCGCGGCGGTGAGGGCGGGCACGACAGAGCCCGTGCCGTAGAGGTAGTTGACTCCCCAGCGGCCGAACCAGGAGCCGTCGGGCTCCTGTTCGTCGAGCAGCCACCGGATGCCGCGCCGGGTGCGCGGGTCCTGGGCGAGGCCCTCCACGGCGAGCATCTCCACCACGTGGGCGGTGACGTCGGCGGACGGCGGGTCGATGACCTCGCCGAAGTCGCAGAACGGCAGCCGGTTGGGGAAGGGGCTGGTGTTGTCGACGTCGAAGGCGCCCCAGGCGCCGTTCTTCGACTGCATGCCGAGGTTCCAGCGCACGCCGCGGCCGATGGCGTTGTCCAGGCGCTCCGGGTCGTGGTGTCTGACCCGGCGCAGCGCCAGGACCACCTCGGCGGTGTCGTCGATGTCGGGATAGTTGTCGTTGTGGAACTCGAACGCCCAGCCGCCCGGCGGGAGATGGGGCCTGCGCACGGACCAGTCGCCGGGGCGCACGATCTGCTCGCCGAGCATCCAGTCGGCCGCCCGGACCAGTTGGGGGTGGTCGGCGGGCAGTCCGGCGTCGGCCAGCGCGATGGTGGCGAGGCAGGTGTCCCACACCGGGGACTGGCAGGCCTCGATCATCCGGGCGCCGTCCTCGCGCCACACCGCGAACCGGTCCAGGGACTCCAGGCCGGCCCGCATCACGGGGTGCCTGAGGTCGTAGCCGAGCAGGTGCAGGGCGATGACCGAGTAGACGGCCGGCGGCTGGATGCCGCCCCAGCAGCCGTCGTTCTCCTGCCGTTCGACGATCCAGCGGGCGGCGGTGTTCATGGCGGCCGCGCGCAGCCGGCGCGGAACGATCCTGCGCGCCGAGTGCAGGGCCCGGTCGAGCCGCTCGAAGGCACCGTCCCAGCTGGCCACCGGGGCGAGCGGCCGGGGAGGGTTGGGGCAGCCGGGGTCGGTGTGCAGTTCGTCGAGGGGGAAGGGGGCGGGCCGCACGGGGCGTTTGGCGGAGACGATCGTCAGCGGAACGATGGTCTGGCGGGCCCAGCAGCCGAAGTCGTAGATGTTGAGCGGGACCCAGGACGGGAACCAGATGAGCTCGGGCGGGAGTTCGGGCAGGTCCTCCCACTTCCACCAGCCGAACAGGGCCAGCCAGATCCGGGTGAAGACCCGGGAGGCGGCGATGCCGCCCTGGCGGCGGACCCAGTCGGACGCCTTCGCCATGTGCGGGGCGTCGGGAGCGTCGCCCGCCAGGCGCAGGGCGACGTAGGCCTCGATGGTGGTGGACAGGTCGCCGGGGCCGCCGTGGAAGGTGGCCCAGGTGCCGTCCTCGCGCTGCTCGCCGCGGATGAACAGGGCGGCGGCGCGGGTGGTGTCCTCCTCGAGGATGCCCAGGAACTGACGGAGCAGCAGGTCTTCGGCGTCCATCGTGACGTTGGTCTCGAGGTCGCCCTTCCACCATCCCTCGTCGTCCTGACGGGACAGCAGGAAGTCGGTGGCGCGCCGCATGGCGCGAGCGGCGACGTCGGGTACCCCGGCCGCCACGGGGGTGTGGATGTCGGTGTCGTGTTCGCTGGCCGCGGGGGCCCGGGGCGGCAGGGCCGCCCCGGCGCTTCCGTCGGTCGTCGCTGTCATGGCTTCCCCTTCGTGCAGTGCTGCATGTCGTGCGTCTGCTGTGGGTCCGCCGTCGGCCGGTGTCGTGCTCCCCGCACTTCCGGCCGCCGACTACGCGAGAGCTATTCGACCGATAGTGATCATCTCTTTCGTACGACGACGAAGTCCGCGAGCGCCGTGAACCGTTCCCGCACCTGCTCGGGCATGTCCACGTCGTCGAGGGCCTCGATGGCGATGGTGTGCTGACGGCGTGCCTCTTCGGCGGTCCACTCGCGTCCGCCCGCCTGTTCGATCAGGGCGGCGCGAGCCGCGAACTCCTCCTCGGAGAAGTTCGCGAAGTCACTGCTGACGGCGTCGGCGGCGAGGATCTCCCCGAGCCGCTCGGAGGCGGCGCCGCCGGCCGCGAGGGCGGCCACGACCGGGAGGGACTTCTTGCGCTGGCGCAGGTCGCTCCAGGTCTGCTTGCCGGTGGAGCCGGGGTCGCCCCAGATGCCCAGGAGGTCGTCCACGGCCTGGAAGGCGAGCCCCAGGTGGTGGCCGTACTTCTCCAGGGTGTCGGCGGTGCGGTCGTCCGCGCCGCCGAGCACCGCGCCGATGGAGCTGGCGCAGGCGAGCAGGGCGCCGGTCTTGTTGCCCTCCATCTCCAGGCACTCCTCGACGCTGACCCGGTCGCGGTGCTCGTAGGAGATGTCCTGCGCCTGGCCGTCGATGAGGGCGCGGGTGGCGGTGGTCAGGCGGCGCGCGGCGCGGCCCGCCTCGGCGGTGCCCAGCTCCAGCAGCATCTCGTTGGCCAGGGCGAACAGGGCGTCACCGACCAGGATGGCCTGGGCGGGGCCGTGCACCTTCCAGACGGTGTCGCGGTGCCGGCGCTGCTCGTCGCCGTCCATCAGGTCGTCGTGCAGCAGGGAGAAGTTGTGGACCAGTTCGACGGCGACCGCGCCGGGCACGCCGGTGCGCGGTGCCGCGCCGGTGACCTCGGCGGACAGCACCGCGAGCGCGGGGCGCACCGCCTTGCCGCCGTCGCCGTCCGCGGGCCTGCCCTGCGCGTCGGTCCAGCCGAAGTGGTAGGCGGCCACCGCGTCCATGGGAGGGGCCAGACGGTCGACGGCCGCGCGCAGCACCGGCATGGCCAGGGTCCGGCCGCGCTCCAGGAGCGCGGACACGTCCACCGCGGTCCTACGAGCGGCCTTCGGGGCCGGGGGCACAGTGGGCACAGTCTCTCCTCTTGTTGCGGTACCGGGGGTGCGGCGTCCTGCCGCGCCGCTCTGCCGGAACATCAGGCCGCCTCCTCGAGCACGAAGAGGTGACCGGGGCGGGGCCGGCCGAGAGTGCCCAGCACGGCGTCCGCCGCGCCGACTCCGCTGCGGACCGCGCCCTCCATGGTCGCGGGCCACCCGGTGGCGGTCCAGGCGCCCGCCAGGTACAGCCCGGGCGCCTCGGTGCGGGCGCCGGGCCTGAGCCGTGCGACGCCGGGGGCGGGCACGAACGTGGCGTGGCGTTCCCGGGTGACGAAGAAGTCCCGCACGACGGCGTCTCGGGTGCGCGGCAGGAGCTTCTCCAGCTCGGGCAGGTACCGTTCGCGCAGCACGGCCACCGGCTCGTCGATCTCGTCCTGCGCCACCGACTGGGACACCGCGAGGTACTGGCCCTCGCTCAGGCCGGAGGCCGCGGTGCGGTCGAAGACCCACTGCACGGGCGTGCCGAGGGCGGCGAGGAAGGGCCGGGCGAGGACCTTGCGGTCGTAGACGACGTGCACGTTGAGGATCGGCGCGGTGTCGATGCCGAGCAGCCGCTCGGGGGCGTCGAGCGCGCCGGCGGGCAGCAGGGCGTGGGCCTCGCGCTGGGGGACGGCGAGGACGACGGCGTCCGCCTCGACGGTCCCGCCGGAGGTGTGGACGCTCCACCGGCCGTCGCCGCGGGCGTCGAGGGAGGTGACGCGGGTGCGGACCTCGGTGCGCACGCCGGCGGCGTCGAGGGCGCGGCGGGCGAGCCCGTCGTGCAGGTCGCCGAGGGGGACGTGGGCCCAGCCGATGTCGGCGGCGCCCGGGTCGGAGAGCAGGCCGGTCTTGAAGACCATCGCGGCCAGGGCCAGGGAGGAGTCGCCCGCGACGGCGTTGAGGGTGGCGATCCCGACCAGGTCCCAGAGGGCCTCGACGGCGCGCGGCGACTGGCCGTGGGCGGCCAGCCAGCTGCCGAAGTCCTGGGTGTCGAGGGCGGGGTCGGTGAGGTCGAGCGCTTGGAGCGCGAGCGCGGCGCGGCCGACCTTCGCACGGTCGGCGAGCGAGAGATGCGGGTAGGTGGCGAGGCTGCGCCCGAGGTGCAGGGGCACGGGCAGCGGGTCGCGGCGGAGCCGGCCCAGGCGGCGTCCCTCGGGGCGGTCCAGGTCGACGACGGGGACGTCGAGGCGGTCCTGCAGCGGGGCCAGCGCCGCGCCGCCGATCCGGTCGAGGAGCCAGCGGTAGGCGGTGCAGCAGCGCAGGTAGACGTGCTGGCCGTTGTCGACGGTCAGCTCGCCGCGCCGGAAGGAGAAGGCGAGTCCGCCGAGGCGGGGACGGCCCTCCAGCAGGGTGACGCGGACGCCCGCGTCGGCGAGTGCGAGGGCGGCGGTGGTGCCGGCGAGCCCGCCGCCGACCACCACGGCGTGCCGCGCGGCGCCCGGGTCCGGTGCGTGCGCCCCGTCGGGCCTGGTGACGCGGTTCATCGTCCGCCCTCCCCCGCACGGCCGGGGTCCCGGTTCAGCGGTGCGCGGCCGGCCGTCTCAGGGAGGGACGCGGCGTCGCGGCGGAGGGTTGCCCGCCGCTTGTGGCGGCGGCGGTCGTCGGGGAGCGGGGTGTCCGTCACGCGCGCCTCCTGACGGCCCGACGGGTGAGGGGGCGGGTGTCCAGGCCGGACAGTCCGCGCACCGCGACGTACGCCTTCTCGCGGCCCGGCAGGGAGACGCGGCCCCGCAGGACGGCGTCCGGGTCGCGTTCGATGCGGTCCAGGAGGCGGCGGTAGATGCCGGCCATGGCGGCCACGCAGGCCCCGCTGCGCCGGTCGAGCAGGGGCAGCAGGCGGTAGCCCTCGGCGAACAGGGCGCGGGCCCGGCGCACCTCGAAGTGCACCAGACCGGTGAAGTCGGAGCCCTCGGGCGGAGTCGGCGCGGCGAACCCGGCCGAGCAGCCGAACTTGGCGAGGTCGTCGGCGGGCAGGTAGGTGCGGCCGCCGACGGCGTCCTCGCGGACGTCGCGCAGGATGTTGGTGAGCTGGAGGGCGAGGCCGAGCGTATCGGCGTACTCGGGGGCGCGTTCGGCGCCGCGCGCGCCCGGTTCGGTACCGAACACGCCGAGGGAGAGCCGGCCGATGGCACCGGCGACGCAGCGGCAGTAGACCTTCAGGTCGTCCCAGGTCTCGTAGGTCGCCCCGCGGACGTCCATCTGGACGCCGTCGATGAGCTCGTCGAGCCCGCCGAGGGGGATGGGGAACCGGTCGGCGGCGTGGGCGAGCGCGACGGCGACCGGGTCGGTGTCGTCCTCGTCGACCGCGCCCTCGCGGATCCGGGTGAGCAGCTCCCGGGTGTCCTCCAGCCGGGCGGCCTTCACCTCGCGGTCCAGCGCGCCGTCGCCGATGTCGTCGACCCGCCGGGAGAACGCGTACAGCGCCGACATCGCGCGCCGCTTCGGCGTCGGCAGCAGCCGGATGCCGTAGGCGAAGTTGCGTGCCTGATGTCCGGTGACGGCCTCGCAGTAGCGGTAGGCGGCGAGTACCGGTGGGGACGCGTACGCTTCCGACTCCACGGTCCGGATCACCCCTTTCCTCGCAGAGTGACGCCCACCTCGCGCAGCAGTCGCATCCTGCCGGGCTTGGGCGGGCCGGGAAGTACGTCGTATTCGGCGGCGGCGATCGCGTCGACGGCCGCCCGTCCGCCCGCCACGAATCCGGCGAGCAGCAGCTTGAGCCGTCCGTGGACGCTGCCCACCAGGGGGTCGCCCTCGTCCAGCAGGTCGCGGGCGCGCTGCGCCTGGTGGGCGACCAGGGCGCGCACCGACGCGCCGGCGGTGGCCGCGGCGAGGTCCGCCTCCTGGACGTGGAAACGTTTCATGTCGGTGGCGGGGAGGTAGACGCGGTCGCGGCCGAGGTCCTCGGCGACGTCCTGGAGGTGTTCGACGATCTGCAGGGCCGTGCACACGGCGTCGGAGCGGCGGACGCGTTCGGGGGTCGCGGTGCCGGTGACGGCGAGCACCAGCCGGCCGACCGGGTTGGCCGAGAGCGCGCAGTAGGCGAGCAGGTCGTCATAGGTCTCGTACCGCCGGACGACCTGGTCCTGGCGGTTGGCGGCGATCAGGGCGAGGAAGGGGTCGGGCGTCAGCGCGCGGCGGCGGACGGTGGGGCGCAGGCGGCGCAGCAGCGGGTGGCGCGGCTCGCCGTCGAAGACCCGGCGCAGGTCGGCCTCGAAGGCGTCCAGCAGGGCGGTGCGGTCCTCGGCGCGTCCGGCGGGGACGCCGAGCAGCCGGGCGTCGGCGCCGCCGGGGGCCAGGTCGCCGTCGCCGATGTCGTCGACGAGGCGGGCGTAGCCGTAGACGGCCATCAGGTCCTCGCGCCAGTCCCGGGGCAGGAAGAAGGGCGCCACGGGGAAGTTCTCCGCGGCGGCCTTGTCGAGGGTGGCGCGTTCCGGCTCGGTGGTACGCGCCCTGCCGGTCCGGTTCATCGTGGGCTGCCCTGGGCGGGGACGGCACATGCGGCGTTCACTCGGGGAGTTTCCGTAGCCATTGCCGTCACATCTCCCGTTCTACACTGTTGACCCAATACACACTATTTCGGACACGCCGCCCGGACTTCCTCCGGACGGCTCCGCCGGATGGGTGTCGCGCATTATGGCCCTGATTGCCGCCTTTGGGGACCGGTACAGCTTACGTTGTACAACGCGGTAGGGAATGCCGGGGTGTCCCGACCATCTCCACAGCACACCCAATGGCGTCAAGATTCCCCTATGGGGCAGGAGTTGACGTTTCCTTTGCAGACGCCGACTGCGCCGGGACAGTTGCGCCGCGGGCCCCGGGACGCCCCGGGCTCACTTCCCGGTGAACTTCTCGTACTCCTTGAGCACCTCGTCGGTCGGACCGTCCATGCGCAGCTCACCCCGCTCCAGCCACAGGACGCGGCCGCAGGTGTCCCGGATGGACTTGTTGTTGTGGCTGACCAGGAAGACCGTGCCGGCCTGCTCGCGCAGCTCGCGGATGCGCGCCTCGGAGCGCTTCTGGAACTTCCGGTCGCCGGTGGCCAGCGCCTCGTCGATCATGAGGACGTCGTGGTCCTTGGCGGCGGCGATGGAGAACCGCAGGCGGGCGGCCATGCCGGAGGAGTAGGTGCGCATCGGCAGGGTGATGAAGTCGCCCTTCTCGTTGATCCCGGAGAAGTCGACGATGTCCTGGTAGCGCTCCCGGATCTGTTCGCGGGTCATGCCCATCGCGAGCCCGCCCAGTATGACGTTGCGTTCGCCCGTGAGGTCGTTCATCAGGGCCGCGTTGACGCCCAGCAGGGAGGGCTGGCCGTCGGTGTAGACCTTGCCCTCCTCGGCGGGGAGCAGGCCGGCGATGGCCCGCAGCAGGGTCGACTTGCCGGAGCCGTTGGAGCCGATCAGGCCGATGGCCTCGCCCCGGTAGGCGACGAAGGAGACCCCCCGCACGGCGTGCACCTTGCGCACCCCGCGGGCCGAGTCGTCCTTGCCGCGCCGCAGGATGCGGCTCAGCGCGGCCGTGGCGCTGCCGCGGCCGCCGCGGGCGGCGTTGACGCGGTAGACGACGTGCAGGCCGTCCGCGATGACGGTGGGCACGCGTCCCTGCGTCGGGTCGTCAGCCACGGCCGTACCTCTCCTCCGCCTTCCAGAAGTAGACGAAGCCGATCCCGCCGGCCAGCAGCGCCCAGCCGAGCCCGAAGGCCCACACGTGCGGGGGCAGGTAGGAGGAACCGTAGTCGTCGATCATGGCGAAGCGGACCAGGTCCATGTAGACGGCCGCCGGGTTCCACTGCAGCACGTCGCTCACCCAGCCGGGCACGTTCTTGTCGGCGAGCATCGCGGGGATGCTGAACATCACGCCCGAGGCGTACATCCAGGTGCGCAGCACGAACGGCATCAGCTGGGCGAGGTCCGGGGTGCGGCTGCCCAGCCGGGCGAAGATCAGCGCCAGGCCGGTGTTGAAGACGAACTGCAGCAGCAGCGCAGGCGCCACCAGCAGCCACGACCAGGACGGCATGGAGCCGAACGCCATGACCACCACGACGAGCACGATCATCGAGAACAGCAGTTGCTGGAGCTGCTGCAGCGCGAACGACACCGGCAGGGAGGCCCGCGGGAAGTGCAGCGCCCGCACCAGCCCCAGGTTCCCGGAGATGGCCCGCACCCCTGCCAGCACCGACGTCTGGGTGAACGTGAACACGAACACCCCCGTCACCAGGAACGGCACGTACACCTCGCTCGGGATGCCCCGGCGGGCACCGAGCAGCAGGCCGAAGATGAAGAAGTACACCGCCGCGTTCAGCAGCGGCGTCGCCACCTGCCACAGCTGGCCCAGCTTGGCCTGGCTGTACTGCGCGGTGACCTTCGCCTGGGAGAACGCCAGGATGAAGTGCCGCCGCCCCCACAGCTGACGCACGTACTCCGGAAGGGACGGCCGGGCGCCGCTGACCGACAGCCCGTACTTGGCGGCCAGCTCCGCCGCCGTGAGGCCTTCGTCGGGCGACACGGACGCGCCCACCGCGACCGTGTCGTCGTGCGTTGTCTCACTCACCAGTGGAAAGCTTTCGTCTTCGAGATGCGCGGCCCGTGGGCCTGGCATGCGCCGGGGAGCCGGGACACGGCTCCGATGTTCCCGCACACGAGCTTGTCAGATGACCGGGGGCCGGCCCAGCCGGGTCAGCCGCCACACCGTACGCCACTTGATGGGTCTGCGGGGCCCGCACGGGGTGGCCCAGCCCTCCCGGAAACCGCCGAACCACGCCCGCAGCGCCGCGCGCGAGGGGCGGCGCACCAGGGTGAGCAGCACCCACGCTCCCAGGTACACCGGGACCAGGGGCACGGGCAGGTTCCTGCGGGCCAGCCAGACCCGGTTGCGGGCGACCATGCGGTGGTAGACCGCGTGCCGGGACGGCGCGGTGGTCGGGTGGTACAGGACCATGTCGGACCGGTAGTCGATCATCCAGCCGGCGTCGAGGGCCCGCCAGGCCAGGTCCGTCTCCTCGTGCGCGTAGAAGAAGGCGTCGGGCAGGCCGCCGACCTCGGCGAAGACCTGGGTGCGCACGGCGTTGGCGCCGCCCAGGAACGTGGTCACGCGGGAGGAGCGCATCGGGTCGGAGGCGCGCAGCCGCGGCACGTGGCGGCGCTGGGTGACGCCGGTCTCCGGGTCCGCGATGCGGAAGCTGATGATGCCGAGCGCGGGGTCGGCGGCGAACGCCTCGCGGCACAGTTCGGCGGTGTCCTCGCCGGCCAGGAGGCCGTCGTCGTCGAGGAACAGCAGGATGTCGACGTCCCGGCCGCCCGGCCCGAACGCCTCGATGCCGATGTTGCGGCCGCCGGGGATGCCGAGGTTCTCCGGCAGTTCCACGGTACGCACGGTGTCGGAGAACTCCGCGACGTCGGGCACCGGAGAGCCGTTGCCGACCACGACGACCTGGACCGGGTCGCCCTGCTGGCGGGCGACGGAGTCGAGCAGGGCGCGCAGCTCGTCGGGGCGGTTGCCCATCGTGATGATGACCGCCCCGACCTTCAAGGCACTCACCGCAGCCTGCTGGAGGCCAGCACGGACACCAGGTGCAAAAGGGTCTGCAGCAGGGCGATCCCGGCCAGGACGGCGGTGCCGAGGCGGGTGAAGAACAGGTCGCCGTGGACCGCGTCCGCGATCGCCAGGACCAGGATCAGCAGGGACGCCTCGATGCCGAGGATCAGCCGGTGGAACTTCAGGGCGGCGGCGGCCCGGCGGGCCAGGGCCATGCCGGAGGAGCGGGGCTCGGCGGCGGACTCCTTGACCGGCGGCAGCCCGGCCTGGTGGCGGGCGACGCCGACCAGGTCGGTCTCGGCCTTGACCAGGATCGCGCCGAGGGCGGCCAGGGTGCCGAGGAAGGCCCACAGCCAGTCGATGCGCCCGGGACCCCACAGGTCGGCGGCGCGCAGGCCGAGCCCGACCAGGACGGCCGCGTCGCACAGGTAGGCGCCGACCCGGTCCAGGTAGACGCCGCCGAGCGAGTACTGCTTCTTCCAGCGGGCGACCTCGCCGTCGACGCAGTCCAGCAGCAGGTACAGCTGGACCATGACGACGCCGAGGACGGCCCCCGCGATCCCCGGCACCAGCAGGGCCGGGGCCGCGAGGACACCGAAGACGGTCATCAGGTACGTGAGCTGGTTGGGCGTGACCCTGGTGTTCACCAGGTAGCGGTCCACCCGCAGGGACACCTCGCGCATGTAGAGGCGTCCCATCCAGTGCTCACCGCTGCGCCGGTCCTTGACCCCGGGGGGGTGCACGACCGGACGGAGTTCAGCTACCGATGGCCTTGACATAGTCGGTGTAGATGTCCTTGATCTGGTCGGTCTTCAGGTCGAGATGCTCGAGGATCGTGTAGCGGCCGGGCCGGGTCTCCGGGGCGAACTCGACGGCCCGGACGAACTCCTCCGCCGTGAAGCCGATCTCCTCGGGCAGCACCGGCAGCCCGTGCCGGCGCAGCACCCCGGCCATGTGCACCGACTGCTCGTGCGCCCCGCGCAGCCACATCGCGAAGGCGGCGCCCAGGCCGCACTGCTCGCCGTGGGCGGCGGCGCGCTTGGGGAAGAGCAGGTCGAAGGCGTGGTTGATCTCGTGGCACGCCCCGGAGGACGGCCGTGAGTCGCCCGACACCGACATGGCGATGCCGCTGAGGACCAGCGCCTCGGCGAGCACCTGGAGGAAGTCGTTGTCCCCTATGCCGCCCGGGTGGCGCAGCACGGACTCGCCGGCCTGGCGGGCCATGGCCGCGGCGAGTCCGTCGATCCGCTCGCCCTTGACCCGGCACGCCAGTTCCCAGTCGGCGATGGCGGAGACGTTGGAGACGGCGTCCCCGATGCCCGCGCGCACGAAGCGCACCGGGGCCTGGCGGATGACGTCGAGGTCGATGACGACGGCGATCGGGTTGGGCACCCCGTAGGAGCCGCGGCCCGCGTCGTTGTCGAGGGTGGCGACGGGTGAGCACAGGCCGTCGTGCGCGAGGTTCGTCGGCACGGCGACCAGCGGCAGGCCGACGCGGGCCGCCGCGAACTTGGCGCAGTCGATGATCTTGCCGCCGCCGAGCCCGACGACGGCGTCGTAGTGGCCGGCCTTTATGGCGCCGGCCAGCCGGACCGCGTCGTCGAGGGTGCCGCCCCCGACCTCGTACCAGGAGGCGCCGGGCAGCGAGGGGGCGATCCGGTCGCGCAGCCGGGCGCCGGAGCCGTTGCTGACGGCGACGGCGAGGCGGCCGGACTGCGAGATGCGTTCGTCGGCGAGCACGCAGCCCAGGTCGTCGAGGGCGCCGGGGCGGATGTCGACGACTAGGGGCGAGGGGATGAGCCGGGTCAGTACAGGCACGCGATCTCCCGTCCACGGGCGAGATCGTCGTGGTTGTCGATCTCCACCCACTTGACGTCGCCGATCGGGGCCACGTCGATGCGGAAGCCGCGGTTGACGAGTTCCTGGTAGCCGTGCTCGTAGAACTGCTGCGGGTCGGCCTCCCAGACCGTCCGCAGGGCGTCCACGAGCTGCGGGGCGGCGTCGCCCTCGATAAGGGTGACGCCGATGTACTCGCCGGTGGCCTCGGCGGGGTCCATCAGCTTGGTGATCTTCGTCATGCCCTTGACGGGGTCGACGACGACCTTCATCTCCTCGTCGGCCAGCGGCTTGACGTCATCCAGCGCGAGGATGATCCGCCTGCCCTCGC
Source organism: Streptomyces sp. NPDC101219 (assembly GCF_044767675.1). NCBI lineage: Bacteria > Bacillati > Actinomycetota > Actinomycetes > Kitasatosporales > Streptomycetaceae > Streptomyces > Streptomyces sp. NPDC101219. The sequence continues at coordinate 14,189 of NZ_JBIWOK010000014.1, forward strand.
CGCGGGCGGCGAGCAGGGTCTTTTCGACGGAGACGGGGTGCACGGTGTCGCCGTTGGCGAGGATCACGCCGTCCCTGAGGGCGTCACGGCCGCACCACAGGGAGTAGGCGTTGTTCCACTCCTCGGCCTTGTCGTTGTCGATGAGGGTGATCTTCAGGCCGTACTTGGCCTCCAGGGCCGCGCGGCGCTCGTAGACGGCCTCCTTGCGGTAGCCGACGATCACGGCCGCTTCGGTGAGGCCGACCTCGGCGAAGTTGGCGAGGGTGAGGTCGAGCACCGTTGGTTCGCCCTCTATACCCGCGGGCCCCACCGGCACCAGCGCCTTGGGAAGGCTGTCGGTGTAGGGGCGCAGACGCCGTCCGGCGCCGGCCGCCAGCACGAGGCCGATCATGCGGGTTCTCCTTCATCGTGTACGGCGGGTGCGCCGCCCTGGTGGGCGGTCACCCAGAAGCGGATGCTCTCGGCGAGCACCAGCAGGGCCACGGCCACGGCGAGCACCGTGAGCGCGACCGTGAACTGAGAGGCGGTGAGCAGCGCCGCGAGGACGGCGACCGCCAGTACACGGCCTTCCTGCCCCCCGATCGCCCGCACCAGCCAGTGCGGGGGCGCGCCCGCGTTGCCGCGGATGCGGTAGACCGTGTCGTAGTGATGGTAGGCGACCGCGGCCACCAGTCCGTAGGCCGCGGGAAGGGCCCCCTTCGCGTCCGCGTGGGCCGCGAGGGCGAGGACGGTGCCGTATTCGGCGGCCCGGAAGAAGGGCGGGACGAGCCAGTCGAGGGCGCCCTTGAGGGGCAGGGCGACGGCCGCGGCGGAGGTGAGGACGTACGCCACGGCCGCGGCGGCCGGCAGCACGCTGCCGTACGGGGCGAGGGCGGCGGCGGCCACCACCAGCGCGGCGCCGGGGAGCGCGACGAGGGCGCGCGAGCCCAGCGGGCCCCGGGCGGGCAGCTTGCGGAGCCGGCCGGCGAGGGCGTCCGCGAGCGGTCCGGAGTCGGCGAGGTCGGCGAGGGCGCGGGCGGCCCGGTCGGTCCTGCGGGCCTTGCGGGTGAGGGAGCGCAGGACGCGGCCGGCCGTGGTGTAGAGCGCGGCGAAGGAGCAGCCGACGAGCAGGGCGTAGAAGGTGATGCGGGGGGTGGTGACGGCCGTCAGGAGGGCGATCATCGCCCAGCGCTCGCCGATCGGGAGGACGATCATGCGGCGCAGCCAGACCGTCCAGCCGACGCTGTCGAGCCGGCCGGAGAGGGCGGCGGTGGGGCTGGTGTTGGCGGTGGCGTCGTGGTTGGCCTCGTTGAAGGAGAAGTCCACGACGTGCCGGCAGGTCTGCAGGACCATCGCGCCGAGGGCGAGCGCCCAGACGTCGTCGCCGCCGCGGGCGGCGCCGAGGGCGAGGCCCGCGTAGTAGGCGTACTCCTTGGCCCGGTCGAAGGTCGCGTCGAGCCAGGCACCGAGGGTGGAGTACTGCAGGGAGTAGCGGGCGAGCTGGCCGTCGGTGCAGTCCAGCACGAAGGAGGCGAGGAGCAGGACGCCGGCGGCGACGAAGCCGGCGCGGGTTCCGGTGGCGGCGCAGCCGGCCGCTATGAGCGCGGTGAGCAGGGAGGCGGTGGTGACCTGGTTGGGGGTCAGGCCGCGCCGGGCGCACCAGCGGGCGATGTAGCGGGAGTACGGGCTGATGCAGAAGGTGGTGAAGAAGCCGTCGCGCGCCTTGACGGCGGACTTCAGGCGGATCGCCTCGTCGTCGACGGCTGCCACCGCCTGCCGGGCCTCGTTGCGGGCCTGCGGGCCGTCGGGGACGGTGGCGACCAGGCTGCCGAGGTCGGGCCTGTGGAGGTCGGCGCCGTCGGCGGCGAGGGCGGTGGCGAGGCGGTCGGCGAGACCGACGGCGACGGCGGTGGCCCCGGCGGCCGGGGCTTCGCCGTCGGCCCCGGCGGGGGCGTCACAGGCGGAGTTCTCGCGGGCCAGGGCCCGGGTGAGGGCCTGCCGTCCGGCGGGCCGGGCGGTGACGGCCCCGGGGATCGCGGCGAGCGGGAAGCGGGGGTCGGTCAGGCCCAGGCGCAGGGCGTGCTCGTGTCCGACGAACCGGGCGTCGACCACGGCGACCCGCCGGTCGGCGGGCACCTCCGCCAGCAGGGTCTCCGCCTCGGCGGGGCCGGACGCGATCCGCACGTCGAACCCGAGGGAGCGCAGCTCGCCCTCGAGTGACGAACCGGGGACCGGCTGACCGGTGAGGATGGCGGTCGACAACCGAACTCACTCCCTGAGGGGGCCGACGCGTCCACGCCGGTCATGTGCATGGTGGGCGCCCGTCACGGGGCCTCCGGGCGGCATGTCGGCAGAGGCTATCCGATCCCCGGAAGCCCGCGTTCACCGACCGTTCGGCGGTCGGATCCACCTGGTTGGGGCGGCGTCCCTGCCGCGATCATCATCGGGGATGCGGCCCCCGGCCCACAAACCGCGCCCGCAGAACGGGCATTGAGGTCGATAGGGGACACCCCGGCCGCACCGTCCGGTCCCCCGGGTCGTCATAGGGTGGTCGACCATGACATGGCTGATCACCGGCGGAGCCGGCTACATCGGGGCACACGTGGCGCGGGCCATGGCCGACGCCGGGGAGGACGTCGTCGCGCTGGACGACCTCTCGGCCGGGGTGCCGGCCCGGCTGCCGGCCGGGATCCCGCTGGTCGAGGGGTCCGCCCTGGACGGCGCCCTGGTCCGGAAGGTACTGGCGGAGCACGCGGTGACCGGGGTGGTGCACCTCGCCGCGCGCAAGCAGGTCGCCGAGTCGGTGGCGCGGCCCACCCGGTACTACCGGGAGAACGTGGGCGGTCTGGCCACGCTGCTGGAGGCGGTCGCGGACGCGGGTGTGGGCCGCTTCGTGTTCTCCTCGTCGGCCGCGGTCTACGGCGACCCGGGTGTGGACCTCATCACGGAGGACGCGCCCTGTGCCCCGGTGAACCCCTACGGGGAGACGAAGCTGGCCGGCGAGTGGCTGGTGCGCGCGGCGGGCCGGGCGCACGGCATGGCGACGGCGTGCCTGCGCTACTTCAACGTGGCCGGGGCGGCGGCGCCGGAACTGGCCGACACCGGTGTCTTCAACATCGTGCCGATGGTCTTCGACCGGCTCACCCGGGGCGAGGCCCCCCGCATCTTCGGTGACGACTATCCGACGCCGGACGGCACCTGCGTGCGTGACTACATTCACGTGGCCGACCTGGCCGAGGCGCATCTGGCGGCGGCCCGGCAGCTGTCCGAGGGCGGGGCGGTGGGCGACCTGACGGTGAACGTGGGCCGGGGCGAAGGCGTCTCAGTGCGTGAGCTGATCACGGTCATCGGCGAGGTCACCGGTGACCGGAGGGCTCCGCTGGTCGAGCCGCGCCGCCCGGGTGACGCCCCGCGCGCGGTGGCGTCGGCGGCGCTGGCGGCGGAGCGCCTGGGCTGGACGGCCCGGCGCGGGGTGCGCGAGATGGTGGAGTCGGCCTGGCAGGGCTGGCAGCTGCACCACGGCCGCTGACCGGCCGGGGCGCCCCCCGTACCGGGCCTGCCGGGGGGCCGCCCGACGGGCACCGGCCCGCCCGTGACCTGCGGAACGTTTGCGCAGGTCACGGCACATGACAACGGTGTTCAGTGCCGCGTTGCAGATACCCCCTCCCCGTAGTTGACTGTGGTCCGGACGGGCCACGGAAGGACGGTTTTCATGGGGGCTGGGCACGATCACGGGCACGCGCACGGCGCGTCGGCCGGCGGTACCGCGAGCGCCGCGTACCGCGGCAGACTGCGGGCCGCGCTGGCGATCACGCTCGGGGTCATGGTCGTCCAGATCGTCGGCGGTCTGCTCGCCGACTCGCTCGCCCTGGTCGCGGACGCGGCCCACATGGCGACGGACGCGGTGGGCCTCGGTGTGGCGCTGCTCGCGATCCACTTCGCGAACCGCCCGCCGAGCGAGCGCCGCACCTTCGGCCTGGCCCGTGCGGAGATACTCGCCGCCCTGGCCAACTGTCTGCTGCTGCTCGTCGTCGGCGGCTACGTCCTCTACGAGGCGGTGGAACGGTTCGTCACCCCGGCGGACACCAAGGGCGGTGTGGCCCTGGTGTTCGGCGCGATCGGCCTGGCCGCCAATCTGGTGTCGCTGATGCTGCTGATGCGCGGGCAGAAGGAGAGCCTGAACGTGCGGGGCGCCTTCCTGGAGGTGGCGGCGGACGCGCTCGGCTCGGTCGCGGTGATCCTGGCCGCCGTGGTGATCCTCACCACGGGCTGGACGGCCGCCGACCCGATCGCCTCCCTGGTGATCGCACTGATGATCGTGCCCCGCACGGTGAGGCTGCTGCGGGAGACGCTGGACGTGCTGCTGGAGGCCGCCCCCAAGGACGTGGACATGGCGGAGGTGCGGGCACACATCCTGGCCACGGACGGCGTCGAGGACGTCCACGACCTGCACGCCTGGACCATCACGTCCGGCATGCCGGTCCTCTCGGCCCACGTGGTCGTCAGGCCCGAGGTCCTGAACGCGCTCGGGCACGAGAAGATGCTGCACGAGCTGCAGAGCTGCCTCGGCGATCACTTCGACGTGGAGCACTGCACCTTCCAGCTGGAGCCGCGCGGCCACGCGGAGCACGAGGCGCGGCTCTGCCACTGAGCCGGGGGCACGCGGACACGGAGCCGGACGGGGCACGCGGACACTGAGCCGGGCGGGGCGCGCGGGACGCCGCCCGGCGCGGGTGTGCTCCTGCGCACCCCCCGCCCCCGGCGGTTCCCCGCGTGCCGGTGCGGGCACGATCACCCCCGGGGCCTCCTCTTCCGGCCCGACCGGGTACCGGCCGGGACATGCGGGGTGCGCGTGAAGTGCCGGGGCACCGGTTCGGTACGGCAGACTTGGGGCGCGAAGACCGAGTGAAGGATGGGTATGCCGATCACACCTGCCACCGCGACGCACAGCCCGTCGGACGGCACCAATGAGGCGATTCTGCTGGAGCTGGTCGACGAGAACGGCGAGACGATCGGCACCGCGGAGAAGCTCTCCGCCCATCAGCCGCCGGGCCGGCTGCACCGGGCGTTCTCGGTGTTCCTGTTCGACGAGCGCGGCCGGCTGCTGCTGCAGCAGCGGGCGCTGGGCAAGTACCACTCCCCGGGTGTGTGGTCCAACAGCTGCTGCGGCCACCCGTACCCGGGTGAGGCGCCGTTCGCGGCGGCGGCCCGGCGGACGTTCGAGGAGCTGGGGGTGTCCCCGACGCTGCTCGCGGAGGCGGGCACGGTCCGCTACAACCACCCCGACCCCGCGTCGGGCCTGGTGGAGCAGGAGTTCAACCACCTCTTCGTCGGCATGGTGCAGTCGTCGCTGCGCACCGACCCGGAGGAGGTGGCGTCGACGGCGTTCGTCACTCCCGAGGAGCTGACGGAGCGGCACGGCCGGGACACGTTCTCGGCGTGGTTCATGACGGTGCTGGACGCGGCGCGCCCGGCGGTGCGCGAGCTGACGGGGTCGTCGGCGGGCTGGTGACGGGGCCCGCCCGCACGCGTCGCCGACCGGCGCGGACGGGCCGGCCGGGGGTGGTCCCGGCCGGCCCGTCGGCCGTGCGGGGACCCGGCGGCCCGGTCAGGCCCGGGCGGTCCTGAGCGGCAGGGCGGCCCAGATCACCTTGCCGCCGTTCGCGGTGTGCTCGACGTCGCAGACGCCGCCCGCCTCGCGGGTGATCTCGCGCACGAGCAGCAGGCCCCGGCCACCGGTGCGGGCGTGGTCCGTCTCCAGGGCGGTCGGGCGGTAGGGGTGGTTGTCCTCGACGGCCACCCGCACCCATTCGGCGCCGACGGCGACCTCGACGGCGAGCATCGGGGACAGCAGGGCCGCGTGCCGTACCGCGTTGGTGACCAGCTCCGAGACGATCAGCAGCAGGCCGTACGCCACGTCGTCGGCGACCGGGACGCCCTGGCGCAGCAGCAGGTCCCGGACGGCGCGGCGCGCCTGCGGGACGGAGGCGTCGACGGCGGGTGCGGTGAACCGCCACACCCCCTCGTACGGCAGCGGATCGACGGTCCCGGTGTCGGCGGGACCCTCCGCGCCCTGCGGGCGTGGGCCAGACCCGCGCCCTTGGTCGTCCATCGCCCGGTCGCCACCCTCGCGCTCGATTGTCACCACACGTCGAGTGTTGGTAACGCGGCACTCCGCACCGAAGTCCTGAACAGAAGTCAGCGCATATCGAGCGCTTCTGACCGTGTCCGCACGAACCGATCGATGAAGTGACCGTTCCTGCCTGCCTTGTGCCGTCTTGCCAAACTATTCGGGTTGTACGGGTTTGGTGGGGGACGCCTCCGGTCCGGACGGGCGCTCCCCCGCCGCGGCTCCGCCGGGGCCCGCGGGCCCGTCCTCGGCGTCGCCGAGCCGGTCGGAGACCATGCCGACGATGCGGCGTCCGCCGTACCCGGTGGCGATCAGCCCGAGCCCGTCGAAGAGCAGGGCGAGGGAGAAGAACGTGCCGATGACGTACTGGCTGCTGCTCGGCCAGGAGGCCAGCACCAGGATGCCCAGCAGCAGGCCGAAGGCGCCCTGGACGAGGGTCCAGCCGAACTGCGGACCGCGCACCACCAGGCTGCCCACCAGCCGGAACACCCCGCCGGTGAGGAAGAGCAGCGCGGCGAACATGGTCAGCGCCTCGGCCGCGGCCTCGGGGGTCTTCAGGATCACCGCCCCGGCGGCGATGTTCAGCGCGGCGACGACCACGCCGAGCCAGAAGAAGTTGGAGTGCCGGGCCTGGACGGCGTGCAGCAGGCCGATCACGCCGCCCACCAGCAGCAGCCAGCCGAACAGCAGCATCGAGGTGAGCGTGGCGACGCCGGTGTACACGAGCCCGACCAGGCCCGCGACGACCAGGATCACGCCGAGGACCGCGAGCCAGCCGAAGCCCCGGCTGAGCTTGGCCGCCTCGTCGTGCGGCGTGGTGGACTTGACCATGATTGCCTCCTTGGCCCCCTCTTCCCTCCTGGTCCCCTTCGCCCGAGGGTCGTAACCCGCGCATACTCCGGTCGGCCGGGCCGCTCACCAGGGGTGCCGTGCGAAACGCCGGCCTGGGCCGGTTAGCATCCCGCGCATGGAGCCCCAGCTACTGCACGGCGTCACCGACTCGGTCGCCACCGTCGTCATCAGCCACCCGGCCAAGCGCAACGCCATGACGGCGGCGATGTGGGCGGCCCTGCCGCCGCTGCTCGGCTCCCTGGCCGACGACCCCGCGGTACGGGTCCTGGTGCTCACCGGCGCGGGGGGCACCTTCTGCGCGGGGGCGGACATCTCCTCGCTGCAGGGGTCGACGCGCGAGGCGCAGCGGCTCGCCGTGGATGCCGAGGAGGCCCTGGCCGCCTTCCCCAAGCCGACCCTGGCCGCGGTGCGCGGCCACTGCGTGGGCGGCGGCTGCCAGCTGGCGGCGGCCTGCGACCTGCGGTTCGCCGAGGAGGGGGCCGCCTTCGGGGTGACCCCGGCGAAGCTGGGCATCGTCTACCCGGCGTCCTCCACCCGGCGGCTGGTGTCGCTGGTGGGTCCGGCGACCGCGAAGTACCTGCTGTTCTCGGGCGAGCTGATCGACGCCGGGCGGGCGCTGCGCACCGGGCTGGCCGACGAGGTGCTGCCGGACGGCGAACTGGACGCGCGCGTGGCGGAGTTCGCCCGGGTGCTGGCGTCCCGTTCGCAGCTGACGCAGGCGGCCGCGAAGGAGTTCGCGGACGGCCGCACCGACCGGGACGCCCACTGGGCGGCGCAGGCGGACGGGAGCACGGACACCCCGGAGGGCGTCGCCGCATTCCTGGAACGCCGCCCGCCGCGGTTCACCTGGACGACGGCCGACGCGTCCTAGGTGAGCAGGAAGCGGCTCCGGGCGCGCAGCGGCTCGACGAGGTGTGCGGGCGCCTTCGCGGGGGATCCCGCGTCGTAGGGCGGCTGCGGGTCGTACTCGACCATCAGCTGCACGGCACGGGCGTGGTCGTCGCCCGCGATCCGGCCGAGCAGTGTGAGCCCCATGTCGATGCCGGAGGAGACCCCGGCGGCGGTGACGTACTTCCCGTCGGTGACGACGCGCTCCCCCGTCGACTCGGCACCGAACCGCGTGAGCTGGTCCAGGGCCAGCCAGTGGGACGTGGCGCGGCGGCCCCGCAGCAGGCCGGCCGCCGCCAGCAGCAGGGAGCCGGAGCACACGGACGTGGTCCAGGTGCTGGTGGCGTCGGCGGTGCGCAGCCAGTCCAGCAGGGTCGCGTCGGTCATGCGGGCGCTCTGGCCGGGCCCGCCCGGTGTGACGACGATGTCCGGGCGGGGCACCTCGTCCAGGGTGCGGTCGGCGGTCAGGGCGAGCCGGCCGGACTCGTCGCGCACGGGCCCGGTCCGCTCGGCGACGAACACCGTCTCGGCGCCGGGGGCCCGGCTGAGGATCTCGTAGGGGCCGACGGCGTCGAGGGCCGTGAAGCGGTCGAAGAGGACGATGGCGATCTGCATGCGGGACCTTTCGGGAAGGGCGGTGCCCGAGGGGGCGGTGCCGGGTGGGTGGAACGGGCGGGGGGTTCGTGGCGGGGCGGCGCCCGTTGTCGTGCGGGGGCGGGTGTCCGTGGCGGGGCGGGGCCCGTTGTCGTGCGGGGGCGGGTGTCCGTGGCGGGCGGTGCCCGGGCGTCGCGGTCAGCGGGCCCCGGCAGGGCGGAAGCGGCGGCGGTACTCGGCCGGGGCCGTGCCGAGCGCCTTGAGGAAGGCGCGCCGCATCGCCTCGGGCGTGCCGTAGCCGCTGGCGCGCGAGACCTCCTCGACACCGTCCGCGGTGTCCTCCAGCAGGCGCCGGGCGTGTTCGAGGCGTACCCGGTCGACGTAGCGGCCCGGTGTCGAGCCCGTCTCCTCCCGGAAGGCGCGGGCGAAGTGGCGGGGCGACAGACGGGCGCGGGCCGCCAGGGACTCGACGGAGAGGTCGTCGCCCGGATGCTCGGTGATCCACCGCTGGACCTCCCGCAGCGGCTCCCGCCGGGCGGTCTGGGCGGCCAGCTGGGCGCTGAACTGGGCCTGGTTGCCCGGGCGGCGCAGGAACACCACCAGGTGGCGGGCGATGGTGAGCGCCGTGTCGCGGTCCAGGTCCTCCTCGACGAGCGCGAGGGCGAGGTCGATGCCCGCGGTGACGCCGGCGGAGGTCGCGAGGTGTCCGTCGCGGACGAAGATGGGATCGGGGTCCACCTCGACGCCGGGGTGATCGCGGGCGAGTCTGTCGCACAGGGACCAGTGGGTGGTGGCCCGGCGGCCCTCCAGCAGGCCGGCGTCCGCCAGCAGCAGGGCGCCGGAGCACACGGAGACGAGGCGCTCGGCGCGCGGTCCGTGCCGGCGCAGCCAGTCGAGCAGGGCCGGGTCGGGGCGGTGCCGGGTGCCGGGCCCGCCGGGCACCAGCAGGGTGTGCGGGGCGGGGGCGTCGTCGAGGGCGTGGTCCGCCGCGAGGGTGAGACCGCTGGAGGTGCGGACCGGTGCGCCGTCCGGGGAAGCGGTGAGCAGGCGGTAGCTGCCGGGGCGCTGCCGCTCGGCACCGGCGAAGACCTCCACCGGGCCGGTGACGTCGAGGCTCTGCACGTCGTCGAACAGGACGACCAGGACGGTTCGCATGCGGTCGATTCTTCGCGGGACCCGGGATGGCCGCAATGACGAGTACCCCACCTTTCCTGCCATCCGCCGGACCGGACGGGACGGCCGTACCGACCAGTCGGTAACGTTCGGGCATGACGACCTCGCCCCTGCCGGAGCGCGCCGGACGGCGCTGCCACAACCTGCTCAACGCCCTGCACTCGACGCACTACTTCTCCCCCGACCTGGAGCGGGAGCTGGCCGCCGTCGGGGTCGAGGACTCCCGGGCCGCCTACTTCGCGGTGCGCGCCGCGGCCATGGGCCCGGTGTCGGCGGCGGTGGTCACCGCCACCTTCTTCAACTTCCGACCCGAGCTGGTCGCCCGGCACGTACCCGCCGTCTGGGAGACCGCCGCCCCGGCCGTCGTCCTCGCGGCGCGCACGCGCGCGGTCGACGCGACGCTGCGGCGGCTGCTGGGCGAGGAGGTGACGGCCGCCGGGGAGGTGGCCGAGGCGGCGGAACTGGCGCTGCGTGCCGCGGAGGCGTGCACGCCCGTCGCGCGGCCGCTGTACGCGGCGCACGCCCAGCTGCCGGTGCCCGAGGAACCGCACCTGGCGCTCTGGCACGCGGCGACCCTGCTGCGCGAGCACCGCGGCGACGGTCACCTCGCCGCTCTCCTCACGGCGGAGCTGGACCCGATGGAGGCCCTGGTCAGCCACACCGCGACCGGTAAGGGCATGGCGCCGCAGTGGGCGCTCGGCACCCGCGGCTGGCAGCGCGACGACTGGGACGCCGCGGCCCGGCGGCTGCGGGCGCGCGGCCTGCTGGACGGCGCGGGGGAGCTGACCGACGCGGGAGTGGCGCTGCGCCGCGAACTGGAGGCCGAGACCGACCGGCTGGACCGGGCGCCCTACGAACACCTCGGCGCCGAGGGCGTGGAACGCCTCACCGAACTGGCCTCGGGCCTGACCGGCCGGGCCCTGGCGGCCGGCGCGTTCCCGGCAGGCATGGTCGGCAAGGGCTGAGGGTACCCGCACGCCTCCCGGCACGCCCGTCGGGAGCACGAAAGGGGAATCCAGTGTTCCGAGCCATCGCAGACGTACTGCGCCAGATCGGCGGCGCCATCGCCACCGTCGTGACGCTGCCGTTCCGCGCTCTCGCCCGTCTCTTCGGCGGCGCGTCGAGCAGCACGCGGCGAGCCTGAGCCGGGGTCCCCGGGCGTGGGGCGGACACGCCGCTCCGCGCCGCCCGGGGACTCGGGGCTCCCTGCTCCCCCGCCTGTCCGTGCGGCCTGTCAGAATTGCCGCGCAAGCCGGAACGGATAAGGCGGTACGGGATCGTGACGACACCCCCCACAGGGTCCATCGAAGGCAGGATCGCCGAGGAGCTCGGCGTACGGGAGCGGCAGGTCAGAGCAGCGGTGGAGCTGCTCGACGGCGGTTCGACGGTGCCCTTCATCGCCCGCTACCGCAAGGAGGCCACCGAGATGCTCGACGACGCGCAGCTGCGCGCCGTCGAGGAGCGGCTGCGCTATCTGAGGGAACTGGAGGACCGGCGCACGGCGATCCTGGAGTCGGTGCGCGAGCAGGGCAAGCTGACCGAGGAGCTTCAGGCCCGCATCCGGGGCGCCGAGACCAAGGCGCGCCTGGAGGACGTCTATCTGCCGTACAAGCCCAAGCGGCGTACCAAGGCCCAGATCGCCCGGGAGGCCGGCCTGGAGCCGCTGGCGGAGGGGCTGCTCGGCGACCCGGGCGTCGAACCGCTCGCCGCGGCCGCCGCGTTCGTCGACGCCGACAAGGGCGTCGCGGACCCGCAGGCCGCCCTGGACGGGGCGCGGGCGATCCTCACCGAGCGGTTCTCGGAGGACGCCGACCTGATCGGCGAGCTGCGCGAACGCATGTGGGTGCGCGGGCGGCTGGCCGCCAGGGTGCGGGAGGGCAAGGAGGAGGCGGGCGCCAAGTTCGCCGACTACTTCGACTTCGCCGAGCCGTTCACCGACCTGCCCTCGCACCGGATCCTGGCGATGCTGCGCGGCGAGAAGGAGGAGGTCCTCGACCTCGTCCTGGAGCCCGAGGAGCCCACGGACGGTCCGTCCTCCTACGAGGGCGTCGTGGCGCACCGGTTCGGCATCGCCGACCGGGGGCGCCCGGGCGACAAGTGGCTGCTGGACACGGTCCGCTGGGCCTGGCGCACCCGCATCCTGGTGCACCTCGGCATCGACATCCGGCTCCGGCTGCGCACGGCCGCCGAGGACGAGGCGGTGCGCGTCTTCGCGGCCAACCTGCGCGACCTGCTGCTGGCCGCCCCGGCGGGCACGCGGGCGACTATCGGCCTGGACCCGGGATTCCGCACGGGTGTGAAGGTCGCCGTGGTCGACGCGACCGGCAAGGTCGTCGCCACCGATGTGATCCACCCGCACGTCCCGGCGAACCGGTGGGACGAGGCGATCGCCAGGCTGGCGCGGCTGTCGAAGGAGCACGCGGTCGAGCTGATCGCGATCGGCAACGGCACCGCCTCCCGCGAGACGGACAAGCTGGCCGGCGAACTCATCAGCAGGCACCCCGAGTTGAAGCTGACGAAGGTGATGGTGTCGGAGGCCGGGGCGTCGGTGTACTCCGCCTCCGCCTTCGCCTCGCAGGAACTGCCGGACATGGACGTGTCGTTGCGCGGCGCGGTGTCGATCGCGCGGCGGCTCCAGGACCCGCTGGCCGAGCTGGTGAAGATCGACCCGAAGTCGATCGGCGTCGGCCAGTACCAGCACGACCTGTCCGAGGTGAAGCTGTCGCGTTCGCTGGACGCGGTCGTCGAGGACTGCGTGAACGGCGTGGGGGTGGACGTCAACACGGCGTCGGCCCCGCTGCTCGCCCGGGTCTCCGGCATCACGTCCGGGCTCGCCGAGAACATCGTGGCCCACCGGGACGGAAACGGCCCGTTCCGTTCACGCGGTGAGCTGAAGAAGGTGCCGCGGCTGGGCCCCAAGGCCTACGAGCAGTGCGCGGGCTTCCTGCGGATCCGCGGCGGCGACGACCCGCTGGACGCCTCCAGCGTGCACCCCGAGGCCTACCCGGTGGTGCGGCGCATGGTGCGGTCCACCGGCCAGGAGGTGTCCTCCCTGGTGGGCAACACGGGGGTGCTGCGCTCGCTGCGCGCCGAGGACTTCGTGGACGAGACGTTCGGTCTGCCGACCGTCGGCGACATCCTGAAGGAGCTGGAGAAGCCGGGGCGCGACCCGCGTCCGGCGTTCCGGACGGCGGCGTTCAAGGAGGGCGTGGAGAAGATCTCCGACCTGTCCTCCGGGATGGTGCTGGAGGGCGTGGTGACCAATGTGGCCGCGTTCGGCGCCTTCGTGGACGTCGGGGTCCACCAGGACGGCCTGGTGCACGTCTCCGCGATGTCGAAGACGTTCGTCAAGGACCCGCGGGACGTGGTCAAGCCGGGCGACATCGTCAAGGTGAAGGTCCTCGACGTGGACATCCCGCGCAAGCGGATCTCGCTCACGCTGCGCCTCGACGACGAGGCGGCTCCCCAGGGGCAGCAGGGCGGTGGTGAGCGCCGGCAGCGCGGCGGGCGTCCGCCGCAGCAGCGCCAGGGCCGCCGTGGCGGCGGTGGCGGCGGTGGCGGCGGCCGTCAGGCGGCACCGCCCGCGAACAGCGCGATGGCCGACGCCCTGCGCCGCGCCGGTCTGGTCGACCCGAAGAAGGGCGGCCGCTGACCCCGCCGGACATGCTTCAGGGGACGGCATCCGTGCCGTCCCCTGAAGTCAGCGGTGTGTGCGGGGGTCAGTGCTTGCCGATGGGGTCCCCCTCCACATCGGTGCCGCGACCGGGCCCGATGCGCAGTTCGAACTCCCCGTCGTACTTCCGGTGGCCCTCGATGACGGCCAGGTCGACCGCCTCGGAGCCCATCTCGCCGCGCACGATGAGCGGGTCGCGGCGCAGGTCCCGCATGAGCGCCACGCACATGAAGATCATCACGATGACGAACGGTGCCGCCGCGAGGATCGTGAGGTTCTGCAGGCCGGTCAGCGCGTCGCCCTGGCCGCTGCCCACCAGCAGCATGATCGCGGCGACCGCGCCGGTGACCACACCCCAGAACACGACGACCAGGCGGCTCGGTTCGAGGGAGCCCTTCTGCGAGAGGGTGCCCATGACCACCGAGGCGGCGTCCGCGCCCGACACGAAGAAGATGCCGACGAGGATCATCACCAGCAGGCTGGCGGCCGTGGCGATGGGGAACTCGTTGAGGACGGCGAACAGCTGACCCTCGGGAGTGGCCTCCTCGCCGAGGCGGCCCTGCTCCTGGAGCTTCATCGCCGAACCGCCGAAGACGGCGAACCAGATCAGACTGACCGTGCTCGGCACCAGGATCACGCCGCCGACGAACTGCCGGATCGTACGGCCCCGGCTGATGCGGGCGATGAACATGCCGACGAAGGGCGTCCAGGAGATCCACCACGCCCAGTAGAAGACGGTCCAGCTGCCCAGCCAGCCCGCCACGCCCTCGCCGCCGCTCGCCTCGGTGCGGCCGGCCAGCTGCGGCAGCTCACCCAGGTACGAGAAGACGGACGTCGGGATCAGGTCGAGCACGATGATCGTGGGTCCGGCCGCGAACACGAACAGGGCGAGGACCAGGGCCAGCACCATGTTGGTGTTGGACAGCCACTGGATGCCCTTCTCCACTCCCGAGACGGCGGAGGCGACGAACGCGAGCGTCAGCACGGCGATGATGCTGACGAGCAGCCCGGTGCTGACCTTCTCCATCCAGCCGAGCTCCTGCACGCCCGAACCGATCTGCAGCGCGCCGAGGCCCAGGGAGGCCGCCGAGCCGAAGATCGTGGCGATGATGGCGAGCATGTCGATGACCCGGCCGCCGATGCCGTTCGAGGCCTTCTCCCCGATCAGCGGCGTGAACACGGCGCTGATGGTCTGCCGGCGGCGCCGGCGGAAGGTGCTGTAGGCGATGGCGAGACCGACCACGGCGTAGATCGCCCAGGGGTGGAGCGTCCAGTGGAACAGCGTGGTCGCCATGGCGACTTCCATGCGCTGCCCGGAGTCGGCCGGGTCGGTGCCCGGCGGGGGGTCCACGTAGTGCGCCAGCGGTTCGCTGACGCCGTAGAACATCAGGCCGATGCCCATGCCGGCGCTGAACATCATGGCGACCCAGGAGACGGTGCGGAACTCGGGCTCCTCGCCCTCCGCGCCGAGGTGGATCTTGCCGTACCGGCTGGCGGCGAGCCACAGGGCGAACACCACGAAACCGGAGGCGGCGAGCATGAAGGCCCAGCCGCCGTTGTGCATCAGCCCGCTGAGCGCGCTGGCGGAGACGTCCTCGAGCGAGTCGGTCCAGACGGCTCCCCAGAGGACGAACGCGAGGGTGAGCACCGCCGTGACCCCGAACACGACCCGGTCGGTCTGTGGTCGCCCCCGGCCCGGCAGTCCCGCTTCCGAGCCCGGCAGCGGACCCGCCGTCTCCTTGTCCTTGCCTTGGTCCTGCGTCACAGGCGGCACCTTTCATCGAGCCGATGCAGCAGCGTATGCCCTTCCCGACATGCCCCTACCACGCCAGACGCGATATTCACCTCCTCCACAGCACGCTTCGGTCTCACTCCGGGCACGGTCGTCACCCGGCCGTGGTGCGGGTGAGGTGCCCGGGGACGCGTGGGGCGGCGATACTGCTGCCCATGACGACCGACACCGAGGGGTCCCACAGGCGTACCGGAGCGGCTCCGGGCCAGGACGGGGAGGAACCGGCGCTGACGGTCGGCGAACTGGCGGCGCGGGCGGGCGTCACCGTGCGCACGGTCCGCTTCTACGGCACCCGGGGCCTGCTGCCGCCGCCCGCGCTCGGGCCCCGGCGGGTCGGCCGGTACGGCGGGGAGCACCTGGCGCGGCTGGCGCTCATCGAGGAGCTGCAGCGCCAGGGCATGACCCTGGCGGCCATCGAGCGGTATCTGAGCCGGCTGCCCGCGGACCTGACCGTGCGGGAGCTGGCCCTGCAGCGGGCGGTGGTGGCCTCCTGGGCGCCGGACACGGTGGAGACGGTCCCCCGCGCGGAGCTCGAACGCCGGGCGGGGCGCGAGCTGTCCGAGGAGGACCTGCGCCGGCTCGCGGCGGTCGGCGTGGCCGAACCGGACGGCGACGCCTTCCGGGTGGACACCGGGCTGCTGCGGCTGGGGGTCGAGCTGCTGGACGTGCCGCTGGCGCAGGAGACGGTCCGGGCGGCCCGCGCCGTGCTGGTGGAGCACTCCCGCGCCGCCGCCCGCGCGTTGTCCCAGTTGCTGCGCGACGCGGTGGCGGAGCGGGACGCGCGGGACGTGCGGTCCCTGTCCGCGCACATGCATCCGCTCGTGGTGCAGGCCCTGCTCACCTCCTTCCAGCGGTCCCTGCGCGAGGAACTGCGGGAGTGGCTCGACGAGCAGTGACACCCGCGCGGGCGGCGGCGCCGGCCGCCCGCCCGTACGGCCCCGCTCCGGCGGACACCGGGGCGGGGCCGTGATCCGTGGCTCAGCGGGCGTCGGTGAACACCTCGCCCCGCTCGGCCTTCTCCACCAGCAGCGCGGGCGGCGTGAAGCGCTCCCCGTAGCGGTCGGCGAGTTCACGGGCACGGGCCACGAAGCCGGGCAGGCCCCCCTCGTAGCCGTTGATGTACTGCAGCACGCCGCCGGTCCAGCCCGGGAAGCCGATGCCCAGTATGGAACCGATGTTGGCGTCCGCGACGGAGGTCAGCACGCCCTCCTCCAGGAGCCGCACGGTGTCCAGCGCCTCGGCGAAGAGCATGCGTTCCTGCATGTCGCGGAACGGGATCTCGTGTCCGGGGCGGGTGAAGTGCTCGCGCAGGCCCGGCCACAGGGCTCCGCGCCGGCCGTCCTCCCCGTACTCGTAGAAGCCGGCGCCGCCGCTGCGCCCGGTGCGGGCGAACTCGTCGACCATGCGGTCGATGACGGCCTCGGCGGGGTGCGGGGTCCAGGTGCCGCCCGCCTCCTCGACGGCCCGCCGGGACTCCTGCCGGATCCTGCGCGGCAGGGTGAGGGTCAGCTCGTCCACCAGGGACAGCACCTTGGCGGGGTAGCCGGCCTGCGCGGCGGCCTGCTCGACGGAGGCGGGTTCGACGCCCTCGCCGACCATGGCGACGCCCTCGTTGATGAAGTGGCCGATGACGCGGGAGGTGAAGAAGCCGCGGGAGTCGTTGACCACGATCGGCGTCTTGCGGATCTGGCGGACCAGGTCGAAGGCGCGGGCCAGCGCCTCCTCACCGGTGCGCTCGCCCTTGATGATCTCGACCAGTGGCATCTTGTCGACCGGCGAGAAGAAGTGCAGGCCGATGAAGTCGTCCTGGCGCTCGACTCCTTCGGCGAGGGCGGTGATGGGCAGGGTGGAGGTGTTGGAGCAGAGCAGGGCGTCGGGGGCGACGACGTCCTGGATCTCCTGGAACACCTTGTGCTTGAGCCCGGTGTCCTCGAAGACCGCCTCGATGACCGCGTCACAGCCGGCCAGGTCGGCCGCCTCGGCGGTGGGGGTGATGCGGGCGAGCAGCGCGTCCGCCTTCTCCCGGGTGGTGCGGCCCTTGGCGACGGCCTTCTCGCACAGCTGCTCCGAGTAGCCCTTGCCCTTGACGGCCGCCTCCGGGGAGACGTCCTTGAGTACCACGTCGATGCCCGCGCGGGCGCAGGAGTAGGCGATGCCGGCGCCCATCATGCCGGCGCCGAGGACGGCGACCCGCCGCACCTGGCGGGGCTCGATGCCGCGGGGGCGGTTGGCACCGGAGTTGACGGCCTGCAGGTCGAAGAAGAACGCCTGGATCATGTTCTTCGAGATCTGTCCGGCGGCCAGTTCGACGAGGTAGCGGGTCTCGATGACCTGGGCGGTCTCGAAGTCGACCTGGGCGCTCTCGACGGCCGCGGCGAGGATGTTGTGCGGGGCCGGGTAGGGGGCGCCGTTGGTCTGCTTGCGCAGAGTGGCGGGGAACGCGGGCAGGTTGGCGGCGAACTTCGGGTTCGACGGGGTGCCGCCGGGGATGCGGTGGCCGGGCCGGTCCCAGGGCTGGGCGGATTCGGGGTGGGCGTCGATGAAGGCCCGGGCCTTGGCGAGGAGTTCCTCGGGGGTCTCGGCGACGTCGTCGACCAGGCCGTTCTCCAGGGCGCGCCGGGGGCTGTACTGGGTGCCCTGGAGCAGCACCTTGAGCAGGGCGTCGGCGATGCCCAGCAGGCGCACGGTGCGGACGATGCCGCCGCCTCCGGGGAGCAGGCCGAGGGTGACCTCGGGGCAGCCGATCTTGGAGCCGGGGGTGTCGAGGGCGATGCGGTGGTGGCAGGCCAGGGCGAGCTCGTAACCGCCGCCGAGGGCCGCCCCGTTGATCGCCGCCACGACGGGCTTGCCGAGGGTCTCGATGCGGCGCAGTTGGCGCTTGATGGCCATGGAGCCGTCGAACATCTCCTGCGCCGTCTCGGGGGTGACCCGGATCAGGTCGCGCAGGTCGCCGCCGGCGAAGAAGGTCTTCTTGGCGGAGGTGAAGATGATGCCGCGGATGGAGTCCTTCTCGGCCTCCAGCCGGTCGGTGATCACGGCGAGGGAGTCGCGGAACGCCTGGTTCATGGTGTTCGCGGACTGGCCGGGGTCGTCGAGGACGAGGGTGACGACACCGCTGCGGTCCTGTTCCCAGCGGATGGTGGTGCTCTGGGTCATGAGGGGGTCTCCGGGTCTGCGTAGGAAGTCGCGTGCGGTCGCTGGGCTCAGAGGCGTTCGACGACGGTGGCGATGCCCATGCCGCCGCCGACGCACAGGGTGGCCAGGCCGTAGCGCTTGTCCTGGCGCTCCAGTTCGTCGATGAGGGTGCCGAGGATCATCGCGCCGGTGGCGCCGAGCGGGTGACCCAGTGCGATGGCGCCGCCGTTGACGTTGACCTTGTCCAGGGACAGGCCCATGTCCTTGACGAAGCGCAGCACGACCGCGGCGAACGCCTCGTTGATCTCGACGAGGTCGATGTCGTCGATGGTCAGCCCGGCCTTGGCGAGCGCCTTGCGGGTGGCGGGCGCGGGCCCGGTGAGCATGATGGTGGGCTCGGAGCCGGACACGGCGGCGGAGACGATCCGCGCGCGCGGGGTGAGCCCGGCCCGCTCCCCGGCCTCCTTGGAGCCGATGGCGACGAGGGCGGCGCCGTCGACGATGCCGGAGGAGTTGCCCGCGTGGTGGACGTGGTCGATCCGCTCCACCCAGTGGTACTTCTGCAGCGCCACCGCGTCGAAGCCGCCGAGTTCGCCGATGTCCGCGAAGGACGGCTTCAGCTTGGCGAGGGAGTCGGCGGTGGTGCCGGGGCGCAGGTGTTCGTCGTGGTCGAGGACGACGAGGCCGGCACGGTCCTTCACGGGGACGACGGACCGCTCGAAGCGGTTCTCCTTCCAGGCGGCGGCCGCGCGCTCCTGGGAGAGGGCCGCGTACTCGTCGACGTCGCGCCGGGAGAAGCCCTCGATGGTGGCGATCAGGTCGGCGCCGATGCCCTGGGGGACGAAGTTGACGGCGAGGTTGGTCATCGGGTCGTTGAACCAGGCGCCGCCGTCGGAGGCCATGGGCACCCGGGACATCGATTCGACGCCGCCCGCGAGGACCAGGTCCTCCCAGCCGGAGCGCACCTTGGCGGCGGCCAGGTTGACGGCCTCCAGGCCGGAGGCGCAGAAGCGGTTCTCCTGCACGCCCGCGACCGTGTCGGGCAGGCCGGCGGCGATGGCGGCGATCCGGGCGATGTCCGAGCCCTGGTCGCCGACCGGGCCGACGACGCCGAGGACGATGTCGTCGATCCCGGCGGGGTCCAGACCGGGGAAGCGGTCGCGGATCTCGTGGATGAGCCCGACGACCAGGTCGATGGGCTTGGTGCCGTGCAGGGCGCCGCTTGCCTTGCCGCGGCCGCGCGGGGTGCGGATCGCGTCGTAGACGTACGCTTCGGTGCTCACGAGGAGGCCTTTCACTGAGGGTTCGAGGGCGGGGTCAGCAGTCGGGGCACGTCCCAGTCGCGGGCCACGCCGTCGGTGTCGGCGCCCGGCCGGGCGGGCCCGGTGCGGACGGTGGTCGGGGTGGCGGAGAACCGCGGTGCGGGTGCGGGCTGGGTCCGGCCGCCGTGGTCGGTGAAGGTGCCGCGGGCGGCCAGGTGCGGGTGGTCCGGTGCCTCGGCGAGCGAGAGGACGGGGGCGACGCAGGCGTCCGAGCCCTCGAAGACGGCCGTCCACTCCTCGCGGGTTCGGGTCCGGAAGCGGTCGGCGACCTGTGTCCTGAGCGCCGGCCAGCGGCTGACGTCGGTGCGGGCCCCGGGCTGCTCCGCCAGGCCGAGCAGGCGCAGGAACTCGGCGTAGAACTGCGGTTCCAGCGCGCCCACGGCCATGTACCGGCCGTCGGCCGTCTCGTAGGTGCCGTAGTACGGGCAGCCGCCGTCGAGGAGGTTGGCGCCGCGCCGGTCCTGCCAGGCGCCGGCGGCCAGCATGCCGTGGATCATCGAGGACAGGTGGGCGGTGCCGTCCACGATGGCGGCGTCGACGACCTGGCCGGTGCCGGTGGCCCGCGCGTGGTGCAGGGCGGCGAGGACGCCGAGGGCCAGGTAGAGGGAGCCGCCCGCGTAGTCGCCGAGCAGGTTGGCCGGGGCGGGCGGGGGACGGTCGGGGTCGCCGATCATGCCGAGGGTGCCGGTGAGGGCGATGTAGGCGATGTCGTGGCCCGCGCGGTCGGCGAGGGGGCCGTGCTGGCCCCAGCCGGTCATCCGGCCGTAGACCAGCCGCGGATTGCGGGCGTGGCAGTCGGCGGGTCCGACGCCGAGGCGCTCGGCGACTCCGGGGCGGTAGCCCTCGATGAGGACGTCGGCGCGGGCGGCCAGGTCGAGGACGCGGCCGGGGCCGTCGGGAGCCTTCAGGTCGACGATCACGGAGCGCTTGTTGCGGTTGGTGACGTCGTGCTCCGGATCGATGCCGAGCGCGGGGCCGCCGGGGCGGTCCACGCGGACCACGTCGGCGCCCAGGTCGGCGAGGAGCATGGCGGCGAAGGGTCCGGGGCCGATGCCGGCCAGCTCGACCACGCGCACGCCGCTGAGCGGGCCGTGCCCCGGCGTCGTCGCCTCCGTCATCGAGCCCCCAGCAGTCCGTGACACGACCGATGTAACACCCGTGATGGTAAGAACACGTTCCACCCCGCACAAGGGTGGGCGAGCAAGCGCTTAGACACTCTACGCCGGGGGGTGTGCCCGCGTGCCGCTCAGGCGTCGTCCAGCCGCGCCGCCAGGCGCTTCGGCGCGACCGTGCGGTAGCTCTCCTCCACCCAGTCGCAGAGCACCTCCGCGGACGGGGCGCCCTGCGGCTCCAACGGCACCCGGACCCAGCCGGACCGGCCCAGGCCATACCCGGCGGGCTCGGCGCCGGGGCAGGTCAGGGCGTGGGCGTGCGCCGTCTCGTCCGTCAGCTTCACCGTCACCCCGAAGGGATAGCTGCCGTCGTTCATCCCGAGGAAGACGAACACCTTCTTGTTGACCTTGGCGACGCTCTCCCCCCAGGGGTGCTCCTCGGTGGCCTCCGGCAGGCCGAGGGCGTACGCGCGCACTTTTTCCCACTTCTTCAGGTCGTTCCTGGGCACGGCCATCGGCTTCCTCCGGGCTCGTCGTCGGGCTCCGCGTCTCACACGCTAGCCTCGGCCACCGACAGCGGCGCGGCTGCACGACCAAGGGGTGTCATGAGCAGGCTGGACAGGACCGACCGTCCGTACGACATCGTGCTCTTCGGAGCCACCGGCTTCGTCGGGCGGCTCACCGCGGAGTACCTCGCCGCCCACGCCCCCGAAGGGCTGCGCTGGGCCGTCGCCGGCCGCAGCACACAGAAGCTGGAACGCCTGCGGGACACGCTGCCGGGCGCCGCCGGGATCGGCGTGCTGCGGGCGGACGTGTCGGAGCCGGCGACCCTGCGCGCCCTC
Organism: Streptomyces sp. NPDC101219; assembly: GCF_044767675.1. Classification (NCBI taxonomy): domain Bacteria; kingdom Bacillati; phylum Actinomycetota; class Actinomycetes; order Kitasatosporales; family Streptomycetaceae; genus Streptomyces; species Streptomyces sp. NPDC101219. The sequence goes on from NZ_JBIWOK010000014.1 coordinate 35,681, forward strand.
GCCGAGCAGGCCCGCGTGGTGGCGACCACGGTCGGTCCCTACGTGCACTACGGCGAGGAACTCGTCGCCGCCTGCGCCGACCTGGGCACGGACTACCTCGATCTGACCGGTGAGCCGGAGTTCGTGGACCTCATGTACGTGCGGTACGACACCCGCGCGAGGGAGACCGGGGCGCGGCTCGTGCACGCGTGCGGCTTCGACTCCGTGCCGCACGACCTGGGGGCCTACTACACCGTGCGCCGCCTGCCCCGCGGGGTGCCGCTGACCGTGGACGGCTACGTACGGGCCGACGCGGCCTTCTCCGGCGGCACCTTCGCCTCGGCCCTCAACCAGATGGCACGGCACCGGCAACTGCGCGCGGCGGCACGGGACCGGCGGCGCCACGAACCGCGGCTGGTGGACCGCCGGGTGTCCGCCCCCGCCGGCGGGCCCCGCTACGCCCCCGAGGTGGACGCGTGGGCGCTGCCGCTGCCCACCATCGACGCGCAGATCGTCCGCCGGTCGGCCAAGGCCCTCGACGTGTACGGGCCCGACTTCCGCTACCGGCACTACGCGGCGGTGCGGCACCTGCCCGTCGCGCTGGGCGGGGCCGCGGCGGTCGGCGCGCTGGCCGCGGCGGCCCAGGTGGGCCCGGTGCGGCGGCTGCTGTCCGGCCGGCTGAAGCCGGGCGACGGGCCGAGCGCGCAGAAGCGGGCCCGCAGCTGGTTCACCGTCCGCTTCGTGGGTGAGGGCGGCGGACAGCGGGTCTACACCGAGGTCTCGGGCGGCGACCCGGGCTACGACGAGACGGCGAAGATGCTCGCCGAGGGCGCGCTCTGTCTGGCCCTCGACGACCTGCCGCCCGTCTCGGGGCAGGTCACGACGGCGGTGGCCATGGGCGACGCGCTGATCGAGCGCCTGGACGCGGCGGGCATCCGCTTCCGCGTCGCCGCCACGCGCTGAACGGGCCGGGGCGGGCGGCTCCGGCCCGCCCCGCCCCCGCGCGGAAGGATCAGAGCACGCTGTCCTGCCAGCCCGCCGGGTCCCTGCCGATCTGCCGCAGCAGTTCACCGAAGACCTCTTCGTCGTACAGGACACCGCGCAGGGAGACCCGCTTGTCGTCGATGAACGCCGTCGGGGTGCCCGGGCCGTTGGGCTCGTGCGCTCCCCCGGCCCGTTCGTAGGCCCGTTCCGACGCGGTGACGAAGGAGCGGTGCTTCATGGACGTGACCGCGGCGTCGAACGTGGGACCGCGCAGGCCCGGAACCTTCTCCGCCAGTTCCAGCAGGCGGGCGTCGGTGTACTCCTCGGCGCCCTCCTCGGGCTGCTCGGCGTAGAGCACCGCGTGGTACTCCACGAAGCGGCTCTCGTCGAGCGCGGCCCGCAGCGCGTTGACCGCCTTCTTCGAGCCGTCGCCGCCGTGGCTGTCGTCCAGGAAGGAAGCGAAGACGTACTCGGCCCGCACCCGGCGTTCCAGGACCGCCTCGCTCAGGGCGGGCCCCCCGCCGGCCACCTCGAACTCCCGGCAGCCCGGACACCGCGGATCCTCGTAGACGCGGACGACCGTCGGCGCGCGGGGGTCGCCGACCTGGATGGTGGTGCCGTCGCCGCCGAGCCTCTCCGGCACCTGCCCGGCGCTCGCGTACGGCTTGTCCGAGCCCGTCTGCGAACCCGTGGAACGGTCCGGCCGTTCACCGCAGCCCGCCAGCACCAGCACCGCGGCGGCGCATGCCACAGCCGCCCGCATTCCCCCACGCACCATGCGTCGTCCCCTCCCCGGTAGCACCGCGACCCTAGATCCTCCCGCCGGGCCGCCGCGCACCCGGGTCGTCGCCGGCCGGAGCGCTACGCCCCGGAGGACTCGCGTGCTCCGGCCAGCGCCCGCCGGCACAGTGCGTCGGCCCGGCGGGTGGTCTCCGGGAGGCGGTGGGCGGGGGTCAGCGCGAGGATGTGGGCGCAGGCGTTGCCGAGGTCCACGCGGTGGCCGACCGAGACATAGACCGGTTTGACGCCGTCCCGCGTGCGCAGGGCCCGGCCGACCTCCTCGGCGCCGTCGAGCAGCGGGGCCGAGCTGCCCCGTGCGGTGCCCGGGACGCTGTGGGTGAAGGTGAACGGGTTCTTCGCGACGCCGATGGTGGGCAATCCGGTCAGCACGCCGAGGTGGCTGGCGAGGCCGAAGCGGCGGGGGTGGGCGAGCCCGTAGCCGTCGCAGACGACGAGGCCGGGCGGGCACGGCAGGGCGTCGAGGGCGGCGAGGACCGCGGGGATCTCACGGAAGGCCAGCAGGCCCGGGACGTACGGGAAGGAGATCCGGCCGACGGCCGTGGCCTCGGCCACGACGTCGAGGGTGCCGGCGTCCAGGACGACGGCCGCCGCGGCGACCATGTCGCGGGCGTCGTCGTAGGCCACGTCGACCCCGGTGACCCGGCCGGTGCCGGGCGGCGGGCCCGGCTCGTCGCGCACCACCCGCGCGCGCAGCCGGTCCTGGACCGCCCGCGCCTCGTCCTCGGTCGTCGGCCAGTGGGGCGGGAGGTGAACCGTCGTCATGGTGGGCGTCAGCCTAGAGGGTGTCGGTCGGACACCACCGGGGAGGCCGCACCCGGCCGGGGCGCCGGGTGCGTCCGTCGCCCCGGCCCGCGGCTCACTTGCCGAGGGCCCGCTGCAGCTGGCTCTTGTTCATGCTGGAGCGGCCGTCCACGTTGCGGCGCTTGGCCTCCTCGTACAGCTGGTCGTAGGTGGGCCCCTGGGAGCCCTTTCCGGACCGCCGGCCGCCCCGCTCCCCGGACGACATGTCCTGGGTCGAGGTGCGGCTGGCGGTCTTGGACTCGCCGGAGCGGGCGCGTTCCTTGTTCACGGTCCGCGCGGCGATCTCCTTGGCGCGGCCGGCGCTCTCGCCCCGGTCCTTCGCGCTCTCCTTGATGTGCTCGTACTGACGCTCCCGCTTGGGGCTGGAACCGCGTGGCATGTCCGCTCCCTCCGTGTCGTGTTCGGGCCACGGGTACCCCGCCCCGCCGGACTCAGCGCCCCGACCGCGTTTCGTGCCGCGGGGCCCGCGCGGGCGGGTGTTCCGGGGCCCGCCGGGCGAGAGGCCCGTCACTCGGGTGCATGAAGGCGGTGACAGAGGTCACTCGCAACGGGTGTGCACGGATTGGCTGATTCCGTCGTCTCTTCCAGTAGCCGGCCCGATCCGCCCCGGAAGCCCGCCCAGCCGTCACGAGGGAGCAAGGCGTTGTCCACCGTCATCGAGCAACCCGTCGAGGCCCGTCTCGTCGCCGCCGCGCCGCGGATGCCGAACATCCCCGCCACGCTGCACTACGACCGGAGCGATCCGTTCGCCGTCCGGATGACCTTCCCGGCCCCCGCCACCCTCGAAGGCGTCGAGGTGTGCTGGACGTTCGCCCGTGAGCTGCTCGCCGCGGGTCTCCAGGGTCCCGAGGGCCACGGGGACGTCCGGGTGCGGCCCTACGGGTACGACCGCACCGTGCTGGAGTTCCACGCCCCGGAGGGCACCGCCGTGGTGCACGTGCGCTCGGGTGAGGTGCGCCGGTTCCTTCAGGCCACGAGCGAACTCGTGCCGAGCGGCCGGGAGCACCTGCAGCTCGACCTGGACCACGGCCTCGCGGAACTGATGCGCGACGCCTGCTGAGCGGCACCGCCCGGCGGGGCATGGCCGCAGGGTGGAGCCAGGGCCGCCGCCCGGGACGGCGGCGGTCCGGGCGGCGTGACGCGCCGCCGTGCCGTGCGCCTCAGGCGCCCGGCGCGAGTGAGGGTGCCGGGGCAGCAGGCACCGCCGTGCGCAGTCCGCGCACGATCTCCCGGAGCACCGGGACGGCGGGCCGCGGGGCCGGAGCGGCCAGCAGTTCCTCCACGCGCCGCTCGTGTCCGGCCCGGTCGTTCCCGGGGCGCAGGGTGCGCAGTCCGGCCACGGCGCCCAGGAGCGCGACGTCGGCCTCCGTTCGCGGGGTTCCGGCCACCGGCCGGGTCCCGTCGAGGAGGTCCCGGGCCTCCTCCTGCACGGCGGCGGCCCGGGCGACGCCGTCCAGGGCGTACTCGACCGAGGGGAACACCCCGAGCACCCGGCGCCGCCGGGCGGACAGCAGGCCCTCGGCGACCAGCTGCTCGCGCACCGCGTCGAAGGTGTGGCGGGCCCGCAGCGTGACCCAGGCGTGCCAGCGGTGCGGGCAGGACTCGCTGACCAGCTCCAGGAGCCCGTCGAGGACGGCGTCCCCGGTGCGGGAGTCCAGGTCGACGGGGGTGGCGATGCCGTCGTCGTCGGTCAGCAGGCCGAGCCGGGCGAGTTCGGTGAGGGCGCCGGCGCGGACCAGGGGCGGCAGGCGGGCCGGTTCGGCGACCACCCGCCGGTCGGTGTCCCAGGCCAGCAGGAACAGCCGGGCCGGCAGCGTGAGCGGGCCGTTGGGCACGGGGGCCTCCTCGGGGCGGATAGGTGGGGGAGCGCACCGGGCGTAATTCCGTTGACGGCGGTCCGCGGCCGCTCCTAACGTGTGGCACGGATCTGTTGCCGTCGAGGGGAGAGGGACGTTGCTCGTCTGAGGTTCTGGGACACCGCGTCACACCCGTGCGGGTGTGCGCTGCGTGCGACCTCGGCGTTCGAGCCGTCCCCGCGGAACAGGGTCTGTCCTCTGTGCCCTTCCTTCCTCCCCGGGTGTCCGGTGGTCCGGTCGTCGCCCCGCGGTGTCTCGATACGCGTGTGCCCCTGACCGGATCGAGCAACCGCGGAGACCCGTATGTCTTCTTCCCTCACTGTCACCTCACTGTCCTTCACCTGGCCCGACGGCACCCCCGTCTTCGACGGTCTGGACGTCGCCTTCGGCCCCGGCCGCACCGGGCTCGTCGGCGTCAACGGGTCCGGCAAGTCCACCCTGTTGAGACTGATCGCCGGGGAGCTGACCCCGGCCGACGGCACAATCCGGATCGCGGGCGAGGTGGGCCATCTGCCGCAGAACGTCACCCTCGACACCGCGCTCCGGGTGGACGAGGCCCTCGGCATCGCCGCGCGACGGGCGGCGCTGCACGCGATCGAGGCCGGCGACACGGCCGAGGAGCACTTCGAGACCGTCGGCGACGACTGGGACGTGGAGGAGCGCGCCCTGGCGACCCTGGGTGAGCTGGGCCTGGGCCACATCGGCCTGGACCGCACCGTCGGCGAGGTCTCCGGCGGCGAGTCGGTGCTGCTGCGCCTGGCCGCGCTGCTGCTGCGCCGGCCGGACGTGCTGCTGCTCGACGAGCCCACGAACAACCTGGACCTGTACGCCCGCGCACGGCTGTACGAGGCCGTCCGGAACTGGTCCGGCGTCATGGTCCTGGTCAGCCACGACCGCGAACTGCTGGAACACGTCGACCAGATCGCCGACCTGCGGTCCGGCCGGATCACCTGGTACGGCGGCAACCACTCCGCCTACCAGGAGGCTCTGGCCGTCGAGCAGGAGGCGGCCGAGCGGACGGTGCGCAACGCCGAGTCGGACGTGCGCAAGCAGAAACGCGAACTGGCCGACGCCCAGGTCAAACTAACCCGCCGCAAGCGGTACGGGCAGAAGATGTGGGACTCCAAGCGCGAGCCGAAGATCGTCATGGGCGCCCGCAAGCGCGCGGCGCAGGAGTCGGCGGGCAAGCACCGGATCCTGCACGAGGAGCGCCTCGCCGAGGCCAGGGAGCGCCTCGACGCGGCGGCGGAGGCGGTGCGGGACGACGACGAGATCCGCGTCGACCTGCCGTACACGGCCGTGCCGCCGGGGCGCACCGTGCTGACCCTGCGGGACCTGGAGCTCGCCCACGGCTCCCGGGTGAAGGGGGAGGTGCAGCTGCGCGGCCCGGAGCGGGTGGCGCTGATCGGCCGCAACGGGGCGGGCAAGACGACGCTGCTGCGCACGATCGCCGGGGAGCTGGAGCCGGTGGCGGGCGAGACGGCGGCACACGTCCCCCTGCGGTTCCTGCCGCAGCGTCTCGACGTCCTCGACGACGGGCTGACGGTCGCGCAGAACGTGGCGCGCTTCGCGCCGGAGGCCACCGACAACCGGATCCGGGCGCGGCTCGCCCGCTTCCTGTTCCGGGGCGGCCGGGCCGACCGGAAAGCGGCCACGCTGTCGGGCGGGGAGCGGTTCCGTGCCGCGCTGGCCGCGCTGATGCTGGCGGAGCCGGCGCCGCAGCTGCTGATGCTGGACGAGCCGACCAACAACCTGGACCTGGCCAGTGTCCGGCAGCTGACCACCGCGCTGGAGTCGTACGAGGGGGCGCTGATCGTGGCCAGTCACGACCTGCGGTTCCTTGAGTCGGCCGGCATCACGCGGTGGATGCTCATGGAGGGAGGAGAACTGCGGGAAATCACGCCGGAAGCTGTCGGGTATTCCGCCTAGCGTCCCGTGCATGAGCCTGAACAGCACATGCGACGGTTCCACCGGGCCCCGGACGGGCGGGGGCTTCCTCACGCTCACCGGGGCCCGGGAGAACAACCTCAAGGACGTGTCCCTCCGGATCCCCAAGGGCCGGCTGACCGTGTTCACCGGCGTCTCGGGATCGGGCAAGTCGTCGGTCGTCTTCGACACCATCGCGGTGGAGTCCCAGCGGCAGCTGAACGAGACGTACCCGTCGTTCGTCCGCAACCGTCTGCCGAAGTACGAGCGGCCGCACGCGGACGCCCTGGAGGACCTGACCCCCGCGATCGTCGTCGACCAGCGGCCGGTCGGCGGCCACTCCCGGTCGACGGTCGGCACCATGACGGACGTGTACGCGGTGATCCGGGTGCTGTTCTCCCGGCACGGCACACCGAGCGCCGGCCCGGCCACGGCGTACTCCTTCAACGATCCGGCGGGGATGTGTCCCCGGTGCGACGGGCTGGGCCGCACGGTGCGGCCCGACTGGGAGCGCATCGTCGACCGGGACCGCTCCCTGGCCGGGGGCGCGATCCGCTTCCCGCCGTTCGCCCCGGGGACCTGGCAGGGACAGGCGTACACCAACAGCGACGAGCTGGACCCGCACAAGCCGGTGCGCGAGTTCACGGCGGCCGAGCGGGACTTCCTGATGCGCGGACGGCCCGGCAGCAAGGTCACCGTGAACGGCACGGGCGGCACCTGGACCACCGAGTACGAGGGGCTCGCCGACCGGTTCGAACGCCTCTACCTCAAGCGGGACCTGGCGGCGATGAGCGCGCGGACCCGCGACACGGTCCGGCGGTTCCTGGCCGAGGGCAGCTGCCCGGCCTGCGGGGGCGCGCGGCTCAACGAGGCGGCGCTGGCGACCCGCGTGCAGGGGCTGTCCATCGCCGACTGCGCCCGCATGCAGGTCACCGACCTGATCACGGTGCTGCGCGGGATCGACGACCCGGTCGCCGCGCCGGTCGCGCGGGCCGCCGTCGCTGCTCTGGAGCGGATCGCCACGATCGGCCTCGGCTACCTCAGCCTGGACCGGGAGACGTCCAGCCTCTCCGGCGGCGAGGGCCAGCGGCTGAAGACGGTGCGGCACCTGGGATCCAGCCTGACCGGCCTGACCTACATCTTCGACGAGCCGACGGTCGGGCTGCATCCGCGCGACGTGCACCGCCTGGGCGAGCTGCTGCTGCGGCTGCGCGACAAGGGCAACACCGTGCTGGTCGTCGAGCACGACCCCGACGTGATCGCGCTGGCCGACCACGTCGTCGACATGGGGCCGGGCGCGGGGGCCGGGGGAGGCCGGGTGGTGTTCGAGGGGACGCCGAAGGCCCTGGCCGCCTCGGACACCGTCACCGGACGGTGCCTGGGGCAGCGTCCGGCGGTGAAGGAGGCCGTGCGGGAGCCGTCCGGCGCGCTGTGGGTCGAGAACGCCGGCCGGCACAACCTCCGCTCCGTCACCGTGCGCTTCCCCGCCGGGGTGCTGACCGCGGTCACCGGTGTCGCCGGGTCCGGCAAGAGCAGCCTGGTCGCCGAGCTGGCCGCGGCGCACGACGACGCCGTGGTGGTCGACCAGTCCTCGATCGGCATCTCGGCCCGGTCGACCCCGGCGACCTACCTGCAGATCATGGACACGGTGCGGCGGATCTTCGCCCGGGAGACGGGCCGGGAGGCGGGGCTGTTCAGCTTCAACTCGGCCGGGGCCTGCCCGGCCTGCGAGGGCCGGGGGGTCATCCAGACCGACCTGGCGTTCATGGACCCGGTGACCACGACCTGCCACGCCTGTGAGGGCCGGCGGTTCCGGGACGAGGTCCTCGCGCTCACCGTCGCCGGCCGCTCGGTCGCCGACGTGCTGGACATGACGGCCGACGAGGCGCTGGGCTTCTTCGACGACCCGGCCGTGACCCGCCGCCTGCGCGCCCTGCGCGACGTCGGACTCCCCTACCTCACGCTCGGCCAGCCGCTGTCCACGCTGTCCGGCGGGGAGCGCCAGCGGATCAAGCTGGCCACCCGGCTGCACCGCACCGGGGTCGTCTACCTCCTGGACGAGCCGACCACCGGGCTGCACATGGCGGACGTGGACGGTCTCGTCGCCCTCCTGGACCGGCTGGTCGACCGGGGCAACTCCGTCGTCGTGGTGGAGCACAACCTCGCCGTCGTCGCGCGCGCCGACTGGGTCGTGGACCTGGGTCCGGACGGGGGCCGGGACGGCGGCCGGGTGGTCTTCGAGGGGACGCCGGCACAACTCCTGCGCGCGAGCGGCACGTTCACCGGGGACCATCTGCGGCGGGCCGTCCGGGGGAGCTGACGCGCGGGCCCCCGGGTGCGCGGCGCGCGAGGGGCCGGGCCCCGCGCACCGGGTTACCGGTGGTACATCTCATCGCCGCCAGGGGTGGTCCTGTCCCGATTCGCCCTGCATGATGGTCCGCCGACGGCCGAGGGACTCCGCCCCTGCGCGGAGGTCCCCCGGCCCGCGGTCCCCTGCCCCGTCCGATTCGAAAGGCCCGCTCGTGTCCAGCAAGAAGGCCCTCGTCCGCCGCCCCGGTCCCCGGCTCGCCGAAGGGCTGGTCACGCACATCGAACGGGAGGCCGTGGACACCGGCCTCGCGGTGGAGCAGTGGGAGGCGTACACCGAGGCACTGCGCGCGCACGGCTGGGAGACGGTCGAGGTGGACCCGGCCGACGACTGCCCGGACGCCGTGTTCGTCGAGGACACCGTGGTGATGTTCCGCAACGTGGCGCTGATCGCCCGCCCCGGCGCCGAGTCGCGGCGCGCCGAGACCCCCGGGATCGAGGAGGCCGTCGCCGGGCTGGGCTGCTCCGTGAACTGGGTCTGGGAGCCGGGCACCCTGGACGGCGGCGACGTGCTGAAGATCGGCGACACGGTGTACGTGGGCCGCGGCGGGCGGACGAACGCGGCCGGGGTGCAGCAGCTGCGGGCCGCCTTCGAGCCGCTGGGTGCGCGCGTGGTGGCCGTGCCGGTGAGCCGGGCGCTGCACCTGAAGTCGGCGGTCACCGCGCTGCCGGACGGCACGGTCGTCGGACACGTCCCGACCGTCGACACGCCTTCGCTGTTCCCCCGCTTCCTGCCGGTGCCGGAGCCGTCCGGGGCACACGTCGTACTCCTCGGCGGCGACCGGCTGCTGATGGCGGCGAGCGCCCCGAAGACCGCCGAGTTGTACGCGGACCTCGGCTACGAGCCGGTCCTGGTGGACATCGGCGAGTTCGAGAAGCTGGAGGGCTGCGTGACGTGCCTGTCGGTCCGGCTGCGGGAGCTGTACGCCTGAGCAGGCGCCGCGAAGGGGCCGAAGGGGCCGCATGGCCCGCCCGGCCGGGGGAACCCGGCGCGGGGCCGCCGTGGCGCCGGGGGACCGCGCGGAGGCCGTGCCCCGCTTCTGATCAGGAGGCTTTACGGCACCCTTAACCTACGGTTTCGTAACCTACGGATTCGTAGCCTACGATGCCGTAGGTTCCGGCACCGCTCGCCGGACCCGGTCCCTTCCCCGTCCCCCATGGAGTTCCCGTGACGCTTACTTCTCCCCACCTCGCCAGTTCGACCGGCTGGACGGACGCTCGGCTGCTGTACGCCCTGGAGGAAGTGGTCGAGAAGGAACTCAACCGGCATCTGAAGGTCGCCAAGGACTGGATGCCGCACGAGTACGTCCCGTTCAGCGACGCCCGGAACTTCCCCGGCTTCTTCGAGGACGGCGAAGCCTGGGACAAGGAGCAGTCCAAGGTCACCGACGTCGGCCGCATCGCCCTGGTGGTGAACCTGCTGACCGAGGACAACCTCCCCAGCTACCACCACGAGATCGCCACCCTGTTCGGCCGGGACGGCGCCTGGGGCACCTGGGTGCACCGCTGGACGGCGGAGGAGGGCCGCCACGGCATCGTCATGCGCGACTACCTGCTCGCCTCCCGGGCGGTGGACCCGGACCAGCTGGAGCAGTTCCGCATGGCCCACATGAGCGAGGGCTTCGAGTCGGACAACCGGCACTCGATGCTGCACTCGGTCGCCTACGTGTCCTTCCAGGAACTGGCCACCCGCATCTCCCACCGCAACACCGGCCACCAGTCGGGGGACCCGGTCTGCGACCGCATGCTGGCGCGCATCGCGACCGACGAGAACCTCCACATGGTCTTCTACCGCAACCTGCTCGCGGCCGCCTTCGAGATCGCCCCCGACCTGACCATGATGGCGGTGCGGGACGTGGTCGTGAACTTCCGCATGCCCGGTCACGGCATCCCCGGCTTCGAGCGGGCCGCCGCGCAGATGGCGATCGGCGAGGTCTACAACCTGCGCATCCACCACGACGACGTCCTGCAGCCGGTGCTGCGCTTCCTGAAGGTCATGGAGATCGACGGTCTCGGCCCGGAGGGCCTGAAGGCCCAGGAGGAGCTGGGCCTGTTCATGAACGGCCTGGACGACGAGGCCCGCAAGTTCGACGAGAAGCTCGCCGCCCGCAAGGCCCGCATGGCGGCCCGCGCCGCGGGCTGACCACCGCCCGCAGCGGCTGGGAGCCTGGCTCGGCAGCGAGCACACGGCCGGCCGGCCGTGATCGACAGGATCGGCGCGCCCGTCGTGCCGGCGCCCACGCGGGGTTGTCGCTTGTCGACCCGGCTCCCAGCCTGACGGCATGCTGGGAAACGGGCACTTCTGGGCCTTCCTGGCCGTGGTCGCTGTGCTGATCGCCGTGCCGGGCCCGAGCGTGGTGTTCGTGGTCGCCGCTGTCGCTCTGGTGTCCGACTCGGTCCGGGGGCTCCCCTCCGGGACGGCGAGCGGCTGGTTCCGCGGGTCGCCCCGCCGTCTGTCCGCGATCGGTGCGGCGTCCGGGACGGTGATGGTAGGCCCCGGCGTCCGTCCGGCCCTCGCCAGGAACGACGTGTGACCACGCAGGGGATACACGAGACGGTGCGGGTGTCCCCGGTGACCGAGACCGGCTCCTAGCGGGACGTGCGGCGCAGCGCCAGCCGTTCCTTCTCCGACAGCCCGCCCCACACCCCGAAGCGCATGTCGTGCGTCAGGGCGTACTCGAGGCAGGTGTCCCGGATGGGACACATCCCGCAGATCCGCTTGGCGTCGCGAACCGAGCTGCCGGGTTCGGGGAAGAAGAAGTCTCCCCCGGTCTGTGCGCACAGCGCCTCCTCCTGCCAGGTGAGGTCGGGCGCCGGGAATGTTTCGGTGTGCATGGCCAGAAGCGTTCCGCACGGCGCGAAACGTCCGCTCAACGCCGGATCAACGCCCCCGGACGCGGGGCACCTGTGCGGCCGGCTCCAGTGGGGTGACGCCGGCCGGGCCGTCGGGTGCGGGCCGTTCCGTCGCGGGGGCCGGACCGGACACAATCCGCCGGGTGCTGCCCGTCGGACCCGCCCGGGGCGGGTGGTCCGGGTCGATCGTGGCCTCGGCGCGCCCGGGAAGCACGGCGGCGCGCGGGGCGGTTCCCGCGGGTCCGGGCGGACCGGCGGGCGGCGGACCTTCTCCCCGGCCGCCCGGGTGGCGTGCCCGGGGCCACGGCCGCATCGCCGGATCGACACCGACCGGGTCCGGGAGCTGGACGCCCTGTCCGCCGACCCGGAGGCCACTTGCGGGGCCGCCGAGTCCCCCATCCCCCTGCGCCGCTACGGCGCCCAGGAGGAGTCCGGCCGCACCGCGGCGTTCCTGTTGTCGCCCGCGGCGTCCTGCCTGTCGGGCGTGATGCTGCCGGTGGAGGGCGGAGTACGGCACGGGTTCTGACCCGCGGGGTGGCAGACCGGCGGGAGCTTCCCGCGAGGTCACTGTTCCCCCGGGTCCCCCCGGAGCACGGCGAACACCGCCCCGTACGGGTCCTCCAGGCGGGCCAGGCGGCCGACTCCGGGGATCGAGGTGGCCGGCATCCGTACACGGCCGCCCAGGGTGACGGCCCGGCCGGCCACCGCGTCCGGGTCGTCGGCGCCGAAGTAGGGCAGCCAGTGGGGGCCGGCACCGGACTCCGCGTCCGTGGGGTCGTCGGCCAGCGGGACCAGACCGCCGAAGGTGCCGTCCTCGCCCGTGCCCGCCGGGTTGACGGACGTGTACACCCCGCCCGGGAAGGCCGTGCCCGAGGTCTCCCAGCCGAGCACCCGGCGGAAGAAGGCGGCGGCGCGGGCGACGTCCGGGGTGTGCAGTTCGGCCCAGAGCAGCGAGCCCACGTCCCCGGCCCGGTCGAGGCCGGCGCGCCGCTCGGGCTGCCAGATGCCGAAGGGCGCCCCGGCGGTGTCGGTGAGAACGGCGGACCGCCCCTGGCTCATCACCTGCTCGGGCGGGGAGGCGACACCGCCGCCCGCCGTCCGGGCCGCCTCGGCCGTGGCGTCCGCGTCGGGCGTCTGGAAGTAGACCGTCCACGCGGGCGGCCCCTGGTCGGGACCCACCCGCGTCACGCCCGCGACGATCTCCCCGGCCAGCTCGAAGAAGCCGTAGCCACCGCCCTCGGGGCCCGCGGAGCGGAACTGCCAGCCGAACAGCGGTCCGTAGAAGGACGCGGCGCCCTCGGTGTCGGGGGTGGCGACCTCGGTCCAGTCGGGGGCGCCGTCGACGAAGCGGGTGGTGAGCATGCGGTCTCCTCGGAGCGTTCTCGTCACCGACCCCGCCGAGTCTTCCACCGCCCACTGACACCCGCCGCCGCGACGCGGGCGGGCCGCACCGCGGGCCCCCGTCCGGCCGCACGGCCCCCGGATCAGGCCGACGCCCGCCGGACCAGGGTCGTCGGGAGGATCACGCTGGAGGGGGAACCGCCCACGCCCTCCTGCGCGGCCGGGCCGCGGTCCAGGCCGCGCAGGAGCAGCCGGGCCATGAGCCGGCCCATCTCCTCGATGTCCTGGCGGACCGTGGTGAGCGGCGGGTCGGTCTGTTCGGCGACCGGGAGCATGTCGTCGAAACCGACCACGGCCACGTCGTCCGGCACCCGGCGCCCCTGCTCGCGCAGCGCGCGCAGGGCGCCCGCGGCGGTGAGGTCGTTGGCCGCGAACACGGCGTCCAGGTCGGGGCGGCGGCCGAGCAGTTCCCGCATCGCGCGTTCCCCGCCGCCCGCCGTGAAGTCGCCCTCCGCGACGAGGAGCGGGTCGGCGTCGGCCATGACGTCGCGGTAGCCGGCCAGCCGGTCCGCCGCCGAGGTCTGGTCCAGGGCGCCGGTGATGTGCGCGACGCGTTCGCGGCCGAGGCCGAGCAGGTGGCGCACGGCGTCCCGGGCCCCGCCGCGGTTGTCGCTGTCGACGTACACCACGTCCTCTCCGCGTCCGCCGGTCCAGCCGGGCCGGCCGCCGAACACGGTGGGGACGCCCGCGCGCTGGATGAGTTCCGGCAGCGGGTCGGCCAGGTGGAGGGAGAAAACGAGCGCCCCGTCGACGTGTCCGCCGGCCAGGTAGCGGCCCACCCGGGCGTGGTCGTGGCGGCCCTCGGTGAGCAGCAGGACGAGCTGGTTGTCGTGCGCCGTCAGTTCCTTGCTGATGCCGCGCAGCTGCCGGGCGAAGAAGGGGTCGGCGAAGACCCGGGCCTCGGGCTCGGCGACGATGACGGCGATGGCGTCGTGGCGTTTGGTGACCAGGCTGCGGGCGGCCTGGTTGGGCACGTAGCCGAGTTCGTCCACCGCCTGCCGGACGCGTTCGGCCAGCGGCTCCCTGACCCCGTCGCCGCCGTTGACCACCCGGGACACGGTGGCCCGCGAGACCCCGGCCCGCGCGGCCACGGCCTCCAGCGTGGGGCGCGGCACAGTCTCCGTCACGTCTGGGGCTCCTCACCTGCGGCTGCGGGACAGGATAGCCCCGGTGCGCGGGCGGACGAGAGCGCTCCCGTACGGCGGACGGCAAGGCGGGCCGGGCGGGCCGCGTGTCAGTGGTGGTGTCCCTCCGGTTCCGCGGGTCCGGGCCGCCCGGCCCGCGCGGGGTCGGCGGAGCTCTGGCCGGCGCCCGGCTTGGTGCCCGTGCCGTGGTGGTGGTCGTCCGGGTCGTAGCCCGGGATGGTGCCGTCCGGCTTCTTCACCAGGAACAGGCCGACCATGCCCATGTCGGAGTGGCTCTGGACGTGGCAGTGGTACATCCAGGCGCCCGCCCCGACGCCCTCCCCGGCGATGATCTGGAAGCCGAAGGAGTCGGCCGGCCCGCAGATCTTGTTGTCGATGACCCGGCTGGGATCGTCGGGGCCGGTGAGGATGCCGGTGCGGTTGTCGGCCCAGCGGTGCCCGTGCATGTGGAACGTGTGGTAGAACTCGCCGTGCGTGATCATGACGATCTCCACCCGGTCGCCCACGGTGGCCTCGAAGTTTGGGCCGGTGTGCGCGGGCCGGTTGTTGATGGTCATGTCGTTGAACACGATGGTGTGCGTCCGGTCCGGCAGGACGTCGCCCTTGCGGCGCACGATCACCGCGCCGTACAGCCCGTTGCGGATGCCGCCCGTGCCGTGTTCGGTGCCGACGACGTGGTCGTGGTAGTGCCAGTAGCCGGCGCTGCCGGAGCGCCAGGTGCCGTCGGAGCGCCGTCCGGGCCGGTGGGTGCGCCAGGTGTAGGTGCGGGTGCCGCCGGGAGGGACGTCGCTCTTGTTCTGCTTGGTGCCGTCGCTGGAGATCTCGTAGTCCAGGCCGTGGACGTGCAGGCTGACGGGGACGTCCATGGTGTTCTCGAACTCGATGTGCAGGGTGTCGCCCTCGTCGAGTTCGATCAGCGGGCCGGGCACGGACGCCTTGCCCTTCTCCAGGCCGTAGCCCATCTGCCCGCCCGCCAGGCGTTCGGCGTACAGCTTCATGCGCCGCACCTCGCCCCCGGCGGGCGCGGTCCGCACCGGCGCGGGCGCACTCACGGCCTCGGGGGCCAGCGACAACGATGTCGCGACGGCCGCTCCGCCCAGCAGTACTCGTCGGTTGAAGCCGCGTCTGTCCATGCCGAACTCCCCTGGATGCGGACGTGCTTGGGCCCGTGGCTGTCATGAACCTGGAAAACCGTACCGACCGGCCCGCCGTTTATCCACACTCAGGACAAAGTTCGTTTCATTGCGGCCATAGGTATTGGCGAGTGACGCAAAGAGGTCTAGCTTCCTTGACGCCGTTGCTGCGACCGAGGAGGGGTGGGTGACCACATGCGGTTCCCCTCGCACCAACAACCCGACGCCTCAAGCGGGTTGAAGACCAGACGCCCGGGAACGACACGGGCCGCCAGGACGGGACGACGGGCCTGGGCGGCCACCGTCACCGCAGGGATCGTGGCCGCCGGGCTGATGTCGGCCCCGGCGGCGAGCGCCCGCCCGGACACGGATCCACCGCTGACAACGATGTCCATCACCTCGCCGCCCGGCGGCGCCGACGTACGGGTGCTGCTCTTCTACGGCTCCGCCGCGGGCGGCGAGGAGTCGCCGGTGGTGAACGCCGGGATCGCCGCGATCGAGCGGATCGGGCAGACCGGTCCCGCCGAGCAACGCTTCGACGTCACCGCCACGGACAACGCGGCCGTCTTCACCAACGACAAGAGGCTGAGCCGCTTCAACGCCGTCGTGTTCCTGACCGGGGGCGGCGACGTCCTCGACCCGGACCAGGAAGCGGGCCTGGAGGCGTACATGGAGGCCGGCGGCGGCTTCGTCGGCCTCCACGACGCGGCGCGCGCCGAACCGTACTCGGACTGGTTCACCGGCCTGATCGGGGCCCGCCCCGCCGCGTCCCCGGACACGGTGCAGCGGGCGACCGTCGAGGTGGGCGACCGCCGGCACCCGGCGACGAAGAGCCTGCCGCTGCAGTGGAAGCGGCCGGACAAGTGGCTGAACTGGGCGAAGAACCCCTCGGGCGACGTGCACACCGTCGCCCGGGTGCGGGAGTCCACGTACCGGCCCGGCGCGGGCGCCAACGGCGCGGACCACCCGGTCAGCTGGTGCCGTGACTACGACGGCGGCCGGTCCTTCTACACCGGCATGGGCGGCACCGTGTCGTCCTACGACGAGACCGACTTCCGCGACCACCTGCGCGGCGCCCTGCTGTGGACGACCCGGCTGGTGCAGGCCGACTGCAAGGCCACGATCAACGGGAACTACGAGGCGAAGCGGCTCACCCGGCCCAACCAGCCGGGGAAGAACGACCAGATCGGTGAACCCCACGGCCTGGTCACCGCCCCCGACGGCCGCGTCCTGTACATCGGCCGCGGCGGCGCCGACTCCTCCCAGCCGGTCGTCACCGACTGGAACGACCCGGACGTCGGCAAGGGCAAGGGCGAGATCCACATCTACGACCCGAGGACCGGGGAGGTCACCCTCGCCGGGGCGCTCGACGTGTTCGGCAACAAGGGCGGCGGCGACGAGCTGCGCAAGAACGAGGAGGGCCTGCTCGGCATCGAGCTCGACCCGGGCTTCGAGCGGAACGGGTGGGTGTACCTGCACTACACGCCGCACTCGGAGATCGACCGCGACACCCGCACGGCCGAGCGGCGCGTCTCCCGGTTCACGCTGGACCGGACGACCCACAGGCTGGTCCCGGGTAGCGAGAAGGTGCTGCTGAAGTGGCCGGTGCAGATCCACAGCTGCTGCCACGCGGGCGGCGGCATGGCCTGGGACTCCGACGGCAACCTGTACATCGCCACCGGGGACAACAACTCCAGCGGATTCAGCGGCGGTTACTCGGGCAACAACCCCGAGCCCAACTACAAGGGCCTCTCCTTCGCGGACGCGCGCCGCACCGCCGGCAACACCAACAACCTCAACGGCAAGATCCTGCGCATCCACCCGGAGCCGGACGGCACGTACACGCTGCCCGAGGGCAACCTGTTCACCGGTGAGGAGACCGCCGAGGGCGGCGGCAAGACCCGCGGCGAGATCTACGTGATGGGCGTGCGCAACCCGGCGCGCATCTCCGTCGACCCGGCGACCGACGTCCTCTACGCCGGCTGGGTCGGCCCGGACGCCGGACAGCCGTCGACGACCTGGGGACCGGCCAAGTACGACACCTTCGCCGCCATCACGAAGGCGGGCAACCACGGCTGGCCGTACTGCATGGGCAACAAGCAGCCCTACCGGGACCGCAACCTGCCCGACCCGTCCGAGCCGCTGGGCTGGTACGACTGCGACCGCCCGAAGAACGAGTCGCCGAACAACGACGGCCTGGTCAACCTGCCGCCGGTGACGTCCAACACCATCTGGTACTCACCGCAGGGCGGCGCCCCGGACTTCCCGCGCGACGCGAACGGCGTCCCGTCGTACAAGGCGGACGAGGCCACCTACGGCCTGCCGTGGCTGAAGGGCGGGGGCCAGGCGGCGATGAACGGGCCGGTGTACCGCTTCGACGACCGCAGCGACAGCGCCGTCAAGTGGCCGGCGTACTGGGACGGCAAGTGGTTCGTCGGCGACTTCTACGACGCCGACCAGCCGCGCCACGCGGTGCTCCTGGACCCGAGGACGGTGGGGAGCGGCGGGCTTCCGGTGCACGCGGAGTCGCTGAAGAAGATCGTGCCGGTCGGCAACGACGGCATCAAGAACCTCATGGACTGGAAGTTCGGTCCGGACGGCGCCCTGTACGTCCTCGACTACGGCCGCGGCTTCTTCACCTCCGACGCCAAGTCGGCGCTGTGGCGGGTCACCTACACCGGCGGCGGGCCCACCCCGGCCGCCGGTGATCTCGCGAGGAGGACCGGATGACACCGGTGACACGACAACGGCGCCTGTGGGCGGCTCTGTTGGCCGCCCTGCTGATGGCGCTGGGCCTGCAGACCGCCTCGGTGGCCGACGGCCGCGACACGGGCGGGGCGCGGGCCGCGGAGCAGGTCCTCACCTGGACCGCGGGCAACGACATCGACAAGTACCTGTCGGCGCCGACGACGGCGGTGGCGGGCAAGGCGACGATCGTCTTCGAGAACAGCGAGGCCACCGGCAACACCACCGGCATGCCGCACACCCTGACGTTCGTCACGTCGGACCCGGAGTTCAACAACGACGTCCAGCTGAACATCCTGGCGAACCCGGGTGACGCCCAGGGCGGCCGGCACACCGCCGAGGTCACCCTGACCCCGGGCCGCTACTTCTACCACTGCACGATCCCGGGCCACGGCGAGATGCAGGGCATCCTGGTGGTGACCGAGGGCGGCGGCGAGGACACCACGGCGCCCGAGGCGTCGGCCGAGGTCACCGGCACGCAGAACGCCGAGGGGCAGTACGTGGGTTCGGCGAGCGTCGTCCTGACGGCCACGGACGAGGGGTCGGGCGTCGAACGCGTCGAGTACGCGGTCGGCGACGACGAGACCTGGCACCCGTACACCGCGCCGGTCGTGATCGACCAGGTCGGCGACCACACGCTGCGCTACCGGGCCCTGGACAAGGCGGGCAACGTCTCCGAGGTCAGGAGCGTCGGCTTCACCGTCGTCGCCCCGCCGACGGACGACACCACGCCGCCCGAGACGTCCGCGACCGTGGACGGCGAACGCAACGACGACGGCACCTATGTCGACATGGCGACCGTGACGGTCACCGCCTCGGACACCGGTTCCGGCGTCAACACCGTCGAGTACGCGATCGGCGACGGCGCCTGGCAGGCGTACACCGGGCCGGTCATGGTGCACCGGGTCGGCACCCACACCGTCCGCTTCCGCGCCACCGACCGGGCGGGCAACGTCTCCGCCGTCAAGAGCGTGGAGTTCACGGTCGTCGCCGCTCCCCCGCAGGACACCGCACCACCCGTGACCGGGGTGAACGTCGAGGGCACCCGGAACTCCGACGGCGCCTACGTCGGCACCGCCCGGGTCACCGTCACCGCCACCGACGAGGGCGGTTCCGGCGTCGCCGGGATCGAGTACTCGCTCGACGGCGGACCGTACCTCGCCTACTCCGGGCCGGTGCTGGTGGACCGGGCGGGCCGGCACACCGTGGCGTACCGGGCGACCGACGAGGCGGGCAACACCTCCGAGGCGCTCACCGTGGCCTTCACGGTGGTGGCGGGCGGCGGCGTGCCGGCGCCCGACTGCCCGGAGTACGACGAGCGGCGGACGGTGTTCGTCGGCACGGTGGACTCCGGCGTGACCAACCGGGTCACGGACAGCCGGTGCCGGATCGGTGAGCTGATCGAGGACGAGAAGGAGTGGACCTCGCAGGCGCTGTTCCTCAAGCACGTGCGGACCGTCATGGACCGCCTGGAGAAGGAGGGGGTCGTCGACCGGCGGGAGTACCGGGCCGTGAACCGGGCCGCCCGTGAGTCCGGGATCGGGACGCCCGGCCAGACCGACGGCTACCGCCCGATCCTCGACGGCACCGAGGGATCCTTCGGCACGTGGCAGCATGTGGGCGGCGGTTCGTTCGCGCTCAACGAGGACGGGTCCATCACCTCGGGCACCACCCGGGGCGGGCTCGGCATGCTGTGGTTCCCCGAGCGGAAGTACGGCGACTTCTCGCTGAAGCTCCAGTGGCGTGACGACGCGCCGGGCACGGCGAACGCCAACTCCGGTGTGTTCGTGCGGTTCCCGCAGATCCACGACCACCCGGAGGAGCCGCGCCCGGAGTGGGCGGCCATCAAGTTCGGGCACGAGATCCAGGTGTTCGACTCCCCCACCGGCGACATGTACAAGACGGGCTCGGTCTACGGCTTCGACCGGGTGGGCCTGGCCGGTGCGGGCGTGACGCAGAAGGGCGCCTGGAACGACTACGAGATCCGGGTGGAGGGCCAGCACTACTCGGTCTTCCGCAACGGTGTGCTGATCAACGAGTTCGACAACACCGGTGGTCAGGACTTCGTCCCGGCGCGCTCGGACGACCCGGGCACGGACGGCCGCCGGTTCGCCTCCGGCTACATCGGGCTCCAGGTGCACGGCACCACCGACGTGGTCTCCTACCGCGACATCCGGATCAAGGACCTGTCCTGATCCGGCGGTCCGGCCGGGCCGGGCGTCAGGAGGCCGTGGGTTTCGGCTTCCTGGCCCGGCTCGGCTGGACCCGGCTCGGCTCCCCGGGCATCTTCGGGTACTCGGGCGGGTAGGGCAGATCGCCCAGTCCGTGGTCGTGCTCGTCCCGGCGGGCGAGTTCGAGCAGCGGTTCCAGCGAGAAGGCGTGATCGTCCATGTCCGCGTGCACGTCGCCGAGTTCGGCGAAGCGCGCGGGCATGGTCACGAGGTCGAAGTCCTGCGGGTGCGCCGGGCCGACCTCCTCCCAGCGCAGCGGCGCCGAGACAGGGGCGTGCGGGCGGGGCCGTACGGAGTAGGCGGAGGCGATGGTGCGGTCGCGGGCCGTCTGGTTGTAGTCGACGAAGATGCGCTCGCCGCGCTCCTCCTTCCACCACTTGATGGTGACCTGCTCCGGCATCCGGCGTTCCATCTCCCGGCCGACGGCGATGGCGGCGCGGCGGACCTGGGTGAAGGTCCAGCGCGGTTCGATGGGCACGAAGACGTGCAGGCCCCGGCCGCCGGAGGTCTTGGGCCAGCCGCGCAGGCCGTACTCGTCGAGCACGGCGCGCAGTTCGTGGGCGGCGCGGACGGCGTCGTCGTAGTCGGTGCCGGGCTGCGGGTCGAGGTCGATGCGCAGTTCGTCGGGGTGGTCGACGTCGTCCCGGCGCACCGGCCAGGGGTGGAAGGTGAGCGTGCCGTACTGGGCCGCCCACACCACGGCGCCCTCCTCGGTGGGGCACATCTCGTCGGCGCTGCGTCCGCTGGGGAAGGTGATGTGCGCGGTGGGGATCCAGTCGGGCATGCCCTTGGGGGCGCGCTTCTGGTAGAACCACTCGCCGGTGATGCCGTCGGGGTAGCGCTGGAGGGTGGTGGGCCGCTCGCGCAGGGCGCGCAGCAGGCCGGGGGCGACCGCCTGGTAGTAGCGGGCCACGTCCAGCTTGGTGTAGCCGCGCTCCGGGAAGAAGATCTTGTCCGGGCTGGAGATCCGCACGGTCCGGCCGGCCACGTCCAGTTCCACCGCTTGCGCCATGCGAGCCACGGTAGGGGCAGCGGGCAGACCTCGCACACCGGGCGACGGCGGGCGAATGACCGCAGAATCGGAACCATGGATCTTCCCGTGATGCCGCCCGTGAAGCCGATGCTCGCCAAGTCCGTGGCGAAGATCCCGCCGGGCATGCAGTACGAGGCGAAGTGGGACGGCTTCCGGGCGATCGTCTTCCGCGACGGGGACGAGGTGGAGCTGGGCAGCCGTACCGGCAAGCCGCTGACCAGGTATTTTCCCGAAGTCGTGGCGGCGCTGCGGGAGCGGGTGCCCGAGCGGTGCGTGCTGGACGGGGAGATCGTGGTCGCGCGGAACGAGCGGCTGGACTTCGACGCGCTGACCGAGCGGATCCACCCGGCGGACTCGCGGGTGCGGACGCTGGCCGAGCGCACCCCGGCCTCGTTCGTCGCCTTCGACGTGCTGGCACTGGGCGACGACTCGCTGATGGACGTGCCGCAGAGCGACCGCAGGGCCCTGCTGACCCGGGCTCTGGAGGGGGTCACGCCCCCGGTGCACGTGGCGCCGGCGACGACGGACATCGAGGTGGCCCGGGGGTGGTTCGAGCAGTACGAGGGGGCGGGCCTGGACGGGGTGATCGCCAAGCCGCTGGACCTGCGCTACCGGCCCGACGAGCGGGCGATGTTCAAGATCAAGCACGAGCGCACGGCGGACGTGGTGGTGGCGGGCTACCGCCTGCACAAGAGCGGGCCGGTGGTGGGGTCGCTGCTGCTCGGGCTGTACGACGACCAGGGGGTCCTGCAGCACGTGGGGGTGTCGGCGGCGTTCACCATGAAGCGCCGGGCGGAGCTGGTCGAGGAGCTGGCCCCGCTGCGGATGGACGACGTGTCGGGGCATCCGTGGGCGGCCTGGGCCCAGGAGGCGGCGCACGAGACGGCCCGGCTGCCGGGGGCGCCGAGCCGCTGGTCGGGCAAGAAGGACCTGTCCTGGGTGCCGCTGCGGCCGGAGCTGGTGGCCGAGGTGGCCTACGACCACATGGAGAACGGTCAGCGGTTCCGGCACACGGCCCGGTTCCGCCGCTGGCGCCCCGACCGCACACCTCGCAGCTGCACCTACGCGCAACTGGAGGAGCCGGTGCGGTACGACCTAGGGGAGATCCTCGGCGGCCCCTGACGCCCGGCCACCACCGCGTGCGGCCGGGGACGGGCGCCGGACGCCGGACGCCGGAGCCGGGTCAGGGCCGCATGACCACCTTGACGGCGCCGTCCTGCTTGCGCTGGAACATGTCGTAGGCGTGCGGCGCGTCGGACAGCGGCACGTGGTGGGTGGCGAAGTCGTCGACGCCGAGCGGGTCCTCGTCGGTGAGGTGGGGGATGATGTCGTCGGTCCAGCGGCGGACGTTGGCCTGGCCCATGCGCAGCTGGATCTGCTTGTCGAACAGGGTGAGCAGCGGGATCGGGTCGGCCATGCCGCCGTACACGCCGGACAGGGAGATGGTGCCGCCGCGGCGCACCATGTCGATGGCGGTGTAGAGGGCGGCGAGCCGGTCGACGCTGAAGCGTTCAGCCATCGGGCCGCTGAGCTTGCGGGGCAGCAGCGCGGAGGCGTTCTGCACCATGCGGGCGGCGGCGCTGCCGTGCGCCTCGGTGCCGACGGCGTCGATCACGGCGTCGGGGCCGCGGCCGTCGGTCCGGTCGCGGACGGCGGCGACGAGTTCCTTCTCGTCGTCGAAGGAGCGCAGGTCGAAGGTCTCCACGCCCCGCTCGCGCGCCCGGCGCAGCCGTTCCGGCACGAGGTCCACCCCGAAGACCCGCCCGGCGCCCTGGAGCATGGCGACCCGGCAGGCCATGTCACCGATCGGGCCGAGGCCGAGCACGGCGACGCTGCCGCCCTTGGGCACACCCGCGTAGGCGACGGCCTGCCAGGCGGTGGGCAGCACGTCGGAGAGGTAGAGGAAGCGGTCGTCGTCGGGGCCCTCGGGCACCTTGATCGGGCCGTACTGTGCCTGCGGGACCCGCAGGTACTCGGCCTGGGCGCCGGGCACGGCGCCGTACAGCCGGGTGTAGCCGAACAGCGCGGCGCCCATGCCCTCGGAGCCGACCTGGGTGGTCTCGCACTGGGTGGGCAGGCCGGTCAGGCACATCCAGCAGTTGCCGCAGGCGATCTGGAACGGGACCACCACCCTGTCCCCCACCTGGAGGTCCGGCACGGCCGCGCCGACCTCCTCGACGATGCCCATCGGTTCGTGGCCGAGGATGTCGCCCGGCGTCATGAACGGGGTCAGCACTTCGTAGAGGTGCAGGTCGGAGCCGCACAGTCCCGACGAGGTGACGCGGATGACCGCGTCCGTGGGCTCCTCGATCCGGGGGTCGGGCACGTTCTCCACCCGTACGTCCCGCTTTCCCTGCCAGGTGACTGCCCTCATGTCCGCCCGCTCCCTCCGTCGATTCCGGTGTGTCACGCATGCGGTGGCCGCCGGGTACCCGAGCGGGCCCGTACCGAATCGCCCGGCGCTGCGCCGATCGGCGGAACCGGCGCGACCGACCACGTCTGATCGGGTATGACACCCGACGATCAGAAAAGCGCACAATTGAGACATCGACGGAGTCGGGCGGGGAGGGTGGCGACGGTGAGCAGGAGACGGAGTCCGCGCGCACGGGGCGGGACGGCGGCCAGGGCGCTGGTGGCGGCCCTGGCGGCGGCCGCGCTGGCGGCGGGCTGCACGGGGCCGGGCGGCGGCCCGGCCGACGACGGCCGGGGCAGCCCGTCCCGCCGGCCGTCCCAGCAGCCCCCGCCCACCGCGGCGGACAGCGCTCCGGTCCTCGCCGTGAAGCTGGACAACGCCCGTACGGCCCGTCCGCACACGGGCCTCGAGGACGCCGATGTGGTGTACGTCGAGCAGGTCGAGGGCGGACTGAGCCGCCTGATGGCGGTGTACGCCACCCGGGTCCCGGAGTCAGTCGGTCCGGTGCGCAGCGCCCGGGAGTCCGACCTGGAGCTGCTGCGCCAGTTCGATCGGCCGGTGCTGGCCTTCTCCGGGGCGCAGAGCAAGCTGATGCCGGAGATCGAGGGCGCGCCGCTCACCCCGCTCACCCCCGAGACGGCCGAGGGGATGTACGTCCGCCGCACGGACCGTGCGGCCCCGCACAACCTGTACCTGCGGGCCGGGCGTCTGCTGCCCGAGGAGCCCGGCCGGGACGCCCTGACCACCGGCTTCCGCTACGGCCCGCCCCCCGAGGGCGGCGAACCCGAGCGGACCCGGACGGTGTCCTATCCCGCGGCCCGCTTCTCCTTCACCTGGTCCGGCGCCCGCGACCGGTGGCTGGTCACCATGGACGGCACCCCGGCGACCACCGCGCAGGGCGAGCCGATCGCGCCGGCGACCGTGGTGGTGCAGTACGTGACGGTACGGCCGTCCGACTACCACGACTTCCTCGGCAACAACACGCCGTACACCGAGACCGTCGGCTCCGGCCGGGCCACGGTGCTGCGCGACGGGCGGGCCTACGACGTCGGCTGGAACCGCCCGGACGCCGAGGACGGCACCCGCTTCACCACCGACGAGGGCACGCCGGTGAACTTCGCGCGCGGTCAGGTCTGGGTGGTGTACGCCGACGCGCCGTGACCGGACGGGGGCGTCCGGGGCCCGTGCGCGGTGGGCGGACGGGGGCGTGCGGGGCGGGGCCTAGGTACCGCGCGGGGCGTCGGGGCCGTCCGGGGTGTCGGAACGGTCCGGGGTGTCGGGGCCGTCCGGGTGGCGCAGGCTTTCGGCGGCGTCGGCGACGCGGCGGACCAGTTCGATGAAGACCGCCCGTTCGGCGGCGTCGAGAGGGGCGAGGAAGACCCGGTTCATCCGCGCGGTGCGCACGGTCAGCTTTCGGTGGGTGCGCTCACCGTCCGCGGTCGGGTGCAGCAGGAAACGCCGGCCGTCGCGCGGGTCGCGGTCCTTGCCGAGCAGCCCGCGCCCGACGAGCCGGGCGACCACCTCGGCGATGGTCGACCGGTCGAGTCCCACCCGCTCCCCCACGGTGCGCTGGTCCAGGCCCGGTTCGGCGACGAGGGCGTTGAGAACGGCGTACTGCGGCGAGGTGATCTCCTCCGAGACCATCGTGTTCCACAGCAGGTGGTGCGCCTGCTGGAGCCGCCGGGCCAGGTGCCCGGGATGGGTGGCGAGGTCCACCGCCGCCATGCGCGCTCCCACGGTCGGTTCAAAATTGCTCTGTGCACGGAACGCTACCGGGTCCTCCCGCTCCCTGTCAGGCCCCGCTCACCGACGTCACCCGGCATCTTCGGGGGTGTTGACGCCCCGCCGGAGCGAATGGCAGCGTATGCGACGCCTTCCGAAATACTCAGTGCCCTGACTGATTCGGCGCCCGAAGCCCCCGAAGCGCTGACCGAACCGGGGAGAGCCCTGCCATGACCGACGCGCCCACCCAGGCGGACATAGACCAGGAGATCGCGGCCGAGCACGCCGCGTACCGGCGGCGGACCGCCGACGGGGCGCCCGTCGAGCACCATCCGCGCCGGGACTACGCCCCCTACCGCTCCTCGGCCCTGCGCCACCCCCTGCGCCCTCCGGTCACCGTCGACGTGAGCCGGGACCCGGAGCTGGTCGAACTGTCCTCCCCCGCGTTCGGGGACCGGGACGTCACCGACGTCGACAACGACCTCACCCGGCAGCACACCGGGGAGCCCATCGGGGAGCGCATCACCGTCTCCGGGCGCCTCCTGGACCGCGACGGACGCCCCGTCACCGGGCAGCTGGTGGAGATCTGGCAGGCCAACGCGGCCGGGCGGTACGCGCATCGGCGCGAGCAGCACGACGCGCCGCTGGACCCGCACTTCACCGGCGTGGGCCGGACCCTCACCGACGCCGAGGGCACCTACCGGTTCACCACCGTCCGGCCCGGCCCCTATCCCTGGCGCAACCACGTCAACGCCTGGCGGCCGGCGCACATCCACTTCTCCGTCTTCGGCACGGCGTTCACCCAGCGGCTCGTGACCCAGATGTACTTCCCCCACGATCCGCTCTTCCCGCACGACCCGATCCTGCAGTCAGTGACGGACGACGCGGCCCGGCAGCGTCTGGTCGCCGCCTACGACCACGGCCTGTCGGTGCCGGAGTTCTCCCTGGGCTACCGCTGGGACATCGTGCTGGACGGGCCGCGGGCCACCTGGACCGAGGAAGGACGCTGACCCATGACGCACGACGACACCGGCGGCGCCCGGACCGCGCTGCCCACCCCCTCGCACACCGTCGGCCCGTTCTACGGCCACGCGCTGCCGTTCCCCGGCGGCGAGGACATCGCGCCCCTCGGGCACCCCGACGCGATCACCGTGCACGGGTACGTCCTCGACGGCGCGGGCCGTCCGCTGCCGGACGCCCTGCTGGAGGTGTGGGGCCCGGATCCCCGGGGCGTCGTGCCCGCGGTCGACGGGTCGATGCGCAGGGACCCGGCGAGCGGTGGTCATCTCGGCCGCAACGGCGTGGAGTTCACCGGTTTCGGCCGGATCCAGACCGATGCGGACGGCCACTGGTACGTCCGCACCCTGCGCCCCGGGGCCCGGGGACGCCACGCCCCGTACCTCAGTGTCTGCGTGTTCGCGCGCGGTCTGCTGGTCCACCTGTTCACCCGGATCCACCTGCCGGACGATCCGGCCGCGCTCGCGGCCGACCCGCTGCTGTCCCGGCTCGACGCGGACCGCCGCGACACGCTGATCGCCGTGTCCGAGGGTCGCGCCACGTACCGTTTCGACATCCGCCTTCAGGGCGAAGGCGAGACGGTCTTCCTGGAGTTCCAGTGACATCAGCCGCATCCGGTACCGGTCTGCTCGCCCCCGGGTGGTCCGGTTCCCCCGCCGCCGCCACGACCGGCGACGACGCGTTCCTGCGCGCGCTGCTCGACGCGGAGGCCGCACTGACGCGCGCGCACGCCGCGCTGGGTCTGGCCCCCGCCGAAGCCGCGGAGGCGGTGACGCGGGCGGCCGCCGACAGCGGTCGCTTCGACCTCGCCTCGCTCGCCGCACGGGCCCGCGACGGCGGGAACCCGGTGATCCCGCTGGCCGCCGACCTGACCCGGGCGGCCGGGGAGGAGTACGGCCCGCAGGTGCACCGGGGCGCCACCAGCCAGGACATCATGGACACGGCGATGATGCTGGTCGCGCACCGCACCCTGGGCCCGGTGGCCGACGACCTGGGCCGTGCGCAGCGGGCGCTCGCCCGGCTGGCCGTCGAGCACCGGGACACCGTGCTGCCGGGCCGCACGCTCACCCAGCACGCCGTGCCGACGACGTTCGGCCTGAAGGCCGCCGGCTGGCGGTCGCTGGTGCTCGACGCCCGGGACCGGGTGACGGCGGTCCGCGACGCGCTGCCCGCCCAACTCGGCGGCGCGGCGGGTACGTTGGCCGCGTTCACGGCGTACGGCGCTCGGAACGCGACCGAGCTGCCCGCCGT
This sequence comes from Streptomyces sp. NPDC101219, assembly GCF_044767675.1. Taxonomy (NCBI): domain Bacteria; kingdom Bacillati; phylum Actinomycetota; class Actinomycetes; order Kitasatosporales; family Streptomycetaceae; genus Streptomyces; species Streptomyces sp. NPDC101219. The sequence continues at coordinate 63,339 of NZ_JBIWOK010000014.1, forward strand.
CTACGCCCGCGAACTCGGACTGCGGGCGCCCGGACTGCCCTGGCACACGCTGCGCACCCCGGTCGCCGACCTGGCGGGCTGCCTGGCGTTCACCGCGGGGGCGCTGGGCAAACTGGCGGCCGACGTGCTCACCCTGTCCCGCACGGAGATCGCGGAGGTCTCCGAGGGCAGCGGCGGGGGCTCGTCGGCCATGCCGCACAAGTCCAACCCGGTGCGTTCGACGCTCGTCGCGGCGGCGGCCCGGCGCGCGCCGCAGCTCGCGGCCACCCTGTACGGGGCGCTGGTCGCCGAGGACGAGCGGCCGGCCGGTGCCTGGCACGCCGAGTGGGAGCCGCTGCGGGACCTGCTGCGGCTGACCGGGGGCGCCGCCCGGGACGCGGCCGAACTGGCCGAGGGACTGCGGGTGCACCCGGAAGCCATGCGCCGGCACCTCGGGCTCACCCGGGGGCTGATCGCCACCGAGCAGCTGTCCGCGCGGCTGACGCCGGTGCTCGGCCGCGCCCGCGCGCGGGACCTGCTGACCCGGCTGGCGCGCCAGGCCCGGGAAGAGGGTGTCGACCTCACCGAACTCCTCGCCACGGAACCCGAGTTGCTCGGCATCGACCTGAACCGCGCGGCCGACCCCACTGAGGGCACCGGCGCGGCCGGCGCCCTCACCGACCAGGCTCTGGAGCGACCGTGACCGGCATCCTCCACCACCGCGCCGAGGGCCCCGACACGGCTCCCCCGCTGCTCCTCGGCCCCTCCCTCGGCACGTCGTACGCCCTGTGGGACCGGGTGGCGCCCGAGCTGTCCGCCGTCCGCCGGGTGGTGCGCTTCGACCTGCCCGGGCACGGCGGTTCCGCGCCGGAGCTGATCGGTCCCGGCGCGACCGTAGGCGACCTGGCGGGGCTGGTCCTCGACCTCGCCGACGCGCTCGGTCTCGAACGGTTCGGGTACGCGGGGGTCTCGCTCGGCGGCGCGGTGGGACTGCACCTGGCCGTGCATCATCCCGAGCGGCTGACGACACTGGCCGTCCTGTGCTCCTCGGCCCACTTCGACGGCGCCCGGCCGTGGGAGGAGCGGGCGGCGCTGGTCCGGCGCGAAGGGCTGGAGGGGCTCGCGGCGGGCGCCGACGCCCGGTGGTTCACCCCCGGGTTCACGGTGCCCCGGCTGGTCCGGGACCACCGCGAGACCGACCCGGCGGCGTACGCCGCATGCTGCGACGCGCTGGCCGCCTTCGACCTGCGGGACCGCCTGGCGGAGATCACGGCGCCGACCCTCCTCGTCGCGGGCCGGGAGGACCCGGCGACACCGCCGGCCCACCTGCGGGAGATCGCGGACGCGGTGCCCGGCGCCACCCTCGTGGAACTCCCGGGCGCCTCGCACCTGGCCCCGGCCGAACGCCCGGAGGCGGTGCTCACGGCGCTGCGCAGCCACCTCGCCGGGGACGCCGGACGGGGCATGGAGGTGCGGCGCGCGGTGCTGGGCGACGCCCACGTGGACCGGGCGCAGCAGCGTCAGTCGCCGTTCACCGCCCGCTTCCAGGACTTCATCTCGCGCTACGCCTGGGGCGAGATCTGGACCGACCCGACGCTCACCCGCCGCGAACGCAGCATGATCACGCTGACCGCGCTGACCGCGCACGGCCACCACGAGGAGCTGGCCCTGCACGTCCGGGCGGCGCTGCGCAACGGGCTCACGCCCGAGGAGATCGGTGCGGTGCTGCTGCAGACGGCGGTGTACTGCGGCGTCCCGGCGGCCAACGCGGCGTTCGCGACGGCTCAGCGGGTCCTGGCGCAGGAGAGGCCCGGACCGAGTCTTTGAAGGCGGGGCGGCGCGTGGTCGGCGGTGCGATTCCGTCTCAGCGGGACGGTACGTGGGCGGCGACGGTGCGCAGTTCGGCCTCCGCGCGGGTGACCAGACCGTCCGCGCCGCAGGAGCGGGCCAGGGCCAGCCCGCGGGCGAGATCGGCCTCCGAGCGGGCGAGGGCGCCGTACTCGACACGGGCGGCGGCGTGCTCGTACTGGCAGGGCGAGGACTCCAGGTAGGCGACCGCCTGCCCGGCGAGACGCACCGCGCGCTGGCCGGTCTCCAGGGCGGCCGCCACCCGCAGCGCCTCCCCTATCGCGGTGTCGGTGCCGAAGCGTTCGGCCCGGCGGCGGAGCTCGACCGCGAGCCGGGCGGCGCGCCCCGGGTCCTCGGTGGCCAGGGCGCGGGCGAGGTCGGCGGCCCAGAAGAGGTGCACGGGATTGTGGTGGCCGCGGGCGGCGGCCGCTTTCCCGGCGGCTTCCAGCTCGTTGACGCCGTCCTTGGTGCGGCCCACCGCGAGCAGCAGGCGTCCGCGCACGGAGCGCGGGTCGGGCAGCGCGATGGTGGACGGGTAGGGCGGGGCGAAGTCGTGCCGGTCGGCGACCGCCTGCGCCTCGTCGACGTGGCCGCGGGCGAGCAGCGTGTCGATGAGGTTGCAGGTCACCGTCCAGTACAGGGGCAGTCCGCGGCCGACGCGTTCGGCGATGCGCAGGGCCGCCCGCAGGGACGTCTCCGCGGCCTCCAGCCTGCCCCGGCGGCGGTGGCCGAGGCCCACGTAGGCGTGTGCGAGCGCGAGGTGGCCGCCGCTCCAGCCGGCCGACTCGTAGGAGCGCAGGGCCTCGTTGTACATGCTCTCGGCGCGGTCGAGGCGGTCGGTGTAGGCGTAGACACTGGCCAGCATCAGGAGGAGTTCGACGCCCCACTCGGAGTCGGTCCAGCCGAGGCCGGGCGCGAGACGGCCGTTGACGAGGGCACGGTCGACGAGTTCGAGGATCTCCTCGGCGTTCTCGCCGCGCATCATGGCGTCGAAGCCGCGCAGGATCAGCAGCACCCGCTCGGAGTTGTCCCGCCCGGTGCAGGTGGCCGCGAGCTCGGCCAGGCGCTCGGAGCGGTCGGGCGAGGTGGTCTCCCCCGCGTGGATGCCCTCCCACATGAACTGCACGGCCTGCAGCCGCATCCGGGCCGGTCCTGGTTCCGTCCGGGCGGCCTCCGCCTCGACGGTGCGGACGGCCTCCTCCATCTGGTCGTTGTGCAGCAGTGCCTGGGAGAGGCGGACCACCGCGTCCACCCGCTGGTCGCTGTCGAGCCCCGTCATCCCGAGCGCGGTGCGCAGGTGACCGATGGTGCGCGCGGGGGCGGTGAGGAAGGTGGCGCGGCCGAGTTCGTAGAGGACGCCGGCGTGGACCTCGGGGCGCGGCGGTTCCTCCAGGGCACGTTCCAGACAGCGGCGGGCGGCGTCCGGGGCTCCGACGGCGAGGTGTTCGCGGGCGGCCTCGCGCAGTTGCGCGACCAGTTCCTCGTCGTCGTCCGGGTGCACCTCCAGCAGGTGGCGGGCGGCGGCCGCCGCGCCGAGCGCGGAGTCGGTGACGATACGGGCCGCGATGCCGTGCATGGCCCGGCGCAGTGCGTCGGGGATGGAGTTGTAGACGGCGGTGGCGATGAGCGGGTGGACGAACTCCAGGTCGTGGGGGCCGGAGCGGCCGGTCGCCGGGTCGGGCGTGGTGAGGATGCGGGCGGAGCGCAGCCGCTCGGCGCAGCGGAGCGCGTCGTCGGGGTCCAGGGTGGCGAGGCGGGCCACCAGGTCGACCGTGATGTCGGTGCCGAGGATGGCGGCCGCCCAGGCGAAGCGGGTGGCGTCGATGCCGAGCTGTTCCAGGCGGGCGACGAGGCCGCCGCCGCGGGCCGACCGGTTCAGGTCGCGCAGCTGCCCGGCGTGGCCTTCCACGGGCTCCAGTTCACTGTCCTGGACCTTGGCGAGGAGTTCGACGGTCTCGTAGGGGTTGCCGCCGGTGACGGCCCACACCTCGCGGCAGAAGGCGGCGTCGGCGGTCTCGCCCAGGGTGGCGCGGGTGAGTCCGGCCGCGGCGGCGGGGGTGAGGGCGCTGAGGGTGGTGGTGGGGCGGTCGGCCGCGGCTGCGACGGCTTCCAGGTGGCGGGCCGCCACCCCGGAGACCTCGCCGGGCCGCCGGGCCACCACGACGAGGACGGACAGGTCCGTCAGCCGTTCGGCGAACGCGGAGAGCCAGTGCAGGGTCTCCTGGTCGGCCCAGTGCGCGTCGTCGATCAGGAGCACCAGCGGCCAGTCCCGGCGGGCCAGCCGGCTCACGGCGGCGACCAGACCGTCGCAGACGCTCTGCGGGTCGACGTGCCCGTCGCCGGGCTCCGCTATGCCGAGCGCGGGCCCCGCGATGTCGTACCACTCGCCGAGGTACTCACGGGCCTCCTCCGGCAGCATCGACACCAGGGCGGGCTGGAGGAGTTGGCGCACCACGTTGAACGGGACGGAACGCAGCGTCTCGCCGCCGCGGGCCGACCACACCGTGCAGCCGCGCTGCTCGGCGATCCGCCGGGTCTCCGCGAGCAGCGCCGTCTTGCCCAGGCCCGCCTCGCCCCGGAGCACCAGCAGGCTGCCGGAGGACGAACGGTCCGCGCACAGGGTGTCGACCGCCTCCGCGAGCGCGGCGACTTCCTCGTCCCGCTCCCACAGGGGCGCCGAGGCCCCGGCCGTGCGCCGTACCTCCGTCATCCCGCTCCCTCCCCAAGTCGCCCGAACGACGTACTGAACTCGAGCGTAGCGGCCCGGTCGCCGTCACGGTGCCGGGACCGGGCACGTGTTGCCGTGACGGGTGACTCGGGGTACGGGGGTCGACGCATCGGGCCCGCCACCAGCGGTTCGCATGGTCAACAGCTGTCAAGAGGACGGAAGGTGACGATCCGACAGATTCTCGCGCGAGGGTGGCGCGGGACGGCGCCGCCTCGCCGGGGGACGGTCCGCGCGGGGCGGACGGTCCTGGTGCGGGGTGCCCCGCGGCGTCGGCCGGACCGTGCTGCGGGGACAGCATGAGGGGGCGCGTTCCGGGGTGGATCGGGGGGCGCGTCGGGAGCGCGTCGGGGGTCGGCTCGGGGGGTGGGGCCGGCTCCGGGGGGTGGGGCCGGCTCCGGGGGGGGTGGGGCCGGCTCCGGGGGGCGGGGCCGGCTCCGGGGGGCGGAGGCGGCTCCGGGGGGCGGAGGCGGCGCGAGGACGGGGTCGGCTCCGGGGGCCCAGGCGCGCGGGAGCTGCCGGCGCGGTGTCCTTCCGAGGGGGTTCCGAGGGGGCTTCTCATCCCGCTTTCACCGATGCCTCATACGGTGGGGACATGACGCAGGTGACTCCCCCCGGGTGGTACCCCGACCCCGGGCAGACGCAAGACGGACCGCCCACCGAACGCTGGTGGGACGGCAATGCCTGGACGGACCGGGTCCGCCCGGCGGGGCAGGCCGGCGCCTGGGCCCCGCCCACACCGGCCCCACCGCCGACCCCGGCTCCAGGACCGGCGCCTGGACCCGGGCCGGCGGGAGGCCCGTTCGCAGGTCCGCCCGCACCGGCCGCCGCACCCTATCCGGTGCACCCCGGCTATCCGGGCCACCCGGTGGCGCCGCCGCCCGGCCGCGGGCGCGGCCTGCGGATCGGGGCAGCCGTGGCCGCCGCCGTGGTGCTGCTCGCGAGCATCGGGGTCGGGGTGTACGTCCTCGTCGACGACGGGGACGGCGGTCCGACCACGTCGCAGGCACCCCGGGACCGGGACGGCGGACCCGGCGGCGAGCCGGACGGAGGGTCCGGCGGTTCCGACGGGGAGCGGCGGCCGGAGCGGCCGGACGGATCCGAGCCGCCCCGCATCGAGAGCGGATCGGTGACCGACGCGCTGAACGGCATCAGCCTGCCCATCCCCGACGGCTGGTACGGCCAGGAGATCGGCGCCGGCGCGCACATATCGTCGAAGGACTCCTACAAGTGCCCCGGTGACACCTCCAAGACCTGCGTCAAGGGCGGCGCCTACTCCGCCCCCGCCGTGGCCCTCGGCACCCGGGGCGCCACCGCCGAGGAGGTCGCCAAGGCCGACATCGCGGTGAACGCGGAGGAGTCCTACGGCGGAACGTCCTACGGCAAGATCACCTCGCACGACGTGCTGGAGTCGAAGGCCGTCACGGTGGCCGGCCAGAAGGGCTATCTGGTGCGCTGGAAGGCGGTCACCAGCAAGGGCTCCGACGGCTACGTCCAGTCGCTCGCCTTCCCCTCCCCCGCCCAGCCGAAGCTGATCGTCGTGGTGCGGGCCGGGGTGGACACCGACCAGAAGGAGACCGTCATCGACCAGATCACCCGGGGCATCGAGGCGGCGAAGGGCGGCAGCGGAACGGGGCAGGACATCTGACCCGCACGTCCCGGTACGACGGCCGGGTGGGGCGCCCTTCCGCTCAAAGGGCACCCCACCCGGCCGGGGTGCGCGCCGCCCCCGTCCCCACGGTGCGGCGCGGTCGGGCCGCCGTCCGGTCATCCCGTTGACGGCGTCCCTGGTCCAGGGGGTGTGAGGAGCGGCAGCACCGCCGCCTCCACGAACGCGAGCAGGTACTCCGGGTCGGCGTTCCGGCCCTCCAGGACGGGCCGGGCCCGCAGCACGCCGAAGATCTGGGCCGGGACATGGGGCAGGGCCGGGTGGTCGGCCGCGACCTCGCCGCGTTCCACACCCCGGCGCAGGATCTCCTCCAGCGCGGTGATCTCCGGGTCGACGAGTGCCTCGCGCAGCGCCCGGGCCAGCTCCGGGTCCTGGGTGACCGCGTGGCCGAGCGCCTGGAGCAGCGCGGTGTCCCGCGTGGCCCACTCCCCGGCGAGCCGCGCGGCCGACCGCAGGTCCCCGGCGAGGCTGCCGGTGTCGATGCCGGCGAACCGGGCCCGGGGGCTGGAGCGCAGGGCGGCGGCGACGAACCGGGGCTTGGTGCCCCATTGCCGGTAGAGCGTGGACTTGCTGCACCGGGTGCTGGCGGCGACGCCCTCCATGGTGACGGCGTCGTAGCCGTGCTCCCGGATCTGGTCCAGTACGGCGTCGAAGAACTCCTGCTCACGCTCGGGCGTGATCTTGGAGCGGCGCGCGGCGGATCCGGACGGTTCCGGTCGGCGCGCGGCCTGCGACGTCATCGGTTCGGCTCCTTCGGCTCAGGTCATCGAAACGCCAGTGTACGGGTACGGGAGCGTATCGGTACTCGGGCGTATCGATACCTGGCCGTATCGGTGCCGGAGCGTATCGGTTCCGGAGTGTGTCGGTGCCCTTCGGCGGTACCGGCTCAGGCGGCGAGCAGCAGGATGCCGAGGACCAGGAGCACCACCGTCTTGATGACCTCGAGGGCCACGTAGTACAGGTGTGCGGAGGACCGGGGCACCTGCTCGCCGGCCAGGACCCGGTCGGAGCGGCGGTTGAGCCGGGGCCGCACGACGCCCAGCTGCACGGCCAGCACCGCCACTGCCACGGCCGTCGGCACGATCACCCCGGCATCCGGGCCGCCCGTCGCCACGGCGACCACGACGACGACCGCGAGCGCCGCCTCGGCGATATTGAGGGCGCGGAACACGATGCGGCCGATACCGAGCCCGAGCGGGATGGTCACCCCCGGAGCCCGGAACTTCAGGGGCGCCTCCAGGAAGGAGATCGCCAGGACCATGCCGAGCCACACGAAGACGGCGGCCCCGGCCACCGCTGCTGACGTCGAGTTCACTTCCGTACTGCTCCTTCTTTGCTCCCGGGCGCGCCTCGCCCCGGCGCCGCTGGGCGGCGGGGCCGTGACCCCGTTACAACCCCGGAGGATGGAGCGGGCGCGACCGGTCCTAGGGGACGGGGGCGAGATGGGCGACGCACACGTCCGGTTCGGCGAACGGCTCCAGCCGGACGGCGGCGACGGGGGCACGCTGCTGCTCCAACGCGCCCTGCATGAGGCCGAGGTGCAGCGGGCAGACGATCTCCCCGTACTCCTCGGCGAGTTCGAGGAAGGGACAGTGCCGCAGCAGAATGCGGCCGGCGTCCGCCTCTTCGGCCGCCCCGTCGTCATCGGCGCCATCAGCACCGGCGTCGATGCGGGGGCCTGCATCGGCAGCGGCGGTCGCGGTCTGGTCCGCCGGCCGGTCCGGCGGACCGTGCACCGGCTCCGGGTCGAAGCCGAGGTCGGCGAGAAGGCCGGTGAGGCGTTCGACGGCCTCGGCGGCCTCGACGGTGCGGAACGGCGGGACGGGGGGCAGGAGGTGTCCGCCCCAGGCCCGGCCCGCTTCGACGGCGGCCGTCTCGGCGTCCGCCTCGTCCGAGGCGAGGCGGCTGAGCAGGATCCGGGCCAGCAGGAGGTACTCGCGCTGTCCTCCCCGGTCCATGCCGCGGCGGGGCGCGTAGACGGTGCGGGGGCGCCCCCGGCCGGACGAGGGTTCCGTGAGGCCCTCCACGGCACCGCTCGTCACCAGTGCGTCCAGGTGGAAGCGGACCGTGTTCGCGTGGACGCCGATCCGCTCGGCGATGTCACCGACCCCGAGCGGCCCGTCGGCCTCGCGCAACACCTCCAGTACGGCCCGGCGGCGAGGACTCACCGGGGCGGCTGCGCGGTCAGGCTCCACGGCGCTTCACTCCTGCCCGTTCTGCGGCGGCAGGGCGGCGATCAGCGGATGGTCCCGCTCGATCAGCCCCAGCTTCGAGGCACCGCCGGGAGATCCGAGGTCGTCGAAGAACTCGATGTTGGCCCGGTGGTAGTCCTTCCACTCGGCCGGGGTGTCGTCCTCGTAGAAGATCGCCTCGACGGGGCAGACCGGCTCGCACGCCCCGCAGTCGACGCATTCGTCGGGGTGGATGTAGAGGGAACGCTGCCCCTCGTAGATGCAGTCGACGGGGCATTCCTCGACGCACGCCTTGTCCTTCACGTCGACGCAGGGCTGTGCGATCACGTAGGTCACGGCGGCCTCCTCCATGAATTTCCACAAATTCTACATGGAGAAATAGTGGCTGCCGCGGCCGGGGTCGAGCCCGAAGCCTCCCGGCTCCCGGGCCCGCCTGGAGAAGGGGGCGGCGGTCAGTCCGCGGCGGGAACCACCCGCAGGTGGGCGGCACCGCGTCGGGCACCGCGCCCCCGGGCGGCGGCCTGGCGGCGCGCGTCCCGCAGGACCAGGGTGAGACGCGTGCACCCCAGGTCGTCGAGGGTGGGGGTCGTCTCGACGACGATCCGGCAGTCCGTGGCACCCCAGCGCGGGTCGGGGTGGATCAGCGGCCGCACCGACCCGTCGTGCTCGGCGGCCCCCTCCCCCACCACCCGCAGCCAGTGCGGCACCCCGTGCCGGTAGGCGACCTCCATGATGGGGTCCTGCTCGATCTCGCGGCGGATCGCCTGGAGGCCGGGGTCGGGGGCACAGTGCTCGACGGTCCGGGCGAAGTGGGCCAGCATCGGCAGACACCAGCTCGCCTCGTGCTCACCGAGCACGGTGGCGGCGTCCGGGTGGAACAGGACGAACCGGAGGAAGTTGTCGTCGGGCATGGCGGTCGGGTGCGCCTCGACCTGCCGGAAAAGTGACCGGAAAGGACTGTTGGACAGCAGCACGTCCCAACGGCGGTCGACGACCAGGGACGGGAAGGGGACCGCCTCCAGGAAGGCGGCGTAGTCCGCCAGATAGGCCCGAGCCTCGGGAGTGTCGGGGACGAGCCGCGGTGCCTGCCGCTGCCCTCCTGCTGCCTGATGTGCCATCGGGAGGTCACCCCTCTTGCCTGTGCGGCCCTGACGCGGCGCCCCGATCCTGCTGCCCGGCGCCCGAGCATGTCAACTATCGTGGCATTCCATGCCCGTTGACGGCTGAAATTGGCCACAGTTGTGGCGAGACCTGGATGTGAGTTCGAACCACCGGCTAGTCTCCGTGAAGTTCACGGCGACGGGTTGTGAGAAGCCTGTGAGAGACGTAGGAGATCTGTCGGTGACGGGTGGCTTCGAGGGTCCGGACACCGCGCCGACGACCGCGCTGCCGGCCGTCGTCGCCCGCGTCGCCGCACTCGCCGACCGGCTCGGCGTTCCGCACGGCGAGGTCTTCGACACCGGTCGGCTGTCGGCCGCCTCCGGGGTGCCGGAGAGCGTGGTCAAGGCCCTGCTGAGCGGGCGGCCCGCCGGCGAGCGCGACGTGCAGGCCCGGTTCGTGCAGCGCCTTGACCTGCTGCGCCGCACACGGCTCAAGCCGAACGGCCGCAAGTACACCCAGCAGGAGATCGCCGACGGCGCGGGCATGTCCCGTCAGCAGGCCGGCGCCCTCATCAACGGGGACCGGCGGCCCACCATGGAGCACTGCGACGCCATTCAGCGGTTCTTCCGGGTACACGCCGGTTTCCTCACGGCGGAGGACCCGGAGGCGCTGGCGGGCGCCCTGCAGCACACCGAGCAGGAACTGCTCCAGAAACTGGCCGGCAGGGAGCGGGAGTCGGCCGCCGCCGCCGACGACGACCCGCTGGAGCGGCTGCTGCAGGACCACGGCGTGCGCGGGATCGCGTGGCGGGCCGCCCAGCTGCCCACCGACCAGCACCGGGACAAGGTCGCGGAGTGGCTGGACATGCTCCTGGAAAGCGTCAAGCGATCCGAGTCGTGATCTGGGGAGAACTGTGGGCATCGGTAGGGAAATGCGCCGTCTGTGCGGCGAGTTGGTCGCGGAGCTGACGCTTCCGGTCCCGGCGCGGCCCGCCGATCTCTACGGCGCGCTGTGCGCGGCGATGAGCCGACGGCGCGGGCGTCCCGTGCAGTTCCGCATGGCCGCGTTCCCGCCCGGCACGGCGAGCGGGCTGTGGCTCGACATGGCGGACCGGGACCTCGTCGTGATCGAGGAACGCACCGCCCCTGCCCATCAGTTGGTGATCCTGGGGCACGAGCTGTGGCACATGAAGGCCGGTCACTGCGGCCACCACGTGGCGGGCGCCGGGGCGGCGACCCGTCTGCTCGGCGACGACCCGGACGAGGAGGCCCTGACCGCGACGGTCCTGAAGGTCGCCGCCCGGACCCGGTTCGATCTGGCCGACGAGAAGGAGGCGGAGGCGTTCGGTCTGCTGCTGGCCAGCAAGTGCCGTACGTGGCTTGCGGGTTCGTCCCTGCGGGGCCCGGTGCAGCGGGACCACCTGGCGGGCCGCATCGAGGCGTCCCTGGGATACCTGGGCCCGAAGGGCTGAGCCGGGCGGACGCCGGCCCGTGGTCCAGGGGCCCGGGGGCGGCACCCACGTCCGGGGCCCAGGGGCGTCGCCCATCGGCGTGCAGGAACGCGCGCTCCGGCGTGCGAGCCCCGGCCGCCCGCTGTCCGGTGCCCGACGGTCTCCGCCGGGCGGGCGAATCGACGTGCGGCGACGCCCGATTGTCAGTGGTGGGCGGCAAGCTGGAGGTGCGCTCCGCCCTGCGGGGTGCGGGACCCACGATCACGACACGGGGAGAGCCGAGCGATGCCGACCGCTGTACTGACCGACCGCGAGCGCACGGCCGTCCAGGCCTATCTGCGCCTGCTGCACACGGTGCGCGCCACCCTCGACACCCGGACCGGCCCGCCCGACGCGGTGCGGCCCCCCGTCGTGCCGCCCTCGGTGCTGGCGGAGGCGGAGGCCGCCCTCGCGCAGGCCGGTCTGAGCGGCAACGAGGAGGAGTTCTTCCGCATGCTGCGGGAGTGGTGCCCCGAGCCGTGACGCGGTGCCCGGCCGCCCCGGCGCCGGGGCGGCCGGGCACGGCCGACGGCCGACGCGAAGGGGGACGTCCCTGCGGGCGGCGCGGCTGCCCGCAGGCGTACGGCTGCCCGTGGTTCAGGTGTGCGGCACGGCGACCGCCGTGGCGACCAGGCCGCGACCGGTCGTCCAGCGGCCCTCGAAGCTCCCCACGGTCCGCTCGCCCACCCGGGGGCCGGCGACGAGCAGCTCGGCACGGAAGCCGCCGCGCGTGCGCTCGTCCGGGTCGGGGAAGAGGTCGATGTCGGCCTCCATGAAGTCGAGCCACCTGCCGGTGAGGGGGAACCACGCCTTGTAGACGGCCTCCTTGGCGCTGAACAGCAGCCGGTCCCAGTGCACTTCGGGACGCTCCCCGATCAGCCGGCCGATCCTCGCCGCCTCCTGCGGCAGGGACACGGAGGACAACACGCCCTCGGGCAGGGGCCCGTGCACCTCGGCATCGATCCCCACGGACGCCAGATCACCGGCCCGGACGAGGGCGGCGGCGCAGTAGCCCGCGCAGTGCGTCATGCTGCCCGTCAGCCCGGCCGGCCACTGGGGCGCGCCGCGCTCACCGGGCACCAGGGGCTGCGCGGGCACGCCGAGCCGCTCCATCGCGCGGCGGGCGCAGGACCGTACGGCGGTGAACTCCCGGCGGCGCTTGTCGACCGCGCGCGCCATGTACGCCGCCTCCTGCGGGTACAGCGGGGCGTCGGCGCCCTCCTCGCCGTAGGACTCCACGGCGACCACGGCGGGCGGCAGCAGGTCCCCGATCACCGGTCGCCCTCCGGCGCGGGGACGATCCGGCGCAGCCGGCCCGGCGGCCGGTTCCGGGTGCGCCACTCTCGGGGGTAGCCCACCGACACCTCCTCGAAGCGGACGCCGTCGCGCCGTGTGCTCCGGGGGATGTGCAGATGCCCGTAGACCATGGTGTGCACGGGGAATCTGCGGTGCCAGTCGCCGGTCAGCGTGGTGCCGCACCACATGGCGAACTCGGGGTGGCGCAGCACGTCCGTCGGATGCCGGTGCAGCGGATAGTGGTTGACGAGGACCACGGGCAGGCCGGCGGGCAGGTCCGCGAGCCGGCGTTCGGTGGCGGCGACCCGCGCGCGGCACCACTCGTCCCGCCCGGCGTAGGGGTCGGGGTGCAGGAGATGCTCGTCGGTGCAGACGACGCCGGTGCCGTGGGCGTACTCCAGGCCCTCGGCCATGGTGGTGCAGCCGGCCGGCAGGAACGAGTAGTCGTACAGCAGGAACAGCGGGGCGACGGCGACCGGTCCGCCGGGCCCCCGCCACACCGGGTAGGGGTCCTCGGGTGTGACCACGCCGAGTTCGCGGCAGCGGTCGACGAGATGCTCGTAGCGGGCGACGCCGCGCAGGGTCACCGCGTCCCTGGGATGCGTCCACAGTTCATGGTTGCCGGGCGCCCACACGACCTTCGCGAACCGGCCCGCGAGCGTCTTGAGCGCCCAGGCGATGTCGTCGACGGTCTCCGCCACGTCACCGGCCACGAGCAGCCAGTCGTCGTCCGACGCCGGCCGCATCCCCTCCACCAGCGCGCGGTTCTCCGCGTACCCGATGTGCAGGTCGCTGATGGCCCACACCTGTCCCCCGCCGCCGTCCGCCGACGTCACCCGTCTTTCCCCCCTCGGTCAGCCCCCCGGGTCCGCTCCGCGGACCCCCGAACTCCTCCACGAGATCACATCCGTTTGCGGGGGACAAGGGTGACTTGTCCCGCGCGACGGCGCTGACCGGCGCTTTCGGTCGCGCCGCACGCCCGGCGCGGGCCTCCGCCGGGCCCGTGCCACACGCGTTGCACGTTTGCGGCCGCTGAAGCCGTATGATGCGCCCGACACCACCGCGGCGAACGGTCCTTCGCACAGAGCGGTCCGGTGACCCTCCACACCTCCTGCCCGGGCACGGGCCGCTCGGCCCTGCCCGCGAACCGTGAAAGGCGGCATGCATGGTCTCCTGCGTACGCGTCTGGCTCAACCGCACGTACGCGGAGAACGTGTTCTTCATCGATCAGCTGAGGCGGAATCCGGGCAACCGGGCCGTCGAGGTCCATGCCACCCACGGTGATCCCGACTCGCCCGTGCTGGCCGCCGCCGACACCGCCGACCTGGAGCCCGAGGGCCTGTCCCCGGCCGCGTACGTGGAGTTCGCGCTCGCCCAGTGCGAGTGGCGCGGCATCGACGTGTTCGTGCCGCGGCTGCACCAGGCCGCGATCGTGGCGCACCGCGCGGAGTTCGAGGCGGTCGGCACCGCCCTGCTGGCACCGCCGCCCGAGGCGGTGGCCGTCTTCCAGGACAAGGTGATCGCCTACGAGGCGGTCCAGGCACTCGGGGTGCCCGTACCGCCGTGGTGGCGGGTCCGCTCGGCCGACGAACTGGCCTGCGCCGTCGAGGAGTTGGAGGCACGCGGCCATCGCGCCTGCTTCAAACCGGCGTCCGGCGCGGGCGGAGTCGGCTTCCGCGTGATCACCCGTGCCCCGTACTCGCTCGCGCAGTTGAACGGCTTCCCCAGCCCGTACGTGCCCTACGACCTGGTCCTGGACGCGGTGCGGGAGGCGGAGGAGCCGGTGGACTGGCTGGTGATGCCGCAGCTGGGACAGCCGGAGGTGTCGGTGGACTGCCTCACCGGGACCGACGACCGGGTCCGCCTGGCCGTCGGCCGGACGAAGAACGGCCGACGCCGGGGCTTCACCCTGCACGAGCAGTGGCTGGAGCCGGCCCGGCGCATCGCGGAGGGCTTCGGGCTCCACCACTTGTCCAACATCCAGTTCCGCATGTTCGGCGAGCGGCCCGTGCTGATGGACGTCAACACCCGCCCGGCCGGCGGGCTGCACCAGCTGTCGCTGTGCGGCATCAACGCCCCCTGGGCCGCCGTCCGGCTGGCGCTCGGCGACGACCCGGGGGCCATGACACCGCCGTTCCTGGGCCAGGACTACAGCGTGGTGTCCGGCCCCCGCCCGCTGCGCCCGGTGGGCATGCCGGGCCGGCTCACCGAACTGCCGACACAGCCGCCCGCCCCCACTCCGGCGCCCGCGGCGCCGGGACCGTCCCCGTCGCCGACGGAGCCGATGTCCGCACCCGGGCTGCGGGCGGGCACGCCCGCCTGGGGAACGCACCGCCGGTAGCACCGCCTCCGCTGCCGCGGGGGCTTCGACCGGCCCGGGTGCCTGTGGTCCGGGGCACGCCTACTGCAAGTACGCCAGCCCCGGGTGGACGGCCCGGTATCCGTCGACGAGGCGGCGTGCCACGTTCACGGAGTCGATGAGCGGGTGCAGCGCGAAGGCCCTGACCGCCTCCGCGCGGGAGCCGGACCGGGCGGCGGCGAGGACCGCGCGGTCGGCCGCCTTGACCGCGCAGACCAGGCCGGCCGCGTGGTCCGGCAGCGGGTCGACGGACACCGGGTGCGCGCCCTGGGCGCCGACCAGGCAGGGCACCTCCACGACGGCCTCGGCGTCCAGGATGCCGAGCGTGGCGCGGTTGCGGACGTTGAGGATCAGGGTGGTGCGTTCGTCGCGGGCGATGGCCCGCATCAGGGCGAGGGCGACCTTCTCGTAGCCGCCGGACAGGTCCTCCTCCTCCCGCTCGCCCGCGCCGGCGGTCTCCCGGTTCTCGGCCATGTAGGTGGCCTCGCGTTCGGCCCGGGTGCGGTCCCACAGCTCCAGGGCGGGCGTGTCCGGGTCGGTCACCCGGGCGTAGAAGCCCGCCTGCTGGTCGTGCAGGAAGGCGCCCCGGGTGGGGCCGGCCCCGTGGGCGCGGACGGCTTCCCGGTGGAAGTAGTAGTAGTGCAGGTACTCGTTGGGGACGGCTCCCAGCGAGCGGAGCCAGTCGGCACCGAAGAGGCGGCCCTCCTCGAAGGAGCCGAGCAGTCCGGGGTCGGCGAGCAGGCGCGGCAACTGGTCGCGGCCGTCGACGAGCAGGCCGCGCACCCAGCCGAGGTGGTTGAGGCCGGCGTAGTCGATCCAGGCTCGTGCAGGGTCGGCGCCGAGCACGCGCGCGATGCGGCGGCCCAGGCCCACCGGGGAGTCGCAGATGCCGATGACCCGGTCGCCGAGGTGGCGGGACATGGCCTCGGTGACCAGGCCGGCCGGGTTGGTGAAGTTGATGACCCAGGCGTCGGGCACGAGGGCGGCCACCTTTCGGGCGATGCCGACGGCGACAGGGACCGTGCGCAGACCGTAGGCGATGCCGCCCGCGCCGACCGTCTCCTGCCCGAGCACGCCCTCGGCGAAGGCGACCCGTTCGTCGTTCGCCCTGCCTTCCAGGCCGCCGACGCGGATCGCCGAGAAGACGAAGTCGGCGCCGCGCAGGGCCTCGTCGAGGTCGGTGGTGGTGGTCACCTCGGGCGCGTCGGGCACGCCGGACGCCTGTGCCGCCAGGACCCGGCCGATGGCGTGCAGCCGCCGGTCGTCGACGTCGTGCAGGGCGACCCGGGTCACCCGCCCCTCCCCCCGGTCGCCGAGGAGCGCCCCGTACACCAGCGGCACCCGGAATCCGCCGCCGCCCAGAATCGTCAGCTTCACGTCCCTACCCTTCCCACCGGGCCAACCTAACCGCTCCGCCTCCCGGCTCCCGGCCCACGCGCAGGGGCACCGCCGTGGACGGGCACCGGCACGGACACAGGCAGGCGTACGGCGCCTGCTGAGCCCTCTCCCCTGACGGGTGCAAGGAACCCAGCGGCGCGCTTGCCCCCATTCGCGTTGTTCAGGACCTGAACTCGCCCCGGGCGCAAGGACTTTCTCGGTGGCACCTCTTGACGCCCGAGGGGGCGCAGAGCACATTGACGGCAACCTGAGAGCGCTCTCAGGTACGGAGTCCGTGCCCCACTCCCTCCCGGGGCGCGGCTCCGGTCCCGGTTTCCGAACGCCACTCCCCCCCACATCCACCTCGTTTCCGAGAGGGCTCCCCACATGAATGACACCTCCGGCATACCCCGCACCCCGCGCAGACCCCGCCGCGTCCGGCGGGCGCTCGTCGCCGTCGTCAGCACCCTCGGGCTCGCGGCCGCGGCGGCCACGGCCGCCACGCCGTCGGCGAGCGCCTCCGCCCCGCCGCCCCCGTCGGGCTGGAACCAGGTCTTCCTCGACGACTTCGACGGCCCGGCCGGCAGCGGCGTCAACACCTCCAACTGGCGCTACTCGACCGGCACGGGCTATCCGGGCGGCCCGGCCAACTGGGGCACCGGTGAGATCGAGACGATGACGTCCAGCACGCAGAACGTCTCCCTCGACGGCAACGGCAACCTCCGCATCACTCCCCGGCGGGACGGGGCCGGCAACTGGACGTCCGGCCGCATCGAGACCAACCGGGCCGACTTCCAGCCTCCGGCGGGCGGCAAGCTGCGCGTCGAGAGCCGCATCCAGGTGCCGAACGTCACCGGCGCCGCCGCCAAGGGCTACTGGCCGGCGTTCTGGATGCTGGGCGCCCCCTACCGCGGCAACTGGTGGAACTGGCCCTCGGTCGGCGAGCTCGACATCATGGAGAACACGCAGGGCATGAACACGGTGTTCGCCACCATGCACTGCGGCACCGCCCCCGGCGGCCCCTGCAACGAGAACAGCGGCATCGGCAGTTCGACCACCTGTCAGGGGGCCACCTGCCAGGCCGGGTTCCACACCTACCGGCTGGAGTGGGACCGCTCGACCAGCGTGGAGGAGATCCGCTTCTACCTCGACGACCGTCACTTCCACACCGTCCGGGCCAACCAGGTCGACGCCACGACCTGGGCGAACGCCACGAACCACGGCTACTTCATCATCCTGAACGTCGCCATGGGCGGCGGCTTCCCCGACGCCTTCGGCGGCGGACCGGACGCCGGTACGCAGCCCGGTCACCCGATGGTCGTCGACTACGTCCAGGTCCTGAGCTCCGGCGGGGGCACCACTCCCCCGCCGACCGGCAACCGCGACGCCTACGGCACCATCCAGGCCGAGTCCTACGACGGCCAGTCCGGCGTGATGACGGAGTCCACCTCCGACAGCGGCGGCGGGCAGAACGTGGGGGCCGTCGCCAACGGCGACTGGCTGCAGTACAAGGGGGTGAACTTCGGTGCGGCCCCGGCCCGGCAGTTCTCCGCCCGGGTGGCCGGCGGTGCGGGCAACGGCGTCAGCGGACTGGTCGAGGTCCGGCTGGACAGCCGGAGCAACGCGCCCATCGGCAGTTTCGCGGTCGGCAACACCGGCGGCTGGCAGTCGTGGCGCACGATCCCGGCGAACATCAGCCCCGTGACCGGCACGCACGACGTGTACCTGACGTTCACCAGCGGCCAGCCGGCCGACTTCGTGAACGTCAACTGGTTCACCTTCGGCCGCTGAGATCCGCTCAAGGGGGCTCCACACACCCGTGGGGCCCCCTTTCGGCATGTCCGGCGTGGTTCGCGGTACTCACGCAATCGTCGGACTTTTCGTCCCCGCCGTGCCGCCGTCCGGGCCGGTCCGCGTTGCGGTCGGCTCAGGAACAGAGCCGGCGTGGTACCGGTTCACACAGACGCGGCGACCCGCGGGTCTTCTCGTCCACGCAGGTGACGGACCCGGCGCGCCGGGACACCCGGTACCCGGCGGGACCGGTCGGGCCGGGCACCGTCGGGACGTCGCGGTGTGCGCGGGACCCGGCAGGACCCGCCCGACGCGGTGCACGAGCGGCTTCACGACCAGGGAGTTGACGCGGAATGGCCCAAGAGACGACCGAGGCGGACACCGGCGGGACCACCGGCCGGGGCGACGCGGCGCCCGCGCCCGCCGCATGGTCGAACCCCCTGCGCGACCCCCGGGACCGGCGCCTCCCGCGGATCGCCGGCCCGTCCGGGCTGGTCATCTTCGGCGTGACGGGCGACCTGTCCCGCAGGAAGCTGATGCCGGCCGTGTACGACCTGGCCAACCGGGGCCTGCTGCCGCCGGGCTTCTCCCTGGTGGGCTTCGCCCGCCGGGACTGGGAGGACCAGGACTTCGCCCAGGTGGTGCACGACGCCGTCGAGGAGCACGCCCGTACCCCCTTCCGGGAGGAGGTCTGGCAGCAGCTCGCCGAGGGCATGCGCTTCGTCCCGGGCGACTTCGACGACGACTCGGCGTTCAAACAGCTGCGTTCGGCGGTCGAGGAGCTCGACGTCTCCCGGGGCACCGGCGGCAACCACGCCTTCTACCTGTCGGTGCCGCCGAGGTTCTTCCCGAAGGTGGTCCAGCAGCTGAAGAAGCACGGGCTGGCCGACGCGCCCGCCGGGTCCTGGCGGCGCGCGGTCATCGAGAAACCGTTCGGGCACGACCTGAAGTCCGCGAAGGAGCTGAACGCGATCGTGCACGACGTGTTCGAACCGGAGCAGGTCTTCCGGATCGACCACTACCTGGGCAAGGAGACCGTCCAGAACATCCTGGCGCTGCGCTTCGCCAACACCATGTTCGAACCGATCTGGAACCGGTCGTTCGTCGACCACGTGCAGATCACCATGGCCGAGGACATCGGCATCGGCGGCCGGGCCGGCTACTACGACGGCATCGGCGCCGCCCGCGACGTCATCCAGAACCACCTGCTGCAACTGCTGGCGCTCACCGCGATGGAGGAGCCGGCCGCGTTCGACGCCGGCTCGCTGCTGACCGAGAAGCTGAAGGTGTTCCGGGCCGTGCGGCTGCCGGACGACCTGGGCCTGCACACCGTGCGCGGGCAGTACACCGCTGCCTGGCAGGGCGGGACGCCGGTGCGCGGCTACCTGGAGGAGGACGGCATCGACGCCTCCTCCAGGACCGACACCTACGCCGCGATCAAGCTGGGCATCGACAACCGCCGCTGGGCGGGCGTCCCCTTCTATCTGCGCACCGGCAAGCGGCTGGGCCGCCGCGTCACCGAGATCGCCGTGGTCTTCCAGCGCGCCCCGCACTCCCCCTTCGACGCGACGGCGACCGAGGAGCTGTGCCAGAACGCGATCGTCATCCGGGTGCAGCCGGAGGAGGGCATGACCGTCCGGTTCGGCTCGAAGGTGCCGGGCACGTCGATGGAGATCCGGGACGTGTCGATGGACTTCGCCTACGGCGAGTCGTTCACCGAGTCCAGCCCGGAGGCGTACGAACGGCTGCTCCTCGACGTGCTCCTGGGGGACGCGAACCTGTTCCCCCGTCACCAGGAGGTGGAAGAGTCCTGGAGGATCCTCGACCCGATCGAGGAGTACTGGGCGTCCCACGGCAGGCCCGCGCGGTACGAAGCGGGCAGCTGGGGACCCGCGGAAGCCGACGAGATGCTCGCACGAGACGGACGGAGCTGGCGCAGGCCATGAAGATCGACCTGACCGACACCACGGCAAGCAACATCAACAAGGCGCTGGTCAAGGGCCGCCGCGCCATCGGCACTCCGGCCGTCGGCATGGTCCTGACGATGGTGATCGTCACGGACGAGGAGAACGCCTACGACTCGATCAAGGCGGCCGAGGAGGCGTCGCACGAGCATCCCTCGCGGACCCTGGTCGTCATCAAGCGCCACGCCCGCACCCCGCGCGACCGCACCCACCCCCGGCTGGACGCCGAGGTGCGGGTCGGCTCGGAGGCCGGCGCCGGCGAGACGGTCGTGCTGCGGACCTACGGGGAGGTCTCCGACCACGCCGACTCGGTGGTGCTGCCGCTGCTGCTGCCGGACGCGCCGGTCGTGGTGTGGTGGCCCGTGGACGCGCCCGAGGTGCCCTCCAAGGACCCGCTCGGCGCGCTGGCCCAGCGCAGGATCACCGACCTGTACGCGGCGGAGCACGCGCTGGAGATGCTCGAGACCCGGGTGCGTTCCTACGCGCCCGGCGACACCGACCTGGCGTGGACGCGGCTGACGCCGTGGCGTTCGATGCTGGCGGCCGCCCTGGACCAGGCCCGGCTGACGGTGACCTCGGCGGCCGTGGAGAGCGAGGCGGACAATCCCAGCGCCGAGCTCCTGGCCCGCTGGCTGCAGGCCCGGCTGGGCGTGCCGGTGGAGCGGGTGGAGACGGCCGGTCCCGTGGTGACGGGGGTGCGGCTGGGCACCGCCGACGGGGAGATCGTCATCGACCGCCCCGAGGGACCGCTGGCCACGCTGTCGCTGCCGGGGCAGCCGTCGCGGCGGCTGGCACTGAAGGTCCGGCCCACCTCCGAGCTGATCGCCGAGGAGCTCAGGCGGCTCGACGCCGACGAGATGTACGCGATCGCCCTGCGGGGCCACGAGCCGGAAGGGGCCGCCGTCCCCGCCTGACTGCCACGGGCCCGGGGTCCCCGGTCCCGTTCACCGTCCACGGGCGTGCCGGTGGCCGCCCGCCGTGAACTCCAGGAAGTGAACCAGACATGCAGATCGGTCTTGTCGGCCTCGGAAAAATGGGCGGCAACATGCGCGAGCGGCTCCGCAACGCCGGGCACACCGTCGTCGGGTACGACACGAACCCCGAACGGTCCGACGTCGCCCACCTCTCGGACCTCGTCGGCGAGCTGGAATCCCCGCGCACGGTGTGGGTGATGGTGCCGGCCGGTGACGTCACCCAGCACGTCATCGACCAGCTGGCGAGCCTGCTCAAGCCAGGCGACACCGTGGTCGACGGCGGCAACTCCCGCTGGACGGACGACGAACGGCACGCCCGGGAGCTCGGCCACCGGGGCATCGGCTTCGTCGACGCGGGCGTCTCGGGCGGTGTGTGGGGCCTGAAGAACGGCTACGCCCTCATGGTCGGCGGCGACAAGGAGCATGTGGACCGGCTGCGTCCGGTGTTCGAGGCGCTGAAGCCGGAGGGCCCGTACGGGTTCGTGCACGCCGGGAAGGTGGGCGCCGGGCACTTCGCGAAGATGGTCCACAACGGCATCGAGTACGCCATGATGCAGGCCTACGCCGAGGGCTGGGAGCTGCTGGAGGCCGTGGAGTCGGTGGACAACGTCCGCGAGGTGTTCCGCTCCTGGCAGGACGGCACCGTCATCCGCTCGTGGCTGCTGGACCTCGCGGTGAACGCGCTGGACGACGACGAGCACCTGCGCGGCCTGCGCGGCTACGCCGAGGACTCGGGCGAGGGCCGCTGGACGGTGGAGGCGGCCATCGACAACGCGGTGCCGCTGCCCGCGATCACCGCGTCGCTGTTCGCGCGGTTCGCCTCCCGGCAGGAGGACTCCCCGCAGATGAAGATGGTGGCGGCGCTGCGCAACCAGTTCGGCGGCCATGCCGTCGAGTCGGCGCGGAAGGAACCGTAGGGGCGTGGGGGACCTGCTGCTGGCGCGGCACGGCGAGACGGAGTGGAGCAGGTCGGGGCGGCACACCGGCCACACCGACCTGCCCCTCACCCCGCACGGCGAGGAACAGGCCCGTTCGCTGGCGCCGCTGCTGGCGGGGCGGGCCTTCGCCCTGGTGCTGGCCAGTCCGCTGGTGCGGGCCCGCCGCACGGCCGAGCTGGCGGGGCTGACCGGTGCGAAGCCGGATCCGGACCTGCGCGAGTGGGACTACGGGGCCTACGAGGGCGTCACCACCGCGACGATCCGCGCCGGCCGGCCCGACTGGGACCTGTGGACGGACGGGGTGCCGCCCGGGCCCGAGCTCCCCGGTGAGTCCCCGGCGCAGGTCGGCGCGCGCGCCGACCGGGTGCTGGCCCGGGTGGCGCGGGCCCTCGAGGAGGGCGACGTGATGCTGGTGGCGCACGGTCATCTGCTGCGGGTGCTGACGGCTCGCCGGCTGGGCCTGTCCCCGGCGCAGGGGCGGCTGTTCCGGCTGGAGACGGGCACGCTGAGCCGGCTCTCGCTGGAGCACGGGCGCCCGGTGATCGCGGAGTGGAACGCGGCCGCGCCCACCGGGTGGCCGGCCCCGGTGCGCGGGCCCGCCGGCTAGCCGGCCTCGGTGCGCCGACCCGCCCGCTGACCCGCCTGGGTGCGCCGGCCCGCCGGCTGGTCGGCCTGGGATGCGCCGCGCCGGCTAGCCCGCCTCGGTGCGCCGGGGGATGCCGTAGGCCCGCTCCACGTGCAGCCGCAGGACGAGGCGGCGGTCGCGGACCATGGCGGCGCGGTAGTCGTCCCAGTCGGGGTGCTCGCCCTGCACGTCGCGGTACAGCCGGATCAGTTCCTCCACGGTGGCGTCGTAGGGGTCCCGGGCCACGGGGGAGAGTTCGGCGGTGCCCTCCGCGACCGTGTACGCCCAGCGGTCGTCGGTGGTGACGTGGTAGGAGGCCCGGGGGTCCCGCCGCAGGTTGCGGGTCTTGGCCCGGTCGTCGGTGACGGAGACGCGCACGATCCGTTCGTCGGGGTCGTAGGCGTGGTTGACGTTCGACAGTTGGGGCCGTCCGTCGCCCTTGAGGGTGACGAGCACCCCGCTGTTGCCCTCGGCGAGCAGGGCGAGCAGCGCGTGCTGCGCGGGTTCCTGAGTCATACCTCGATCAACGGTTCGCCGGTGGCGGGCGTTCCCCGTGCCCTCGCGCGGGGTAGTCCGCAGGCACCTCCGCGCCTGATCGCGGAGCTGTACCGGACCGGACCGAGGAGAACGATGACTGTGCTGGAGCACGAGACCGGGCCGGAGCGGGCCGGGCTGGACGCGGGGGCGTTGGGGCGTCTGGACCGGCACTTCGCCCGGCAGGTCGACGAGGGGCGGCTGCCGGGGTTCCTGGTGGCGGTGGCGCGGGGCGGACGCGTCGCCCACCTGACCGCATACGGGTGGCGTGACGTCGCGGCCGGGCGGCCGGTGCGCGCCGACACCCTGTGGCGGATCTACTCCATGACGAAACCGGTGACGGCGGTGGGCGCGCTGCTGCTGGTGCAGGAGGGCCGGCTGTCGCTGGACGACCCGGTGGGGCGTCATCTGCCGGCCTTCGCCGAACCCCGCGTGTACGACGGCGGCTCGGGGGCGGGGGTGCGGACGCGCCCGGCGGCCGGTCCGATGCTGGTGCGGCATCTCATGACCCACACGGCGGGGCTGACGTTCGCCTTCTACGGCTGCCATCCCGTGGACGCGCTGTACCGGGAGGCCGGACTGGAGTCGTCGGTGCTGCCGGGGGCGGGGCTGGCGGAGACGGTCGACGCGTACGCGCGGCTGCCGCTGCAGTTCGACCCGGGCACCCAGTGGAACTACTCGGTGGCCTCCAATGTGCTGGGCCGGATCATCGAGGTGGTGTCGGGGCAGCCCTTGGACGTGTTCATGGCCGAGCGGGTGTTCCGTCCTCTGGGGATGACGGACGCCGGCTTCGAGGTGAGCGAGGAGCAGGCGGGGCGGCTCGCGGAGCTGTACGGGGAGAAGGAGGGCGGCGGCATCGAGCCCATCGCCGGGCTGCCGCTGCGGGGGCGGCCCCGGTTCCTGTCCGGCAGCGGCGGAATGGTGGCATCCGCCTACGACGTGCACCGCTTCATGGAGATGCTGCGGCGGCGCGGGGAGCTCGACGGGGTCCGGCTGTTGGAGCCGGACACGGTGGACCTGATGACCCGCAACCATCTTCCCGGGGGCGCCGACCTGCGCGCCTTCGGCAGCCGTCCGGCGCACGACGAGCCGGGAAACGAGGGTGTCGGCTTCGGTCTCGGCGTGTCGGTGGTGGTCGACCCGTCCCGGACGCAGGAGCCGTCGGCCGCGGGCACGTTCGGCTGGACCGGGGTCGCCACCACCGCGTTCTGGGTGGACCCGGGCCGCGATCTGACCGTGCAGTTCTACACGCAGGTACGGCCCAGGTCCTCGCACACGGTCTTCCGTGACCTCCGGCGGCTGGTGCACGAGGCGGTGCACTGACCGGGGGCCGGGTCCCGTCCGCCGCCGGTCAGGACAGGTGGGCCACCGCGTCCAGGTGGGGCAGGTGGTGGTCGAGACGCTCCCGCTTGGTCCGCAGGTAGGTGATGTTGCTCTCGCACGGCGGTATCAGCAGCGGCACCTGCTCGGCGACCTGCACGCCGTGTCGGACCAGCGCCTCACGCTTGCGGGGGTTGTTGGACATCAGCCGGACCGACCGCACACCCAGGTCCTGGAGCATCCCGGCGGCGACGGCGTAGTCGCGGGCGTCCACCGGCAGGCCGAGGGCGAGGTTCGCCTCGACGGTGTCCAGACCCTCCGCCTGCAGGGCCATCGCCCGCAGCTTCGCCAGCAGACCGATGCCCCGGCCCTCGTGGCCCCTCAAGTAGACGACGACGCCCGCGCCTTCGGCGACGACGGCGCGCATCGCGGCGTCGAGCTGGTCCCCGCACTCGCAGTGCTGCGAGCCGAACGCGTCCCCGGTCAGGCATTCCGAGTGCAGCCGGACGAGGACGCCCTCCGCGCCGATGTCGCCGTGCACCAGAGCGACTTGTTCGTCACCGCGGTCGTGGTCCAGGTAGCCGATCGCCTGGAAAGGGCCGTACACGGTGGGCAAGGGGGCGTTCACGACGCGTTCCACGCCGGTCCGCTGCGGGGGCTTCTTGCCGAGTACGCCTACGTTTTCTGTCATGATTCTCGAGTTCCTAAGCAGAGACGAAAGGCCGTGAGGATTATGAGTGGTTCACCAAAGCGGTCGGCGGCATCCGGCCCGGTGCACGGTCTGTTGCCGGCGGATACTACAGAGGATGTACGGAAGCGGGGCGCCGTCGTCTCACGGCAGATCGCGATTCTTCCGGTGGGGAGCTACGAGCAGCACGGCGCCTACCTGCCGCTTGCGACGGACACGCTGGTGGCCTGTGCCGTCGCGCGGGAGATCGCCGGCGCGTATCCGGTGCACCTCCTTCCTCCGGTGACGGTCTCCTGCTCGCACGAGCACGCGGCCTGGCCCGGGACGGTCTCCATCTCCGCCGTGACGCTGCACGCGGTGGTACGGGACATCGCCGACTCGCTGCGCCGGTCCGGCGTCGACACGCTGGTGCTGGTCAACGGGCACGGCGGCAACTACGTCCTCGGCAACGTCGTGCAGGAGGCGTCCGCGCGGGGCGAGCGGATGGCGCTGTTCCCGGCCGTGGAGGACTGGGAGGCGGCTCTGGACCGGGCCGGTGTGGCCACCTCGCTGCTGACGGACATGCACGCGGGGGAAATCGAGACCTCCATCCTTCTGCACACTCATCCCGAATTGCTCCGGCCCGGTTATGAGACGGCTGATTTCGTCGCGGACGACCGGCGTCATCTGCTCACCCTGGGCATGGCCGCTTATACCGATTCCGGTGTCATCGGGCGCCCTTCTCTGGGCTCCGCGGAAAAGGGCAAGCACCTCCTGGCGAGTCTCGCGGATTCCTTCGGCGCGTATTTCACCCTCCTGACGGGCGACGGCCCGGACGACCCGGCCACGGCTCTCGGCGCCGGTACGACCGGCGGCGGTACGGCCGGCGGCGGTACGGCCGGTGGTGAGCAGACGGCCGGTGCGCGTACGGCGCCCGGTACCGGAACCGGCGACGCCGGGACGGGCGGTGCGGGAGCGGCCGACGCCGGTACGGGCACTGCCGGTACGGGCCCTGCGGGTACGGATGGTGTCGGATCGACCGACGCCGGTCCGGGCGGTGCGGGTGCGGGTGACGCCGGAGCGGACGGTGCGGGTGCGGGTGCGGCTGGTGCCGTCGGCGGGGCGGACGCTCCGTCCGGGGCCGGGGTTCCGGACGGCCCTGACACGTCCGGCACCGCGGCACGGGACGCGGCCCGCGGGTAGCTTCCGTCGTGCGCGCCGGGACCGGTGATGACGGGGTCGGCGACCGTCCCCTTCCCGGCGCGCAGGCCCGCGTACCAGCGGGTGGCGAGGACGACCAGGCCGGGCAGGCTGGCGACGAGACAGAGCACCCCGTACACCACCGCGACGGCCAGCCCCTGGCCGGCACCGAGTCCGGCGGCGCCGAACGCCCACGCGGTGACGCCCTCCCGGGGCCCCCACCCGCCGACGTTGAGCGGCAGGCTCATGGCGAGCAGGGCCAGCACGGCCAGCGGCAGTAGTTCGCCGACGGCCGCGTCGGTTCCGGTGACGCGGGCCGCGAGCACGAACATCGCGATATGCCCCGCCAGGACGACGACCGAGGAGACCAGCACGCCGGGCCCGTTGCTGCGGGAGAGCAGCCCCGCGCGGGCTTCGGCGAGCATCCGGCGCAGCGCCCGCCCGCGACGCGAGGGCGTCGGACGGTTCATGCGCAGGGCGAGCACGACCAGGCAGGCGCCCAGGGCGCCGAGGCCGGCCAGCGGGGCGGCGTGCCGGGCCTCGTCCAGGACCGGGGACGGCACCGTGAGCAGCACGGCCGCTCCGGCGGCGAACAGCGCGAGCTGTCCTGCGGTCCGCTCCAGGACGACGGCCCGCACGCCGCGTCCCAGGTCGCCGGTGCTGCGCCCGTGGTGCACGGCCCGGTGCACGTCGCCCACGACGCCGCCGGGCAGGGCCGCGTTGAGGAACAGGGCCCGGTAGTAGTCGGCGACGGCCCGGCCGAGGGGCAGCCGGATACCGAGGCCACGGGACACCAGGGACCAGCGCCAGGCGCTGAACACGGTGGTGACCAGCCCGAGCGCGAGGGCTGCGAGCAGCGCCGGGCCGTCGATCCGGCGCAGCCCGTCCAGGAAGACCCCGGTACCCAGGCGCCACATCAGTACCGCGAGGATCGCCAGTCCGGCGAGGGTGCCGAGGCGGGTCCGCACGAGCGGGGAGTTGAGGCGCGCGAGCAGGGCACGGAGACCCGCCCGCTGCCCCGCCCCGGGCTCCTCCCCCGCCCGCGGGCTGTCGACGGAGTCGGCCGGTGCCGTCGCAGTGGCCGGTGAGGGTGGGGCACTCATGCGGTGCCGCCCGTCGGTCGGCACAGGGCGAGCAGGTCGCTGTGGTGGACGACGACCCGCAACTCGCCCGCCGCGCAGGCCTCCAGGCGCTCCTTCAGGTAGCTTACGGCGCGGTCCGCCAGTTCCGGGCGCTCCTCGACCGCCGCGCCGACCCAGCCGCGCAGCCACTGCTCGGTGAGGGCGGCCTGGTCCGGGCCGAGCCGCCAGGGGCTCGGGTTGAGCCGCACTGTCGCGCCGTGTTCGGCGAACGCGTCGGCGGCGGCCGTCGCCGCGTCGGGGCCGAGCAGGCCGCCCCGGCGCTGGTGGGCGTTGAACGCCTCGGTGACCTCCTGGTCCATCGGGTGCGGGGCGCTCAGTTCGACGCGCCCGGCGACGGACAGGGTGAGCAGGGCCGGGCAGCCGGCTCCTGCGCACGCGGCGGCGAGCGCACCGACCTCCTCGCGGGTGAGGACGTCGAGCAGGGCGGAGGCCGTCACGAGGGAAGCGCCGGCCAGGGCGTCGGGGGTGAGCCGGGCGACGTCGCCGCGCCGGGTCTCCACGGACACCCGGCTGCCGTCGGCGGACGACCGCGGCGCCCCCACGGCGGCGAAGTGCAGCAGGTAGGGGTCGCGGTCGTGCAGGATCCAGTGCTGCGCACCGTCGAGGTGCGGGGCGAGCCAGCGGCCCATCGACCCGGTGCCGCAGCCGATGTCGTGGATGACCAGGCCGTCCGCCCGCTGCGGCAGGTTCGCCAGGCGGATGCGCAGCGGATCGAGGAGGTCGTGCGAGCGGGCGACGGCATCGGCGGGCTCGCGCAGCTGGAGCCACTCGGGCGCGTAGCGGGCGGGCTCCTCGCCACCGGTGTCGCGCAGTCTGACGGTGGCCCGCTCACCGGGCCGGGCGGCGGCCGGCGCGGCGGGTCCGGCGCCGGGGATGACGGCGGGTCCGGCGGTGTCGCTGCCAGAGGTCACGGTGCCCCCTCGTGGGCCGGTGGCCGCGTCCGCGGCCTGCCGGGGTCCGGGCTGGGACGGGATCGTCCCGGCGTGCGTGGTCGTCGCCTGCTCGGTCATGCGGCCCTCCGGGGTTCGGCCGGCAGCCGGCGCAGGACGCCCGCCAGGCTCTGTGCGGTGCTCGCCCAGCCGCCCAGCGCGGCGCGCCGGCCCCGGGCGGCGGCCTTCAGCCGGCGCCGCACGTCGGGCTCGCCGAACCAGCCGCGCAGTTCGGCGGCGATGGCGGCGGGGTCCTCCGGCGGGACGAGGATGCCCGGCACCCCGCCGTCGGGGGCGCGCCCGACCGCCTCCGGCAGCCCGCCGACGTCACTGGCCAGCACGGGGATGCCGCGGGCCAGGGCCTCGGTGACGGCCATCCCGTACGTCTCGGCGTAGGAGGTGAGGACCATCAGGTCGGCGGCGGCGTAGCTGGCGTCGAGGTCGGCGCCGGAGCGCGGCCCGGCCAGTTCCAGCCGGTCCTGGAGACCGTGGGTGCGGATCAGCGACTCGAGGTGGGCGACGTACTCGGGGTCCTGGGTGGTCCCGCCGACGAGACTGCAGGTCCACGGCAGGTCGGCGACGGTGGCCAGGGCCTCCACCAGCCGGTGCTGGCCCTTGCGCGGTGTCACCGCGGCCACGCACAGCAGCCGCGACACGCCGTCGGTGCCGGGGGCCAGCGGCGCGATGTCGGCGCCCGGGGCGGCGACATGGACCCGCTCGGGGTCCAGGCCGTGGTGCGAGACGAGACGGCGCACCGCCCAGTCGCTGGTGGCGACGACGGCGTCCACGGCACGCAGCACCGTGCGCTCGCGGGCGTCCAGCTCGGCCGCCATGGCGGGCTCCAGCCCGGTCTCGTCCCCGAGCGGCAGGTGGACCAGCACGGCCAGGCGCAGCCGCTCCGCCTCGGGGACGACGATGTCCGGCACGCCGCAGGCGACCAGTCCGTCCAGCAGGACGGCGCTGCCGTCGGGAAGTTGCCGCAGGGTGCGGGCGAGGTGCGCGCGGGCGGCGGAGTCGGGGCGGGGCCAGGAACCGGCCACGGCGTGCTTGTGGACGCCCCATCCGAAACCGGGCAGGTCGAGGCAGACGCGGCGGTCGTAGGCATTGCCGCCGCTGGGCGCGGACGGGTCGTCGACGCCGCCCGGCATCACGAAGTGGACCATGCGCAGGGACATGGGGATGATCCCGTCGTTCCTCGGAAAGGACGCCTGCCGGGGAACATAACCCAGTCGGGCGGCCCCCGCCCGTTCGGCGGAGGGGTCGGTGGTGGGCGAGGCGGTGTGAAGGGTCGTGTCGGTCACAGCGCACGCTCGTAACTCGCCCAGGCGATGTGCGACTCGTGCAGGGTGATGGTGAGACCCGTGATGCCCTTGGCGCTCTCCCCGAGCGCGCCCTTGTGGATGCGTTCGGCCAGCCGGTCGGCGATGACCTTGGCCAGGTACTCCGTGGAGGTGTTGATCCCAGCGAAGTCGGGCTCGTTGTCGAGATTGCGGTAGTTCAGCTCGGCGACGAGAGCCCCGAGTTCCTGCGTGGCGAGCCCGATGTCGACGACGATGTTGTCCTGGTCCAGCTGTTCGCGCCGGAACGTGGCGTCCACGAGGAACGTGGCCCCGTGCAGGCGCTGGGCCGGTCCGAAGACCTCGCCGCGGAAACTGTGGGCGATCATGATGTGATCGCGGACGGTGATGCTGAACAACGGACGACCCTCCAGGTGCGGCGCGTCTGCCCCCCGGCCGATGTCCGCCGGGGATGTCGTGTAGTACGGCTGACTCTCTTCCCGTGTTCAGCCGTCAGTAGCTCTTTTCTCAGGTCAGGCGGGGGCGGCCGGTTCTGTGCGGTACCCACGCGGGGCGGAGTGGGGCGAGGGGCGGGCGTGACGGGCCCGGCGAGCGGGTGAGCAACGTCGGGGACGGTCGGGGGCGGATGGTGCGGTGGCGTGTCTGTGACGCCGGGTGCGGCTGTTGTCTGTGGGGCGCGTCTGCGTCTGCGTCTGCGTCTGCGGGGAACGAGGTACGACTGGCCGGCCCGGCTGGGCGCGGCTCGGTGCGGCGGAGGGGCGGGGGTGGTTGAGTCCCGGCCCGAGGGGGCGGCGTGTGTACGGCGTGGGGCGGGCAACAGGGCCGGCGTGGCGCGGGTCAGCCTCAGCCGTCAGCTCCGGCCCGCGGCGGGTGGTGGTGCCGGCCGGGCGGGTGGTGTGCCGGGCCGCGGGCGGGCGGTGCGTCGGGGCCGGCTCAGGGAGCGTCGTAGCGGACGCGGTGGCACAGGGCCGGGATGTCGCCGGAGGCCAGCCGGGGCATGACCTCGGGCAGGTCCGAGAAGGGGGACTCCCCCGTGATCAGGGCATCGAGCGCGGGGTCGGCGAGCAGGTCAAGGGCGACGGCCAGCCGGTCGGCGTAGCTGCGGCCGGGGCGGGCCGGGGAGACCGTGCCGACCTGGCTGCTGCGGATGACCAGCCGCCGTGAGTGGAACGCCTCGCCGAGCGGGAGGGCCACCCGCCGGTCGCCGTACCAGCTCAGTTCGACGACCGTGCCCTCGGCCGTGAGCAGTTCCAGGGACCGGCTCAGTCCCTGCTCCGTAGCGCTGGCGTGCACAACGAGATCGCACTCGCCGAGAGCGTCCTGGGGCAGGGCGAATCCGACGCCGAGGCCGCGGGCGGTGCTCTCGCGTGCCGGATCGCTGTCGACGAGCTGCACGCGCACGCCGGGGAACCGGGCCAGCAGGGCCGCCACCGAGCAGCCGACCATCCCCCCGCCGACCACGGCGATCCGGTCACCGATCAGTGGTGCGGCGTCCCACAGGGCGTTGACGGCGGTCTCCACGGTCCCGGCGAGCACGGCCCGCCCGGCCGGCACCTCGTCCGGCACCGGGGTCACCGCGGAGGCCGGTACGACGTAGCGCGTCTGGTGCGGGTAGAGGCAGAAGACGGTCCGGCCGGTGAGGTGCGCGGGGCCCTCCTCGACCACGCCGACGTTGAGGTAGCCGTACTTCACCGGCCCGGGGAAGTCGCCCTCCTGGAACGGCGCCCGCATCGCCGCGTGCTGGTTCTCGGGCACCCCGCCGCGGAAGACGAGAGTCTCCGTACCGCGGCTCACCCCGGAGTACAGCGAACGCACCACCACGTCGTCGTCACCCGGCTCGGGCAGGTCCACCTCGCGGATCCCGCCCCGGCCGGGCGAGTCGAGCCAGAACGCGCGAGCGGTGCGGTTCATCGGAATCCTCCTGAACGATCGGGAACCTGCACGCGTACCGAGGGGTGCACAGGCCGCGCACAAGGTAGCGGCGTTGATCAAATCTGTCACACGGCCGGAGGGTGTTCGGTGGCCCTGAACAACAGTTACGACGCGAGGCTCGTACAGCAGGAGACCGCCGTGGGGGCGGGCGTACAGATCCTGCTGCTGGTGCTGCTCGGCTCGGCGATCGGCATGGGGCCGGCGGGCTGGCTCACCGGTCTCGCGTTCGCCCTCGCGACCTGGGCGGTGCTCTCCCGGGCCCTGCACCGGTCCCGGTCGCGCTCCTTCGGCGCCGCCAACCGGGTCACGCTCGGCCGGGCCATTCTCGTCGGGGGCGTCACGGCTCTGGTGGCCGACTCCTTCCAGGACTCGCCGCCCATCTCCCTCTTCGTGGGCCTGACGGCCGTCGCACTGATTCTCGACGGCGTGGACGGCAAGGTGGCGCGCAGGACCGGTACATCGACTGCGCTGGGTGCCCGGTTCGACATGGAGGTGGACGCCTTCCTGATCCTGGTGCTGAGCGTGTATCTGTCGATGGCCATGGGGCCGTGGGTGCTGCTGATCGGCGGCATGCGGTACGGGTTCGTCGCCGCGGCACGCGTCTGGCCGTGGCTGAACGCCCCGCTGCCGCCGAGCACGGCCCGCAAGACGGTGGCCGCCCTGCAGGGCGTGCTGTTGCTGCTGGCAGGCGCGGAACTCCTGCCGCACGCGGCCAACGTCGCGGTGGTCGCGCTGGCGCTGGGGCTGCTGCTGTGGTCGTTCGGCCGGGACGTGTTCTGGCTGTGGCGGACCTCGCGGGTCCCGGCGACCCCGGTCGAGCAGGCCGCTCAGCAGCCGTCGCCCGAGCAGTCCGACCGGCGGGAACTGGTCGCCGGCTGACGCGGGGCCAGGGGCACGTCACGGTCCCCGTCCCGCCCTACGCGATCCCCGTCGCGTCGAGCACCCGGACGAGATCCTTGCGCCCGTATCCGAGCACCCGCGCCCGGTGGGCGGCCATCAGCACCAGGTGGGCCACGGTCTGCGCCGCCGGGCCGTCCCGGTCGGAACCGAGCCACTCGTCCGGCTTCTCCACCCCCAGGCTGGTCATCACCAGTCCGTGCTCGCGGCGGATCTCCGCGACCGTGCCGGCGACCGCGTCCATGAGGGTCCGCCCCGGCCGCTCGCACTCCAGCGCGAAGCACCCCCGGTCGACGGGAACGCATCCCTTCGGCGGATGCCTCCGCACCTGCGCGTACCGCTCGTCCCCGAACCCGGCCGTCTCGAACTCCTCGTGCACCAGCGGGAACCGGTGGAACCCGCGCGGGACCGGTGGCGGCGGGGGCGTGTACGTCCACCCCGCGTCCTCGTACAACTGCCGCTTGACCTCCTCCTCGTCTCGGTGCGTCACCGAGAAGCCGTTGGCCTCGTTGCGCCCGGTCGTCGTACCGTCGGGATTGCGGTGGAAGTGCAGACCCATCTGTGTGTCCCCCGTTGCTTGTGATGAGTGAGTGTCCGTGGCGAGCGGAGGAGTCCTCCCGTCTTCGGGAGAAGTCCCCGTCACTCCGTCGAACGGTCCGCCCGGTCGTCGCGTGCCCGTTCCCCGAGACATCACCCGATCGCGTGACACCGGCCGCCAGCCCGCTGACGCTTGCCCCCGTTGTTCCCCTCCCCGAGGCGCATTCCGGGACCTGACGAGATCCGCGCCCTGCACGAGCGGTACGCACCGACGGCCGAGGCGTTCGACCTCGTCCACCAGCACTGCGTGATCGTCTGGGGCGTCGCCGAGCAGCTGCTCTCCGATCCCCGTCTCTCCCCTGTGGACGCCGAGCTGGTCCGCGCCGGCTGCCTCCTCCACGACATCGGTGTCTACCGCCTCTACGGGACCGACGGACGGCTCGACCACCGCAACTGCGTCCGGCACGGCCTGCTGGGACGCGAGATCCTCGAGCGGGAGGAACTTCCCGAGACCCTGCGCCGGTTCTGCTCCCACCACACCGGGGTGGGACTCACCCGGGACGACATCCTGAAGCAAGGGCTGCCGTTGCCGCCCGCCGACTACCTGGCGGAGACGGTGGAGGAGAGGCTGGTGATGTACGCGGACACGTTCCACACCAAGTCCGGGCCGGCGTCGTTCCTCTCCCCCGAGGAGTACCGCGACCACGTCCGACGCTTCGGTGAGGACAAGGTGACCGCTTTCGAGGCGCTGCGCGCGGAGTTCGGCGACCCGGATCTCGCTCGCCCGGTGCGACCCCACGGGACGGCGCCCTCCCTCTGGCCCACCGCCCGGCCGAGGAGTTCTGAGGGCCGGAGCCGCACACTCTGTCACTGTGCCGGCTGTCGGAGGGCCGCCAAGGGCCCGGCCCCGTCGGGGTCGAGGCCCGGTCCTACTCCTCCGGCAGATGCGCGTCCGGGGCGTCCGGGCGGTGGTCCGGGAAGCCGGAGCGGCTGGCCTCGTGACGCACCCGCAGGAACTCCAGGTGCCGTTCGTACTGGTCGAGGGCGTCGGCGATGAGCTGTTCCTTGGTGTACCCCATGACGTCGTAGTCCTGGTTGCCCTCGGCGAGCCGGACCTCGAAGCGGACGTAGGTGTCGTGCGTGGTGACCGACCGGGTGGCGAAGGCGGGCGTCGGCCGTTCGACGGGCCAGACCTCGTAGACGAACTCGTCGCTGGTGCCGATCGGTACACGCAGGCCGACGTGCGCGAGGCCGGTGTCCTCGACGACCCCCTCCACGACCTCGGCCTCCGCACCCTGCTGCCGCAGTTCCTGGGCGACCTCCTGGAACGCGGGTCGGCACACCTGGTCGACGAACCGGGCGGCCGCCCGACGGCCGGGGAAGGACATGGTCCGGGCCAGCCGGTGCCGCCAGTTGGGCGCCCCCGGCAGACCGTGCTGTGCCATGCGCCCGGACAGCGACCCCGGAAGGGTGGTGTCCTTGGCCTCGACGAGCATGCGTTCGGTGCGCAACGCCAGGAACAGCCCGGCCATGATCAGGAACATCACGAAGGAGAAGGGCAGGCCCATGATGATGGTGGCGTTGGTGAGCGCCTGGACGCCGCCCACGATCAGCATGGCGAGCGTGAGCAGACCCGTCGCGACCGCCCAGAAGATGCGCAGCCAGGTGGGTGCGTCGGTCACCGGAGTCGGCAGTTCGGCGCTGAGGTTGCCCATCACGAGGGCGCCGGAGTCGGCGGAGGTGACGTACAGCAGCAGGCCGACGAACGTCGCCAGTCCGGCGCTGAACACGAAGCCCGGATACTGGTCCAGCAGGGTGTAGAAGCCCTGCTCGGGGACGTTCATGGCGGTTTCGCCGAACTCCTTGTTCCCGTCACGCACCAGGAACAGGGCGCTGTTGCCGAAGATCGCCAGGAAGGCACCGGTGAAGAGGAACGGGATGACGAGCGTCGCCGCGATGAACTCGCGCAGGGTGCGGCCGCGCGAGATGCGCGCCAGGAAGAGCCCGACGAACGGCGCCCATGCGATCCACCAGGCCCAGAAGAAGAGGGTCCAGGCGTCCAGCCACTCGGTGGGCTGGTCGTAGGCGAAGGTGTTGAGCGTCATCGACGGGAAGCCGCTGACGTAGTCCCCGACGTTCTGCACCACGGCGTTGAGCAGCCGGAACGGTTCGTCGACCACGAGGATGTAGAACATCAGCAGGGCGGCGAGGAGGACGTTGAGCTGGGACAGCCGGCGGATGCCCTTGTCCACGCCGGACGCGGCCGAGGCGGTGGCCATGCCCACGGCGACCACGATCAGGGCGATCTGCGCGGCCAGCCCCTCCGGCACGTCGAAGAGGACTTTCAGGCCGTAGTTCAGCTGGACGACGCCGATGCCGAGGGTCACGCCGATGCCGAAGACGGTGCCGATGATGGCCGCGAGGTCGACGGTGTCGCCGATCCGGCCGTGGATGCGCCGGCCGATGATCGGGTACAGCGCGGAGCGGATCGCGAGCGGCAGCTTGTACCGGAAGGAGAAGTATCCGAGCGCCATGCCCATCAGCGCGTACATGGCCCAGCCCGTGATGCCGTAGTGGAACAGGGTCCACACCACGGCCTGCCGCGCGGCCTCCAGCGTTTCCGGGTCCCCCTGCGGCGGCGCGAGATAGTGGCTGACGGGCCCGGAGACCGAGAAGAACATCAGGTCGATGCCGATGCCGGCGGCGAACAGCATCGAGCCCCAGGTGAAGAGCCCGTAGTCAGGTTTGGAGTGCTTGGGGCCCAGCTTGACGGTGCCGTATTTGGACACGGCGATGTAGACGACGAAGAGCAGGTAGAGGGTGGCGGCGACGAAGTAGTACCAGCCGAACCAGCTGGAGATCTTGCCGACGACCACACCGATGGTGGTTTCCGCACCGCTCGGTGTGATGATCGCCCAGAGCGAGATGGCGAGAACGAGGGTCGCCGCGCCGAAGAACACCACCGGTTTCAGCCGGACGGGGCCCGTCGGCCGGTCGTCCGCCAGCAACTCCTCCGGTGCCGCTCCGTGGCCCTTGTCTCCAGCGCTCGACATGGTCGGTTCCTCCTTCGCTGAGGGCCAGGACGTCGGCCGGGACGGCCGGTGGCTTCTTCCGCCGGCCGAGGCCGCCGCCGCTCGCGAGACCTCAGGTCTGTGCTCGAACACCCCTGGTGCGGGGCGCGTGGGGCGAGGCAGAATCCTGATGCCCTGGTGGTGATGGCTTGAACCGACCGTACGGGACGAACTCCCGTGCGGCGTACACGGATCCCGGACGGCGGACGGCACGCGGTGATGTGCGCGCGGGCCGCGGCCCCGTCACCGCGCGGCCGCCCGGCCGGCGGACGTCCCGTCACCGGGCCCCGGCTTTCCGGTGATCAGGTCGGCGGCCCGTTCGGCGGCGAGCAGCACGGTCACCATGGGGTTGATGGTCGGCATGGTCGGGAAAACGGACGCGTCGACCACACGCACACCGTCGACCCCGCGCAGCCGCATCTGTGGGTCGCAGACGGCCATCGGGTCGTCCGCCGCGCCCATGCGGCAGGTGCCCGCCGGGTGGTAGACCGTGTGGGCGGCGCGGCGCCCGTACTCCGACAGGTCGGCGTCGGACGTGACGTTGGGGCCGGGAGCGACCTCGCGGACGAGCCAGTCCTTCAGCGGGTCGGTCGCGGCGACCTCCCGGGCCAGCTTCAGGCCCTCGACGATGGTGCGCTCGTCGTGGCCCTCGGGGTCGGTGAAGTAGCGGAAGTCCAGCGCGGGGTGCTCGGACGGGTTGGAACTGCGCAGCCACATCCGGCCGGTGGAGCGGGCCCGGGGGACGTTCGGTGTCATGCACACCCCGTGCTCGGGGACGGGGTAGCCCAGGCGTTCCGTGTTGACGGTGAACGGCACCTGGTAGAAGTGGAACATCAGGTCCGGGCGCGGCTGCCCCTTGTCGAGGCGCAGGAACAGTCCGGCGTCGGAGTCCATGGCGGAGTTGGGCGGCAAGGGGCCGTCCGTCTCCCAGAGGATGATCGACTCGGGGTGGTCCAGCAGGTTCTCCCCCACGCCGGGCAGGTCGACATGGACGTCGATGCCCACGCGGCGCAGGTCGTCGGCCGGGCCGATGCCGGACAGCATGAGCAGCCGCGGGGTGTCGATGGCGCCGGCGCACAGGACGAGTTCGCGCGTCGCGCGCACGGTCGCGGGCTCCCCGTCGGCACCGCGGACGGCGACACGGGTCAGCCTCCCGTCCTCGTCGGTGAGCAGCCGGTGCGCCCAGGTCTCCAGCATGAGGGTGAGGTTGGGGCGGTTCAGGATCGGGTGCAGGTAGGCGACGGACGCGGAGGAACGCAGGTTGCCCTCCGGCTCGTAGGCCAGCGAGAAGAAGCCGGTGCCGTCGGCGAAGGGCTCGGCGTTGAAGTCGTCGACGACGGGGACGCCCGTGGCCCGGGAGGCGGCGGTGACGAAGTCCTTGGCGATGGGATTGCGGTCGGCCTCGGCCACCGGGACGATCTTGGTGAGCAGCCGGTCCCGGTACGGGAGGATCGTCGCCGGGTCCCAGCCGGCGCACCCGGCGGCCACCCAGTCGTCGAGGTCCTCCGGCAACGGCATGAAGCTGATCAGCGTGTTGTGGGAGGAACAGCCGCCGAGGACACGGGCCCGCGAGTGGAGGATGTGCGAGTTGCCGCGCGGCTGTTCGACCGTGGTGTACCCGTAGTCGTACTCGGTGCCCAGCAGGTTGATCCAGTTGCGCAGGCGCAGGACACGCTCGTCCCCGACGTCGCTGGGACCGCCCTCGATCACGCAGACCCGGCAGTCGGGGTCCTCGCTCAGGCGGGCGGCGAGCACACAGCCGGCGGTGCCGCCGCCGACGATGACGTAGTCGTAGGAGGACTCGGCGCCGTGCGGGGTGGTGGGGGCGGCCATGGAGTGCCTTTCGTCAGGGCTCTTCGCGTGCTCTGGAATGCTGAAGTACCGGGGTACTGGAGTACTGAAGTACTGGAGTGCCTTCGGGGGGTGCCGGGGGCTGCGCGGGATCAGCCCTTGAACCAGCCGGACGGCCCCGGGGCGAGGTTCTGGTAGATGTGCTTGGCCTCCTGGTACTCACGCAGGCCCGTGGGACCGAGCTCGCGTCCCACGCCTGAGCGGCCGAATCCGCCCCACTCGGCCTGCGGTACGTACGGGTGGAAGTCGTTGATCCACACGGTGCCGTGCCGCAGCCGCTGGGCGACGCGCTGGGCGCGGCTCGCGTCGGACGTCCAGACGCCGCCCGCCAGGCCGTAGCGGGTGTCGTTGGCCAGTTCCACCGCCTCGTCCTCGGTGCGGAACCGCTCGACCGTGACGACCGGGCCGAAGACCTCGTCCTGGACGATGCTCATGGACCGGTCGCAGTCCGCGAAGATGGTCGGCAGCAGGAAGTAGCCGTTACGGAGCGCGGGATCGTCGGGCCGGGTGCCGCCGGTGACGAGCCGGGCGCCCTCCTCACGGGCGGCGGCGATGTGACGCTCGACCTTGTCCCGGTGCTCGGCGGAGCTGAGCGGACCGCTCTCCGTGCCCTCGTCCAGGCCGTTGCCGAGGCGGATCGCCCGGGCCCGCTCGGCCAGGGCGTCGACGAACCGGTCGTGCAGGGAGTCCTGGACCAGCAGCCGCGAACCGGCGGAGCAGACCTGCCCGGCATGCAGGAAGGCCGCGTCCAGCGCGTAGTCGACGGCGGCGTCGAAGTCTGCGTCCTCGAAGACGATGTTGGGGTTCTTGCCGCCCAACTCGAGCGCGATGTTCTTCGGCCCTTCGGCGGCAGCGGCCATGATGGCGCGTCCGGTGGCGAGGCCCCCGGTGAACGACACCAGGTCGACCTCGGGGTGCGAGGTCAGAGCCGCGCCGACCGTCGCACCGGAACCGAGCACCAGGTTGGCGACGCCGGGCGGGGCACCGGCCTCCTCGATCAGCCGGATCATGGCGATGGTGGTGAGCGGCGTGGTCTCGCTGGGCTTGAGGACGAAGGTGTTCCCGGCGGCCAGCGCGGGGGCCACCTTCCACGATGCCTGGAGCAGCGGATAGTTCCAGGGAGCGATGAGCGCGCACACCCCGACCGGCTGGTAGACGACCCGGCTCAGCACGTCCGGGCCGACGTCCACGACCCGGCCACCGTCCTTGCCCGCCAGCTCGGCGAAGTACCGGAAGGCGTTCGCCACGTCCTCCACGTCGATCCGGCCCTCGGTCAGCGTCTTGCCGGTGTCGAGTGTCTCGGTGCGGGCGATCTCGTCCCGGTCGCGCAGCAGCAGGTCGTGGACGCGCATCAACAGGTCGGCGCGCTGCCGGGTGGGCGCGTTCGCCCAGTCCTCCTCGACGAAGGCCCGCCGGGCGGCGCGTACGGCACGGTCGACGTCGGCGGCGTCCGCCTCGTCGACCGTCGTGACGACGGAGGCGTCGTACGGGTTCAGCACCTCCCGCCGCCCGCCCGCGGCCGCGTTCGTCCACTCACCGTCGATGTACAGCTCGCCCATCGCGGGGCCTCCTTCGCTTCCGACCGGTACCGATCGGGTTGCCGGTCGGCA
This sequence comes from Streptomyces sp. NPDC101219, assembly GCF_044767675.1. Classification (NCBI taxonomy): domain Bacteria; kingdom Bacillati; phylum Actinomycetota; class Actinomycetes; order Kitasatosporales; family Streptomycetaceae; genus Streptomyces; species Streptomyces sp. NPDC101219. Next base: position 102,654 of record NZ_JBIWOK010000014.1, read on the forward strand.
ACAAGGCCATGCTGCGGCGGGGCGGCGCGGTGCGCACGGCCGATGTCGCGAGCGGGTGGTGTGCTTGACCCGCGCGGGCTAATGACCGGGCCGGGAGGGGCGGTGCGGGGGCAGGCCCGGCCACCAGAAGGGCCCGGCGGCCAGGTCACGCGGCGCCCTTCACGCCAGGCCGACCAGCGGGGCGGAGCGACAGGGAGTTCTCGACGCGTGGCGCAGCCTGGCCGGCCCCGGCCTTGCCGGTACACGGTGAGAGGTGGCTCCGGGCTCCCCCGTGCGGGCCGCCTTCGCAGGTGTCGAGGGGGCTGCGGCTCGTCACCTCCTACCCCTCATTCTCCGGACGCCTTGGCGGAGATACACGCCCCCGTCAATCAGGTCATACCAAAACCGTTGACACCGCTAACATACCTCCGGCATGCTCCCTTGACGTCGGGCGGAGACCCACCGGTCGCACCAGCGATCCCATCACCACGGCCCCAGAGGGCTGCAGGACGACCTCAGCGATCTCTCCATACCGCTACGCGCAGACGCTCTACGGGGGTTGCAGCAGAGAGGGCTCCGGCCCAACGGCCCGCCCGTCCAGTCGACGCCCCACCCGGCCTGATCGAAGGGTTCCGGCTGGGCCGCGCCGCGTCCATCGCACTGCACATCCCCGGACCGCACAGAACATCCCCGGGAGGGAACATGGCCTTTCAGCCGCAGCCACCGTCCGCAACCGACATACGCCCGCTGCGCAAGCGCAAGAGACTGTGGGCCGTCGGCGCCGCCCTGTTCGCCATGGGGGCGCTCGGCGGCATCCAGTCCGCGCAGGACGAGGTGAACGCCGCCCAGACACTTGCCGCCAAGCCCGCACCGACTGTCACGATCACAGCAACGGCCACAACCACCGCCACCGTGACGGCCACTCCCGAAGCGAAGCCCGCCCCCACGGTCACGAAGACCAAGAAGGTGGAGACTCCCGGCCCGACCGTCACCGTCACCCGGAGCGCCCGCACCTCCAACTCCGGCGGTAACAACAGTGGCGGCAACGGCAGCGCTTCGGGCACGTGCTCCATCGTTTCCAACGCGGGCAACTGCTACCAGGCCGGGCAGTTCTGCCGGAACAGCGATCACGGGGCCACGACGACGACTGCGAGCGGCGCACGCATCACCTGCTCCTACCGGTCCAACGCCTGGCGCTGGTCCTACTCCTGACGCACACCACACAGGGAGCGACAAGGGGCGGACGGTACCGGCTCCCCCGAGCACGGATCTTCGCGGGAGCCGGCCCGGTCCGCGCCCCTCGACCGGACCGCCTCAGGCTCCCGTACTTCCTGGCTCCTACCGCAGCTTCCACTCACCGGTCTTGTCGGCGAACCCGGAGTTCATGGTGAACTGCACGGTGTCGATCTTCGCCGCCTCGGGGACTTCGAAGACGATCCAACCCAGCCCCTTGGCACCGGGCTTGAGCTTCAGGCTGGAGGCCATCGAGGGCCCGGCCGTGATGTCCCCGAAGGTCGCGTCGAACTGCTGCCCCTCACTGTCGGCGACCTGCGCCCCGTTGGACGGGCTGTCGCTGTAGGCCGCCTTGCCGGTGTTGACCAGCTTGAACTGCACGCCGACGAAACGCTTTCCGGCGGCGGGCTTCATGAACTCGTCCGCGGACTTCGCGGGGTCGGCGACCTTCACGACCGTGACGTCGAGTTCGCTGCCCTCGTCCATGCCCTCCAGGGCGAGGGTGTCACCGACCTTGGCGATCTCGGGAGCCTTCTCCTTCTTGGCCGTGTCCTCGCCGGTGCCGGTGTCGACGTCGGCAGCGGCACCCTTCTTCGGCTTGTCGACGACGGTGCTGCCGGTGTCGCAGGCAGTCAGCGTGAGCGCCCCGACGGCGGCGACGGCAGCGGCGGCAATTCTGATACGGGCGTGCATGGTCCCCCCAAGGACATGGCTCATGTTCACATTCGTCTCCCCGGCGTGAGATCACCGAAGAACGCACGAGAAACATAGGTGAATCGCGTTGATAGTGTCAACAGAACGGTTACGTCGATTGCATCTCTCGCGTGCACGATGGGTTCACAGCTCGATTGGGAGGCATGCGGCTCTGCCCGGCAGCAATCGCCTGGTGATCCCCGGAGCGGCCGATCACGTCGGAAGGCACGGCAGAACACAGCTGCTGCCCACGGAGGCATGCGGAGATGGCGGCTCGGAGCCTCGATCAGCCAGCTCCCGCAGCCCCGCGGAGCTCGGCGATACCGCCGTATGCCTACTCGGCGACGCTCCCGGCTCCCGGCTTCCCGGTCGACTCGCTACGGCGTGCACGCCCCGCGGACGCGCACGCCGTGAACAGCCGACGGACTCGGCTCAGTCGTCCGGCGTGAGCGCCCCGTTGCTCAGCCCGTCCTGGGCCAGCGCGGTGATCTGCCGGCTCAGCTCCGCGACGCGGCGGGCACGCTCCTCGAACTCCCGGAGCGCCCGGAACGCCGCCCCGTACCGGCGCTGGGCGCTGATGTCCATCTGCGGAATACGGGCACCCTTGCCGTCGAGCCGGAACGTTCCGCTGGCGGTCGTGGAGCGGCGGCTGTTCGCCGCGCTGTGCAGGAAGCCGCGCAGGAAGTCGGTGTCGAGCTGCTCGCTCACCGACACGGGTTCCGGGTCCGCGTTCTCGACCAGTCCGGCACGCATCAGGTCGGCGACACTGACGCTGGGCCCGTCCAGGGCGCCCGGCCCCTCCCCCGCCGTCAGGGACGGCAGCAGTTCGCTCAAGCGCCGTACGTGCTCGGTCAGTTCCCGGCTCAGCGTTTCGTACTCGGCCGCGTAGTCGCGATGGAACTCCTGGACGTACCGGCTCGGAGTGAGGTCCACCAGATCGTCGAGCAGGTCGATCTGCGGTACGTCCCTGATCTGTTCGGGCCGTGGCTCCAGCGGCCCGTCCGCCTCGTTGGCCGTCAGGTCGACCATCCGTACGGTGCCGGCCGACTCATCCGGCGTCCGGGGCCGGCGCAGATGCCACAGGTGCACGGGGAGCGCGTGAGCTGCGGCCGTGCCGGGCGCCAGCGCCGTCACCTGGGTGAGGACGCCGCGGCGGACGAGTTCGGCGCGGATGCGACGCCCGGCCTTGCGGTAGGCCACCGAGGCGGGCATGACCATGATGACCCGCCCCCCGGGCGCGGTGTGCGCGTAGGCATGCTGCAGCCAGGCCAGCTCGCCCTCGGCCCGTGAGGGCGTGCCCAGCTCCCAGCGGGGGTCGAGCAGCAGTTCCTCCCGGCCCCAGTCGCTGTCGCTGACCGGTGGGTCGCAGACGACGAGGTCGGCCTTCAGGTCCGGCCACCGGTCGGAGCGCAGGGAGTCGCCCTCGGCGACCTCCAGGTGGGCCGACTGCGCGAGTCCGGCCCTCCCCTGGGCGAGCCGGGCACTCCGGGGGTCCACCTCCTGGCCGTACCGCCGGACCTGCCCCCCGGCGCCGACGGCCAGCAGGAGGGTGCCGACTCCGCACGCGGGGTCGAAGAGCGCCGCGCCCGCGGACACGTCGCCGACGGCGTGCCGGACGGCGCGGACCACGCGGGGCGACGTGACCTGGTCGGATCCCGCTCGCCGCACCGATTCCTTGAACCGTTCCACGAGGCCGTCCACCACGTCGGCAGGGCTGCTGTCCGCAGCCATACGCCGGGCCAGCTCGACCGCCTGGAGGGGCAGTGCGGACGGCGTGTCCTTCTCCTCGACAGTCTCGGCAGCGTCGGCACCCTCCGCGCGCTCGGCACCCTCCGCGCGCTCGACTCCCTCCGCGCGCTCGGCAGCGAGCACCTCGGCGATGTCGGCGAGCCCGCTGAGGATGTCCTCGCCGTAGGTTCCCCGCAGCACCTGCCACAGCTGGACCTCGTCGGTGACGTCCTGCCCCTTGCGCTGCTTGTCGAGCCACGCCTGGACCTCGGCGAGGTCGAAGAGCGGGCTGTTCCCCCCGCCTCCCGCCGGCGCCGGGAAGTCGTCGTACCGCCGCCGCCAGTTCGACACGGCGGCACGCGTGACGCCCGCGATACGGGCGATCTCGGAACCGCTCACCAACGGGTTCGCCGGGGTGGCCGGGGTCTTTGGCATACCGGTAACCGTACACAGGTGCCACCGTTCGCCGGCAACAACCGGACGGCGTTGACGACGTCAACGGGGCGCCCCACCCGCGACCGGCTGGCCGACACCACCATTCACTTAAACTTTCAACAAAAATGATTTATGATTGAACTAATTCCCGGTTTTGCGGGCGCTCACCACAAGAAGGAGTCGACATGAGGGCATGGCAGTTCAACGAGGTCAACGAACCGTTCACGTTGGTCGAACGCGAGGACCCGAAGCCCGGCGCCGACGAGATCGTCATCGACGTCAAGGCGTCCGGCCTCTGCCACAGCGACGTGAGCTTCGTCGACGGCACCCTGACACCCATCCTGGGCTACAGGCCGATCATCCTGGGCCACGAGACCGCGGGCATCGTCAGCGCCGTCGGTGCGGACGTCAGCGCCTTCGCCGTCGGCGACCGCGTGGGGATCCCGGCGGTCACCGAGGGCCCCGGAACCGCCGTCGACGGCGGCTTCGCGGACAAGGTCGTCGTCAAGGCCGACCTCGTCGTCCGGGTGCCCGACGAGGTCGACTTCTCCCAGGCCGCCCCGGCCATGGACGCCGCCCGCACCTCCTACCGCGCCCTCGTGACGTTCGGCCGCGTCGAGGCCGGGCAGAACGTCGGCATCATCGGATTCGGCGGACTCGGCTCCCTGGGAGCGCAGATCGCCAAGGAACTGGGCGCCGACGTCTACGTCGCCGATATCAACGAAAAGGTCTGGGACGACGCCAAGGACCTCGGCGTCGCGGGCGTGTCCAAGGACATCCGCGATTTCGAGGACCGCGGCCTCGACGTGATCGTCGACTTCGCCGGCTTCGGCACCACCACGGCCTCCGCCGTCGACGCGATCAAGCACGGCGGCCGCATCGTGCAGATTGGGCTGGCCCGCGAGGAGGCCACCCTCTCCATGCAGCAGGTCATCCTCAAGGAGATCACCATCGTCGGCGCCTCCAACGGCGAGAAGTCGGAGGCGGAGGAGGTGCTCCGGCTCATGGCCGGCGGCAACATCGAGTCGAATGTCGTGCCCATCACGTTCGAGCAGATCCCGGAGTACGTCGACAAGCTGGCCAAGGGCGAGGTCCCGGGCCGGGCCGTGGCGGTCCTCTGAACCGGGAGGAGCACCGGCCGTCGCCGGTCGCGCTCCTCGTTCCACGCAGGTCCGGGAGGCCCGGCATCGTCCGGCATCCCGGAGTCTTCTCCGTGGTTCCTCCCCAAGGTCCCCGCAAGGTCCCCTGGAACAAGCCGCTGGAGGGCTATGCCTCCCGCTGACACCGGGAAACAGACCGGACGTCGGGCGCACATCGGAGTACTGACCGGTGTCTCTGCCTGGAACCCGGCCAACTCGGCTGGTGGGGTTGGTGATTCACTTGCCGACGGTTCTCTTACCCGAGCCGTCCGCCCAGCAGAGCGAAGGAAGCCGTTCCGTTGTCCTGGTCCACTCCCCCGCCCTCTCCTGCCGCTGCCCCGTCCGCCGACGCCGCGGGTCGCCGTCCGGGATCCCGGTGGATCGTGCCGGGTCTGACGGCCATGGTCGGTATCGGTGCGGGCCTCGGCATGGGCTGGCTTCTGTGGACCGGCCCGGACAGTGCGTCGCCCGGGGCCGAGCCCGACATCGCGGCAGCCGATGCGGCGGGCGCCTGCCAGGCATACAGGCGTGTACCGGCGTTCGCCACGCTGTTCGACCACAGCGAGGGAGAGCGGGGCTCTCACCTCGAACGCGCCACGGCTGCGGCCTACCTGGGCCAGTCCGCTGCCGGGATGGACGACCGCTTCAAGGACCTGAACGACGCGTTCAAGGTCGCCCACCGGCACCTCCAGACACTCGACATCAAGGACGCCGAAGCGAGGGAGGCCCAGGAGAACGTGTTGGCGCGCTGCGCCGAGCTGGGCTACTGAGAGTCGCACAATGGGCGTCGGGGCCCGTGCACTGGTCGTCTCCCGGCCCCCGGGTGCCCTGCCGGGTCGCACGCACTGCCCGCGCGTCACACGGGAAGTGCGTGCAGCTCCGTGCCGTGCAGGGCGAAGACGCGCTTGCCGTCGGTGGCCACCAGCCAGGCGTGGTGGTCGCCGGTCCCGTCGTTGAACGTCCAGCGCACGTCGCCGGTCTTCGCGTCCATGGCGATGATGCCGCCCTGCTTGTCCAGGTCCGTGGCACCGTAGAGGATGTTGCCCGCCCTGACGTACTGCCGCGGCACCTGGAGCCCCGCCGACGCGAGCGCCTCGGACGTCCAGAGCTGCTTACCGGTCTGCGGATCGATGGCCCGCATCGTCCTGGCACTGTCGGCGATGTAGAGCACGTCCTCGACGACGGCCGGCTCCTTGAAGAGGGCGAAGTCCGCTGCCTCCAGGGACCATCTCTCCTTGCCGTCGGACAGGTTGAAGGCCTGGAGCTTCTGCCCCTGCGGGACGATGACCACATTCTGGTGGACGGCGAAGAAGCCGTAGTTCGTCTTGGCCGTCTTCCGCGTCCATACCTGACTGCCGGTGGCGGTGTCGCGCACGGTGAGGTTCTTCTTGAAGTCGGTGTAGACGAGGTGGCGGCCGCGGACGGCGGCATGGATGCCGTTCTGCATGGTGTCCAGGTCGCGCTGTTCCTTCCAGGCGAGCCTGCCGGTGGTGCTGTCGAGAGCCGCGATGACATTCGTCTTCGACGAGCCGTCGTCCTCGAGGATCTCGGCGATGACGTAGACCTGTCCGTCGTCCACCGCGATCGGCCGCGGCTGCCGGTAGCCCTCGCCCAGGCGGCTGCGCCAGGTCTCCTTGCCGGAGGCCGGGTCGTATCCGGTGACTGTGCCGTCGTACTTGTTGCTGGCCAGGTACAGGGTGCCCTTGCCGAGCAGCAGCGGCGCTCCGGGGACGGTGCCGCCCGGCAGGGACCACTTCCGGCTGCCGGTCACAGTCTCGAGGGCGGCCAGTGGGCTGCCGCTGGCGAGCACGACGCCGCCCGCCACCACCAGTTCGTCGTTGTCCCCGTAGGTCTCGGCCGAGGTCGACTTCGTCCACAGCGGCTTCGGGGCCCGGCCGCCGGCGGCGGTGCCGTCCGAGTCGCCGGAGGCCTTGCCGCCGTCCTTCGGCTTGTCGGCGCCGCCGGCGGAATCCTCGACGTCCACCGCTTCCTCGTCGCAGCCGACGGTGCCCGCGGTCAGTGCGGCCAGAGCCAGACCGCCTCCGGCCAGCCGGAGCACACGCCGGCGGGACGGAGACCTGAGGGTCCCGGACGATCTGTCGTTCGACGTGCTGTCTCGCATCGGCATTCGCCGTACCCCCGTGAGCCGGTCAGAGCAGGAACATGTGCATTGGGTGCAACGTGAGCAGGAACGGCCTCGGCCCGTATCGAACATGCGGACCAACCCCCTGCGAACAGGAACGTTAGTCGGGCTCCTGCGCCACAGCCGCGTACTGCTCCCAACTGGGACATCACCGTGAAGCAATGGAGACAACAGGCACCCGACGATGTCGCGGGCGCCCTTTCTCGGCGTTGTCCAAGAGCACGAGCCGACGGCCGCCCCCCCCGTGAGAGCACGGCGCCCAGCCGCTCGTACTAGCTGCTGGGGAACATCTTTGCGACAGGTGACAGCAGCAGGGCATACTCCAGGTTCTTCGCGATCTTCGCTCCCCCTCCCTGGAGGACCTCGCCCGATGGGTCAACTCGTATGTGTGCACCCGCATGTACACGGCTCCGTGACGGTCATGTGCTGCCGGGGCGGTGCATGATCTGTGGATGTCGCACGCGTCGTCGTGATCGCGCTGGTGGCGGCGGTCGCTGTCGTCGCCTACCGCCGCACCATGGCTGGACCCGCCGCGCCGAGGGGTTCCGCACGGCGGGCGAAGGCGCTCGGCCTGCTTCCGAGGTCGGCCCAGCACACCCGGCAGGTCGCGGCGGACCCCGAGCTGGAACAGGCGCGCACCGCAGCCTCCCGGGGCGACTGGGAGCCGGCGGCCCGACTGCTGGCCCGGAGCAGGGAGCTGGGTGACTGGGGTCGCCGCTCCGTCCACGCCGACGTGCTGGGTGACCACGATGCCGCGAGTCCCGGGAGTTGGCTGCAGGCGTGGGAAACGGCAGTCGGTCCCGACGATCCCGACGCCGCGTTGATCCGGGCACGGGCGACGGTGTCCCTGGCCTGGCACCTGCGGGGCGCCGCCCGGGCGCGGGAGACCAGCCGGAAGCAGTTCCAGGAGTTCCACAACGTCCTCGCCCATGCACCGGCGTTGAGCGCACGCGCCGCAGAACTGAACCAGGGCGACCCGTCCCCGTTCGTCGCCGAGATCTGGGCCGCGCTCGGCCTCGGTGCGTCCCGGGAGCAGATGCGGCAGATCTGGAAGGAGGTGACCGCCCGGGACCCGCACCACTACGGCGCGCACCGCGCCGCCCTCCAGTACTGGTGCGCGAAATGGCGCGGGTCGGCGGGCCTGGCCGACAGCTTCGCGCAGAAGGCCGCGGCGACGGCTCCGCCCGGCAGTCTCCTCACCGCGCTGCCCCTGGTGGCGTGGTACGAGCACCATGACACGGACGCCGAGACCGACGACTTCCGGACGCCCTCTCTCGTCGCCATGGTGGACGCCGCTCTGGCCGACGCGGATGCCGCCCCGCCGGACCACCCGGACACGGCGTCCGTACGGCATCTGCTGGCCTACTTCCTCACCCGACAGGGCCGGTACGACCTGGCGTTGCAGCATTTCCGCCTGGTCGACGGCCATGTGGACGCCCTGCCGTGGCGGTACTTCGACAATCCGGCCGCCGTGTACTGCGTGTGGCGGGACCGGGCGATCCAGGGCGCGCAGGGGCGGTATTCCTCCTGAAGAGCTGGGGGCGGCTCCCGGCGGCTCCCCGAGAACAGGGCCGGGTGGGCACGAGTCGTCCGCAAGGGGCGGGGGCGACTACCGCAGCAGCGCGTGCGGGTTCCGCACCGCATGCCACAGTCCCGCCCCCAGCGGGACGACCGTCACTGCGAAGAAGACCCAGAAGAGGAACTCGGCGCCCGGCGCGAGTTCGTAGGTCGTGCCGTCCTCCCACAGGCAGTAGGCCCGCGGCGGGAACGGGGTGGAGACGCCGGAGACCTCCCCGTCGCCGATGATGCCCTTCCGGTAGGGCTCCTTGGGGCAGGGGGCGGTGTCCGGGAAGAGGAACGCGTCGTCGGCGACCATGATGACCGCCCAGGTGACGGCACCGAACGGCACCGCCCAGAATGTCGAGGTCCGCACCCACAGCGGCAGGTGCGGATGCACCAGCAGGCCGCGCAGCGCGATCCAGCCGACCACCAGGAGGGCGAAGACCCACAGCAGCGTCATGCAGTCACCTGTGCCGTGCGGGCGCGGAGTTCGGACGCGTGGCCCGCGCCGATCGCCAGCACGGCAGTGGTCAGGGCGAGGGACGCCGCCGTCCAGTTCATCCACACGTAGTCGGGGCTGCTGGAGTACACGCTGCCGTCGTCGCGGACGCAGTCGAAGCTGAGCGGCAGGTAGGAGGAGCGGTGGTGCGAGAGGCCCTGCTTCTCCGCCGGGGAGAATCCGTCGCGGCAGGCCGGGGCCGGGATCGAGTCCGCGCCGTCGCCGAACGCCTGCTCGGACGACAGGACGGCGAAGAAGCCCAGCGAGTAGACGGCTGCCGCGGCCCAGGCGGTCGCTGCAGCGGCGCGGCGCAGGAGGTGGCGCGTCCAGGGCTCCGGCCTGCCCGGGAGGGCCATCGCCGCGACGCCTGCCAGGGCGACGAGTGCACCCACACCACAGGCAAGGAAGAGACCCAGACCCACTATCACGCGCATCACGTCCCCTCGGTGCCTCGTCAAGACGACCGGGCTGGACACACGGCCACGCCGACCCTAGTGCGCGGCCGATCGGCTCGTGCCGGTGGGTGGATACGGGCCGGGGGGTTGGGGAGCGGCCGGGGGCAGGGCGGCGTGCCCGTCGCGGTGCGTCTTCCATGTGGTGGGTGTCCCGGGTGACCCGAGTGTTCCCGGGAAGGGGTTGCTGCTGCCGGCCCAGTGCTGCTCAGACCGGCCGCGCGCCAGTCGTAGCTCACGAAAACCGGTCGACAGGCCGCTACCTCGCTCGGTGTGATGGTGTGTGACCGTCCGCCGTACCGAGCGGGCCGACCACAGGAGCCGCCGTGGGCACCGCGGACGTCGTGGACACTCTCCCCCACATCGACGCGGTGCTGGTAAGGCGCCTGGTCGACGCCCAGTTCCCGCAGTGGGCCACGCTGCCACTGGACCGGCTCGATCCGGCCGGCGCCGATCATGTGATCTACCGTCTGGGCAACGAGTTGATCGTCCGGCTGCCTCGTCACGCCGGGGCGACGCGAAGAAGCCGAGGGTGCGGTCGGTCGACTCGTCGTCGAGCAGCGGGTGGGCGGAACCGGAGTAGGCGGCGGCCGCCTTGAACATTCCGGGGTGCCTGGCTGCGTAGAGCAGGGCGCCCTGGCCCCCCATCGACAGACCGGCGACGACGTGGTTCCGGCTCGCGCCCCAGTCGTGTTCCAGGAGATGGCGGAGCTCCACGGTGTGGAAGGTCTCCCAGGCCGGGTCGCCTCCCCGGCCGTGGTTCCACCAGTCGCTGTACCAGCCGTTCCAGCCCGCTTCCGGCATGACGACGAGGACGTCGCGGAGGCTGCCGGTCTCCGCGACTTCGGTCATGGCGGTCCACGAGGTGTATTCGCCGCAACAGCCGTGGAGGAGCCACAGGGTGGGCCAAGGGGCAGGCCGCGCACGAGGTCCGCCGCTGCCGGCACCTGCCGCTCGGGCCGCGACTCAGGCGGCTCCGCCGCCTGGGCGGGTGCCACACCGAACGTCACGAGGACGCCGAGTACAGCGCCCGCACCGCACACTCTCTTCCGCACTCTGCACCGCCCGCGTGGAGGATGATGGACGTGAGGTGTGACAGGAGCTTCTCGGAACGCCCTTCCCGCTGTGGGCGCGACCATGCATGCCCGCGAGCGTGAAAGCCCCCGTCCGGTCGCTTCGCTTCCTACTTGGCCAGGCGGACCTTCTCGTGATCGAGGAGCGCGGTGTGGGTCGCCGCCGTGATGATCAGCAAGGTCAGCAGGAAGCCGGGCACCGAGTTCCCGTCGTCGTCGGTCGGGCTGACCACCAGGCCGAGGGAGAACACGGTGATCTCCGCGATGACGTACACGGCCGCCAGCCAGACCTTCACCACCCCCTTCACGGAAGCGACGACGAACGGCACCGCCAGGGCCAGCCCGAGGGTGACGATCGGGACGAGTGTCCAGACCACTTTGGCGAAGGTGGACGCGAACATCCGCGGCCGAGGCGGCGCGAGCGGCGCGTGGAGGTACGGGTTCGGGGCGGGATTGGGTGCCATCGCTCCTCAAGCGGTTCGTGTGACCAAGGGACGTTGTGGTCGTCATGTAAGGCCACCGGGCTCCATGACACCCGCCGGTCAGGAGAGTTGCCAGGGCGCATCGGGGTGAGAGGGGTTACGCGGTGCGCGGCGGGCGCCGTCGGCCCGACCGGTCCGCTGCTATGCCGGTGCGGAACGGCTGGGGGCGTGCCTGCGAGACCGGGAGGTGTCCCGCAGGCCCGCCCCCGGAGGTCACCGCGAGCCGCCCGGATGTCACCCGGAGTTGTATCCCCAGCGGGCGTTTCCGTCCTTGCCCATGAAGCACTTGGCGGGCCGCCCGTCGGTGGTCGTCGCGATGGCACCCACGGGAGAGCAGAACTGCCCGAACTGCACGCCGGGTCGGCTCCCGGTGCCCCCGGTGCCGCCACCCGTGGTGCCGGAGGATCCGCCACTGGTGGAGCCGCCGCCGGATGAACCGCCGCTGCTGCCGCCGCTTCCCGTGGTACTCCCGCCGGACGTACCCCCAGTGCTGCCGCCCGTCGAACCACCGCCCGAGCCGGTGCCGTACGACGGCTTGGGCTTGGGCTTGGGCTTCGGTTTCGGCTTGGGTTTGGGCTCGGGCTCGGGATCGGGGCTGGGCTTGGCACAGCTCTTGCTCGGGCCGATCAGCCACAGATCGGCCTGGGTCCCGGTCGAGATCTCGGTGTCGGGTTCCGGATGCTGTCGGCACACCCGCCAGTCCGCCACGTCCTGCAGCCCGTCGGTCAGACGCTTGCCGGTGTGGGCGTGGAAGAGGACCACGCGCCGGAGGCCGAGGTCGTCGAGCGTGCTGGAGGCATCGTCGGCCTGCTCGCCCACCAGGTCGGGCATGATGACCCGGCGGGAGCCGTGCAGCCGGGTGGGGCACTCCTCCTGCTCGGGAACCGCGTACAGGATCAGCGTCCTGCCCGAGGGAAGCACCTTCTCCTCGCCGGACGGGCTCTGGAAGCAGACCTGCCAGCCGCTCGTCGTGGTGGTGACGGAGCGCCGGTCGGAGGAGGCGTCGGCCGCCGACACCGTCTGCCACGGATGCCGGCCGGCCGATACCGCCGCTTCGGCGAGAGGGGAACCCGAGAAGTCGGGAACGACCAGGCGCGTGGGCGCGGGCGCGGGCTTCTGAGCGACCGCCGCTTTCTCACTCTCGGTGGAGCCCGGCCCCAGGACGGCGAAGAAGAGTCCGAACACGGCCGCGGCCATGACGACCGGGTGCCGGCCCATCCAGGTGGCGAGCCGTATTCTGCGGCCGGGACGCAAGGGAGAGTCCGGGGGCACCATCTCGCCCATGGCCATGAGGAGCTCGCCCTTGGGGTCCAGCTTCGATCCCCGCAGCTTGTACGGGTGCCCGAGGACGAGGACGTCGACGGAATCGGACACGCCGTAGGTGGCGCGGAGGATCTGGAGGGGCGCGGGGACGCGGATGGCCACGGGCTTGACGATGCCCCGCAGCAGGATGAGGCCGTTCTCCGCGAGCACCACCCTGCCCCAGCCGTTGTGGTACGCGGCCAGGACGGTTTCCCGGGGTCCGAGTTCCCTCAGCAGGGCCTTCGCCTGGTCTTCGGACAGGGGGTTGCCTTCACCGGCGCCGGCTTCGGCGGTGCGCGGGTCCCCGGCCAGCAAATCGGACAACGCTTCTCCAGCTCTTTCCAGGAGTCCTTCGGACGTGTCGAGCTGTGAGTCCCGGTGGCCGGCGCGTCCCCCTCTCACACTTCACACTTCCGGCTTCACGAGGAGAGGAGACGTCCGGACCGCCGGACACAGTGCATGGGGGCACTGTGCGACAGGTACCGACATGTGGAGATGTTAACGGCGACCAACCCGGACCCGAAGGGCGGTGACAATCATGAAATGCACCCGTGACCTGCACCGACTCTGACTTTCTGGGCTCCTCCCCCTCGTCGCCGGTACGTGACCTCTGCCCGCGCTGCCGCAGGAGTCATCGCCGTCTCCCGTCGCGGGAGACGGCGCGGGCCGACGATCCCGTCGCCGGCCGCCACACCTACTTGTCAGTTCCCTGTCTCCGCGCGGGCCATCGGGGGCTCCGTGGGGGTCGGGACGGGTGTGCCGAACAGGACGGCTCGGGCCACCGCGGGGGCGAATACGGCGGTCAAGGGTGCGGACAGGCTGAGTACGGACCGGAAGGCGTCGCCCACCACGGGGTCTCCGGCATAGCGGTCCTGGACCCGGCCCAGGTACCAGTGGGCCGCTCGGTCCCCGGGGCGGGGGGCGACCGCGTTGCCCGTCGCGCCGGGCATGAGCTTGTCGGCTCCGGCGGAGATGTCCCACGCCTGCCGGGACGAGGACAGCACCGCCCGCTGGACGCGGCGCGTCGTGGGCTTGCGCCGCGGGTCGGCCAGGGCGTCGCGGAGCGCGACCGCGTTGAGGGCGGCGACGCTCATGCCCTGTCCGTAGATGGGGTTGAAGGTGCACAGGGCGTCGCCGACTGCCAGGAAACCGGCCGGGCGCCGGCCCGGCAGGTCGTAGCGGCGCCGTACGTTCGCGGTGTGGCGGAAGCCGTGGACCGGTGACACGGGTTCGGCCTTGCTCAGCCACCGGTGCACGAGCGGGTGCGGCAGTTTCTTGGCGTAAGCCGTGAACTGGTCTCCGTCCGTGGGCGGTTGATCGCCGCCGAGGCCGGACAGGGTGACGAGGTGAGTGCCGTCGCCCAGAGGCAGGACGACGGCGCCGTACGTCTGGGAGGGATTGGGCACGATGTAGTAGCCGAGTGCGTCGGTGCCGAGGATGCCGTCCTTGTCACGGTAGACGCGAGTGCCGTAGGCGAGACCCGTGTCGATGGTCTCCTCGTGCGGGACCTGCGCCCCGAGCGCCGTGAGCCACTGCGGGGCCTTCGTGCTGCGGCCGGAGGCATCCACGACCAGATCGGCCTCGACCAACTGGGGCTCCGCACGTGTCGCGTCGCCGCGTTCGCGCAGGAGCACGCCACGCACACGGGAGGCGTCGCCCAGGAGACCGACGGCATCCGTGCCTTCCAGCACCTTGATCAACGGGTTGGCGAGAACCCGTCGCCGTACGAGGTGTTCGAGTTGCGCGCGGGGACCGGAGTGGTAGTGCGCGGACGAGGGCAGCCGGCGGAACCAGCGCCCGTTCTGCCACTGCACCATGTCCCCGGGCACGCCCACCCGCGGTGCTCCCGCCTCCTCCAGTTCCTGCACGAATCCCGGGAGCAGCGATTCGATGGCCGTCCGCCCTCCCTCCAGCAGGACGTGGATGTGCCGGCTCTGCGGCACGCCGGGACGTGGCTCCGGTCCGTCGGGGTACCGGTCACGCTCGACGACGGTCACCCGGTCCACGTGGGCGGCGAGGACGTGTGCCGCGAGCAGGCCCGCCAGGCTGCCGCCGACGACCACCGCATGGCGTCCGCCCCGAGTGCCGCCCGTTGTCACGATTCCCTGCGCAGCCTGCATCGTTTCCGCTCCTGGTTGGCACATCGTCAGAAACCGCCAGTATCGCCCATTTGGAAAGGGGGCTGGTGGTTTTCCGGCTCTTCAGGACCGGCTGCCGAGGGCCTTTCGGTCCGTGTGGTCGAGCCTAGTGCCGTGGCCGCCGACGTCGGGGGAACGGGTCGTTCGGTCGGCGACGGTGGGGGTCGGAGGGGGCGGTGTGACTGGTCGTGTCACTGCCGGGCCTCCCTCACGTAGACGATCCCGTCGATCCGCGGCAGGTGGGACGGGTCCAGGGGGGCGTACCCGAAGTACGGGGAGATGCGGTGGGTGGGTGTCGTGTCCGCCAGGGCGTGCGCCAGTTGACGGGCGCTGACGAGGCAGGTGTCCCCGGGGTGGGTGTGGAGGTGGCCTTCCAGGGTGTCCGCGGGCGGGGTGTCCACGCCGTGGTGCGGGAGAGCGCCGAGGGCGCCCGCCAGGAAGCCGTACCGGTCACCGAGCCGGACGCTCGCCAACGCGCCGGCGCTCCACCACTCCAGGCGCGGGTGGTCCCCCATGCTCATCGTGCTCATGTCGCGCTGGAGGTGGCTGTTGTGGGCGTGGACGAGTACCGGGCCTCGTTCGGCCAGGGCGAGGAGGTTGTCGGCCATCATCGCGTCTCGGGTGGCCAGCAGCCGCGGCATGCGGGCCGCCGTGGTGTCGGCCATCGAGGCGTGGTAGCGGAGCAGGCCGGTGGCGGTGCGGCCGTGCAGGCGTGCCCGGTACCAGTCGTCCCGGGGGCCGGCCGTGACGAGGTGGGGTGTCCGGGTGTCGAGCAGGGCCACCAAGTCGTCGGTCAGGAGGCGTAGTTCCCCGGCCTCCGCCGAGCGGCCCACGGACCGGGTCGGGTCCCTCATCGCCTCCGGCTCGGCCCACTGCTCATCCGGGCCGAGCAGGCGGTCGAGGGTGTCGGCGGTGCAGGGCAGCAGGGCCGGGTCGACGTGCGCCGCGAGGTAGGCGTGGAGGGCCGTGAGGGAACGGCGAGGGCTCTGCGCGCCGGTCATCTCCAGCGGGCCGTCGATGCCCGCGAAGCGGACGTGGTCTCCTACCGGGCGGGGCTCGTTGTGCTCGCGCATCCAGCGGACGAGAGCGCGGTTCGCCTCCGAGGCGCCCCAGCCGTGGCTGAAGCCGTGTTCCATGACGTCGTCGAGCGGGCCGGTCCCGCCGGTGACGTAATCGTCCACGATCAGGCCCGCCGTGCAGTCGGTCTCCAGGGCGATCGTCCGGTAGTCCTCCTCCTCGACTAGCCGCCGGAAGAGGTCGTTGCGGAGGTGAAGCAGGTCGTCCTCGCCGTGGGTGGGCTCCCCCAGGGCGAGGACGTGCGGGCGGGACGGGAACAGCCTCCTCACGGCTGCGGCGTCGACGGCGTGGGCGAGGTCTTCGATGTCGGTTGCCTGGTCGGTTGCCATCCTTCAACGGTATCGTTGAACTTTCGGTGGAGACCTTGCGCGCAGTAGCCTCCAGTCTGTGGTGAGAAACCTTCAAACGGGTAGGAAGCTGCGACCCGTGGACCTGGCACGGCCGCACGGTCTGTCCACCCAGGCGGTGCGGAACTACGAGGACGCCGGCATCCTCCCCGCCGCCGACCGCACCGACCACGGTTACCGCATCTACACTCCGGTCCACGCCGGTGCGCTGCGGGCGTTCCTGGCTCTGGTGCCGGGGCACGGTCATGGGACGGCGACGGCGATCATGCAGGCCGTGAACCGCGGTGCGGCGGACGAGGGGTTGCTTCTGATCGACGAGAGTCATGCGCAGTTGCTCGACGACCGGCGCACCCTGCAGGCCGTGGAGAGGGCCCTCGGTGATCTGGCGCCGCCGTCCTCCCGGCCCGGCCACCGCGCTCCCGGGCCGCCGCGTTCCGGGCGCCGGTACATCGGCCCGCTGGCCCAGGAACTCGGGATCCGGCCGGCGACCCTGCGGAAGTGGGAGGACGCCGGGCTCGTGCGGCCCCGGCGTGACCCGGTGACCGGGTACCGGGTCTACGACGACGATGACGTGCGTGACGCGCGACTCGTCCACCAACTCCGGCGCGGAGGCCACCTGCTGGAGCAGATCGCCCCGCTGCTGGCGCAGGTGCGGGAGGCGGGCGGAGTAGAGCCCTTGGAAGGGGCTCTGCGCGCATGGCACGGGCGGCTGTCCGACCGGGGGCGGGCGATGCTCGCGGGAGCGGCACAGCTGGATGCCTACCTCCGTCGACTACGCGAAGAGGCGTGAGGCGGCGCGGAGGCGTGAGGCGGCGCGGAGGCGTGAGCGGCACGCGCGCGTCCTGAGCCCCGGGGCAACTCTCCCTCCTCACTCCATCGTTCCGGCACCGGCACTTGGAGCCCCGGCGAGCAAAGCCGTGATCAACGTTGCCGGTACAACATCGCGTACCTGGGCAGTCGGTGGTTGACCTTCGTCGGTGTCTCCCGGGAGGAAGCATCACCATGGCCGTGCCCGCATCACACGCACCCGCCGCGTCGGACTCCGTGCGCACCCGTCGTTCGTTCGAACTGCGCAAGACCGCCATGTACTTCCTGCTTCTCGCCGTCATCGTGACCCTGACGGGGCTGACCGCCCGGACGGTGGCCGCCGCGGCCGAGCGTCGTCCTGCCTGGGCGCTCGCGCTGGCCCTCCTGGTGGCGGCCGGGGGCATCGCCTTCTGGCGAAGAAGGCGCCGGATATCGGCGGTGAAGCTCGCCCGCCGGGCCGCGCAGGCCCTGGACGCCGCGGCGGAGACCGCGGTGGACGTGCTCGACGACACTCCGCCCGTCGCCGACCCGGTCCGCCCCGGCGACCCCGCCCTGCCCAGCGCTCCGGTCACCCCGGCGGGCTCCCCTGCCCCCGGTGGCGCAGGTGCGGCGGAAGTGCCGGCCGAGGGCGGCCTGTTGGAGCCCGAACAGACCGCCGTCCTCGTCGACCCGGCCGCGGACCCGCTTCTCGCGGCCTACGAAGCCCTGGATCCCTACGAGTTCGAGGAGGCGGTGGCCGAACTGTGCCGCCGGGACGGGTGTCGTGACGTCGAGGTCGTGGGCGGGGCCGGAGACCTCGGTGCCGATGTGGTCGCGCGGACTTCGGACGGGCGTCTCCTCATCGTGCAGTGCAAGCGGTACGGCGACACGAACCGGGTCGGTTCCCAGGACATGCAGCGGTTCGGCGGCACGTGCTTCACCGTGCACGGGGCGGACGTGGCCGTCATGGTGACCACCAGCGACTTCACCGGCCCCGCACTCGAGTACGCCGAGCAGTGCGGGATCGTCTGTGTGAACGGTCCGGACCTCCTGCGCTGGCGGGACGGCTCGGGGCCGAGCCCCTGGGAGGCGGGGGACGCCCTCGGCTGAGGCGTGGTCCCCGGAACGACCGCACCGGGGGTCACGCAGCCCGAGAGTCCCTCCCCCGGTGCGCCCGGATGATCTCCGCGTAGCGGTGGCCGGAGCCCTTGATGGTGCGGGTCTGGGTGGCGTAGTCGACGTGGACGAGGCCGAAGCGCTTGTCGTAGCCGTAGGCCCATTCGAAGTTGTCCAGGAGCGACCAGGCGAAGTAGCCGGCCAGCGGTGCGCCCTTGCGGGCGGCGGAGGCGCAGGCGGCGATGTGGTCCTCCAGGTAGGCGCGGCGTTCGGGGTCGTCGACGGTGCCGTCGGGGCGCACGGTGTCGGGGAAGGCGGAGCCGTTCTCGGTGACGTAGAGGCGGCGGGCGCCGTACTCGTGGGTGAGGCGAAGGAGGAGGGTTTCGATGCCGGTGGGGTCGATCTCCCAGTCCATGCCGGTGCGGGGCACGCCCTCCCGGCGGACGGCGGTGGCGTGGGGGGCGGGGCCGTCCGGATCGGCGGTGACGACCTGGGGGAAGTAGTAGTTGAGGCCGAGCCAGTCGAGGGGGGACGCGATGGCGGCCGAGTCGCCCGGTTTCTCGGGGAGTTCGACGCCGTACACGTCGCGCATGTCGGTGGGGAAGCCGCGGCCGTGGACGGGGTCGAGCCACCAGCGGTTGGTGTGGCCGTCCATGCGGGCGGCGGCGGCCCGGTCCTCGGGGGTGTCGCTCGCGGGGTGGATGGTGGAGAGGTTGTTGACGATGCCGACCTGGGCGCCCGGGGCGGCGGCGCGGACGGCGCGGGTGGCGAGGCCGTGGGCGAGGAGGAGGTGGTAGGAGGCGCGGACGGCAGCGGTGAGGTCGGTGAGGCCGGGGGCCATGCGGCCTTCGAGGTGGCCGATCCAGGCGGAGCACAGGGGCTCGTTGAGGGTGGCCCAGTGGTGGACGCGGTCGCCGAGGCGGCGGGCGACGACGGAGGCGTACGCCGCGAAGTGTTCGGCGGTCTCGCGTACGGGCCAGCCGCCGCGGTCCTGGAGCGTCTGGGGCAGGTCCCAGTGGTAGAGGGTGACGGACGGGGTGATGCCGGCGGCCAGCAGACCGTCGACGAGCCGGTCGTAGAAGTCGAGGCCCTTGGAGTTGGCCGGGCCGTCGCCGCCGGGGACGACGCGGGGCCAGGCGACCGACAGGCGGTAGGCGTTGGTGCCGAGGCGGCGCATGAGGTCGATGTCCTCGGGCCAGCGGTGGTAGTGGTCGCAGGCGGTGTCGCCGTGGTCGCCGTTGTCGACCGCGCCGGGGCTGCGGGAGAAGGTGTCCCAGATGGAGGGTGAGCGGCCGTCCTCCGTCACGGCCCCCTCGATCTGGTAGGCCGAGGTGGCCGTGCCCCACAGGAAGTCTTCGGGGAGAGCGGAGAGGTCGATGGTCACTGGGGTCCTTCCGCGAGGGTGCGGTGGTCGGTCACGTGGCTTGGCCGCCCGGCGGTCGGTGCAGGGCGGTCGTCATCACGGGGCGGTCAGGGCGGGACGGTCAGGGCGGGGCGGTCAGGGCGGGGCGGTCAGGGCGGGGCGGTCAGGGCGGGGCGGTCAGGGCGGGGCGGTCACGTGACCGCTCCCGCGGTCAGGCCGGCGACGAGGTAGCGCTGCAGGAGCAGGAAGCCCGCGACCATGGGGACGCTCACCACCCAGGGAGGCGGCCATGATCTGGTTCCAGTACACGTCGTCGAGGGTGGAATAGCCCTGGAGGCCCACGGCACGGCTCGGATGCTGCGCATGGCTCGTGAAATCCCTTTCCGGGAGTGAGCGGGGGTGGTCTCCCAGCGCCGAGGCTGTTCACGCAAAGGCTGCATGGGGCGCGTCCCGGTGACGTGATCCTCACGACTTAATTCAGGACGTGAGTTAAATGCTCCGGGCGCGCCGCGTCAAGGGGTTGGGCACGCTCGTCCGCGGCGGACCGAGGGCGGTGCCGCTCGTACCGACTCGCGCCTCACCCCTTGACGCATCTGTTCCAGGGATGAACCATTCACCGGCGAGAGAGCGCTCCCAACACCTCACCCCGTTCACTTTCTGAACCGGACCACGTTCGCTTCCTGAACAGGAGAGCCGCCCCATGACGTCCGACTCCCCCATCGCCTCCGCGAGTTCGCCCGGAACATCGGGGCAGCCCGCGCTCGGCCGGCGCACCGTCCTCGGTGCCGCGGCCGCCGCTCCCCTGCTGGCCGCCGCCCTGCCGGGCACGGCGTCCGCCGCGCCGGACCACCGCGGAAGGCCCCGCCGTCTCAAGGGCGGTGGCGACCTCGGCCCCGACGTGCTCGTCTTCGACCCGGCCACGCGGAACATCCAGGAGACGCTGGACGAGGTGTTCGCCCGGCAGGAGTCGGACCAGTTCGGACCCGGGCGCTACCAGTTGCTGTTCAAGCCGGGGGCCTACCACGGGCTCAACGCGCAGATCGGCTTCTACACCTCGATCTCCGGGCTGGGCCTCTCCCCCGACGACACCACGATCCACGGCGACATCACCGTCGACGCGGGCTGGTTCGACGGCAACGCCACGCAGAACTTCTGGCGTTCGGCGGAGAACCTGGCCGTCGTCCCGGTCAACGGCACCAACCGGTGGGCCGTCGCCCAGGCCGCGCCGTTCCGCCGGATGCACGTCCGGGGCGACCTCAACCTCGCGCCCGACGGGTACGGCTGGGCCAGCGGCGGCTACATCGCGGACAGCCGCATCGACGGCACCGTCGGCCCGTACTCCCAGCAGCAGTGGTACACGCGGGACAGTGCGGTGGGCGGCTGGACCAACGCCGTGTGGAACATGGTGTTCTCCGGCGTCGAAGGTGCCCCGGCACAGACGTTCCCCGAGCCGCCGTACACCACGCTGACCACCACACCCCGCTCCCGGGAGAAGCCCTTCCTGTACCTCGACGGGGACCGCTACCGCGTGTTCCTGCCCGCGCTGCGGACCAACGCGCGCGGGGTGACCTGGGGCAATGGCACCCCGCGCGGCACCTCGCTGCCGCTGGAGCGCTTCTACGTCGCCCGGCCCGGCGACTCGGCGGCCACCCTCAACCGGGCGCTCGACCAGGGCCTGCACCTGCTGCTGACGCCGGGGATCTACCACGTCGACCGGCCGGTGCGCGTGAACCGGCCCAACACCGTGGTGCTGGGCCTGGGTTACGCCACCCTCATCCCGGACAACGGCGTCACCGCGATGCGGGTCGCCGACGTCGACGGAGTCCGGCTGGCGGGCTTCCTCATCGACGCCGGCCCGGTCAACTCCCCCGTCCTGCTGGAGGTCGGGCCGCGCGGCGCCTCCCGCGGCCACTCCGCCAACCCGATCACCGTCCAGGACGTGTTCATCCGGATCGGCGGCGCCGGGCCCGGCAAGGCGACGACCAGCATGGTCGTCAACGCCCGGCATACGATCATCGACCACACCTGGGTGTGGCGCGCCGACCACGGCGACGGCGTCGGCTGGGAGACCAACCGCTGCGACTACGGCGTCGTCGTCAACGGCCACGACGTCCTGGCGACGGGCCTGTTCGTCGAACACTTCAACAAGTACGACGTGCAGTGGAACGGCGAACGGGGCCGCACCATCTTCTTCCAGAACGAGAAGGCGTACGACGCCCCCGACCAGTCCGCCATCCAGAACGGCTCCATGAAGGGCTATGCCGCGTACAAGGTCGGCGACCACGTCCGCAGCCACGAGGGCTGGGGCATGGGCAGTTACTGCTACTACAACGTCAACCCCACGATCGTGCAGCACCACGGCTTCGCCGCCCCGGTGCGCCCCGGGGTGCGCTTCCACCACCTGCTGGTCGTCTCGCTGAGCGGCAACGGCCAGTACGAGTGCGTCATCAACGACACCGGGGCGCCGACATCGGGCTCGGACACGGTGCCGTCGAAGGTGGTGTCCTACCCCTGAGCGACCGACGGTGCCGTTGACCGACGGGCGGTGTTATGCACCCACGGGCGGTGCTGTCCCGGGCGGACGGTGGTGCGCCGTGGTCCTGGGGCGGGCGGCCCCTCCCGGTCGAGGGCGCGGGAGGGGCCGCCCGCCGGGCCCCTCACGGGTGCGGGCCTACCGCGGGGGCGCGGGGGCGTAGCCGGTGGGCCGGCCGGTGAAAGTGCCGCGGCCCCGGGTGCGGCTGCGCAACCGGGTCGCGTAGCCGAAGAGTTCGGCCAGCGGCACGGTCGCGGTGACGACCGTCGCGCCCGCCCGGGTGACGGAGCCCGTCACCCGGCCGCGGCGGGCGGCCAGGTCACCGAGCACCCCGCCCACCGCGTCCTCGGGCACGGTGACGGAGACCTCGACGACCGGCTCAAGCCGGACCATCCCGCAGGCCCGCAGGGCGTCCCGCAGACCGAGCCGCCCGGCCGTGCGGAACGCGGTGTCCGACGAGTCCTTCACGTGCGTGGACCCGCCGGTGAGGGTGACCCGCAGGCCGGTCACCGGGTCGCCGCCCAGCGGGCCCTCCGCCAGCGCGTCCCGACAGCCGGCCTCGACCGCCCGGACGTACTCCTGCGGCACCCGCCCGCCGGTCACCGTCGAACGGAACGTGAAGCCGGATTCCGCGGACGGAAGCGGTTCTACGTCGAGGACGACGTGCGCGAACTGCCCCGCACCGCCGTCCTGTTTGACGTGCCGGTACACGAATCCGGACACCCCGCGGGCCACCGTCTCCCGGTGGCTGACCCGGGGGCGGCCCACGCCGACGCCCATCCCGTGCTCGCGCCGGATCTTCTCCACCGCGACCTCCAGGTGGAGTTCGCCCATGCCGGACAGCACCGTCTGCCCGGTCTCGGGGTCGGTGCGCACCACCAGCGAGGGGTCCTCCTCGGCGATCCGCGCCAGCGCGGCCGCCAGGCGGCCGGTGTCCGTGCCCCTCGACGCCTCGACGGCCACGGACACCACCGGCTCGGCGACTCCGGGAGGTTCGAGAAGCAGCGGGTCGTCGGGCGCGCAGAGGGTGGATCCGGCGCGCGCGGACTTCGGGCCCACCACGGCGACGATGTCCCCGGCGACGGCACGGTCGAGCGGGGCGTGCCGGTCGGCACGGACCCGCAGGATGCGCCCGATGCGTTCGGTGCGCCGCGCGGTGGCGTCCCACACGGTGTCTCCCTTCTCGATGGTTCCCGCGTAGAGGCGCAGGTAGGTCAGGCGCCCGGTGGCGGTGGCGGTCACCTTGAACGCGAGCGCGGCCAGCGGTGCGCTGCGGTCGGCGGCCCGTTCCCGCTCGCGGCCGTCGTCGTCCGTGCCGCGGACCGGCGGGACGTCGAGCGGCGAGGGCAGGTAGGCGAGCACGGCGTCCAGGAGCGGTTCGATGCCGCGGTTCCGGTAGGCGGAGCCGCACAGGACGACGACCGCGTCACCGCTGCGGGTCAGGTCCCGCAGGGCGGATTCGAGGGTGCCGGTGCCGAGCGAACCCGCGGCGCAGAACTCCTCCAGGGCGCGCGGATGCAGTTCGGCGACGGTCTCCTCCAGCAGCCGGCGCCGCCGGTGCGTCTCCTCGCGCAGCTCGTCCGGGACGGGTCCGGGGTCGCGTGCCTCGCCCTCGTCGGTCCAGGTCAGCGCCCGCATGCGCAGGAGGTCGACCACACCGGTGAAGGTGTCCTCCGCCCCGATGGGGAACTGGACGGCCAGGGGTGCGGGGTGCAGCCGTCCGCGGAGGGAGGCGACGGCGTCGTCGAGCCGGGCGCCGGGACGGTCCATCTTGTTGACGAACGCGATCCGCGGTACTCCGTGCCGGTCCGCCTGCCGCCACACGGCCTCGCTCTGCGGTTCCACTCCGGCGACCGCGTCGAACACGGCGACGGCGCCGTCGAGGACGCGCAGGGAGCGTTCCACCTCGTCGGCGAAGTCGACGTGTCCGGGGGTGTCGATGAGGTTGATGCGGTGCCCCTGCCAGGCACAGCTGACGGCGGCCGAGAAGATGGTGATGCCCCGGTCGCGTTCCTGGGGGTCGAAGTCGGTGACGGTGGTGCCGTCGTGGACCTCGCCGCGCCGGTGCGTGGTGCCGGTCGCGTAGAGGATCCGCTCGGTGACGGTGGTCTTGCCGGCGTCCACATGGGCGAGGATGCCGAGGTTGCGGACGGTGGTGAGAGGGTCGGTGCGCATGGCCCGTGCCTTTCGGCTGGTACGGAGAAGGGCAGCGCGATGTCGCCCGGCGCACGGCGGGGCACACCCCCGGCGGGCGGGGTTCGTCGGCTCAGACGTGCGTCGCGGGCATCCGGTACCGGCCGCGCAGCGGGCACCGGACGGCCGGGGACACCAGGATCACCTCTGACCGGGCGGACCGGGAACGGGGAGCGGCGACGGCGGCGTGGTCACGCATGGCCTGCTCCCCTCACTGTGGTCACGGTGCGGCGCCCCCGGGACGGGACGGCGCCTGCTGATCGGCGAGTGTAGGGAAGGGCGGGAGGCCGCGGCCACGCAATTTCCGCGGCTGGTTGTCCCGGGGGCGGGCCGGGGGACGTGAAGCCCGCGGGCGGGGGGAGGTGAAGTCCCGCGGGCGGGGGACGGGAAGCCCGACGACACCTGCGGGAGGAGGCCGGGCAAGTACCCCGGACAAGGGAAACGGGCCGAGATGAACTCGACCCGTGGCTGTGTTTTCTGCGAGTGTCCGAGGGGGGACTTGAACCCCCACGCCCGATAAAGGGCACTAGCACCTCAAGCTAGCGCGTCTGCCATTCCGCCACCCGGACCAGGTGTTTCGCCGCCGTGCAGGGGGCGGGCCCCGCGGCGACATGGACCACCATACCAAGGTTTGGCAGCGCCCTTCACCTGCGTTTCCTTCGCTCCGGCGGCGCTCCGGGACCTGGGGGCCGGATCCGCCTAGGGTCACACCATGAGTGACTGGATGATGACGCACCGTGCGCTGCCGGGTCGCCGGCGGCGGGCCCTGTCACCGCTCCGGGAGCACCTGCGGGACTCGTTCTGGTTCGCGCCCACGGCCGCCATGGTGATCGTCTTCGTGGTGTGGCTGGTCACGGAGGAGCTGGACACGGCGATCGTCGATTCGCTGCGGGAGCAGGGCGACTTCGAGACGCTCGACGATCTGGTGCGGTTCGCCGAGGACGTGAAGACCGTGGTCGGCGCGGTCAGCTCGGCGATGATGACCTTCATCGGTGTGGTCTTCAGTATCTCGCTGGTCGCAGTGCAGATGGCGAGCGGTCAGTTCACGCCACGGGTGGTGCGGATCTTCGTCCGGAGCCGGATCACCAAGGCCACCTTCGCCGTCTTCCTCGCGACGTTCGTCCTGACGCTGCTGGTGCTGACCGCCTTCGACAGCACGACCGACCCCCGCCGGGTGGTGACCGTTCCGCTGGTGCAGTCGGTCCTCACGCTGGGGATGGTGGCGCTGAGCCTGCTGCTGTTCGTGATGTACGTGAACACGACCCTGCGGCTGATGCGGGTCAGTCATGTGATCGCACGGATCGCCGTGGAGTCCTTCCGGGCCGTCGCGCTCATGCCGGCGGTGCGGGACGGCGACGCGCGGCCGGAGCTCGGGCCGGTGACGGCGTGGGTCGCGCACGAGGGCCGGGCGGGGGTGCTGCGGGACGTGCACATCGCGCGGCTGGTGCGGGTGGCCCGGCGGCACGGGGTGGTGCTGCGGCTGGTGCCGCGCATCGGGGACTTCGTGGTGCCCGGCATGCCCGTGATCGCGGTGCACGGCGGGCAGTCCCCTCCCCCGCGTGTCCTGCGGAACACGATGGGCGTCGGTGTGGAGCGCACCTTCCATCAGGACCTCGGGTTCGGGTTGCGGCAGCTGTCGGACATCGCGCTGCGGGCCCTGTCCACGGCGATCAACGATCCGACGACGGCCGTGCAGGCCATGGACCGCGTGGTGCAGCTGCTGGCGGCGCTGTCGCGGCGGCCACTGGACGTGGCGCTGCACCGGGACCGGTCGGGGACGGTCCGGCTGGTGCAGCCGCTGCCGGGGTGGGAGGCGCTGGTGGACCTGGGGTTCGCCGAGGTGCGCAGCTGTGCCGCGGGGACGCCGCAGGTGACGCGGCGGCTGCTGGCCGGGCTGGACGACCTGCTGCTGCTCGTGCCGCCGGAGCGGTGCGAGCCGCTCCGGCGGCACCGCGAGCTGCTGCGGCAGGCCGTCGAACGGGTCGCGCCGACCCCGGCGGACCGGGCGTTCGCGCTCCGGCCGGACCGCCAGGGCATCGGCTGACGCGCCGGGCCGACCGGGCGGCGGCCGGAGCCGGCCGGATCCGGTCTGATCGGGCCGGCTCTGGACGGCCCGCACGGGCTGCGGCCGTCAGCGGGCGTCAGCGGCGGCGCTTGCGGAGGGCCGCCATGTTGTCGTAGCTGATTTTCGCCTCCCGCAACGACTGCGCGGGGTCGGTGGCGCTCGGGGAGTTGTCGTCCTCGACCATCGGGTTGCGGTAGTTCGGCAGCCCGACCCGGGAGAAGAACGTCGTGTAGTCGATGTCGCCGGTGCCGAACGGCACCATGTCCCAGCCCATGCCGTTGGTGGTGTCGACGACGCCGTCCTTGGCGTGGAAGAGCGGGTAGCGCTTGTTGTGGCGGGCGACCAGGGCGGCCGGGTCGAAGACGTTCCTGCGGGTGGAGCCGTCGGCGGCGGTGTAGGTGTGGAACTTGTACTGGGCGACGTGCGCCCAGAAGATGTCCATCTCCAGCCAGACCAGCCTCGGGTCGGTGACCTTCAGGAAGTACTCCAGCTTGCGGATGCCGGAGCTGCGGGTGGGACGGCCCTGGTCGTCGAGCGGTCCGCGGTCGAGGAGGAAGCCGTAGGCGCTGTCGTGGTTGTGGGTGTAGAGCTTGATGCCCGCACGGCGGGCGATGGCGCCGAGCGCGTTCCACTTGTCGGCGGCCACGTCCCAGTCGGCCCGGTGGGAGCTGCCGGTGGGGTCGCCGCCGGTGCCCATGTGGTCCATACCGAGGATGTTGGCGATCTCCAGGTGCTTCTTGAAGGTGTCCTTGTCCGCGGAAGTGAGCGGCCAGGACGGCGGGATGAAGCCGTGGTTGCCCTGGGCGCGCAGTCCGTGGTCGTCGAGCCAGCGGCGCAGCAGCCTGGCGCCCTTGACGGTTTCGAGGTTGTCGCCGCCGGGGGCGTTGGCGTGCTGGCGGTAGCCCGCGAACTCGACCTGGCGGTAGCCGTGGCGGGCGAGTTGCTTGAAGACTTCGCGGAAGCCGGAGGGCAGGTCGCTCGCGAGGGGGTCGCGGGCGGTGGCGTCGCGGACGGTGTAGAGGATGATGCCGCGCTTGTGCGGCGGGACGAGCACCTGCCCACGCCCATGGCCGTGGTCGTGCCCGTGGCCGTGGCCTCTGTCCCGGCCGTGGGCGAGGGCGGGCGCTGCGCCGAAGACGGGGGCCGCGACGGCTCCGGCGGCCACGGCGGTGCAGGTGGTGAGGAAGCGGCGCCGGCCCACACCGAGGCTGCGGCGCAAGGCCTCGTCGGGTGCGTCGCCGAGGGTGGCGGGTTCGGTGCGGGAGGGTTCGGGACGGAGCGTCACGGGGGGCCTGCCTTCCGGGTCGCGGCCGGTGCCGGGGCCACCGGGACCGGCCGTTGTCAGTGTCGTGTGTTTCACTCTCGGTAGTCGGATCTCGGTAGTCGCATTCCGAAGGCCGTGTACGGGCGGGATGCGGCGGGTGTGAGGCGTGCGGTCACACGGGGTCGTGCGGGCGCACGTCGTGCGGGTGCGCGTTGTGCGGGTGCGCGTTGTGCGGCTGCGCTTCGTGCGGGTGTACGTCGTGCGTCGGCCGGTCGAGTCCGGCCAGGCGGAGCAGGAGTTGTTTGACATCGGTGGCCGCGACGCGGTCGCCCACGGCATCGGGGGTGGAGCAGATGAGGAGCGGACCGTCGTCGTCACTCGCGGGGAGGCGGCCGTGGCTGCCGCGAAGAGGCGACGGGTCGAGAGGCACCACCGCCATGCGGTAGCGCAGACCCAGCTTCTTGCGGGCCAGCGCGGTGGCGGCCTTGACCTTGACGTAGGGGTCGAGGGGATCCATGAAGAGTTCGACCGGGTCGTAGCCGGGTTTGCGGTGGATCTCGACGAGCCGGGCGAAGTCGGGCGCGCGGTCGTCGTCGAGCCAGTAGTAGTACGTGAACCAGGCCTCCGGTTCGGCGACGGCGACCAGTTCCCCCGAGCGGGGATGGTCGAGGTGGTGGGTCTTCTTGCCCTCGTCGTCGAGGAGTTGCTCGATGCCGGGCAGTCCGTCGAGGGCGGCGCGGGTCGCGTCGAGGTCCTCGGGGCGGCGCACGTAGACGTGGGCGATCTGGTGGTCGGCGACGGCGAAGGCGCGGGAGGCCATCGGGTCGAGGTACTCCATGCCGTCCTGCGTGTGCACCTCCAGCAGTCCGGCGCGGCGCAGGGCCCGGTTGATGTCCACGGGACGGTTCACGCGGGTGATGCCGTACTCGGACAGGGCGACGACGGTGCGTCCCTCTGCGCGGGCGTCGTCCAGCAGCGGGGCCATCGCGGCGTCGAGGTCGGCGGCCGCCTTCAGGGAGCGGGGGTCGTCGGGGCCGTATCGCTGCAGGTCGTAGTCGAGGTGAGGGAGGTAGCAGAGGGTCAGGTCGGGGTGGCGGGTGCGCATGATGTGGCGGGTGGCGTCGATGATCCACCGGCTGGAGACGAGGTCGGCGCCGGGGCCCCAGAAGTGGAACAGAGGGAAGGTGCCGAACTTCTCGGTGAGTTCGTCGTGCAGGGCGGGCGGCCGGGTGTAGCAGTCGGGTTCCTTGCGGCCGTCGGCGTAGTAGACGGGGCGGGGGGTGACGGTGATGTCGGTGTCGGCGCCCATCGCGTACCACCAGCAGATGTTGGCGACGGTGTAGCCGGGGTGGGCGCGGCGGGCGGCGTCCCAGAGCTTGTCGCCGGCGACGAGGCCGTTGTGCTGCCGCCACAGCAGGACGTCGCCGAGTTCGCGGAAGTACCAGCCGTTGCCGACGATGCCGTGCTCGGCGGGCAGGGTGCCGGTCAGGAAGGTGGACTGGGCGGCGCAGGTGACGGCGGGCAGCACGGTGCCGAGGGGGGCGCGGGAGCCGCTCCGGCCGAGGGACTTGAGGTGGGGCATGTGGTCGAGGAGACGCGGGGTGAGGCCCACGACGTCGAGGACGAGGAGGGGGGTGGGGCGGCTCATGGGAGCTCCTTCAGGCCGAGGTCCGTCAGGAGGTCGCGGGCCAGGGCGAGCTCGGCGGCGATGCCGTCGGCGAGCGCGGTGCGGCCCTTGGGGCGCAGCTCGGGCGGGAGGGCCTGCCAGGTGTAGGTCTCGACCTCGAGGTGGTGGGTGAGCGGGTGCGGGCCGCCGACGAGGCGGGCGAGGGCGGAGGTGAGCACGGGCAGCGTGGAGGTGAGGGGTGCGACGGGGTCCGCGTGCAGCGGGACGTGGAAGTGCGCCCGCCAGGGTGCGGTGTCGGGCAGGGCGGTGCCGGTCAGGGCCTCGTCGAGGTCGTCGGTGCCGCGCAGGCCGGCGGCGGTGGTCGTGCGGGTCTGGTGCAGGAAGCGGGGCTCGGCGAAGGCGGCCAGCGCCTCGCGGACCTCGGGGAGGTGAGGCCGTTCGGCGTGCAGGGCGGCGGACAGCTGGGACTTGACGACGGGCACCCTGGCCCGGGTGAGGTCGTCCAGGGCGGTGTGCGGGTCCTCGAAGGAGGTGGCGAGGTGACAGGTGTCGACGCAGATGCCGATGCGGTCGTGGCCGATCGTGGTCAGCGGTGCGAGGGCGTCGCGGGTGGTCTCGACGACGCAGCCGGGTTCCGGTTCCAGGGCGACCCGGACGGAGCGTCCGGTGAGGTCCTGAAGGGCGTCGAGGCGTTCGGCGAGGGTGCGCAGGGCGGTGTGGGCGGTGGCGGCCCGCCGGTCGTCGTAGACGGTGCGCCAGGCCAGCGGCAGGGTGGAGATGCTGCCTTCGGTGACGTCGTCGGGGAGCAGCCCGGCGAGGACGCGGGCCAGGGCCGTCGTGTACTCCAGCCGCTCGGGGTCGGCCCAGTCGGGCTTGTAGACGCGGTACTTGACCTCGTCCGCGCCGAATCCCTCGTAGGGGAAGCCGTTGAGGGTGACGACTTCGAGGCCCCGCTGTTCGAGTGCGCAGCGCAGGCCGCGCAGGGCGGAGGGGTCGCCGACGAGGGCGCGGGCGGCGTCCCTGGCGAGCCACAGGCCGATGCCGAGACGGTCCCGGCCCAGGCGGCGTCGGACGGGCTCGCAGTGGTCGCGGAGCTGGGCGAGGACGCCGTCCAGGGTTTCGGCGGGGTGCACGTTGGTGCAGTAGGCGAGGTGCACGGTGGAGCCGTCGGGATGGCGGAAGCGCATGGCTCACGCCTCCGCGGCGGGGACGGCGGCCGGGCCGGGCGCGTCCTTGGGGGCGCCGCGCTGGATGGAGTTGCCCTCGTGGGTGTCCAGGGGGGCGGGGACATCCAGGGCGAGCCGGCCGCTGAGCCCGTAGAAGGCGACGGGGTTGCGCCACAGCACCAGGTCGACGTCGTCGTCGGTGAAGCCCTCGGCGAGCATGAGGTCGGCCACCTTGCGGGTCTTCAGCGGGTCGCTCTTGCCCCAGTCGGCGGCGGAGTTCACCAGGACCCGCTCGGGGCCGTGTTCCTGGAGGATGGCGACCATCCGGTCCTCGTCCATCTTGGTGTCCGGGTAGACGGAGAAGCCGAGCCAGCAGCCGCTGTCCTTGGCCTCCTTGACGGTGGTCTCGTTGAGGTGGTCGATCAGGACGCGGTCCATGGGCAGCGCGGACTCGCGGACGACGTCGAGGGTGCGGCGCAGTCCGGCCAGCTTGTCGCGGTGCGGGGTGTGCACGAGGGCGGGCAGGCCGTGGTCGGCGGCGAGCTGGAGCTGTGCGGCCAGTGCGTTGTCCTCGGCGGGGGTCATGGAGTCGTAGCCGATCTCGCCGACGGCCACCACGTTGTCCTTGACGAGATAGCGGGGCAGTTCGTCGAGGACGGGCACGCAACGCGGGTCGTTGGCCTCCTTGGGGTTCAGGGCGAGGGTGCAGTGGTGGGCGATGCCGTACTGGGCGGCGCGGAAGGGTTCCCAGCCGAGGAGGGCGTCGAAGTAGTCCAGGAAGGAGGCCGGGGAGGTGCGGGGCTGGCCCAGCCAGAAGGCGGGCTCGACGACGGCGCGGACCCCCGCGGTGTACATGGCCTGGTAGTCGTCGGTGGTCCGGGACGTCATGTGGATGTGGGGGTCGAAGAGGCGCATCAGGTCTCCTTGACGTGGGGGTCGTCCGCGTGGGGGGTGTCGGCGTGGGGGGCGTCCGTAGGGGGGTGGTGCGGGGTGAGCGGGCGGTCCGGGGCGGGCGTCGGCGCGGCGGCGTCGGCGGCGCCGGCGGTCGCGGTGAGGGCGAGGACGCGGTGCAGGTCGTCGGGGACCGGGCGGCCGGCGGCGGTGCGCTCCTCGGCGAAGTCGCCGAGCATGCGGGCGAGTTCGCCGTCGCCGCGGGCACGCCGGGCCAGGTCGGTGATCCGGTCGACGGGGACACCGGTGAACAGGCACTTCAGTACGGCGTGCCGCCAGGCGTGGGGGTCGAGGTGCCGGGCGCCGTAGGGGCCGAGGGCGGCGGCGACCAGCCGGGTGTCGTTGGTGCGCAGGGCGTCCTCGACGAGCGGGACGGCGTCCGGGCCGGGCACGAGGTGGGCCAGGGCGTGCAGGACCGCGCGGCGTTCGGCGGCGGTGCCCTGGGAGTAGACCCGGTTGAGGGCGTCCGTGTCGGCGCGGGCGGCGTCCAGGATGAGGACGCGGGCGGCGTCGGCGTGGTCGGGCCCGCAGCGGCGGCCGGCCTCGGCGAGCCGGAGCTCCCACACCGAAATGGGGCCGTGGGTGCCCGGGTGTTCGGCGGCCTCCTCCAGGGCCCGGTCGAGCCAGGCGCGGGCGGCCGCGTCCAGGCGGTCGGCGAGCAGGCGGCGCAGATCGGCGGGCGGGAGGACGGCCGGATGACCGGTGCGGTGGTCGGCCTGGTGACCGGCCTGGTGATCGGCCCGGGGGTGGGACTGTGCCGCTGCCGCGGAGCGGGCGGCGGGAGCGTCGGCCTGAGTTTCCGCCACGGGGTGGGTGGCGGTGGCCGGGGTGACGCCTGCTGGGTCTGCCTCCGGGGTCGCCGGGACGGCATCGGGGCTGTTCATGGGGTGGTGCTCCCTTCGGGGGTGGCGGAGGGATCGCCGTGTGGGGGGACGGGATCGGAGGAGGAGGTGGTGATGAAGGAACTGGTGGAGGAGTCGGTGTCGGAGGACCTGGCGGACGCGTCGGTGGCGGGGGTGCCTGCCCTCGGCGGGGCGGCCGCGCGGAGGAACGGGAGGGAGTGGGCGGCGAAGTGGGGGCCCGCGTGGGAGTGGCGGGGCAGTTCGACGACGGTCAGGCCCCGGTAGCCGGTGTCGGCGAGGGCCGCGAGGACGGGCGGGAAGTCGATCTCGCCGTCGCCGAAGGGGAGGTGCTCGTGCACACCGCGCCGCATGTCTTCGATCTGCACGTGGCGCAGCCAGGGAGCGGCTTCGCGGACGCAGTCCGCGGGAGAGAGGGGTTCCAGGCACTGGCAGTGGCCGATGTCCAGGGTGAGGCCGAGGGGCTGGGGGTCGCCGAGGAGGCGGCGCAGGTGGTGGAAGTCGGCGAGGGTGCCCAGGAGGTGGCCGGGTTCGGGTTCCACGGCGAGCGGGACACCGGCGGCGTCGGCTGCCTCCAGCACCGGGGTGAGGGACTGGTCGAGGCGCTTCCAGGCGGTGTCCGCGTCGGTTCCCTCCGGGAGGGTGCCGCTGAAGCAGTGCACGGCGTGGGCGCCCAGGTCCGCGGCGACCCGGACGCCCCGCAGGAGGAGGTCGACGCGTCGGGCCCGGTCGTCCCGGTCCGGGTCGAGGAGCGACGGGCCGTGCTTGCGGCGCGCGTCGAGGACGTAGCGGGCACCGGTCTCGACGGTGACGCCCAGGCCGAGCGCGTCCAGCCGGTGGGCGACCCGGCGGGTGCGGGCGGCCAGGTCCGGGGCGATCGGGTCGAGGTGCATGTGGTCGAGGGTCAGACCGACGCCGTCGTAGCCGAGGTCGGCGAGCAGGCGGAGGGCGTCGTCGAGACGGAGGTCGGCGAGGCCGTTGGTGCCGTAGCCGAAACGCAGCGGGACGGGCTCCTGCGAGGGCGGCTGTGCTGCGTCGCCGCTGCCCCCGTGCCGGTTCCTCGACGCGTCGCGGCTCATGTGATGCTCACCTTCCTCATCGCGGCCCGCCGCGCGAACCACCGTCCCGCCGGGGCCAGGGCCGCGACCAGCAGGGAGGTCGCGGGGGCGCCGGCGCGGGCGGCGAGCGCGGCCTGGAGCGGGACCGTCGCGCGGATGCCGCCGCCGACGGCGCGCTGGGTGAGCGGGGGTGACGGGTTGAGCGCGGCGTGGAAGTAGGGCCGGGCGGCGGTGGCGGCGTAGGCGGCGCCCAGGGCGGTGGCCAGGACGTCGGCGGCCGGAGAAGCGGGCGCGGCCGGGACGGAGCCCGGCAGGCCGGGGGCGGCTGCTGCCCGCCGGCCTGCCGGGAGCTGGGTGCGGCGGTGGGTGACGAGCCGGGCGAGCGCCCCGGTCGTCGCGAGCGCCGCGAGGGGGGCCAGGACCGCCCCGCCGGTGGTCTCCCGGCGGGACACGGCGGTGACGGCCAGGGTGTGACTGCCGAGCAGCACGGCGGAGGGCAGGGCGGCCCGGGTGGCACGGCCCGCACCACCGCCCCGGCCACCGTCGACCTCGGCGCTTCCGGTGACCGAGGCGCCGAGGAGCAGGTCGAGTCCGCGGGCGGCCGCCATGGCCGCCGGTCCGGCGGGCGTGTGCTTCAGGGCGAGGTCGTAGGCCCACACGGTCGCGGCGAGCGGCGCGGCCACGGCGAGGGCGGGGCGTCCCGCCCCGGCGGCCAGTGCCAGACCCGCCCCGGTGAGCGCACCCGCGGCGGTGAGGGCGGCGGCCGGGCGGATGCGGCCGGACGGGATCGGGCGGTGCGGCCGCTCCCGGGCGTCCTCCTCGCGGTCCGCCCAGTCGTTCAGCGCCATGCCCGCCTCGTACAGGCACACGGAGGAGCCGATGGCGAGCAGTGTCCGCACCCCGGGCCGCGCACCGGCCGCCGCCGCACCGGCCAGGGCGTCGCCGGGGACAGTGAACAGGGCGGGCAGGCGCAGGAGTTCGGCCCAGGCACCGAGTCGGCCGGGGCCGATGTGCGGGTCAGCGGCGTGGGGATCGCCGTCGGCGGGCGGGACGGGGGCTAGCGCGGGGGCCGGGGCGGGTGCGTCCGCCGTTCCGGCCTTGGCGGACGCGTCGAACCGGTCGTGCGGGTGCGACGCCGACGTGCCCGACGCGGACCCGGAGGAGCCCCACGCTGACCCGGAGGAGCCCCAAGCGGACCCGGAGGAGCCCCACGCGGAGCCGGACGTGCCGGACCCGGACGGGCCCCACGCCGCTCCGGACGCGCCCGTGACCGACGTGCTCGGCGGGAACCGGCCCTCTGCGAACGCGCCCCGGCCGGTCATCGCCGTACCTCCGAGCCGTGCTGGTGATGCCCGCCCTGCGGGTCAGGCCGGCCATGCGGGCCGCGCCGATCCCGCACTCCGTCCCCTCCGTCCCCTCCGTCCCCGCCGTCCGGGCCCGCCGGCCCGCCGGCGTCGTCACGGAGGCGTGCGGCCAGGGTCAGCAGGTCCGCGTACTGCTCCGCCAGGGCGGCCGGGCCGTCGCCGACCGGGTCCTTGAAGTAGAAGCCGAGTTCGCGCAGCGGCCCGGTGATGCCCTTCTGCCGGGCGCGCAGGGTGAGGCGGGCCAGGTCGAGGACGAGGGGGGCGGCGAGGGCGGAGTCGCAGCCCTGCCACACGGTCTGGAGGATCATGCGGGAGCCGAGGAAGCCGTCGAAGGCGACGTGGTCCCAGGCGGTCTTCCAGTCGCCGAGGGAGGGCACGTCGTCGATGTGGACCTCGCCCTCGGGAGTGGTGCCGAGGGTGTCGGTGAGCACGCGTTCCTTGCCGCCGTTCTTGGCGGCGGCGGCCGCGGGGTCGGCGAGGGCGGCGCCGTCGCCGCCGCCGAGCAGGTTCGTGCCGGACCAGGCGCGCACGGCGAGGGCCCGCTGGCAGAACATCGGGCCGAGGACGGAGCGCAGCAGGGTCTGTCCGGTCTTGCCGTCGCGGCCCGCGTGGGGCAGGCCCGCGGTCTCGGCGGCGTCGGCGAGTGCCGGGTGGTGCAGGCCGGCGGAGGGGGTGAAGTTGACGTAGGGGCAGTCGGCGCGGAGGGCGGCGGCCGCGTAGAGGGAGCTGGGCGGCAGGGCGCCGTCGGCGGGGGCGGGCTCGGTGGAGGCGACGTTGACGACGACGGCGCCGGCGAGGTCGTTGCGGCGGACGAAGTCGCGGATGTCGGCGGCGAAGGCGTCGATCCAGTCGTCCTGGGTGCGGGCCGGCCCGTCGTCCCCGGTGGCGACCGGGGCGTCGCCGGGGGTGCCGGGCTGCGGACCGCCCGGCCGGATCTCCCGGTCGGCGGCAAGGAGTTCGGCGTGGACGGCGGCGGGCAGGCCGTGGGGCAGGACGCCGCCGGCGGCGAGGTGTTCGGCACGCTTGGGCAGCGGGCAGTCGACGGTGTCGTGACCGCCGAAGACGAGGGAGGACAGCGGGGGCAGGCCGCAGTCGGTGAAGTCGGCGGTCTCGGTGACCATGCCGGTCGGCGGGTGGAGTCCGGCGGCGACGGCGGCGCAGCCGGTGATGGCGGTGCTGGCGACGGAGCCGCGGGCCCCGATGAGCCAGACGCCGAAGCGGGCGGCGGGGGGCGGGGTGGGGAGGAACGGTTCGGCGGACATGGGCAGCCTCCTTGTCGTACGCGAACCGGGTGTGAGCCGCCGGAGGCGGGGACGAGCGGGTGCCGGGCCCCTGAGGGCCCGGCGGGACGGCGGGCGGAGGTCCGGCGTCCTTCGCCCGCCGCCGTTCAGGTCGCCCTTCGGGCCTCTCGTCCGGACCAGGCCGGATCAGGGAACGGGCCTGGTCCGAACGGAAGACCCTAGGAGGGCAGCTCCTTCAGCTGGATGTTGCGGAAGGAGACCTTGTCGTCGGGGCCGTGGTTCTGCAGACCGATGTAGCCGTCGGTCAGGCTCCGCTCGGGGTCCTTGTTGGTGAAGTCGTTGATCTTGACTCCGTTGAGGAACACCTGGAGGCGTTCTCCCTTGACCTTGATCTCGTAGGAGTTCCACTGGCCGGGCGGGCGGAGCACCTGGTCGCGGGCCTTGATGTTGGCCGACTTGAAGGAGTAGACGGCACCGGTCGTCCGGTCCGGCGCGTCCGTGGCGTCGATCTGGATCTCGTAGCCCTTGTTGACGGCGGACCAGGGGTCGTCGGAGGCGGGGAAGCCCACGAAGATCCCGGAGTTGTCGTCGCCCCGCATCTTCCAGTCCAGCTTCAGGGAGTACGACGACAGTTCCTTGGCCTGGTACCAGAGCAGGCCCATGCCGCCGTTGGACTCCAGCGTGCCGTCCTTGACGTCGAAGCTGCCGGGGCCGGCCTGCTTCCAGCCGTCCAGGGTGTGGCCGTTGAAGATCGTCCGGTAGCCCTTGGCCGGCTTGCAGTCGGCCTTGACCTGGCCGGTGGCGTACTGGAGTCCGCCGAGCAGGTGGGCGCGGAAGGCTTCCTCGGCGTAGGACTCCTTGGTGTGGCCGCCGCCGGTGTAGAAGGAGCGGCCGCCGCCGTAGTTCTGGCACCAGGCGATCGGGTGGTCGCCCTTCATGGTGCCGCCCTGGTAGGTCGTCTCGTCCAGGGTGGCGAGGACCTTGGCCTGTTCCCGCGGGTTGGTGCGGTAGTTGTACCACTCGTCGGTGCGCTCCCAGGCGTCGTCCAGGTGCGCGGTGGACGGGTGGTCGTGGTCCTCGACGCGCACGGTGGCCTTCTGGATGGCCGGGTGCGAGTCGAAGTACGCGCCCACGAGGCCGCCGTAGAACTCCCAGTCGTACTCGGTGTCGGCGGCGGCGTGGATGCCCATGTAGCCGCCGCCGTTCTTGACGTAGTTCTCGAAAGCCTTCTGCTGGTCGGCGTTGAGGACGTCACCGGTGGTGGACAGGAAGGCCACCGCGTCGTACTTGGCGAGGTTGGTGGTGGTGAACTGGCCGGCCTCCTCGGTCGCGTCGACGGTGATGCCGGCCGGGCCGCCGAGTTCCTTCAGGGCGGCGATGCCCTCGGGGATGGAGTCGTGGCGGAAACCGGCGGTCTTGGAGAAGACCAGGACCTTCTTGCCGTCCTTGTAGCGCTCCTTGGAGAACTCGAAGTCGTCGATGTCGTAGAGCGCGCCGTCGCCGCCGCGGAAGACCAGGTAGATCTCGGAGGTCTTTTTCGGCAGGGCCCGCAGCGGGACGTCGACGTTCTGGAACGTCTCCCAGCCGCCGGTCGGCGGGATGTACGCGGAGCCGTGCAGCTTGCCGTCGGGTGAGCCGGTGCGCAGTTCGAGGTAGCCGCCGGAGCCGCCGGAGGAGGCGCGGACGGTCATCTTCTTCTGGCCGTCGAAGCGGTAGGGCGTGAAGGAGATCCAGTCGCCGTCGTGGATGTTGCCGACCGTCTTGCCGCCGTGGGCTCCGGTCTTGTCGATCACAGTGACGCCCTCCTGGGCGCCGAAGTGCTCGGCCTGGCGGTGCAGCGGCTGGAGGACGGTGCGGGCGGTGCCGGTGAGGGCTTCCTGACCGTTGGCTCCGCCGTCGGTGTACGCGGCGCCGACGACGCCGTAGATGTTGGCGTTGGGGTCGTGGCCGCCGTCACCGGGGGGCGGGTTGAGGGTGCCCTCGCAGCCCGTCTCGCTGGTCAGCTCGTGGGCGTGGGAGTCGTGGCCGAGGCTGTAGACGACCTTGACCTTGGAGCAGTCGACCTTCTCCTCGGGGTCGGTGACGGTCACCTTGAACGGGACGGGTTCGCCGAAGGCGGCCAGGCTGCCGTTGCCGGGTACGTCGATCTTCACCGTGGGTTCGGTGTTGCCGACGACGATGCGGACGCTGGCGTTGCCGGTGTTGCCCTCGGGGTCCTTGGCGGTGAACGTCGCGGAGTAGGTGCCGGTCTTCTTGTACTTGTGGGTGGGGGTGAGGCCCTCGCCCTTGGTGCCGTCGCCGAAGTCCCAGCTGTAGGTGAGGTCGGTGGAGTCGGCGTCCTTGGCGGTGGCGGTGAACTTGACCTTCAGCCCGGCGGCGCCGGAGGTCTTGTCGGCCCTGACCTCGGCGATCGGGGAGAAGCCGTCCTCGGCGTTCTCGATCCGGTACAGGGCGGAGTGCTCGTCGCCCTGGAACCAGGAGAGGCCGTAGTCCAGGACGTAGAGCGCGCCGTCGGGGCCGAACTCCATGTCCATGATCTGCGTGCCGGTCCACGGGAAGTCGTTGATCTTCGCGACGGAGCCGTCGTCGTCCTGCTCGATCCGCTTGATCCAGCGGCGGCCGTACTCGCCGGCGAAGAAGTCGCCGTCGTAGGCCTTGGGGAACTTCACCTTGGAGTCGAGGCCGGCGTCGTAGCGGTAGACCGGGCCGGCCATCGGGGACTCCGATCCGCTGCCGAATTCGGGCAGGGATCCGCCGTCGTAGGGGATCCAGGCGGCCTGGGCGGGCGGCAGGTCGGTGAGGCCGGTGTTGTGCCGCGAGGTGTTCTTCGGGGCGGCGCAGTCGAACTTCGCGCCGGAGGTGCCGGTGGCGAAGTCGTAGTCGTTGTAGGCGTCGTTGTCGCCGGTGCAGAACGGCCAGCCGAAGTTGGCGGCCTCGGTGACCTTGGCGAACTCGACCTGTCCGGCCGGGCCGCGGTCCGGGTCGGCGGCGCCCGCGTCGGGCCCGTAGTCGCCGACGTAGACGACGCCGGTCTTGTCGTCGACGCTCATCCGGAACGGGTTGCGGAAGCCCATCGCGTAGATCTCGGGGCGGGTCTTGTCGGTGCCGGGGGCGAAGAGGTTGCCCTCGGGGACGGTGTACGAGCCGTCCTCGGCGACCTTGATCCGCAGGATCTTGCCGCGCAGGTCGTTGGTGTTGCCGGAGGTGCGGCGGGCGTCGAAGGCCGGGTTGCGGTCGGCGCGTTCGTCGATCGGCGTGTAGCCGTCGGAGGCGAAGGGGTTGGTGTCGTCGCCGGTGGACAGGTAGAGGTTGCCCTCGGCGTCGAAGTCGATGTCGCCGCCGACGTGGCAGCAGATGCCGCGGGTGGCCGCGACGTCCAGGACCTTCTTCTCGCTGGACAGGTCCAGGGTGCCGTTGGCGTTGAGGACGAAGCGGGAGAGGCGGTTGACGCCGTCGAACGCCGCGAAGTCCTCGGCGGTGCCCGTCTCGGGGGCGTCGCCGGCGGGGGTGTCGAGCGGCGGGGCGTAGTACAGGTAGACGGCCCGGCTGTTCTCGAAGTCCGGGTCGATGCCGACGCCCTGGAGTCCCTCCTCGTCGTGGCTGTAGACGGGGATGCGGCCGGCGACCTTGGTGACGCCGCCCTCGTCGGTGAGGCGGAGGGTGCCGTCGCGCGAGGTGTGCAGGACGCTGCGGTCGGGGAGGACGGCGAGCGACATCGGCTCGCCCATCTCGGGTTCGCCCTTGGCGAGCGGGACCTGCTGGAACTGTCCCTCGGCGGCGGCCGGTCCGTCGTGCTCCGGGTGGCCCGGGTGGGCGCCGGCCACGGTCGCCGGGGCGCCCACGGCCAGGAGCAGGCCGGTGAACAGGGCGAGTCCGGTTCGGAATCTGGAACGCCTCGCGGTGCGCGTTGTCTTCAGTCGGCTTCTGTGCACGAAGTCCCTCCGGGAACGGGGTGGGGCCGTACGGAACGGGTGCGTGGACGTGCGGTAGGAGTGGGTACCGGGGTGCGCCGTCACCCCGGAGGCGTATGTGTCGCGGCCACTTCAGGGACGGTAACCGCGTTCATCCGGGCCGAACAGCCCTTGGACCGCCACTGGTTGAACTTTTTCCCCGCACAGGACAAAGCGGGATGCGGGCAGGCCGGGCCGGGGACCGGCAGGTGCGCCGGCCCCCGTCCCCGACCTGCGGACGAGCGGGCCCGTCAGCTGCTGAACGCGGCGTCGAAGGAGGCGCTGGGCGGCTCGAAGTCGTATGCCTTCAGGCGGGTCAGGGCCTCCGGGGCGCCCTGGAGGCGGTCCATGCCGGCGTCCTCCCACTCGACCGACACGGGGCCGCCGTAGCCGATGGAGCGCAGCATGCGGAAGACGTCCTCCCAGGGGACGTCGCCGTGGCCGGCGGAGACGAAGTCCCAGCCGCGGCGGGGGTCGCCCCAGGGCAGGTGGGAGCCGAGGCGGCCGTTGCGGCCGTCCAGGCGCTTGCGGGCCTCCTTGCAGTCGACGTGGTAGATGCGGTCGCGGAAGTCCCACAGGAAGCCGACCGGGTCGAGGTCCTGCCACACGAAGTGCGACGGGTCGAAGTTGAGGCCGAAGGCCGGCCGGTGGCCGACGGCTTCGAGGGTGCGGACGGTGGTCCAGTAGTCGTAGGCGATCTCGCCGGGGTGCACCTCGTGGGCGAAGCGCACGCCTTCGGCGTCGAAGACGTCGAGGATGGGGTTCCAGCGGGTGGCGAAGTCCTCGTAGCCGCGGTCGATCATGGCCTCGGAGGCGGGCGGGAACATGGCGACCAGGTGCCAGATCGCGGAGCCGGTGAAGCCGATGACGGTGTCGACGCCGAAGCGGGCCGCGGCCCGTGCGGTGTCCTCGATCTCGGCGGCGGCCCGCTGCCGGACGCCCTCCGGCTCACCGTCGCCCCAGATCCGGGCGGGCAGGACGGCCTGGTGACGTTCGTCGATGATGGCGTCGCACACCGCCTGGCCGACCAGGTGGTTGGAGATCGCCCAGCACGTGAGCCCGTACTTGTCGAGGAGCTGGTGCCGGGAGTCGACGTAGGAGGGGTCGGCGAGGGCCTTGTCGACCTCGAAGTGGTCGCCCCAGCAGGCGAGTTCGAGGCCGTCGTAGCCGAAGTCGCGGGCGAGTCGGCAGACCTCCTCCAGGGGCAGGTCGGCCCACTGGCCGGTGAACAGCGTGAAGTTGCGCGGCATCCGTATCCGTCCTCCTCAGGCGGCGATCGGCGTGTAGACGGAGTTCTTCTCTGCGCTCTCCTCCACGGCGGCCAGGACGCGCTGCACCTGGAGCCCGTCGGCGAAGGAGGGGTCGGGGGTGCGGCCCTCGGCGACCGCGTGGACCAGGTCGCGCGCCTGGTGCACGAAGGTGTGCTCGTAGCCGAGGCCGTGGCCCGGCGGCCACCAGGCGTCCAGGTAGGGGTGGTCCGGTTCGGTGACGAGGATGCGGCGGAACCCGGCGTGCGTGCCGGGCTCGGTGCCGTCGTGGTACGCCAGCTCGTTGAGCCGTTCCAGGTCGAAGGCCAGCGAGCCGCGCTCGCCGTTGAGTTCGATGCGCAGGGCGTTCTTGCGTCCGGTGGCGTACCGGGTGGCCTCGAAGGAGGCCAGGGCGCCGGAGGCGAAGCGGCCGGTGAACAGGGCGGCGTCGTCGACGGTGACCTCGCCGGTGCCGGCGGCGGACACGGCGGCCAGGCCGCTGGTGGCGGCGGTGGGCAGCGGCCGGTGCCGTACGAAGGTCTCGGTCAGGGCGGACACCCCGGCCAGGTGCTCGCCGGCCAGGTACTGGGCGAGGTCGACGATGTGCGCGCCGAGGTCGCCGAGCGAGCCGGAGCCGGCCTGGTCCCGGCGCAGCCGCCAGGTGAGCGGGAACTGCGGGTCCACCAGCCAGTCCTGGAGGTAGGACACGCGGACGTGCCGCAGGGTGCCGATGCGGCCCTCGGCGACCATCCGCCGGGCGAGCGCGGTCGCGGGCACCCGCCGGTAGTTGAAGCCGACCATGGCGGTCCGGCCCCGCGCGGCCGCCTCGTCGGCCGCGCGGACCATCGCCTCGGCCTCGGCGACGGTGTTGGCGAGGGGTTTCTCGCACAGCACGTGCTTGCCGGCGGCGAGCGCGGCCAGCGCGATCTCGGCGTGGCTGTCGCCCGGGGTGCAGATGTCGACCAGGTCGACGTCGTCCCGTTCGACGAGGGCGCGCCAGTCGGTCTCGGTCGCCGCCCAGCCGTGCCGGTCGGCGGCCGCGCGCACGG
This sequence comes from Streptomyces sp. NPDC101219, assembly GCF_044767675.1. Classification (NCBI taxonomy): domain Bacteria; kingdom Bacillati; phylum Actinomycetota; class Actinomycetes; order Kitasatosporales; family Streptomycetaceae; genus Streptomyces; species Streptomyces sp. NPDC101219. Next base: position 144,767 of record NZ_JBIWOK010000014.1, read on the forward strand.
CGGCGGCGTCCCGGCCGCAGATCACGGCCAGTTCGGGGTCCAGCGGCAGGTCGAAGACGCGCCCGGCGGTGCGCCAGCCCTGGGAGTGGGCGGCGCCCATGAAGGCGTAACCGACCATGCCGACGCGCAGGCGTGGCTTCCCCGTTCCTGCTGCCCCTTCTGACGCTTGCGGCTGTGCCATACGGATGTCCTCCTCGTCGTCCGTGCGGGCGGGGGCGGGCCCCGCCCGGTGGGCTGGTCAGGCCCGTGGGCCGGGGCTCCTCACTTGAAGCCGGTGGACATGTACTGGTCCACGTTCTCCTTGTCGACGACGGCCGAGTAGCAGGTCAGCGACGCGGGGATCTCGAACTCGGCGAGCCCGCCGACCCCCTTGCCCTGGCCGAGCGCGCGGGCCAGGTCGATCGCGGAGGCCGCCATCGTCGGCGGGTACAGCACGGTGGCCTTCAGGACACCGTTGTCCGCCTTGATGGCCTCGAAGGCGGACAGCGCGCCCGCGCCGCCGACCATCAGGAACTCGTCGCGCCCGGCCTGTTCGATGGCGCGCAGCGCGCCCACGCCCTGGTCGTCGTCGTGGTTCCACAGGGCGTCGATCTTGGACTGCGCCTGGAGCAGCTGCGCCATCTTGGCCTGGCCGGTCTCGACGGTGAACTCGGCCGCCTGGCGGGCCACCTTCTTGATGTTGGGGTAGTTCTTCAGGGCGTCGTCGAAGCCCTGGGTGCGCTGCTTGGTGAGTTCCAGGTTGTCCAGGCCGGCGAGTTCGACGACCCGGGCGTCCGGTGTGTCCTTGAGCTTCTCGCCGATGTAGTGGCCGGCGTTGAGGCCCATGCCGTAGTTGTCGCCGCCGATCCAGCAGCGGTAGGCCTGCGGGGTGTTGAAGATCCGGTCGAGGTTGACGACGGGGATGCCGGCCCGCATCGCCTTCAGCCCGACCTGGGTGAGGGCCTTGCCGTCGGCGGGCAGCACGACCAGGACGTCGACCTTCTTGTTGATGAGGGTCTCGATCTGGCCGATCTGCTGCGCGGTGTCGTTGGAGCCCTCGGTGATCTCCAGGGTGACGTCGCTGTACTTCTCGGCGCGCTTCTTGGCGTTGTCGTTGATGGCGTTGAGCCAGCCGTGGTCGGCCTGCGGTCCGGCGAAGCCGATGGTGACCGGCTTGCCCGGCTTGTCGTCGGCGGCCGGCTGCGTGCCCGCGTCGGACTCCTTCTCGCTCGGCTCGTTGCTGGTGCAGCCGGTGACCAGGGCACCGGCGGACACGGCGGCGGCTCCGAAGAGCAGCCCTCTGCGGCTCGTGGACGGCATGGGCTTGGGCATGGCGGTGAACCCTTTCCTAGGTCGTGCTCGCGGTACGGCGCTGGACCAGCACGGCGGCGACGATGATCGCGCCCTTGGCGATCTGCTGGACGTCGCTCTGCAGGTTGTTCAGGGCGAAGATGTTGGTGATCGTGGTGAAGATCAGGACGCCCAGCACGGAGCCGACGATGGTGCCGCGGCCTCCGGTGAGCAGGGTGCCGCCGATGATCGCGGCGGCGATGGCGTCGAGCTCGTAGAGGTTGCCGTTGGTGTTCTGGCCGGAGCCGGCCAGGACGATGAGGAGGAAGGCGGCGATGCCGCAGCACAGCCCGGACAGCAGGTAGAGGTGGAGCTGCTGGCGGCGGACGTCGATGCCGGCGAGGCGGGCGGCCTCCGCGTTGCCGCCGACGGCGACGGTGCGGCGGCCGAAGGTGGTCCGGTTGAGCAGCAGCCAGCCGATGACGGTGACCGCCGCGAACACCAGGACCAGGGGCGGCACGCCGAGCACGTAGGCGTCGCGTTCGCCGAGGCCGAGGACGCTGTCGACGGTGACGATCTGGGTGCGGCCGTCGGTGATCTGCAGGGCGAGTCCGCGCGCGGAGGCGAGCATGGCGAGGGTGGCGATGAACGGCACCATCCCGCCGTAGGCGATCAGCACCCCGTTGACCAGCCCGCAGCCGAGGCCGACCAGGACGGCGGTGAAGAGGATGCCGGCGAAGCCGAACTCCTGGGTGGCGACGGTGGTCGCCCAGACGGAGGACAGCGCGACGATCGCGCCGACCGACAGGTCGATGCCGCCGGAGGTGATGACGAAGGTCATGCCGACGGTGACGACACCGATGACGGAGGCCTGGGTGAGGACGAGTTGCAGGTTGCGGGTGTCGAGGAACTCGTCCGGTTTGGTGAAGCCTCCGATGAGGACGAGGACGGCGAGCACCCCGAGCAGGGAGAGCGTGCGCACGTCGGGACGGAACAGGACGGCGCGCCAGGCCGGGGGGCCGGCGGACGGCGGCGTCTTGCCGATGGTGTCCCGCGGCGGGGAGACGGGCTGCGTCATGTGGCCGGGCTTCCTTCCATGACGAGGTCGAGTACACGGTGTTCGTCGAGTTCACGGGCGGGTGCGGAGTGGACGACCCGGCCCTCGCGCAGGACCAGGACGCGGTCGGCGAGGCCGAGGACCTCGGGCACCTCGCTGGAGACCAGCAGCACGGCCAGGCCCTCGTCCGCGAGCCGGCGGACCACCGCGTACAGCTCGGCGCGGGCGCCGACGTCGACGCCGCGGGTGGGTTCGTCCAGCAGCAGCACCCGGCAGCCCCGCAGCAGCCAGCGCGCGAGCACGGCCTTCTGCTGGTTGCCGCCGGACAGGGTGCGCACCGGCGCGTGCGGGTTGTCGGGCCGCAGGGACAGCTCGCGGATCGCCGCGTGGGCCGCCCCCAGTTCGGCCCCGCGGTCGATCCAGCCGGCCCGCGAGAAGCGGGACATGGTGGAGACCGACACGTTGCGGGTGACGGACTCCAGCATCAGCAGCGCCTGGGCCTTGCGTTCCTCGGGAGCCAGGCCGATCCCGGCCCGCACGGCCGCCCGGACGCTGCCGGGCCTGAGCGGCCGCCCGTCGACGAGGACCCGCCCGGTGTCCGGTCGGCGGGCGCCGTAGACCGTCTCCAGGATCTCGGAGCGTCCGGAGCCGACGAGCCCGGCGAGCCCGACGATCTCCCCCGGCCGCACCTGGAGGTCCAGGGCCTCGAACTCCCCCTCGCGGGACAGCCCTTCGACGGTGAGGACCGGTTCGCCGAGGGGCTGCCCGGTGGGCCGTTCGGGGAAGACGTACTCGACGGTGCGGCCCGTCATCAGGGAGACGACCTCGCTGGTCGGTGTCGACTCGGCGGGCAGCCCGCCGGCGACGGCGCGGCCGTCCTTCAGCACGGTGACCCGGTCGCCGATGCGGCGGATCTCCTCCAGGCGGTGGGAGATGTAGACGACGGCGACGCCCTCGGCGGTGAGTCCGGCGACGATCCGGAAGAGGTTGTCGACCTCGTCGGGGTCGAGGGCGGCGGACGGTTCGTCCATCACGATGAGCCGCACGTCGTGGGACAGCGCCCGCGCCATGGACACGATCTGCTGCTGTGCGGCGGAGAGTTCGCCCACCAGGCGCGCGGGGTCGATCTCCGGGTGCCCCAGGCGCTCGAGCAGGTTCGCGGTCGCGGTGCGGGCGGCCCGGCCGCGGACGACGAAGCCGGCGGTCGTGGGTTCGTGCCCGAGGTGGACGTTCTCGGCGACCGACATGTGTTCCACCAGGTCGAGTTCCTGGTAGATGGTGGCGATACCGAGCTTCATGGCCGCGATCGGCGAGCGGAGCGTGACCGGCTCGCCGCGCCAGTGGATGGTGCCGGTGTCGGGCTGGTGGGCGCCGGCCAGCACCTTGATCAGAGTGGACTTGCCGGCCCCGTTCTGGCCGAGCAGACAGTGCACCTCGCCCGCCTGGACGTCGAGGTCGACTCCGTCCAGGGCGCGGACTCCCGGGAACGACTTGGTGATGCCGGACATGCGGAGCAGCGGTGCTTGGGATGCCATGCGGATTCCCCTCGGCGGGCGTGCGGGCCGGTGTCAGGGCGCGGTCGGGCCAACGTTGTCAGGGCAGGGCTGTGGTACCGGTGGCGTGCGGTGGTGGAACGGTGCGGCGGTGCGTCGTCGGGCGGTGTTGCCGTGCGCGGTGCGGCAGTTCGGGGGTGCCGTTGGTGCCTTGAGCGGTGGTGTGGCGCGGTGTGCGGTGTGCGGTGCGCGGTGTGCGGTGTGCGGTGCGCGGTGTGCGGTGTGCGGTGGTGCAGCTTGCGCTGTGGTGCCTTGCGCTGTCGGTGCCTCGTGCCGTGGTGCGGGTGTGCCGTACTGCAGGAGTGCTGTGGTGCGGTTGTGCCGTACTGCAGGTGTGCCGTACTGCGGGTGTGCCGTGGTGCGGGGTGCCTAGGCGGGTGAGAACAGGTGGTCGCTGATGAGGCGGGCCGCGCCGATGACTCCGGCGGTGGGGCCCAACTCGCCCAGGACGATCGGGAGGTTGCCGGTCGCCAGCGGCAGCGACTGGCGGTAGACCTGGGTGCGGATCGCGGCGAGCAGGGTGTGGCCGAGGCCGGTCACTCCGCCGCCGATCACCACCAGGCCGGGGTTGAAGAAGCTGACGAGTCCGGCGATGACCTGGCCGGTGCGGTTGCCGCCCTCGCGGATCAGGTCCAGGGCGGTGGCGTCGCCCGCGGCGGCAGCGGCGGCGACATCGGCCGCGCTGAGCGTGCCGCTCGCCTCCAGCCGGGCCGCGAGTTCGGGGGACCGCTGCTGCTGGGCGGCCTCGGTGGCGTCACGGGCGAGGGCCGCGCCGGAGAAGTGGGCCTCCAGGCAGCCCCGGTTGCCGCAGGCGCACGGGTGTCCGTCGGGCACCGCCTGGATGTGCCCGATGTCGCCCGCGCTGCCCGTCGTCCCGCGGTAGACCTCACCGCCGACGACGATGCCGCAGCCGATGCCGGTGCCGATCTTGACGCAGAGGAAGTCGGCGACGGTGCGGGCGACGCCCGCGTGCTGCTCGCCCATCGCCATCAGGTTCACGTCGTTGTCGACCATGACGGGGCAGCCGAGTTCCTGGCTGAGGGCCTCCCGCACGGGGAAGCCGTCCCAGCCCGGCATGATCGGCGGGGCCACCGGGACGCCCTCGGGGAAGCGGACCGGGCCGGGGACGCCGATACCGGCGCCGTCGAACCCCTCCGCGAGTCCCGAGGCACGCAACTTGGCGGCCATGGCGAGGACTTGCTCGAAGACCGCGACCGGTCCCTCGCGCACGTCCAGGGGCTGGGTGATGTGTCCGAGGATCTCCAGCTCGGCGTTGGTGACGGCGACGTCGACCGAGGTCGCGCCGATGTCGACACCGAGCATGCGCAGACGGGGGTTGAGCCGGATGTTGTGGGAGCGCCGTCCGCCGCGGGAGGCGGCGAGGCCGTCGGCCACGACCAGCTCGGTCTCCAGCAGCCGGTCCACCTCCACGGCCAGTTTGGACCGGGAGAGGTCGACCTGGTCGCCGAGCTGGGCACGGGAGTTGGGGCCGCCGTCGCGCAGCAGCCGCAGCAGCCGGGCCTGATGGGCGTTCGCGGGTCGCGCTGTCATGCGTCTCACGAGCCCCTCCCCGCCTCGATCGGCATCGCGCACCGGATTCCGGCCACGTGTGCGGCCTGCTTTCGGAAGGGAACGTAGCAGCGGCTGCCCGGGCTGGGAAGAAGTCGTGCAGGAATTGCCCCCCACTTTTTCCACTCACAGGACAAAGGCGGGGCGGAGACCCTTCAGAACCGGGCTCGGGCACGGGGCCTGCGGCCCTGCGAGGCGTCGCGGCGGACGCCGGGGCTCCGGTGGCCCGGACCGCCGGCCGGCCGGTGACCGCAACCGCGGTGGCCTGAATCGTGTCTGTGTTCGCGAGGGCCGGATGCCCCGGGGTGCGCCATACTCCGGGGGACGGACTGCGGTCCGGGGGGATCGATGAGCACATGGGCGGTACCGGGGTACACCGAGTCGCTGGAACTCGGGGCCGGGGCGAGCGGCCGGGTCGTTCTCGCCGTGCACGAGGGCACCGGTGTGCCGGTGGCGGTGAAGTACCTCAGCGCGTCGCTGCACACCCGTCCCGGCTTCGTGCACGACTTCCGCGCCGAGGCACGGCTGCTGGGCGGCCTGGACAGCCCGTACGTCGCCGGCCTGTACGAGTACGTGGAGAGCCCGGACGGCGCGGCCATCGTGATGGAACTGGTGGACGGTGTCCCGCTGCGTGCCCTGCTGACCCGGCAGGGCACGCTGGAGCCGGAGGCGGCGCTGACGGTCCTCAAGGGGTCGCTGCTGGGGCTGGCCGACGCCCACCGGGCCGGGGTGGTCCACCGCGACTACAAGCCGGAGAACGTCCTGGTCACGCCCGACGGGGCCTCGAAGCTGGTCGACTTCGGCATCGCGGCGGACGCGGGAACGCGCGCCGGGGTGGCCGGGACCCCCGCCTACATGGCACCGGAGCAGTGGCGGGGCGAGCCCGCCTCGCCGGCCACCGACGTGTACGCGGCGACGGCCACCTTCTTCGAGTGCCTGACCGGCCGCAAGCCCTACCCGGGTGAGAACGTCGCGGAACTCGCGCTGCGCCACGTCGACGCGCCCGTCCCCGACGGCGAGGTGGCCGAGGCGCTGCGGCCGCTGGTGCGTCGCGGGCTGGCCAAGGACCCTGGTCAACGGCCGGGCGACGCGCGGGCGTTCGTGGTGGAGCTGGAAGCGGTCGCGGGTGCCGCGTACGGGCCCGGCTGGGAGGAGCGCGGCCGGGGCCGGCTGGCCGCGCTGGCCGCCCTGCTGCCGCTGCTGCTGCCCTCGGCCCGCTCGGAGGCGTACTCCACGACGGACGCCGCGCGCACGGTGCTGCGACAGGGGCCGGGCGGCGGTTGGGCGCGGGCCTGGCGGCCCAGTGGTCCGGGGCTGCTGGCCGCGGCGGCGGCCGTCGTCCTGGCCGTCCTGCTGGCGCAGGCCCAGCCGTCGGGCGGCGACACGGAGCGCCGGGCGGCCGAGGCGTTCGCCACCACCAGTGCCCGCCCGGGCGTCACCGCGGGCCCCACCGCGCCGGGCGCGACGGCCGGTCCGGACGGGCCGGAGGGTCCGTCGGCGTCCGCCACCGCGGCCGACGCCTCAGCCGAGCCGTCCGGCACGGCGACGGCGGGGCCCGGCGGCCCGGACCCGACGGGCACCGACGCGGCCCCGGGCACCGGCCCCGACGCGGGGACCGACCCGGGCACCGGACCGGACACGGACCCCGGCACCGACACCGGCACACCGGGCGGCCCGGCGACCGGCCCCGGCACCCCCTCGCCCCCTCCCCCGCCGCCGGACACCGCACCGGCCGCACCGGCGGTGAAGGACATCACCGTCTCGGGGTTCCGGCAGACCGGTGCCACCACCGGCACGACCACCGTCACGGTGGTGACGGACGGGACCGGCCCGGTGTCGGTCTCCCTCAGCTGGTTCACGGGTGACGTCTCCGGCCGACCGTCCGCCCAGGACGGGGCCACGCAGGTGATCCGGCGCAGCGGTGCCACCCGGTACACCGTGACCGCCGAGCACTCCTTCGCCACCCTCGGCTGCTACTGGACGGTGCGCGCGGCCACCTCCCCGGCGTCGGCGGACGGGGGCGCGTCGCAGCAGCTCCTCACCCGGCGGTGCGACCTGCGATGACATCGGCGAACGATCCCGCGTCCCGGCCCGGGAACCCGCCCGGCGAGGACGACGACTACAGCGCCACCGTGCTGGCCAGCCACTGGATCCAGCGGCCCGGGCCGGAGACGTCGACCCTCCGCGACCGGACCGGCGACCAGGGCCCCGGCCGGGACGGGACGACCCCGGACGCGGCCACGCTGCGGGCGGCGGACACCCGCCGCGAGGACCCCCCGGTGGACGGGGCACCGGAACCGCCGCCCCCCGTTCTGCCGGACCGGGTGGAGGGCACGGTGCTGCGCTTCGGCCCGGGGGTCGCGGGCGTGCTGGCGCACCGCTCGTACGGGGCGTCCCTCGTCCCGGCGCCGGCCACACCGCCCGCGCCGCCGGTGCGGCGGGGAGTGCGGCGGCACGCGCTGCCGGCGGTCGTGCTGCTGTGCGTGCTGGCTTTCCTTGCCTGGCAGCGCCTCGGTCCGGACCTGGCGGTACGCGACGCGGCGGTCACGGCCCGGCCGGCCACGGTGCGCTGCGAGGGCACCGCGGACCTTGTCGGCACCGTGACGACGAACGGCCGCCCCGGGGTGCTGACCTACCGCTGGACCCGCAGCGACGGCACCTCCTCGGGTGTACTCCGCGAGGAACTGCCCCGGGGCCGGACGAAGGCACGGCTGCACCTGCTGTGGACCTTCGAGGGCCGCGGCCGCTACGAGGGGCACGCCGAACTGCGCCTGCTGACGCCGGTCGAGCGCACGGCACGGGTGGACGTCGCCTACGACTGCCGCTGACCCCGTACCGGGGCCTCAGGGGCAGCGGACGACCTGGCCGGCGTAGGACAGGTTGCCGCCGAAGCCGAACAGCAGCACGGGGTCGCCGGTGCTCACCTCTCCCCGTTCCACCAGCTTGGAGAGGGCGAGCGGGATGCTGGCGGCGGAGGTGTTGCCGGACTCGGTGACGTCCCGGGCGACGACGGCGTTGACCGCGCCGAGGCGGGCCGCGAGCGGCTCGATGATCCGCAGGTTGGCCTGGTGCAGCACGACCCCGGCCAGTTCCTCGGGGGCCAGTCCCGCCTTCTCGCACGCCTGGCGGGCGACGACGGGCAGCTGGGTGGCCGCCCAGCGGTAGACGCTCTGCCCCTCCTGGGCGAAGCGCGGCGGGGTGCCCTCGATGCGCACCGCGTGTCCCATCTCGGGGACCGAACCCCACAGGACGGGTCCGATGCCGGGCTCGTCCGCCGCCTCCACGACGGCCGCCCCCGCCCCGTCGCCGACGAGCACGCAGGTGGAGCGGTCCGTCCAGTCCGCCACCTCGGACATCTTGTCCGCCCCGATCACCAGGGCCCGGGTCGCCGCGCCGGCCCGCACGGCGTGGTCGGCGGTGGCCAGTGCGTGGGTGAAACCGGCACACACGACGTTGAGGTCCAGGGCGGCGGGGCCGGGGATGCCCAGCCTGGCGGCGACGCGGGCGGCCATGTTGGGCGAGCGGTCGATGGCGGTGGACGTCGCCACCAGCACCATGTCGATGTCCGCGGCCGTCCGGCCGGCCGCCGCGAGGGCCTTGCCGGCGGCCTGGGAGGCCAGTTCGTCGACCGGTTCGTCGGGTCCGGCGATGTGCCGGGTCCGGATGCCCACGCGGCTCGTGATCCACTCGTCGCTGGTGTCCACCATGCCCGCGAGGTCCTCGTTGGTGAGCACCCGGGCGGGCTGGTAGTGGCCGACGGCGGCGATGCGCGAGCCGATCATGGGCGGTCCCCTCATGGGTCGGAAGCGGGATCCCTCAGTCTGATCAGTGACTCACGGGTACGAGTGCAGGTGAAGCGACAGGAATCGGGCCCCGGTGTTGTCGGCTTCCACTCCGGCCCGGCGCGGGGTCACAGGCGGCGACCGTCCGTGCGGCGACAGCCACGGCGGGACGCGTCCCGGGCGGCCGGAACCGGGGCACCCGCCCCGGAGCGGCCCGGCCGCCGAGCACCGCGCCGCGTCCGAAGGCCGTATCCGGGGTCCGCGTGCGGGTGCTGCGTCCGGGGGCCGCCCGGGGCCGCATCCGGGGGTCCGCGTCCAGGGACGCCCCTCCGCCGAGTCCCGCCCCGGCCCCACCGCCCGACCGCCCGAACGGCCTGCCCGCCCCACCGCCCCACCGCCCGACCGCCCCACCGCCCGAAACGGCCTGCCCGCCCCACCGCCCCACCGCCCGCCCCTCCGACCGCCGGACCGTCCCCCCGCCGTGTGCGGGACAATGGACGTCCGGAGGTCGTCCGCCGCGCGGCGGCCGGGTGACCTCGGCAGTTCTCCCGCCCGCCGTGGTGCGCGGACCCGGCGTCGAAGGACGCCGCGGCCCCGGCACCCACGACGGGACGGGGACCGATCGGGACTGGGGACATGGGACGAGTCACGGAACGACGCAAGGTGCTCCGCATCCGGGACGGGGCGGTGTCCAGCCGGCCGGACACGCTCGTCGCCGAGGAACCCCTGGAGATCCGGCTGAACGGGCGGCCGCTGGCGATCACCATGCGCACCCCCGGCGACGACTTCGCGCTCGCGGCCGGCTTCCTGGTGAGCGAGGGCGTCCTCGCCTCGGCCTCCGACCTGCGCAACATCGTCTACTGCGCGGGCGCCACCGCGGACGGCGTCAACACCTACAACGTGGTGGACGTGCAGACCGCCCCCGGCCTCCCGGTCCCGGAGATCACCCTCGAACGCAACGTGTACACCACCTCGTCCTGCGGGCTGTGCGGCAAGGCGAGCCTGGACGCCGTGCGCACCACGACCCGCTGGCCCGTCGCCGACACTCCCCCGCTGCGGATGACGCCCGACCTGCTGGCGGAGCTGCCCGAACGGCTGCGCGCCGCCCAGCGCGTCTTCGACCGGACGGGCGGCCTGCACGCGGCGGCCCTGTTCGACGAGAGCGGTGAGCTGCTGGACGTGCGGGAGGACGTCGGCCGGCACAACGCGGTCGACAAGGTGATCGGCCGCGCCCTTCAGCAGGGCGGTCTGCCGCTGTCCCGGGCGGTGCTGCTGGTGTCCGGACGTGCCTCGTTCGAGCTGGCGCAGAAGGCGGTGATGGCGGGCATTCCGATGCTGGCGGCGGTGTCCGCGCCGTCGTCCCTCGCGGTGGACCTGGCCGCGGAGACGGGGCTGACGCTGGTGGGCTTCCTGCGCGGCGGTTCCATGAACGTCTACGCGGGCGAGGACCGTGTCGTCCTGCGGGAAACCGCCGCCCGCGGCTGACGGCGCCTCCGCCTCCCGGGGTCCGCGGAGCCGCCGGGGCGCCATGGACCCGGACACCACGGGCCACTAACGTCGCGAAGCGTGCCCGACGACACAGCACGAGCACGGCGGCGGACGGGGACCGGGATCGGTGTGGTGCTGGCCCTGGTGCTCGGCGCCGTGCTGCTCTCCGGGGACCCGGACGACGGTCCGCCGGACGACGGCGGCTGCGCGCCGCGCACGGTCGCCTCGTGGGCGGCCGACGACGCCCTCACCGCCGAGTTCGCCCGCTACGGCGACGACGCCGCCCGCACCGACGACTGGACGGGCGGTGACGGCACCCACTCGGTGCGGCTGCCGGACGGCCGGCTGCTGTGGCTGTTCTCCGACACCTTCCTGGGCCGGGTGAACGGCCCGCCCAACCCGGTCGGCGAGTCCTCCGCCTGGCGGGAACCCACCGCGCCGATGGTCCGCAACTCCGCCGTGCTGATGCGCGACGGCCGCCTGGAACGCACCCTGCCCGCCCCCCTGTTCGCGGATCCAGGGCCCGGCCAGTGGCGCTGGCCGGTCGCCGCCCGGGTGGAGCCGCGCTCCCCCGGCTCCGCCGAGAAGGTCGTGCGGGTGCTGCTCTGGGTGCGCCGGACGGGGCCGTCCCCGTGGATCTACGGGGTGCCCACCGCCACCGAGGTGGCCACGCTCTCCCTGCCCGGCCTGCGCCTGGAGTCGGTCACCACGGTCCACGACCAGCAGCAGGTCGCCGACCCGTCGCGCCGGGTGCTGTTCGGCACCACCCTGACCGAGGAGGACGGCTGGACGTACGTCTTCGGCGGGGACGACGGCCGTGCGGTGTCCCGGCCGGTCTCGCGGGCGTACGTGGCGCGGGTGCCGGAGGGCGGCCTGGGCGATCCGGCGGCCTGGGAGTTCTGGAACGGCTCCGAGTGGCAGACCCGGGCCGAGCCGCGCCCGATCCTCGGCGACGGACGGCGCGCCGGGGTGGGCAGCGCCTTCTCGGTGGTGCGCGAGGACGGCACGTACGTGCTGTTCACGATGGCGGCGGGCGCGAAGGGGCTCACCACGATCGCGTCGTACTGGGCGTGCTCGCCGGCCGGGCCGTGGCACGGGCCGGAGAAGGAGATCAGCCCCGGGCTGCCGCAGGAGGGCACCGCCGCCTACAACCCGCAGACGCATCCCGAGCTGAGCCGGGACGGGCGGTTGGTGCTCAGCTACGACGTCAACTGGATGGAGACGGCCGGTGCCGCGGTGATGCTCAGCCGGAACGTGTCCCTGTACCGGCCCCGGTTCGTGACGGTCCGGCTCGGCCCGGTGACCTGACACCGGCGTCGACGTCCGCGTCGACGTCCGCGTCGACGTCCGCGTCGACGTCGGCGTCCGCGTCGGCGTCGGCGTCGGGCGCTTCGGCGGGGTCGCGGGAGCGTCGCCCGGCGATCACCGCGCAGACCATCAGCTGCAGCTGGTGGAACAGCATCAGCGGCAGCAGCGCCAGGGACGCCTGCGCGCCGAACAGGACGCCGGCCATGGGCAGTCCGGCGGCCAGCGACTTCTTGGACCCGGCGAACTGGATGGCGATCCGGTCCGCGCGGCCGAAGCCCAGCGCCCCGGCGCCGTACCAGGTCGTCAGGAGCATGACGGCGAGCAGCACGGCCTCGACGGCGAGCACGGCGCCGAGCCGGGCGGGGCTCACCTGCTGCCAGGTGCCCTGCACCGTGCCCGCGCTGAACGCGGTGTACACGACGAGGAGGATCGAGCCTCGGTCCACCAGGCCGAGGATCCGGCGGTGGCGGACGGCGAACGCGCCGATCCAGCGGCGCAGCAGCTGCCCGGCGAGGAACGGCGCGAGCAGTTGCAGCACGATCCGCAGGACGGAGTCGCCGGAGAAGGCGCCCGTGCCGCCGAGCAGGGCCGCCGCGAGCAGCGGGGTGAGGAGGATGCCGGCGAGGGAGGAGAAGGAGCCGGCGCAGATCGCGGCGGGCACGTTGCCGCGGGCCATGGAGGTGAAGGCGATGGAGGACTGGATGGTGGACGGGACCAGGGTGAGGAACAGCAGCCCCTGGTGGAGGGGGTCGGTGAGGACCGTGGGGACGAGTGCGCCGGCGGCCAGGCCGAGCAGGGGGAAGAGGACGAAGGTGCAGGCCAGCACGGTGAGGTGGAGCCGCCAGTGGCGGAGTCCGTCCAGTGCCTCGCGGGTGGGCAGGCGGGCGCCGTAGAGGAAGAAGAGGGCCGCGATCGCTGTCGTGGAGGCGCCGGAGGCGAGGTCCGCGGCGGTGCCGCGCGCCGGGAGGAGCAGGGCGGGCCCCACCGTGGCGAGCAGGAGCAGGAGGTACGGGTCGAGCGGCATCCGGCTCGGCCGGCGCAGGCGTGTCAACGGTGCTCCCGTGCTCGTGCGGTCGGTGCCCGGCGCGGTCGGGCGGGCTTCGGGAGGGGGTGGTTCCGTCCCTCAGCCCCCTCGTGCCCATCGTGCGTCAGCGGCCGGTGATCGGGAATGCCGCACACCGCTCTGACTGTCATCACGGTTCGCGATAACCTGCTCCCGTGTACGAGCCGGGGCACCTCAGGACGTTCCTGTCGGTGGCGCAGACGCTGAGCTTCACGCAGGCCGCGCGGCGGCTCGGGCTGCGTCAGTCGACGGTAAGCCAGCACGTGCGGCGGCTGGAAGAGGCCACCGGACGACCGCTGTTCACCCGGGACACCCACGCGGTGGAGCTGACGGAGGACGGCGAGGCGATGCTCGGCTTCGCCCGGCGCATCCTCGACGTGCAGGAGCAGGCGGCGCGGCACTTCGCGGGCACCCGGGTGCGGGGACGGCTGCGGTTCGGGGCATCGGAGGACTTCGTGCTGACCCGGCTGCCGGAGATCCTGGAGCGGTTCCGGCACGAGCACCCCGAGGTGGACCTGGAGCTGACGGTCGAGCTGTCGGGCACGCTGCACGCGCAGCTGGCCGCCGGCCGGCTGGACCTGGTGCTGGCCAAGCGCCGGCCGCAGGATCCGAGCGGTGAACTGGTGTGGCGCGACGAGCTGGTGTGGGTCGGCGCGCCGGGTGTGCGGGTGGATCCGGACCGGCCGGTGCCGTTGATCGTGTACCCGCCGCCGGGCATCACGCGGGCGCTCGCCCTGCGGGCGCTGGAGCGGCAGGGCCGGGAGTGGCGGATCGTGTGCCAGAGCGGCAGCCTCAACGGGCTGGTCGCCGCCGCCCGGGCCGGGCTGGGCGTGATGGTGCACTCGCGGGGGCTGGTCCCGCCGGGGCTGGTGCGGCTGCCGGACCGGGCCGGGCTGCCGGAGCCGGGGCGGGTGGACTTCGTGGTGGTGCGCGGGGACCGGCGGCCGTCCGCGGAGGGCGCGGCGCAGGCGCTGGCGGCGGCGATCCTGGCGGGCGGGGACCGGCTGCACCGGGGCGGGTGACGGTCCGGGCCGCGGTCACCGCGGGCCGGGAGGCCTGCCCGGGGGTCCGGCCGCCGGGCCGACCGTCAAGCGCCGGTAATCCCGGCGTACAGATTCGGTGGAGATTGCCTCCGCAATGCTTACTCAAAAGTCAGGAATCTGTCCGACCCTTCCCCTTGTGCGTGCATTCTCCGGCGCTGACCTGCGCGAACGCGAGTCCCGTTCAGCTTCCGCACCTCTCCCGCCGTCCCGGGCGGGTGGGGTAGCTTTCACCGCGCCGTGCCGGGCCTCACCGCCGGGCGCGGCCCGACGTCCGATCGTACGAGTGCCGGGGAGCGGGGAACGGGAGCGGAGTTGCGCGAGTTCACCAGCCCTGCGTTGACGTTGCCGCCTCCGGTGGGCGGTCTGGCCGATGTCGTGTTCCGGTACGCGCAGGAGGACCCCACGCGGGTCGCGCTGGGCCGCAAGGACGCCGACGGCGTGTGGCGGGACGTGACCAGCGCCGAGTTCCGCGACGAGGTGCTCGCCCTCGCCAAGGGCCTGCTCGCGCAGGGCGTCCGGTTCGGCGACCGCGTCGCGATCATGTCCCGCACCCGCTACGAGTGGACGCTGTTCGACTTCGCGCTGTGGACGGTCGGCGCCCAGGTGGTGCCGGTGTACCCGACGTCGTCGGCGGAGCAGTGTCTGTGGATGCTGCACGACGCGGAGGTGAGCGCGGCGGTCGTGGAGCACGAGGACCACGCGATGACCATCGCCACCGTCATCGACCGGCTGCCCGGGATGCGGCGGCTGTGGCAGCTCGACGCCGGCGCGGTCCAGGAGCTGTACGACGCGGGCGCCCACCTCGACGACGACGTCGTGCACCGGCACCGCCGGGCCGTCACCCCCGACACGGTGGCCACCGTCATCTACACCTCCGGCACCACGGGCCGTCCGAAGGGCTGTGTGCTCTCGCACGGCAACTTCATGTACGAGGCCGACACCGTCATCGAGCGCTGGGAGCCGGTGTTCCACTCCCGCCGGGGCGACGAGGCGGCGACTCTGCTGTTCCTGCCGCTCGCGCACGTCTTCGGGCGGATGGTTGAGGTGGCCGCGATCCGGGGCCGGGTGAAGTTCGGCCACCAGCCGCAGCTGAACGCGGCGGCGCTCATGCCGGACCTGGCGTCCTTCCGGCCGACGTTCTTCCTGGCCGTGCCGTACATCTTCGAGAAGGTGTTCAACGCGGCGCGGCGCAAGGCCGAACGGGACGGCCGCTCGGGGGCGTTCGAGAAGGCCGTCGAGGTGGCGGTGAACTACGCGGACGCCATGGAGGCTAAGGCGTGGGGCACCGGACCGGGACCGTCCGCGGGCCTGCGGATGCAGCACCAGCTGTTCGACAAGCTGGTGTACGGGAAGATGCGGGCCGCGATGGGCGGGCGCATCCGGCACGCCATGTCGGGCGGCTCGGCGATGGACCGGCGGCTCGGACTGTTCTTCGCGGGCGCCGGCATCCACGTCCACGAGGGGTACGGGCTCACCGAGTCGACGGCGGCGGCCACCGCGAACCCGCCCGAGCGCACCCGCTTCGGCACCGTGGGCCGGCCGGTGCCGGGCGTCTCGGTGCACATCGCCGACGACGGCGAGATCTGGCTGAACGGGGACAACGTCTTCCAGGGCTACCTCAACAACCCGAAGGCGACGCACGAGACGCTGCACGACGGCTGGCTCGCCACCGGTGACCTGGGGGCGCTGGACGAGGACGGCTACCTCACGATCACCGGCCGCAAGAAGGAGATCCTGGTGACCTCCGGCGGCAAGAGCGTCTCGCCGGTCCCGCTGGAGGAGCGGGTGCGGGACCACCCGCTGGTGAACCAGTGCATCGTCGTCGGCAACGACCGGCCCTACGTCGCCGCGCTGATCACCCTGGATCCGGAGGCCGTCGAGCACTGGCTGGCGATGCGCGGCAAGCCGGCCCTGCCGGCGGCGGAACTGGTGCACGACGCCGACCTGGAGGCGGAGGTGCGCCGGGCGGTGGTGGCGGCCAACACCCTGGTGTCGCAGGCCGAGTCGATCCGCACGTTCCGGATCCTGGCGCAGCCGTTCAGCGAGGAGCACGGGCTGCTGACCCCGTCGCTGAAACTGAAGCGCAGGGCCATCGAAAAGGCGTACACGGAAGAGGTCGAGGCCTTGTACCACGCGTGAATTGCGCGGTCGGGAATGCACGACGGGCGGTGATCGTTGAGGATGGGGCTGTTCATCATTGTCCGCAACCGAAGGATCGAGAGCTCGTGAGCAAGGTCCCCCCGATCGTCCTCAACAACGGCGTCGAGATGCCCCAACTGGGCTTCGGCGTCTGGCAGGTCCCGGACGCCGAGGCCGAGACGGCCGTGGCGACGGCTCTGGAGGCGGGCTACCGCAGCATCGACACCGCGGCCGCCTACGGCAACGAGGAGGGCACCGGCAGGGCGATCGCACGGTCGGGCGTGCCCCGCGAGGAACTGTTCGTCACCACGAAGCTGTGGAACAGCGACCAGGGGTACGACGCCACGCTGCGCGCCTTCGACGCGTCCGTGTCGAGGCTGGGCCTGGACTTCGTGGACCTGTACCTCATCCACTGGCCGACCCCGGAGCGCGATCTCTACGTCGAGACGTACAAGGCGTTCGAGAAGCTGTACGCGGACGGCCGGGTCCGGGCCATCGGCGTGTCCAACTTCCTGCCGGAGTACCTGGAGCGGCTGACGGCCGAGACGTCGGTGGTGCCGGCGGTGAACCAGATCGAGCTGCACCCGCACCTCCAGCAGCACGCGTCGCGTGAGTACCACGCGGAGCGGGGCATCGCCACGGAGGCGTGGTCGCCGCTGGGCCAGGGCAAGGGCCTGCTGGAGGTCCCGGCGATCGTCGCCATCGCCCGCAAGCACGAGCGCACCCCGGCCCAGGTGGTGCTGAGCTGGCACCTCCAGCTCGGCAACGTCGTGATCCCGAAGTCCGTGACCCCGTCGCGGATCCGGGAGAACATCGACGTGTTCGACTTCGCCCTGGACGCCGAGGACCTCGCGGCGATCAGCGCGCTGAACGAGGACCGGCGCATCGGCCCGGACCCCGCCCAGCTGAACGGCGCCTGAGCCAGGGCCCGCAGCACCGCCCGATGGCCTCCCCCTCCCCCGCTGCCGGGGCCGCGGGGAGGCCGTCGCGTGTCCGGCGGCCGCCCGCCGGCCGGGGCGGCTCAGGCCGGCCGCACCGCCGTGTGGACCGTGTGGGCCGCCAGCACGAAGACGTCGGGGCGGTGGTGGACGCTCGCCGGGTCGTCGGGGTCGAGGAGGCGGTCGAGGGTGGCGCGGTCCTCGGCGTCCAGGTCCTCGGCGAGCGACTCACGGGTGCGGGTGAGGACGGCGGCGACGTAGGCGCGGGCCCGGTCGGTGGTGGGGGCCGGCAGGTCGAGGAGGAAGGTGCGGGTCCGCGTGTGGTGCAGCCCGGCGGCCACCAGCAGCGCGGGCCAGTCCTCGGTCTCGGCGACCGACCCCGGCAGGTCGGCGCGCATGCGGGCGAACCAGTCCTCCTCCACCGCGTCGATCCGGGCCTGGAGTCCGGGCCGGCCGATGCCGATGTCGCGGGGCAGGAACCGGGCCGGCAGCCCGCCCTCCATCACCGCCAGGGTGCCGCCGGGCGCGAGCCGGGCCGCCAGCGCGGTGAGCGCGGCGCCCTGGTCGCCCAGGTGGTGCACGCTGCGGCTGGCCCACAGCAGGTCGGCCGGATAGTCCAACTCGTCGAGGATGTCGGGGAGTTCCCCGGTGAGGGTGCCGAAGCGGTCGGCGGCGCCGCGGCGTGCCGCCCGGTCCCTGGCCCGTTCCAGCAGCGCTTCGGAGCCGTCCACGGCGACGATCCGGGCGCCCGGGAAGGTCTCGGCGAACAGGGCGGAGATGACGCCGGGTCCGCTGCCGGCGTCCACGACGAGTCCCGGCTCGGTCACCTCCTTCGCCAGCCAGCTCAACGCCCGTTCATACAGCGGCGTGAAGAGTTCCGCCTGCGATTCGAGCAACGGGGCCATCTCGGCCCAGTCGATGTCGGCGTGATCGTGGCCGTGGTGGTGGTGTCCGTCGTGGTGGTCGGGTGCGTGGTGGTGCGGTGCCTGCTGATCCGGTTCGTGGTGGTCCGGTGCCGGGTGGTGCGGTTCGTGGTGGTCCGGTTCGTGGTGGTGCGCCATGGGGTCAGCCTCTCCGCTCGGGTGGGCCCAGGGTGCGGCGACGCACCGGAGGACGGCAAACGATGTTGCCGCTCCCGCAAACCCGGTCAGCGGGCGGCCGGTTTGCGGAAGGCCCGCAGGTCGAACACCGGGTCCGGCCGGGGCCGGTCCTGGTCCGGCAGCCGCGCCAGCCGGGCGGCGAAGCCGTCGGCCAGCGGATCACCGGGCGGCAGCGTCATGAACCAGCCGCGCCGCAGGTCGGCGATGGTACGCCGGGGGCTGCGGCCCTGGCCGTGGCCGGTGAAGCGGGCCCGCCCGGCCGGGAGCAGCCCATGGGCGGCGGCGCAGGCGGTCACCTCGGCGGCACCGTCCCGCACCGGGCTGGGCGGCCGGGAGGCGAGCACGGCATCGATGTCACTGCCCACGTTGTGGGAGGCGGCCTTGCCGACGGTGGTGACGTAGACACCGCCGGGGCGCAGGACGCGGGCGCACTCACCGATGACGCGGCGCACCTCGTCGGGCCCGGACAGCAGGTGCAGCAGCCACACGCTGACGACGGCGTCGACCGCGGCGTCGCGCACCGGCAGCCGGCGGCTGTCGGCGCGCACCACGGTGCCGGGAAGGCGGGCGGCGGCCCGGCGCGTCATGGCGGGAGCGAGGTCGACACCGGTGACGCGCAGCCCGGGGCGGGCGGCGAACCGCCGGGTGACGATGCCGGTGCCGCAGGCCACGTCGAGCAGGTCGCGGGTGGTGTCCGGGAGGAGGGCGAGCACCGCGTCGGCGGCGGCACCGGCCCGGGGCTCACCCCCGCGGGAGGCGTCGTAGCGTTCGGCTTCCTCGTCGTAGTCGAGCACGCACCTCAGTGTGCCCCGTGGGCGGGGGCCAGGTCCCGCACTCGGCGGGCCAGCTCCAGGTCCTTGGCCGTGACGGCGCCGCCCGCGCTGTGAGTGTGCACGGACAGGGCGACCGTGTTGTAGCCGAGGGTGAGGTCGGAGTGGTGGTCGAGCTCCTCCTGCACCTGGGCGATGTGGACGACCATCGCGGTGGCGGCGAAGTGCGAGCCGAGCCGGTAGGTGCGGGTGAGCCGGTCCCCGTCGAGGGTCCAGCCCGGCAGGTCGGCGAGGCGGTCCTCGATCTCCTCGGGCGACAGCGGTTCGACGGGCATGGCGTGCTCCTTCGCTGGTCGGGTCCTCGCTCGCGCCCGCACGGGGGCTCGCTCCTCAGCCTGCCACAGGGTGCGGCGACGGTCCCGCGCGGCCCGCGCACGGCTGCCCGGGGCGGCGGCCGTTCGGCTAACGTCACCCGTATGGCCACCGTCCCGCCCGGAACCCGTCCCCCTTCCCTCTCCGCCGCCGGCGGGGCCGGTCCGCTGCTGCGGGCCTGGCGGGAGCAGCGGCGGGTCAGCCAGCTGGAGCTGGCCCTGCGGGCCGGTTCCTCCGCCCGGCACATCAGCTTCGTCGAGACCGGCCGGGCCCGGCCCAGCGAGGAGATGGTGCTGCGCCTGGCCGAGCATCTGGACGTCCCCGTGCGGGAGCGCAACGCCCTGCTGCTGGCGGCCGGTTACGCGCCGCGCTTCCCGGAGACCCCGCTGGACGATCCGGCGCTGGGCGCGCTGCGAGAGGGCATCGAGCAGCTGATCGGCGGTTTCGCACCGTACCCGGCGCTGGTGGTGAACGCCCTGTACGACGTCGTGGCGGCCAACAGCGGGGTCCTGGAACTGCTCGACGGGGTGCCCGAGGACCTGCTGAAACCGCCGCTGAACACCATGCGGCTGACCCTGCACCCCCGGGGGCTGGCCCCGCGCATCAGAAACCTGCGGCAGTGGCGCGGGCATCTGCTGGCGCAGATGGAACGGCAGATCGCGCTGCGCCGCTCCGGGCCCCTGCGGGCCCTGTACGAGGAGGTGGCGGCCTACCCGGTGCCGGAGGCCGCCGGGGAGGACGACGAGGCCGTGGAGGTGGCGGCATACTTCGCGCTGCCGATGCGGATCGAGCACCGGGGCCGGACGCTGTCGTTCGTGTCGTCGGTCTCCACCTTCAATACGCCGATGGACGTGACCGTCGCCGAGCTGGCCGTGGAGGCGCTGCTCCCGGCCGACCCCGCGACGGCCAAGTACCTTCAGTCACAGATGACCTGACGGCCCTTCAGAGCGAGGTGCTGGAGCACGGCGAAGGCCGCGACGGCCAGGGCCTGCAGGACGATCCAGACGGCGCCCGCGGTGGTCGGGGTGAGCCACAGCAGGAACGCGGCCAGACTTACCGCGGTCCAGGCGAGGTTGGCCTCGACGACCGCGCGCACCCCCAGGGCCGGCGGGTGGTCCCGGGCGGCGAGCAGGGCGACCCCGGCCGCGTAGACGGCTAGGAAGGCGCCCACACCGAGGAGCAGTTGGGCGTCGACGCCGAGGAACCGGCCGACCGGGCCGGACAGTGCCAGGTAGGCGAGCGCGTTGACGCCGGTGACGGCGGCGTCGAGGCCGAGGAAGCGGCGCAGCACGGACTGCGGCACGGTGGTGCGGGCGAGCGCGGCGAGCTGGGGCGCGGACATGGGGCATCACTCTCCGTCGGGCGGTGGCGGTGTCCGATGGGGCCGGGTCCCGGGCCGGAGTGCGCCGGCCCGGAACCCGGTGCGTCCACGATGGCGCCGGGGCGGGGGCGCGGTCGATTACCCGCGGGGTAATGGTGCGGGCGGCGGGCGCGTCACCCGGCCGGACCCGTCCACCGGCCGGTGCCGTGAGAGTGTGCTCCGGACGTGACAGACTGACCGCATGCGTGGGCACGTGGGAGAGGCGTGGCGTGAGTGAGCGGCGAGCCGCCCCCACCGTGGGCCAGGTGGTGCTGGGCAGGCGTCTGAAGGAACTGCGGGAAGCGGCGGGTCTCGGACGCGAGGAGGCCGCCCGGGTCCTGCGGGTGGCGCCCGCCACCGTGCGGCGGATGGAGACGGCGGACGTGGCGCTGAAGGTGCCCTACGTCCAGATCCTGCTGGACGCCTACGGGGTGTCCGAGCGGGAGGCGGTCACCTTCGTGGAGCTGGTGGAGGAGGCGAACCGGCCGGGCTGGTGGCAGCGGTTCCACGACGTGCTGCCGGAGTGGTTCAGCCTGTACGTGAGCCTGGAGGGCGCGGCCCGCGTCATCCGGTCCTACGAACCGCACTTCGTGCCGGGGCTGCTCCAGACGGAGGCGTACGCCCGCGCCGTGCTGGAGGCGGGGACGATCGGCACCGCCGGGCCGGACGCGGTGGAGCGGCACGTCTCGCTGCGGCTGGAACGGCAGCGGCTGGTGGAACGCCCGGACCCGCCCCACCTGTGGGTGATCATGGACGAGACGGTGCTGCGGCGGCCCGTCAGCGTCGACGGCGGGGTGATGCGCGAGCAGCTGGACCGGCTGCTGGAGCTGTCCGAACGCGACCGCGTCACCCTGCAGATCATCGAGTTCGCGAGCGGGCCGCACCCGGGCACGTACGCGCCGTTCTCCCTGTTCCGGTTCGCCGAACCGGAATTGCCCGACATGGTGTTCACCGAGTACCTCACCGGGGCGCTGTACCTCGACTCCCGGACGGAGGTCGCGGTGCACCTGGAGGTGCTGGACCACATGACGGCCCGGGCCGCGACCACGGAACGCACCCGGGAGCTGCTGCGGGAGTGGCGCAAGCGCCACTGACCCGCGGCGGCCCGGTGCGGCGCCGGGTCAGCCGTCGCCGCCCTTGCGGTTCCCGGCGTCCCCGGGGGTGTCCTCGTCGACGATCTCCGCGTCGACCACCCCGTCGTCGTCCCGGGACGGCCCGGAGTTGTCCGCGCCGCCCCCGGCGCTCTGCCCCCCGCCCGGACCGGGCTGTTCGGCGCTGGCGTACATCGCCTGGCCCATGCGCTGGCTGACCGAGGCGAGCTTCTCCACGCCGGTACGCAGGGCCGCGGTGTCGGCGTTCTCCTCCAGCTGCCGTTTGAGGTCGGCGACGGCGCTCTCCACCTCGGACCTGGTGTCGGCGGGCACCCGGTCGGCGTTGTCGGTGAGGAACCGCTCGGTCTGGTAGACGAGTTGCTCGGCCTGGTTGCGGGTCTCGGCGGCCTCGCGGCGGGCGCGGTCCTCCTCGGCGTGCTGTTCGGCCTCGCGCATCATGCGGTCGATGTCGTCCTTGGGCAGGGCGGAGCCGCCCGTGACGGTCATCTTCTGTTCGCGGCCGGTGGCGAGATCCTTGGCGGAGACGTGCATGATGCCGTTGGCGTCGATGTCGAAGGCCACCTCGATCTGCGGGACGCCGCGCGGGGCGGGCGGCAGACCGGTGAGGTCGAAGACGCCGAGCTTCTTGTTGTAGGCGGCGATCTCGCGTTCGCCCTGGTAGACCTGGATGCCGACCGAGGGCTGGTTGTCGGCGGCGGTGGTGAAGATCTCCGAACGCCGGGTGGGGATCGTGGTGTTGCGCTCGATCAGCTTCGTCATGATGCCGCCCTTGGTCTCGATGCCCAGGGACAGCGGAGTGACGTCGAGGAGCAGCACGTCCTTGACGTCGCCGCGCAGGACGCCCGCCTGGAGGGCCGCGCCGACCGCGACGACCTCGTCGGGGTTGACGCCCTTGTGCGGGTCCTTGCCGGTCAGCTCGCGAACCAGGTCGGTGACGGCGGGCATCCGCGTGGAGCCGCCGACGAGGATGACGTGGTCGATGGCGCTCAGCTTCACCCCGGCGTCCTTGACGGCCTGGTGGAAGGGGGTCTTGCAGCGTTCCAGCAGATCCTCGGTGAGCTCCTGGAACTGGGCGCGGGTGATCTTCTCGTCGAGGTGCAGGGGACCCTCGGCGGAGGCCGTGATGTAGGGGAGGTTGATCGTCGTCTCGGTGGAGGAGGACAGTTCGATCTTGGCCTTCTCGGCGGCCTCCCGCAGCCGCTGCACGGCCATCTTGTCCTGGGCCAGGTCGATGCCGTACTGGCCCTTGAACCGCTTGGCGAGGTGTTCGACGAGGCGCTGGTCCCAGTCGTCGCCGCCGAGGCCGGTGTCGCCGTTGGTGGCCTTCACCTCGATGACGCCGTCGCCCATCTCCAGCAGCGACACGTCGAAGGTGCCGCCGCCGAGGTCGAAGACCAGGACGGTCTCGTTCTCCTTGTCCAGACCGTAGGCGAGGGCCGCCGCCGTCGGCTCGTTGATGATCCTGAGGACCTTCAGCCCGGCGACCTCCCCGGCCTCCTTGGTGGCCTGCCGCTGCGTGTCGTCGAAGTACGCCGGTACGGTGATCACGGCGTCGGTAACGTCCTCGCCCAAGTAGGACTCGGCGTCCCGCTTCAGTTTCTGCAGCACCCGGGCGGACAGCTCCTGGGCCCGGTACCGGGTGCCGTCGATGCTGCCCTCCGGGGGGAACCGCCACTGCGCGTCCCCCATGTGCCGCTTGACCGAGCGGGCGGTGCGCTCCACGTTGGTGACGGCCTGCCGCTTGGCGACCTCACCGACCAGCACCTCGCCGTTCTTGGCGAACGCCACGACGGACGGCGTGGTGCGCGCCCCCTCCGCGTTGGCGACGACGGTCGGCTCACCGCCCTCGAGGACGGCCACCACCGAGTTCGTGGTCCCCAGATCGATCCCGACCGCACGTCCCATCGCCGTCCCCTTCCATCGGAGCACCCTGGTCCGGGTTCCTCCCCCTCCAGCCCAAAACCTGAGGGGGTGCTTGTCAATGGGGCCTCCGCCTCACGGGTGGCGTGCGGCGGGTGCGTCCCGCAGGGCGACGGCGCGCCGGGGGCGGTCGGTGATGAGGACGTCGACGCGCGGATCGTCGAGGAAGGCGCGCATCGAGGTGTCGTCGTTGACCGTCCACACCATGGTGAAAAGGCTGTTGCGGGCGGCCTCTCGCAGCACCGTGGCGCGGGCCAGGCGGTGGTGCACGGCCACGCCGTGGGCGCCGCAGGCGCGCACCCGGCGCATGGGGAGCAGTTCGCTGAGCCGGGTCGTCATCAGGCGGCGCCGGCCGACCTCCCGCCCGTCCCGGCCGAGGGACAGCAGGGTGCGCACGCGGGGGAAGGCGGCGGTGACGGCGGCGACGGACCGGTCCTCCAGGGTGGTGGCGACGCAGCCGTCGGCGCCGAGCAGGGCGACCGCCCGGTCCAGGATCTCCCGCTCGTGGCCGGTCTCCTTGAGGTCGAGGTGGGCCACGAGCCGCCCGGCGACCAGGGCCAGGACGTCGTCGAGGACGGGCACGGGCCGGCCGGTCAGTTCCTCCAGCCGGGCGCGGGTGAGGGCGGCGACCGGAGGGCCGGTGCCGCCGGCGCGGGCGTCGTGGTGGACGACGAAGACGCCGTCCGCGGTGCGCCGGACGTCGATCTCGGCGTACTCGGCGCCGGAGCGCAGGGCGTCCTCGTAGGCGGCCCAGGTGGCGGGCGCGGCCTGTTCGCTGCCGCCGCGGTGGGCGGAGACGGCGGGGCGTGGCTCCATGGCGTCGTCGGCTCCGGGAGGTGACGTGCCACAGGCCGCCCCGGCGGGGGCGGCCTGCGTGCGGTGCTGCGGCGGTGCGGTCAGGCCAGCTTCGCCGTCAGGCTGATGTCGGTGCCCTTCAGCGCCTGGCTGACCGGGCAGTTCACCTTGGCGTCCTCGGCGGCGGCGAGGAAGGCCGCCTCGTCCAGGCCGGGGACGGTGCCCTCGACGGTGAGGTGGATGGCGGTGATGCCCTCGCCGGGCACGAAGGTGACGTCGGCGGACGTGGTCAGGCGGGTCGGCGGGTTGCCGGCCTTGTCGAGGATGTTGGAGAAGGCCATCGAGAAGCAGCTGGAGTGCGCGGCCGCGATCAGCTCCTCGGGGCTGGTCTTCCCGTTCGCCTCCTCGGCGCGCGACGCCCAGGTGACGGGCTGGTCGGCGATGCTGCCGGAGGAGTCGAAGCTGACGACCCCGCTGCCCTTGAAGAGATTTCCTTCCCAAACGGTGTGTGCGGAGCGCGTGGCTGCCATGACGCCATCCTTTCGAAAGGTCCTGCGGTGTCCGGTGGTGCTCTGGTCCGGGGCCCGGGTCACCGGGTGCCCTCCCCCATCCGATCACATCCCGGCCCGCGGCACCCGGAGGACGGGTTCTCCGGCGGCGGATCCGTGGTGTTCAAGCCGCGTGCTCCCGGTCCGGTGCCGCCGGGGAGGCGCGGCCGCGGGACTCCTCCAGCCAGCGGCGCAGCACCCGGTGGACCGCCTCGGCGCCCCGCAGTTCGGTGCCCTCGGGCACCGGCGGGGTCAGGGCCAGCGGGGACAGCAGGAAGGGCCGGGCCTGGGCGCCGCCGAGGCCGCCGTGCGAGCCGATCTGCTCCTCGAAGGCGAGGACCTCGCCGCCGGCGGGGTCGTAGGCGGAGTTGACCATGATGTCGGCGGTGTGCGGGAAGGAGTGGGTGCGGCGCACGACGTCGGCGGCGCCCGGCCCGAACACGGCGAGCGGGCCCGGGTCCTCGTCGAGCCGGTCGAGCGGGATCTGCGCGCCCTGCGCGCCGAGGACGAGCCCGCCGTGGCGTTCGCTGCGCACCAGGAGGAAGCCGATGCCGGGGTGGTTGGCGAGGGTCGGCAGCAGCGCCGGATACCGGGCGTCGATCTCCTCCTTGGTCATCCGGTGCGGCACGTCCGGGAAGGAGATCAGGCCGAGGTTGCCCGAGGCCAGCGCGATCGGCTCGTCGCGGCGGGTCGGCCGGTACTGCTCGACGCCCTCCTCGACCGGCCTGCGCAGCGCGGCGCGGACGGCGGCGCGGGCCTCCGCACCGCTGTGGGTGCGCCGGGCGCGGCGCGGCACCGGGAGCCCGCATCCCGCCCGCACCAGGTCGCCGAGGGTGAGGCCGTAGCGGGCGCGGAAGGTCTCGCCGGGGCTCTGCCCGTGGTCGGAGAGGACGACGATGCGGTAGGGGCGGGGGGCGTGCTCGGCGACGTTCTCGATCAGGGCGAGGGCGCGGTCCAGGCGCTGCAGCACCTTGTCGGTGTCCCGGCCGGTGGGTCCGGAGTGGTGGGCGACCTCGTCGTAGGCCACCAGGTCGGCGTAGACGGAGCTGCGCCCGGCCAGCAGGTCGCCGGTCACGGCGGCGACCACGACGTCCCGCTGGACGACGGTGGCGAAGGCCCGCACGAACGGGTAGAGGCCGCCTCGGGAGACGCGCGGGCGCTGGCCGGTGAACCGGGACCGGGTGGACTGGGCGATCTCGCGCACGACCTCGGCGACGAAGGACAGGGCGGTGCGCACGGCGTTGGCCGGGTCGCTGAAGTAGGCGAAGTAGCCCGCGCGGGAGCGGGTGCCGGGGCCGCGGCGGCGGGTCGCGATGGACAGCACCAGGGCCTGCTGGTCGGCGCCGCCGCCGAACAGGTTGCCGCGGCTGGCGCCGTCGTCGGCGAGCAGCCCGGGGTGTCCGGCGTGAGCGGCGGCACGGCGCTCGAGCTCGGCGGCGCTGGTGGGGCGGTTGCAGACCATCACCTCCCGGCGTTCCTTCTCGTACCAGCGGAAGGCGGGGACGTCGTGGTTGCTGCCGTGCAGGATGCCGAGCTGGGTGGCGCCGGTCTGGCTGGACCAGTCGGTGCGCCACAGGGTGAGCCGGTGGGTGGGGCGGGCCCCGGGTGCGGGGACCGCCGCCGGGGCCGGGCCGGGGCCGGGCGGCCGGCCGAGCCAGCGGGCGACGGTGGGCATCAGGCCCCGCTCCACGGCGTCCACCAGGACGTCGTGGCCGACCCCGTCGAGCTGGAGGAAGACCGTGCCGGGGGTGGCCGGGCAGGGCCCGGCGGAGCGGCGGCGGCGGTCGGCGAGGCGGTAGAGGCGGCGGCGGTAGGCGTCGTCGTCCCGGACGGCGAGGGCGGCGCCGGTGGCGGAGGCGACGGCGGACATCACCGCGGCGACCACGACGGCCGTCTCCGGGGCGGCGGAGCCCCGCTCGACCGGGTTGAGGCGCAGGGCCAGCCACAGCAGCCCGCCGTTGAGGAAGAACACCAGCAGGCCGAGGACGAGGGCGGGCACCAGCAGCAGCAGCCGCACCAGCAGGGGCCACACCAGCGCGGACAGCAGGCCGAAGGCACCGGCGCCGAGCGCCGCGGTCACCGCTGTGTCGGTGGCGCTGCCGCCGTCCGCGGAGCGCAGCCGGAAGTCGGGCAGGAGACCGGCGAGCAGCAGCATGGTGAGGGTGGAGACCACCCACACGGCGACGCTCCGCCCGATCTGACTGGCGACCCGTCGCCACCGCACGCCGCCCACGCCCCGCCACACCTCGCGTCCCCGCCCGTCGTCACCGACCGGCCCTCGAAACCGGTACCCACCCTGCCACAACGGCCGGAAGGGCCGTTTTGTCCCCGCTCGGCGCGGTCCCGGCGGGCGGTCCCGGCGGGCGGTCCCGGCGAGCGGTCCCGGCGGGCGGGGCGGCTCGGGCGTCAGCGGCCGTCGTAGCCGGCGGTCGGCATGGACAGCCGGCGATGGACGCGGGCCTTCATCGCCGCGTCGTAGGCGGGCTCGGGACGGCCGACGGTCTCCACGCGCACCCCGCGCCGCGCGCACTCGGCGGTGAACTCCTCGACGGAGGACAGGGCGCTCTCCAGCACCCGGCGGCTGGGGGCCACGAACAGGTCGGTGCCGGGCCGCACTCCCTCCCACAGCGCGCCGTGGTCGGGCCGCAGCCCGCGCACGAGCAGTTCCCGGACCACGACGTAGCCGCGCTCGGCGGCCCACCGGGCGCACATGGCGTGCTGGCTGCGGGAGTCCACCAGGAACGGATCGTCGTCCAGCTCCTCCAGCGGCGTCAGACTCGCGATCGCCGTCACCCGCACCGGTCCCATGGCGCCCCCTCACCTGGCGGTTTCGTCGCCGACCCTACTCCTGCACGTACGCTTCGGGGAGTCGCGCGAAGGAGGCGGGGAAGTGCCGGTGGAGATCACCTGGTGGGGTCACGCCACTTGCACGGTCGAGGATTCGCACACACGCGTGCTGACCGACCCGCTGTTCGCCCGCCGGCTCGCCCATCTGCGGCGCCGGCGCGGTGCGGTGCCGCCGCCCGACGCCCGGCGGGCGGACGTGGCGCTGGTGTCCCATCTGCACGCCGACCATCTGCACGTGCCTTCCCTCGCGCTGCTGGAGGAGGGCACGCTCCTGCTCGTGCCCCGGGGCGCACTCCGGGCGGTGCCGGCGCTGCGCCGGCTCACGCAGCTGCGGGTACGGGAGATGGCGCCCGGGGAGGTGCTGCCGGTGGGCGACCTGGTGGTGCGGGCGGTGCCCGCGCGCCACGACGGCCGGCGGCTGCCGGTCGGGCGGCACGTGTGTCCGGCGCTCGGCTACGTCGTGGAGGGCGAGGCGCGCACCTACTTCGCCGGGGACACCGGGCTGTTCGAGTCGATGGCCGAGGAGGTCGGTCCGGTGGACGTGGCGCTGCTGCCGGTGGGCGGCTGGGGCCCGTACCTCGGGGCGGGGCACCTGGACGCGGGGCGCGCGGCCCAGGCGCTGGCCCTGCTGGGGGCTCGGACCGCGGTGCCGGTGCACTACGGCACGTACTGGCCGATCGGGATGGACGCGGTGCGCCCGCACGAGTTCCACTCCCCGGGCGACGAGTTCGTGCGGCTGGCCGCGGCCAGCGCGCCGCGGGTGGCGGTGCACCGGCTCGGGCACGGGGAGAGCGTGCGGCTGGAGGACACCCGGTGATCCTGGCCGTCGTCCCGGCCGTGGCGCCGGAGTCCACCCAGCAGGCGATCGGCTATCCCTCGCTGTTCCTGCTGGTGCTGATCGGCGCGCTGGTGCCGGTCGTGCCGACGGGCGCGCTGGTCAGCTCGGCGGCCGTGGTCGCCTTCCACCAGACGGCGCCGTTCTCGATGGCCCTGGTGTTCGTGACGGCGGCGCTGGCGGCGTTCCTCGGCGACATGGCGCTGTACTGGCTGGGCCGGCGCGGGATGAAGTCGCGGGGCGGCTCGCGCTGGCTGGAGGCGATCCGCGCCCGGGCGCCGGAGGACCGGCTGGCGCAGGCCCAGGAGAAGCTGGGCGACCACGGCGTGGCGGTGCTGGTGCTGTCCCGGCTGATGCCGGCCGGGCGGCTCCCGGTGATGCTGGCGTGCCTGCTGGCGAAGTGGCCGATGCGCCGCTTCGCCCGCGGCAACCTCCCCGCCTGCCTGGCCTGGGCGGTGACGTACCAGCTGATCGGTGTCCTCGGGGGGTCGCTGTTCGCCGAGCCGTGGGAGGGCGTGCTGGCGGCGGTCGTCCTGACGCTGCTGATCAGCGTGGCGCCGGGCCTGTGGCGCCGGCTGCGGGGGAACACCGCGGCGTGAGGCCCGTCCCCGGGAAGCGGGGCGGGACCGCTCTCACGTGAGCACGCGGGAGGCCCCGACCGGCAGGTCCCACAGGTCGGCGCGGGGCAGCCCGGCGCGGGCCCAGGCCGCCCTGACCCGGGTGAGCGGTTCGAGGACCGGCTCGGCGGACAGCACGAAGGTCCCCCAGTGCATCGGCGCCATGCGGCGCGCCCCCAGGTCCTGGGCGGCCCGCACCGCCTCCTCCGGGTCGCAGTGCACGTCGCGCAGCCACCAGCGGGGGTCGTAGGCGCCGATGGGCAGCAGTGCCAGGTCGATGCCGGGGCAGCGGCGGCCGATGCGGGAGAACCAGTGGCCGTAGCCGGTGTCCCCGGCGAAGTAGACGCGCTGCCCGTCGGGCGCGGTGAGCACCCAGCCGCCCCACAGGGAGTGGCAGGTGTCGGTGAGGGTGCGCTTGGACCAGTGGTGCGCCGGGACGAAGTCGAAGCGGACCGCGTCCCCGTGCCCCGGGGCGCCCCCGGGGGGCGCCAGTTCGGAGGCCTCCCACCAGTCCAGCTCGGTGACGCGGGTGAAGCGGCGGCGGTGGAACCAGCGGCCGAGCCCGGCCGGTACGAACACGGGGGTGTCGCGCGGCAGCCGCCGCAGGGTGGGGGCGTCGAGGTGGTCGTAGTGGTTGTGGCTGATGACGACGGCGTCGATGCGCGGCAGGGCGTCCCAGGCGACCCCGACGGGCGTGACCCGGGCGGGGGTGCCGAGGATCCGGCGGGACCAGACGGGGTCGGTGAGCACGGTCAGCCCGCCGATGCGCACGACCCAGCTGGCGTGGCCCGCCCAGGTGACGGCGACGGTGCCGGCGTCGACGCGCGGCAGCGGGCCGGGCTCGTACGGCAGCCGGGGGATGTCCGCGAGCCCGTCGCTGTCCGGGCGCACGGCGCCCTCGCGGGCGAAGCGGGCGATCGCCTTGAGGCCGGGCAGGGGCGCGGTGAGCCGGTCGTGGAAGGTGCGCGGCCAGACCCGGCGCTCGGCGAGCGGGCGGGGTTCGGCCAGTGGCGGGTACGGCGGCGCGTGGGGTGCGAGGGCGGCCGGGCCCGGTGCGTCCCGGGCGGCGGGGCCGGTGTCCGCCCGGGGGGCCGTCGTCCGGCTCGTGGCCGTCGGGCTCGTCGTCGACTCGGACTGTCGCGTCATCGGGGGGTCTCCCATCGCCGGACGTCGTCGCGGAGGTCGTCGAGGACCGAGGTGAGGCGGTGCAGCGCGCGGCGCACCTGCGGAAGGTCCAACGGCTCGCGCGCGGCGAGGCATTCCGCCCGCTGCTCGGGGTTCTCGCCGAGCAGCGGGGCGGTGGACAGCCGCACGCGCGGGGCTTCGAGGTCGTCGCCGAAGCGGTGTCCGCCGGGCGCGTGCATGCCGAGCCGGGCGGTGAGGAGGTCCTCGAGTTCCTGGGCGTCGCCGACGCCGTGGGGGGCGAGCGCGGGCGCCAGCGGGCTGAGGTCGGCGTACAGGTGACGGCCGGCCTGCGGGGGCCGGGCGAGGACGCCCGCGCCGACGAGGGCCGCGTGGGCGGCGGCGGCCACCCGCGCGTGCAGCCGGGTCGTGGCGGCGACGCGCGCGGTGACCGGTTCCGGTTCGGACAGGGCGTACCCGGCGGCGACGGCGACCGGCGCGGCGACACACGCGTCGAGGGCGGTGAGCACGTCGAGCACCCGCGCGTGGAGCGCGTTGCCGTCCTCCCCCGCCGGGAACCGGGCCACCGCCGCCGGCCAGCCGGGCGGGAGCAGCGCACCGGCCAGGTCGGTGACGACGGTGACCCGGTCGGACAGCATTTCGGCGGGGCTGAGCAGCACGGTGTCCTGCGGGGCGTGCAGGGTGTCGCGCCAGGTCTCGTCGCTGACCAGCTGGAGCCCTTCGCCGACGGCCGCCTCCAGGGTGGCGTGCAGCAGTTCCGGCGGGGCGACGGTGGCCGTGGGGTCGTCGGCGACGGACAGCACGAGCAGCCGCGGGTCACCGCCCTCGGTGCGCAGTCTGCGCACCGTCTCCAGCAGGGCGTACGGGTCGGGGACGCCGCCGTTCTCGGCCGGGGTCGGCACGTGGAAGACGGGGCGGCCCAGCAGGCGCGCGTACGGGACCCACCAGGCGGCGCAGGGTTTCGGCACGAGCACGTCCCCGCCGATGGCGGCGGTCAGGGCCACCAGGAGCGCGGGGGCCCCGGGGGCGACGGCGACCCGGTCGGGGGCGGCGGGCAGGCCGCGCCGGTCGCCGTAGCCGCAGGCGGCGTCCAGGAGGGCCGGTCCGCCGCCGACCGGCTCGGCGTCCGCGCGGGACGCCGCCGCGGCGACCGCGGCGGCCAGTTCGGGCAGGACGGGCAGGCCGTCGTCGGGGAGGGGCGGCCCGAAGCGGACGGGGCCGTGTCCCCGCGGGTCCGTCCCTCGCATGCCTGCCTCCGCGCAGTCCCTGGTGTCGGCCGTGGTGTCGTGCTGTGACGTCGTCGCCCTGTCCTGCCGGGCCCGGGCGTCGCCGGGCCGGTGTCTTCTCGTACCCTCCGGTCCGTCGGATACCCAGGGGACGGCCGTGCCATGAGTGCCCGGGCGGGCCCCCGGTGCCGTGCGCGGTGTGCGCGCGTCGCGCGGCGGGCGGTGCGCGCGCCGGGCGGCGCCCCCGGGAGGCGGCCGCGGGTCAGCCGTCCTCGCGCGAGGTCCGGTCCCGGTACACCCGGTGGGCGGCGGCGCCGAACGCTCCGGCGATCAGCAGCCCGCCCGCGGCCAGCGCGGGCACGGAGTCGCTGAAGGTGCCGCCGTCCCCGGCGTGCACGGCGCGCGGGGACGGGGTGGCCGGGCAGGGCCCGCTGTGGTGGCCGGGGCAGGGCGTGGCGGTGGGCGCGGGGGTGCGGGTGGGCGTGCCGCCGGAGTGCACGGTCACGGTGAAGGACACGCTCCACGGTGTGCCCTTCCCGCCGGGTGCGGCGGGGCAGGTGCCGTGGACGGTCCACTCGGCGCCGGAGCCGCCCGGCGCGGAGAGGGCCTCGGGGGCCTCGGACAGGGCGTCGAACTCGTCGAGCGGCACGTCGGGGATCTCGGGGAACGCGCCGAGCGGCTCCTCCGCGCCGGGCTCCGCGTCGGGGATCTCCGGGACGCTGTCGGGCGGCGGGATCTCACCGGGCGGCTCGGGTTCCTCGCCGGTCGCGCCCGGGCCCGGGGCTCCCGCGCCTTGAAGGGCGCCGCGTCCGGGAGGGTCGCCGTGCCCTCGTAGGTGGGGCCGGCGGCGTCGTCGCCGGGCACCTTGGCGAGCGTGACCGCGCCGCCCGTGAACGCCTCCGAGGCCGCCTGGACGCTGTGCGGGGCGGGCCCGCCGGTCGGGCCGCAGGTGACCGTGACGGTGACCGTGCCGCCCGGCCGTACGCTGCCCGGGCTGATCTCGGCGCGCGGGTCGGAGGCGGACGCGGGCTGCGCAAGGACGCCGAGCACGCCCAGGGCGGTGCCGGCGAGGGCGGCGGTGGTCAGGGCGCTGGCGGTGCGGCGCATGGTGCGGGCTCCTTCGAGCGGCGGCTGGGGCGCGGCGGCCGCGCCCGGGGCCCCCGCGGGACCGTCCGCCCGCTGTGGCCGGGCGGCGGCCCTCACGTGGGCGTTGGCCGCGGGCGCGGGTGGTCCCGTCGGCGGGGCACGGGGTCGCGCCCCGGGATCCATCACAGCCCCGCGCCCGCCGCGCCGCGCGCGGCCGGACCCCATTCGCGCGACGCGCGGGGCCCGACCGGGTGAACCGCGGCGGTCACCACCGCGTGGCGGCGTGCCCCCGGGCCCCGCCCCACGGTGCCGCGTCAGGTGAGGAGGACCGCCCGGCAGGGGGCCGGACATGCGTGGTTGCCGTGGCGTCGTGCCACGGCAACCCGTCACGGCCGGCCGGACGTGTCCCGGCCCGCGGAGCGCGCGTCAGTCGTCGTCGCCGTCGTGCAGCACCTCGTCGCGGACCCGGCCGCAGCAGCGGCTGATCAGGCGGGAGACGTGCATCTGGGAGATGCCGAGCTGTTCGGCGATGCGACTCTGTGTCATGTCGCCGAAGAACCGCATGTACAGGATGGCCCGCTCGCGCTCGGGCAGGGCGGCGAGCCGGTCCTTCACGGCCTCGCGGTCGACGACGGTGTCCAGCGCCGGGTCGGGCGCGCCGAGCGCGTCCCCCAGGGAGTAGCCGTCGTCGCTGCCGGGGAGTTCGGCGTCCAGCGACAGCGCGGAGAAGCTCTCCAGCGCCTCCTGGCCGGTGCGCACGTCCTCCTCGGTGAGGTGGGTGTGCTCGGCGAGCTCGGCGACCGTGGGACGGCGGCCGGGGATGGTCTGGGAGAGGTCCTGTGCGGCGTAGCGGACGCGGTTGCGCAGGTCCTGCACCCGGCGCGGGACGTGCAGGGTCCACATGTGGTCGCGGAAGTGCCGCTTGATCTCGCCGGTGATGGTGGGCACGGCGTAGCTCTCGAAGGCGTTTCCGAGTGCGGGGTCGTACCGGTCGACGGCCTTGACGAGGCCGAGAGCGGCGACCTGGCGCAGGTCGTCGTAGCTCTCGCCGCGGCTGCGGAAACGGCCGGCGAGACGGTCGGCCATGGGGAGCCACGCCTCGACGATCTCGTCGCGGAGCGCGTCGCGCTCCTCGCCCGGCGGGAGGCCGGCCAGCCGCCGGAAGGCGGCGGACGTGTCGGGGGCGTCGTCATGGGGGTGGGGCCTGGCGCTCGCTCGAGTCGGCATGGTGCGTCGCAACTCCCTCGGAGTGCTCGGGGACGGACGGTCACCGTGAGACACGCACCGGTCTTCGGGACAGGCACGCGGGGCGGGGATGCCACCTCACGGACGTGCCTCCTGTCCGAAGCACTGCCCTGCCCCTGCCCGCCCCCGCCCCTCGCAAACCCCTCACGCCGGGCAACTCTGCGTGATGCGACGGTGGGGTCTCCGGCGGGCGGCCGTCCGGCGGCCCGGGCCGTCAGGGTTTCAGGGCGGCGGTGGCCGCGTCCGGTTCGGGTTCGGGCCGGGGTGGTTCCGCCTCGCGCGGCAGCACGAGGTCCTCGTAGCGCCCCATCATCAGGAGCATGCCGAGCATGAGCACCGGTATGAGCACAGCGAGCACCGCCATGGCCGTTCCTCTCCAGGAGGCTCGTGGGGGGCCGTGCACCCGGGTCTCCCGCACCGCGGGGGCCAAACCGGGGCCGCCGCGACCGGTCACCGCATCCGGTGGATCCACCGCCCGGAACCCGGTGTCGGTCCCGGCCCGGCGGGTACGCGGTGCGGACCCCCGTAGGAGCTGGAGGGAGACATGCAGCGAGGCAGTGACCGGCTCAGCGTCCACCGCGACGACGAGATGAAACACGAACTGCAGGGACTGCTCAGGTCGGGCCACCCGACCCGTGCCGAGGAGTGGCACGACCCGGAGCCGTCCGCCGAGGACGACCCGGAGGTGGCGCACGGTCCGGTGACGCCGAGCCGCGCGCCGACGTCGCTGGAGTCGGTACGGCTGGAGCTGGCCAGGATCCTGGGCCGGGGGGCGTTCCCCGCGGGCCCGCGGGAGCTGATGCGCGCCCTGACCCGGCGGCACGCCCCCGACGCCCTGGTCGACGCCCTGGAACGCCTGCCGCGGCAGGCCCGCTACGCCAACGTGCAGGAGCTGGCCGAGGCGCTGACCCGGTCGCGGGAGACCGAGAACGCCTAGCCGTCCCGGTACGCCGGGAACGAAGAACGCATGCCCAGCCGTCCCGGTACGCCGGGGATGGGAGAAGAGACCGACGTCATGACCCGATGTGTCAAGGACGTGATGACCCCTGGCGTGGTCGCCGTGCGCCCGGACGCCTCGATCGCCGAGGCCGCGCAGCTCATGCGCACCCAGGACATCGGCGACGTGGTGGTGGCCGACGGCGAGCGGGTCGTCGGGGTGCTCACCGACCGTGACATCACGGTCCGGGCGGTCGCCGACGGGCGCGACCCGCAGGGCGTGAGCGCCGCGTCGGTGTGCACCCCGGACCCGCTCATCCTGGCCCCCGACGACTCCGTGTCCACCGCGATCCGGCTGATGCGCGAGCAGACCGTACGGCGGATCCCGGTCGTGGAGAACGGACTGCCGGTGGGGGTGGTGAGCCTGGGCGACCTCGTCGAGGACCGCGAGCCGGGGTCCGCGCTCGCCGGCATCAGCCGGGCCGAACCCGACCGGAACGAATGAAGGAAGGACGTAGACACACGATGCGTATCGCATTTCTCACCGCACCCGAGGGCGTCGAGCAGGTGGAGCTGACCGAGCCCTGGCAGGCGGCGGTGGACGCCGGGCACGAACCCGTGCTGGTGTCGACGCAGTCCGGCACCATCCAGGCGTTCAACCATCTCGACAAGGCGGACACCTTCCCCGTCCAGGAGGTGGTCGGCGAGACGTCGGCGGACTCCTTCGGCGGACTGGTCCTGCCGGGCGGGGTGGCCAACCCCGACTTCCTGCGCATGGATGACAAGGCCGTCGCGTTCGTGCGGGACTTCTTCGAGCAGGGCCGTCCGGTCGCGGCGATCTGTCACGCGCCCTGGACCCTGATCGAGGCGGACGTGGTGCGCGGCCGGGTGCTCACCAGCTGGCCGAGCCTGCAGACGGACCTGCGCAACGCGGGTGCGACCTGGGTCGACGAGCAGGTGAAGGTCTGCGACCACGCGCCCGCCAAGCTGGTCACCAGCCGCAAGCCGGACGACCTCAAGGCGTTCTGCGAGACGTTCCTGGAGGTGTTCGCGCGGGAGACGCAGGCCGCCGCCTGAGGTATCCCCTTCTTGTACGGCCTGCGGGGCCCGTCCACCGGGCGGGCCCCGCAGGCATGCCCGGAGCCCCGTTATCTTCTTCGCGGTCCTGCAAGAGGGCCGCTGGCCTCCGGGCCCGGCATGACTGTTGCCCCCTGTCGATGGGATGACCTGGGGGGTGG
>NZ_JBIWOK010000015.1:0-132582 GCF_044767675.1 Streptomyces sp. NPDC101219
CGGCCCGCTGGGCATCGGTCACCGACAACGGCGGAATCTTCGGACCCGGACGACTCATGCCCAACCAACGACGAACCTCCGACTCAGGTCACTAGTGTCCGGCCGCCGCCTTCACCAGGGCGACGGCCAGGCCGATGGCGGCGTCGACCAGGCCGGCGATCAGTGCCGGCACCGTGCCTCCGCCCATCCGCAGGCCGCCGACGCAGCCCCAGACGAACAGCGAGGCGATGCCCACTCCGGCCGCCGTCAGCAGGGCGGTGTCCAACGACATGACGTCGAGCGCCGCCAGGGCGATGGTGACGGCCGGGCCCACGGCACAGGACAGCAGGGGGCTGCTGACGTAGAGCATGCGCCGCAGTTCGCCGCCGGTGGCGTAGCGGCGGTGGACGGTGCGGTGGGCCTGCTGGTCGGCGACGAGGGCCGCGAGCCACAGGGCGAGGGCGGTCGTCACGACGGTGGCGATGGCGCCTCGGGGGCCCGCGTCGCTGAGGGACAGGCCGATCACGACGGCGATCATGGTGATGGTCGCGTAGATGCGTTCCTTGAGGCGGCCGGCGACGGCCGCCGTGTCCGTGCCGTCCGCCGGTCCGGCCGGGCGCGGCTGTTCCCGTTCCCCGTCGGTCATCCGGCGGATCCGCCGTCCCCTTCGGCGGGACGCGGCGCCCGTTCCCGGCCCGCTGGGGACGGGGCGTGCGGCATGGCGAGGTGGGCCAGGTCTCCCGGGGGCGGGCTCGTGTGCGGCCAGAGGGGCGCGGGCATGCCGTCGGCGACGGCGGCCGGGGCGTCGGTGAGGTTCATGCGTTCACGGAGCCGGCCGTAGAAGTCCATCGGGCCCAGTCGCGCGACCCGCAGGCGGCGCGGGGCCGCGTAGACGCCGATCCAGTCGCCGGGGTCGAGGACTCCGCGCAGTTGGCCGTCGATGCTGACGGCGGCGCGGCCCGACCGTTCGAGGACGCGCAGGCCGACAGGCTCGTCCGGGGCGGCCACGACCGAGCGGTCGAACGTCATGTGCGGGGCGACCGGGGTGAAGACCAGCATCTCGGCGCGCGGGGAGACCACGGGCCCGCCGGCCGCGAAGCTGTAGGCGGTGGAGCCCGTCGGCGTGGCCACCAGCAGGGCGTCGGCGGAGTAGGACGCCAGCAGCCGGCCCGCGAGGTAGACGCCGACCGAGACCTGCCGGTCCCGGGCGAGTTTCTCCAGCACCACGTCGTTGAGTGCGGCCACGTCCAGCGGCACGCCCCACTCGCCGCTGGTCTCGCAGTCGGGGCGCACACTGGTCGGCGGCAGCAGGGGGCCGCGGCCGTATCTCATGAGGGCCTCGATGTCCGAGGGCACCTCCAGACGGCGGGAGGCCCGCAGGGTGAGCAGCATGCGCTGCTCCACCTCGACGCGGTCGCCGTGCACGGCGTCCAGGGCGGCCCGCACGGTCGTCATGGGCACCTCCGTCAGGAAGCCGACGCGGCCGAGGTCGACGCCGAGCACGAGCGCGTCGACGGCGGCGGCCAGCCGGGCCCCGCGCAGGAACGTCCCGTCGCCGCCGAGGGTGACGACGAGGTCGGGATCGCCCGCGGCGGCCACTTCCTCGCGGGCGCTGCGGCGTCCGCCGTCGGCCCACACGTCGATGTCCGTACACACGACGCCGTGTCCGGCGCACCAGTCCCGGACCGTGCGGGCCGCCTCGGCGGCCTCGGGGCGTCCGCCGTGGACGACCATGCCGACCCGGGTCACCGTCATCTTCGCCTCCCGTGCATCCGTCCGTCCGGGAGGCCGCCGGCCCGTCCCGTCCCGTCACGGTCCGTGGGCCGCCGGGTGCGGTGCGGTCCGGGGATTCCCGGTCACTCACCGCCCGCCATACTCGTCCGACGGCGGCGGGGGCCCGGTGCGCCACGCCGCCCCGGGCGGTCCGTCACCCACGGCGCGCACGCACGACGGACGGCCCGGTACCGCGCGTGCGGTACCGGGCCGTCCGGTGCGGGAGCGGCGCGTCAGCCCTGGCGGGCCTTGAAACGCGGCTCCCTCTTGTTGATCACGAACGTGACGCCCCGGCGGCGTACCACCTGGGCGCCGGGCCGGGACTTCAGCGAACGCAGGGACTTGCGTACCTTCATCGTGGCTTCCTCCGCGAGCGGTCGGGGTGCCGTGCCTCAGCCGCCGCCGGCCCGGGCGGCGGCGGGGGCAGGGGCGAGGGCGAGGGCGAGGACCGGGGTCAGCGTTCCTCGCGGAACAGGACATGCCCGCCCGCGACCGGGTCGTACTTCCGCAGGACCAGCCGGTCGGGGTCGTTCAGCCGGTTCTTCCGGGTCACGTAGGTGACCCCCGTACCGGCCGTCGACCTCAGCTTGACGACCGGACGTGTCGTGCTGCGTGCCATGGGGTGCTCCTTCCGCCACTGCCCGAGCCATTGACTCGAACATGTCAGACATGGTGGGAAACGGCGTCGGGGGACGCCGTATTCCGCTGCTGCGGGGCCGTGGAGGGCGGTCGCCTGCGCGGCGAAGGGCTCTGCGGGGCTTCAGCCGGACGATCTTCCCCGCAGGCTGGGGGTGAGGCCCGGGGACACTGTCCCCTGCACGGCCACGCACCCCACAACACGGCACCCGTCGCGGTTGTTCCCGGGCGGCGGGTCGGGGGAAAGGCGTGCGCGCGGGCGCGGACCGTAGTAGGCCTGGGGAGGTCGTGTTCGCCCGTCCTTCCCGTCTCGCCCGGAGGCTTTCGATGACCGTCCGCCGTGTCGTGCCCATCGTCCAGTCGGACGCCCTGCAGGAACACCGGGAGTTCTACGGCCTGCTCGGGTTCGAGGAAGTGATGGACCTGGGCTGGATCGTGACGCTCGCGTCGCCGACCGTGCCGGCGGCGCAGGTCAGCATCATGACCGCCGACCGGACCGCCCCGGTCACCCCGGACATGAGCGTCGAGGTCGACGACGTGGACGCGGCGTACGCCGTGATGCGGGACAGTGGCGCGGAGATCGTCCACCCGCTGCAGGACGAGGACTGGGGCGTACGGCGGTTCTTCGTCCGTGCCCCGGACGGCCGGGTGGTCAACGTGCTCGGCCACCGCCGCTGACGCCCGGCCGGCCGGGTTCCCTACAGGTCGGGCACACCGAGCGGCTGTTCCGTCCAGATGATCTTGCCGTCGGGGGTGTAGCGCGTCCCCCACCGGCCGGCGATCTGCGCCACGATCATCAGCCCCCGGCCCCCCTCGTCGGTCGTACGGGCGTGGCGGGGACGGGGCGAGGCGTTGCCGGTGTCGGAGACCTCGCAGATGAGGGTGTCGTCCCGGATGAGGCGCAGGGAGACGGGCGGCGCGGCGTAACGGATGGCGTTGGTGACGAGTTCGCTGACGATCAGTTCGGTGGTGAACGCCAGATGGTCCAGGCCCCAGTCGGACAGCTGGCGGACGGTGAGGCTGCGGGCGTGGGAGACGGCGGCGGGGTCGCTCGGCAGGTCCCAGGAGACGACCTGGTCGGGGGCCAGCGCCCGGGTCCTGGCGAGCAGGAGGGCGGCGTCGTCCGGCGGCTGGCCGGTGATCAGGGCGTCGACGGCCCCTTGGCCGATCTCCTCCAGCGCCGTCGGTCCGGGCGCCGTCAGGGCCTCGGTCAGGCGGGCCAGACCGGCGTCGATGTCGCGGTCGTGGGTGCCGACCAGGCCGTCCGTGAAGAAGGCCATGAGGGTGCCCTCGGCCAGGCGCAGCTCGGTGGACTCGAAGGGCAGGTATCCGAGGCCGAGCGGCGGCCCCGCGGGCAGGTCCAGGAGCTCGGCGGTGCCGTCGGGGCGGACGACCAGGGGCGGGAGATGACCGGCGCGGGCCATGGTGCAGCAGCCGCTGACCGGGTCGTACACGGCGTAGAGGCAGGTCGCGCCCATGAACGCGGCGCCTGCTTCGGCGTGCTGCCCGTCCGTGGAGGCGGGGCTGCTGTCCGGCCGCATGAGGCCGTCGACGAGGTCGTCGAGGTGGGCGAGCAGTTCGTCGGGGGCGAGGTCGAGGTTGGCGAGCGTGCGCACCGCGGTGCGCAGCTGTCCCATGGTGGCCGCGGCGTTGAGGCCGTGCCCGACGACGTCTCCGACGACGAGGGCGACCCGGGCGCCGGACAGGGGGATGACGTCGAACCAGTCACCTCCCACGCCGCTGGGCGCGTCGGCCGGCTGGTACCAGGAGGCGACCGTGACGGCGGATCCGCCGCTGAGTCCGCGCGGCAGCAGGGAGCGCTGCATGGCGCGGGCGGCGGTGCGTTCGCGGGTGAAGCGGCGGGCGTTGTCGACGCAGAGGGCGGCGCGGGAGACGATCTCCTCGGCGAGGCGTATGTCGTCGTCCTGGAAGGGGCCGGATCCTCCGGACCGGGCAAAGGTTGCCACGCCCAGGATGACGCCCCGGGCCCGGAGCGGGACCACCATCAGGGAGCGGAAGTCGTACTTCAGGAGTGAGGCGCCGAGGGTGGGGTCCTGGGTCACCCACGGGCTGGCGACCCGGTCCAGGCTGCGTTCCACGAGGGTCCTGCCGTCCTGGAGGCACCGGGTCACCGGGGAGGTGTGGGCGCGCCGGACCGCCTCGCCCACGGACAGGGTGGCTTCGGGGCAGCCCGCCCGCACCGACGCCTGCCCGGCCCGGCGGATGACGGGTGTCATGCCCACGGGTCCGGGGGCGGGTTCCTCGCCGCGCATGACGGAGTCGAGCAGGTCGACGGCGACGAAGTCGGCGATGGGCGGCACGGCCTCGTCGGCCAGTTCCTGCGCGGTCCGGGTCACGTCCAGGGTGCTGCCGATGCGGGCGCCCGCGTCGTTGACGAGGGCGAGGCGTTCCTGGGCGCGGTGGCGTTC
The DNA here is from genome assembly GCF_044767675.1 of Streptomyces sp. NPDC101219. Classification (NCBI taxonomy): domain Bacteria; kingdom Bacillati; phylum Actinomycetota; class Actinomycetes; order Kitasatosporales; family Streptomycetaceae; genus Streptomyces; species Streptomyces sp. NPDC101219. The sequence continues at coordinate 4,818 of NZ_JBIWOK010000015.1, forward strand.
GGTGGCGTCGATGACCATGTAGAGGATGCCGACGGTGCGGCCGTGGCGGTCGCGCATCGGGAAGAACGACACGGAGGAGGCGCGTTCGCGGCCCGAGTCGTCGGTCTTGGTGCGGATCTCGTAGTCGGTGACGGCGTGGCCGGTGTGCATGACCCGGCGCATCCGCTCCTCGAGGGGTGCGGCCTCCGCCGGCGGCAGGATGTCGGCGGCCCGTCGGCCCAGGCGGCGTTCGAGGGGGATGATCCGGTTCAGGGTGGCGTTCACCCAGACGTAGCGCAGGTCGGTGTCCAGCACGGCCATCCCGATGGGCGCATGCATGACGAACGGGTTGAGCATCAGCTGGCTCACGCCGCCGCCGGGCACGCGCCAGAACGCCCGCCCGGGCGGTCTGCCGACGTAGCGGCCGAAGAGGAGGGCGGCGAGGGTGGCGACGAGGACGCCGGGGACCATCTCGTAGATGCCCGACTCCAGCGGGCCGAGCAGCGGGTTGACCCACTCCCACAGCAGGACGGTGGTGGCGCCCGCGACGATGCCGGCCATGGCCCCGGCCCAGGTCATGCGGGGCCAGTACAGGGACAGCAGCACGACGGGGCCGAAGGCGGCGCCGAAGCCGGCCCAGGCGTGGGCGACGATGCCCAGCACCCCGTCGCCGCGCAGGGCGACGAGGCAGGCCACCAGGATCACGAGGACGACGGCGCCGCGCCCGATCCGCACCAGGGACCGGTCGGTGGCGCTCCGGTTGAGGAACGCGCGGTAGAAGTCCTCCGTCAGCGCGACGGAGGACACGAGGAGCTGGCTGTCGGCGGTGGAGATGATCGCGGCCAGGACGGCGATCAGCATGATCCCGGCGACCCACGGGTCGAGCAGGGCGCGGCACAGGGCGATGTACACCGTCTCGGGGTCGGTGAGCGGCACTCCGAGCTGCCCGACGCCCGCCAGGCCGACGAGGGTCGCCGCGGCCAGCACGACGACGACCCAGCCGGTGCCGATGCGGCGGGCCGCCGGGATGTCCCGCACGCTGCGGATGCCCATGAAGCGGGCCAGGATGTGCGGTTGGCCGAAGTAGCCGAGGCCCCAGGCGAGCAGCGAGATGATCGCGAGGGCGCCGAGCGACCCGTCGGCCGTCCACTGGCCGCCCTCGTAGGCGACGCGGACGCCCAGCCGGGTCATGCCGGGTTCCGCGCGGTCGAGGTCGTCGCCGAGTTGCCCGAAGCCGCCGAGGGCCGCCACGGCGGTCAGGGAGACCACGACCAGGGCGACGGCCATGAGCGTGGCCTGGAGGACGTGGGTGAGGCTGACCGCGAGGAACCCGCCCAGGCAGGAGTAGACGACGATGAGCAGGGCGGTGAGGGTCACGCCGACGCCGAAACGCACGTCGAAGATCGTCTCGAAGAGCAGGCCCCCCGCGACCAGGCCGCCGGCGACGTACACGGTGAAGAACACCAGGATGACCGCGGCCGAGACCATTCTGAGCATCCGGGTGCGGTCCTCGAAACGTTCCTCCAGGTAGGCGGGCAGGCTGACCGCGTTCTCGGCGCGTTCGGTGTAGGTGCGCAGCCGGGGCGCGACGAACAGCCAGTTCAGGTAGGTGCCGATGGCCAGGCCGACCGCGATCCAGACGGCGCCGATGCCCGCCGCGTACACGGCGCCGGGCAGGGCCAGGAACAGCCAGCCGGACATGTCGCTGGCCCCCGCCGACAGGCCGGACACGAACGGGCCGAGGCGGCGCCCGCCGATGGCGAAGTCGGCGAGGGTGCGGGTGCGGGTGTACGCCCAGAGGCCGGTGCCGATCAGCGCGCTCGCGTACAGCACGAATACCGTGACCGTCGGAGCACTCGTGGGGAACATGAACGTCCTCGTCGGCGAGGTTCACGATCAGGGGTGCGCCATTTGCTCCACCCGATCAGTCGGCACCTTGTTCCCAAATGTACTCACGCATGTCGCCTGCCAGCATCCGGCCGGGACGGCCCGTCCGGCGGGGAGAGGGCTTCCGGAAGCGGCGGCGGCCCGGGGACGGGCCTGCGGGGACCCGCTTCGGCTGTGGCGGGAAGCGGCTCGCGGAGGAGGGCCCGGCGGGAGAACGGGGCGGCCCGGGCGACGGCGGGGCGGGCCGCGGCGACGGCGGTGCGCGCCTCTGCCGGGGCCGCTCAGGCCAGGGCGAACCGTTCCGCGTGGATCTGCCGGCCCGGCACGTCCAGCGCGCGCAGGCCGCGCAGCACCGCGGAGGTCATGGCGGGCGGCCCGCAGACGTACACGTCGCGTTCGGTGATGTCGGGGACCAGGCCCCGGAGGTTCTCCGGGGCGAAGGGCGGCCTGTCCTGCTGCGTCCGGCCGGTGAGCAGGTGCAGCCGCCGGCCGCGGACGGCGACCAGGTTCCGTATCTCGTCGACCAGGACGGCGTCGGCCTCGCTGCGGGCCCGGTAGAGGACGACGACGTCGCCGTCCGGGTCCTCCTCCTCCAGCAGGGCCCGGACGGGGGTGATGCCCACCCCGCCGGCGATCAGCAGCGCGCCGGGCCGGGTGCGGTGCAGGGAGGTGAAGGCGCCGTAGGGGCCCTCCAGGTACACCCGGCTGCCGACCGGGAGGTGCCGCAGTCCGGCGCTGGTGCTGCCGACGGCCTTGGCGGTCAGCCGCAGTGTCCGGCCGTCGGGGGCCGCCGACAGCGAGAACGGGTTCGCGAGCCACCAGTGGTGGTGCCCGGGGAACCGCCAGACACAGAACTGGCCGGCCCGGGCGGGCAGCCGGTCGAGACGGTGACCGGTGACGTGGACGGACACCACGTCGTCGGACTCGGGCACCACGGCCTCGACCCGGAACCGGTGGTAGCGGTTGCGCCACACCGGCAGGACGATCCGCCCGGCCAGCAGGGCGCCGAACGCGAACAGCCACATCGCCCACCAGTACGCCATGGCGAACGCCGACGACGTGAACGTGGTGGTCTCCAGGAGCTGGTGGGCGAAGGCCAGGGCGAGCACCAGGTACAGCAGCAGGTGCAGGGCGTGCCAGGTCTCGTACCGCAGCCGCCTGCGCAGGGGCCGGGTGGACACGGTGGCGACGAGGACGACCCCGGCGGCGGCGAGCATGCCGAGCAGGGACGCCGGGACCCCGGCCAGGGCGCCGAACGTCCTGGCCATCGACGCGTCGTCCAGCCGGGCGTAGCCGAGCACGACGAGGACGGCGTGGGTGAGCACCGTCCACAGCAGCGTGAAGCCGGTCCAGCGGTGCCACACCGTCAGCCGGTCCATGCCGAGGCGGCGGTCCAGCCACGGCAGCCGGGCCACGAGCAGGAGCTGGAACAGCATCAGCAGGGCGGCGTGCAGTCCGAAGAACTTGGCGACGGTGAGCGTCCCGTTCTTGCCGCTGCCGCCGGTGAGGAACAGTGCCTCGACGATCACCACGTTGAGGACGACGAACGCCCCCAGTGCCCACCGTGCCGCGACGACCGGTGGCACCGTGCCGTGCCGTTGTCCGGAACCCAACGCCGCCATCGTCGCCCCCTCGCGCCGAGCCGCCGGTCTCCCGGCGCGGCGCGGGCGCACGGCAGGCGCGAGCATGCCGCGGGTCCGGTCGGGACGGGAGCCGTGAACGCGGAACAGCGTACGCGGGCGGGGGCGTCACGTCCCTGATGGATGGAGGGGACAGCCAGTCCACGACCGGGTGGACGGGACGCCGGGGGCTCCGGGGGCTCCGGGGGCAGGGGGGTGACGTCCGGTGACGCGGCGGGCGTCTCGGGCGGTGGTCCGGTCGGCGGGGCTCTCGGTGGTCCGGCCGGGGGTCTCGAGCGGTGGTCCGGCCAGGGGTCTCACGCGGTGGTCCGGCCGGAGGTCTCGAGCGGTAGTCCGGTCACGGGTCTCACGCGGTGGTCCGGCCGGAGGTCTCGAGCGGTAGTCCGGTCACGGGTCTCACGCGGTGGTCCGGCCGGAGGTCAGGAGCGCGGCGACGGCCGCGGCCGTGGTGCGGTGCCAGTGGCCGGCGCGGCGGAGCATGGCGTGGTCGCCGCCGGGCACGGTACGCATCGCGGCCCGCGCGCCGGATTCCCGGGCCCGCCGGACGAACGCCGCCGACGCGCGGGGGTCGGTGACCCGGTCGTGGTCCCCGTGCAGCACGACCACGTCCTTGTCCCGCAGATGCGCCACCGGCTCGCCCTCCGGACACCAGGGCGCGAGCGCCACGACGCCCCGCACCTCGGGTGCGTCGGCGGCGCGCAGGGCGGCCCGGCCGCCCATGGAGTGTCCGACCAGGACGACCGGGAGGTCTCCTCCGGCGAGGCCGGTCAGTTCCCGCAGCGCGCGGCGGGTGTCGTGGACGGGGTCGGCGTCGGTGCCGTTCCAGCCGCGGACGCGGTAGCGCACCTCCGCCAGCAGGACGTCGCCGGGCACGGTGGCGGCGACGGCGCGCACGAACGGCCGCATCCGGAGCGGCGCCGGGTACCAGGGGCGGGAGACGGCGCGGCCGGTGTCGCTGCCGCCGTGCAGGAAGAGGACGGCCGCCCGCGGGTCGCGCGGGGTGTGCCGGGGCCGCAGCGCGGCGGCGGGACCGCGCGCGGTCCCGGGCGGGCGTGGGCTCTCGTGCCCTGGCATGTGTCCCCTCTCCTGGGTGGGCCCCATTCTCATGGGTGGGCCCGGTCGTGCCGGCCCCCGCACGGTGGCCGCAGGCGGAGGGGCGTGGCCGATCCCGCTCCGTCCGGCCCCCCGTCCGCGGTGCCGCACGCGGCGTGGAGGTCTTCGTATCACGCGGGTCTGTGGGTGCCGGGCTCCTCCCCCGGGCCGGTGGCCGTCCGAGGGCCGTCCGGGGCCCGGGCGGGTGGTCAGGCCAGGCCGCCGGTCCGCAGGGCGAGCCACAGGTGGCTCGCGACGTCGGGGTCGTCGAGGTCGGCGCCGAGCAGCCGGGTCGCGGTGGTGATGCGGTACCGCAGAGTGTTGCGGTGCACGCCGAGGTCGGCGGCGGTCGGCGGCGGCGACGTGGACGGCGCCCTGTACGGGCACACCGGCCCGGTGCCCAACTCCTACGGCGTGGACCCGAAGGCGGACGCGTACGCCTTCGCCGCGATCCGGGCGGCGGAGCGGGCGGGCCGGCCGGTGTTCGGCATCTGCCGGGGGTCGCAGCTGGTCAATGTGGCGTTCGGCGGCACCCTCGTGCCCGACATCGAGGACTACCGGCTGCACCGGGGCGGCCCCGGCCGGCCGATGTTCCTCGACGAGCAGGTCACCGTCCTGGAGGGCACCCGGCTCGGGGCGATCACCGGCGAGCGCCGGCTGACCGTGCGGTCCGGCCACCACCAGGCGGTCGACCGGCCCGGCGACGGGCTGGTGGTCGCGGCCCGTGCCGACGACGGGGTGGTGGAGGGCGTGGAGCATCCGGACCAGTGGATCGTCGGCGTGCAGTGGCACCCCGAGGACCCCGACGGTTCCGACGAGCACCGGATGCGTCTGTTCGACGCCTTCGTCACCGCCTGCCGGGGGCGGTGACGAACGGACTTCGGTGCCCCGGATGCCGCCAAGGCCGGAGGCAGCCCGCTGGGGCCGCCCCCGGCCGGTGCCGTTGCCCGCCGGGGGCGGCTGCGCCGGGCGTTGCCGGACCGGATCCTGCCGGGGCCGGCCGAGGCGGCCGGTGGCCCCTCCCCTACACCCGCCAGTAGCTGCGGCGCAGCAGCACCGCCAGGGGCACGATCTCGATGCGCCCGAGGAACATCAGCACGACGAGGATCACCTTCGACAGCCCGCCCAGCGGCGCGTAGGAACCGAACGGGCCCGTCTCACCGAACGCCGGACCCACGTTGCCCAGGCAGGAGGCCGCCGCGCCGAGGGCGCTGAACGCGCCCGTGCCGGGCGGGCCGGGTTCGGCGTCGAGGGCGAGTCCGAGCGTGCCGAGGGCGAAGACGAGCAGGTAGAGGACGGCGAACGCGAGCACCGAGCGGAGGGCGGCACCATCGACCACCCGGCCGCTGACCCGCACGGGGACGACCGCGTCCGGGTGGACGGCCCGGTCCAGCTCCCGGCGGGCGAAGCGGAACAGCACGAGGTGCCGGACCACCTTCACCGATCCGCTCGCCGACCCCGCGCAGGCCCCGACGAACATGAGCAGCAACAGGGTGAACATGGCGAGCGTCCCCCACGTCGACCAGTCCAGGGTGGCGAATCCGGTGGTGGTCGTCACCGACACCGTCTGGAACACCGCGTGCCGTACCCCGCCGAACCCGTCCACCAGCCCCTCCGCGAACAGTTCGGCGCCGAGGACGGCCGTGGCGACGGCGAGCAGGGCCAGGTACAGGCGCAGTTCGTCGTCGCGGGCCGCCGCCCGTACCTGGCGCAGCGCGGCGAGCCGGTACAGCCGCAGCAGGTTCACCCCGGCCACCACCATCAGCCCGCACAGCACCCACTGCGTCACCGGGGCGAGCCCCCGGGCCGAGTCGGCGTCCGGGGTGAACCCGCCGAGGGACACGGCCGACGTCGCGTAGGAGAACGCGTCGAAGACGCCCATCCGCCGGTCCAGTCCGGCCCAGCCGAGTGCGGCGAGGGCGAGGAAGCCGGCCGCCGTGACGGCGAGATAGACCTTCCACAGCCGCTGGGCGGTCCCCCGGACGGTCGCGTCGAGCGACTCGACGGCGACCGGGCCGGGCAGCTCCGAACGCAGCAGCTCGCGGCCTCCGATCCGCAGTCGCGGCAGCACCGCCAGGGCGAGCACGATGATGCCCATGCCGCCCAGCCAGTGGGTGAGCTGGCGCCAGAACAGCATGTCGGCTCCCAGCGCCTCGACGTCCGTCAGGACGGTCGCGCCGGTGGCGGTGAAGCCCGACATGGCCTCGAAGTAGGCGTCGAGCGGGTGGTCGAGCTGCGGCACCCCTCCGAGGACGTACGGCAGCGCGCCGAAGGCGGGGACGAGCAGCCAGACGGCGACGACGACGAGGAACCCCTCGCGGACGCCCAAGGGGGGCCGCCTGCCGGTGAGCCGCTTGAGGAGCAGAGCCGTGGCCGCGGTGGCCGCTCCGGCGGCGAGGAAGGGCCACGGCGGCCGGCCCGTGCCCAGCGCGACGGCCGCGGGGGCGGTGAAGGCGAGGGCGAACCAGATCAGCAGGGCCCCGACGACGCCCAGCGCGGTCCGCACGTCCACCCCGGTCCGCGGCCGGGTCCGCGCCCGCCTCACAGGTCACGCTCGAGGGCGAGGACGTGTTCGGGCTCGGTCAGGACGATCACCCGGTCCCCGGGCAGCAACGCGTCCTTGCCGTCGGGGAAGATCACCTCGCCGTCGCGGACGAGGGCGCCGACGCCCGCCCCGGGGAGCGCGTCGACCGGGCGGTGCGCGAACCGGCTGTCGGGGCGGACGGTGATGTCGAGCACCTCGAAGCGGTCGTCCTCCAGCATGGCGAGCTGGCGGGTGCGCCTGTCGAAGGTGAAGCGGGCCATCTTCTCGGCGGTCTCGTCGCCCGGGTCGATGGTCACGTCGACCCCGGCGGCCTCGAACACCTCGGCGGCTGCCGGGTCGTCGAGCACGGTGAGGGTCATGCCGACGCCGTGGACCTTGGCGAGCACCGCGGCGTGCAGGTTGCGGGAGTCGTCGCCGCCGGCGAGGACGGCCGCTCCGGCCGCGCCGATGCGCTCACGGCGCAGGAACTCCGGGTCGAGGCCGCTGGCGTGGTAGACCCGCGCCCGGTCCAGGGCGGCGGCGGCCGCCTGCGCGCGGGCGGCGTCGTGCTCGATCAGCCGCACGCCGATGCCCTTGTCGAGCAGGACCCGGGCGATCGCCGTTCCCACCCGGCCGGCCCCGAAGAGCGCGACGTCGCCGACCGGGCCGGCCCCGGACACCATGCGGCTCCAGGCGCGCGCCCCTTTCAGCGAGGCCATGGCCACGACCAGGTCGCCGGGCCGCACGGACTCCGTCGCCGGGGGTCCGACGACCGCGCCGTCCCGCACGACGGCGACCACCCGGGAGGCCTCGGGAAGGTCCGCCTCGCCCAGGGGACGGCCGGCGAACGGGGGCGGGTCCGTGCCGGGGACATGGACGCCGATCACGGCGACCTTGCCGTCGGCGAAGAAGTCCACGTGCCGGGCGCCGGGCACCTCCAGGACCCGGGCGACGGCCTGCGCGGTCTCGTACGCCGTCGACACGAGCAGGTCGACGTCGAGATCGCCGGCGTGCCAGGCCGCCAGGTAGTCCGTGCCGGTGGCGCGGACGGCCGTGCGCGCCGACGACAGCCGGCGGGCGAGCATGGCGGTCACCAGGTTCACCTCGTCGCGCGAGGTGCAGGCGAGGACGAGTTCCGCGTCGGCGACCCCGGCCCGCAGCAGCGTCTCGCGCCGGGTGCCGCTGCCGTGGGTGACCCGCACGTCGTAGGCGTGAGAGAGGGCGTCCAGGCGCGCCCGGTCGACGTCGATCACCGTGCAGTCGTGTGTCTCGGCGAGCGACTTGACGACGGTGTGCCCGATCTGCCCCGCACCCACGACGATGACCCGCATAGCGGCATCGTGGCACGCAGGCGGGCCCGCTGCGGCGACCGGCTCGCTCGGTGTCGGGGGCGGTTGCCGCGCGGCGGCGCCGTGCCGGGCGTCGGCGGACGCGGCCGGCCGCGTCCGTTTGACACTCCGTGCACGGCTGCGAGTCTGGTAGGCGGGGGCGACGACCTCGTGAGGAGATCCGACATGGCACCGCGACCGGCATGGCGCTCCGCGGCACGGCAGCTTCCGCTCAGGCTCTCGGCCGGCCTGTTCTTCCTGAACTCCGGTCTGGCCAAACGCGGAGCGGACGACGCCACGGCCGAGGGACTGCATCAGTTCGCGTCCGGCACCTACCCGGTCCTGGAGAAGTACAGCCCCGCGCAGTTCACGCGGGCGTTGTCGGCGGGAGAGATCGCCATCGCGGGCGCCCTGCTCCTGCCGGTCGTCCCGGCGGCCGTGGCCGGCGGCGCGGTGACCGCGTTCGCGGCGGGCACGCTGGGGCTCTACCTGCGGACCCCGGGGATGCGGCAGGAGGGCAGCCTGCGCCCCACCGAGCAGGGGCTTCCGCTGGCCAAGGACGTGTGGATCCTGGGGATCGGCCTCTCCCTCCTCGCCGAAGGGCTCCGGAGGCGCCGCTGCTGAGGCGGCGCGCCGGGCCTCCCCCCCGGGGGGCGTAGGTCCGCCGGGGGCCCGCGGGGCCCGGGCGGGGCCGTCATTCCGGGACGCGCCAGATGTTGTCGTAGGCGGCCTGTTCGATGAGCCGGCGCTGCCGTTCGGCCTCCAGTTCCTGGACGGCCTCCTCGGCGGCGCCCAGCACGCGCTCCACCGCGTAGTCGATGACCTGCGGCCGGTCCCCGCCGTCGGGACCGTCGGCGAGGCCGACGATCTCCGCCAGCGTCAGCAGGACGGGTTCGCGGGCGTCCCGGCGGTCCGACGCCTCACGGCGGGCGGGCGAGTCGGTGAGGACCCGTTCCCCGTCGCGGAAGGGGCGCCCGCCCCGCCGTTCGAGCGTCCCGTCCGACTCCAGCGCGTCGAGGTAGGCCACGGCCAGGCCCTCGCCGCGTCGCCACAGCCAGTCGTCGACGCGTTCGTACGGGTCGTCCGTCGCGAAGGCGGCGGCGGCCTCCTCCAGGAGGGGGTCCGCCGGTCCCGGCAGATGGCCGGGCACGATGCGTCCGCCGTCGAGGCGGGCTGCGGGCACCCGCAGCAGGTCGATCAGCTCGGCCGCCGCAAGGCCCAGTGACAGCTCGCCCTGCGTGACCGGTCCGCCGTCCTGCAGGGCGACGATCAGCAGGTCCTTCGGTGTGCTCATGAGGACACCCGGGGTCGCGGACGTAGCGCGTGCGGGCGGGCGCTGTGGCCCGGCTTGCTCACGTGTGCTCCCAGCGTACCGGCGGCCGGGTCGCTCCTCAGCGCGCGTGGCTGTGGAAGCCGCGGCCGGACTTCTTGCCCAGCAGGCCCGCCTCGACCAGGCGGGACAGCAGCGGCGGCGGCGCGTACAGGGGCTCGGCGTACTCCTGGTGCATGGCCTCGGCGACGGCCTTGACGACGTCGAGGCCGATGAGGTCCGCCAGCCGCAGCGGGCCCACCGGGTGGCCGCAGCCGAGGGTCATGCCCCGGTCGACGTCGTCGGCGGTGACCCGGCCGGACTCGACCATGCGGATCGCGCCGAGCAGGTAGGGGATGAGCAGGCCGTTGACCATGAACCCGGCGCGGTCGGGCACGTCGACGACGGTCTTGCCGAGGGGGCCGGTGAGCAGGGCTGACGCCCGGGCGCGGGTGGCGTCGTCGGTGCGGAGCGCGCCGACCAGTTCGACGAGCGGCATGACGGGGACGGGGCTGAAGAAGTGGACGCCGACGACGCGTTCGGGGTGGCGGGTGGCACCCGCGAGGCGGCTGACCGGGAGGGAGGAGGTGTTGGTGGCGAGGACGGCGTCCGCGTCCTTGAGGATGCCGTCGATCCGGGTGAACAGGGCGGTCTTGAGGTCCTCGCGCTCGGGGACGGCCTCGATGACGAAGTCGCGGTCGGCGAGCGCGTCGAGGTCGGCGGTCACCTCGATGCGGCTGAGGGCGGTGTCGCGGTCGGCGTCGGTGAGCCTGCCCTTGCGGACGCCCTGGTCGAGGGAGCCGCGGATACGTTCGTGGGCGGCCGGTACGGCGCCGGGGCGGGCGACGACGACGCGGACGTCGAGGCCGGCCCGGGCGGTCACGTCGGCGATGCCTGCGCCCATGACGCCGCAGCCGACGACGCCGATCCGGGAGGGGGTTTCCATGGTCATGTCTGCTCCTGCCAGCGGATCAGGGTCGCTCCGATCGACATGCCGCCGCCGAATCCGGCCAGGAGCACCAGGTCGCCGTCGCCGAGCGCGCCGGAGCGGCGGGCGGCGTCGAGGGCGACCGGCACGGAGGCGCTGCCGATGTTGCCGTACTTCTCCAGGGTGCGGTGGGTGTGGACGTGGGACAGCCCGGCCCGTTCCACCAGGCGCCGCAGCAGCACGCCGTTGGGCTGGTGCGGCACGAGGTGGTCCACTCGTTCGGCGGGGATGCCACTGCGCCGCAGCAGGCGGTGCAGGGCCGGGGGGACGTGGTCCATGACGAAATCGCGCACGCCGCGTCCGTCCATGCGGAAGAAGTGGCCGCCCTCCTCCAGGAGTTGCGGGGTGAGGGGTTGGCGGCTGCCGCCGGCCTCCACGCGGATGAGACCGTGCGCGTCGCCGCTGCTGGACAGTTCGGTGCCGAGGAAACCGTGACCGTCGCGGACGGGGCCGACGACGGCGGCGCCCGCGCCGTCGCCGAGGAGGACGGCGGTGCGGTGGTCCCCGTGGTCGAGGATGCGGGAGTAGACGTCGGCGCCGACGACCAGCGCGTACCCGTCCGGGTGGGCGGCGAGCAGGCGGTGGGCCAGTTCGAGGCCGTAGACGAAGCCGCTGCACACCACGTTGATGTCGAGGCAGGCGGCGGCGTGCGCGCCGAGTGCGTGCTGCACGAGGTGGGCGGTGGGAGGCTGGGGCGAGTCGCCGGTGGAGGTCGACACGATCAGGTGGGTGAGGGCGCCGGCGGGGATCCCGGCGGCCTCCAGGGCTTGGGCGGCGGCACGGGCGGCGAGGTCGGAGGTTGCTTCGCCGGGGGCCGCGTACCGCCGGGTGACGATCTCGGTGCGTTCCTCGATCCACCCGGCGTCGATGCCGCACCATTCGGCGAGCTCCTTGTTGGTGACCTCCCGTTCGGGGAGGTGGGAGCCGGTGCCGACGATGCCGAGCGCGGTCATCGGCCCGCTCCCGCCGGCGCGGGGGCGGGGCGGCGCCAGGCGGTGAGGCGTTCCTCGCCGATGCGGGCGCGGAGGGCCGGGTCGGTGACGCCGAGTCCGTCCTCGGGTGCCAGGCAGCGGACGCCGACCTTGCCGAGGTGACGGTTCTCCTGCACGAGCCGGGCGGCGTCCGCCACCTGTTCCAGCGGGTAGACGGTGCTGAGGACGGGCACCAGCCGGCCCTGCTCGAACAGGCGCAGGCACTCGGTCTGTTCCTGGAGGTTGGCGATGTGGCTGCCGACGACCCGTTTGAGGTTCATCCACAGGTAGCGGTTGTCGTACCGGTGCTCGTACCCGGTGCTGGATCCGCAGGTCACGACGGTGCCGCCGCGCCGGACGACGTGCACGGAGAGGCCGAAGGTGGAGCGGCCGACGTAGTCGAAGGCGATGTGCGGGTCCTCGCCGGCCTCGGCGCGGATGGCACGCCCGAGGCGGCGGCCGAGTTCCGCCGGGTCGGTGTCGCCGTCGGTGTCCAGGCCGATCTCCCGGCGGTCGATGACCACGTCGCAGCCCTGCCGGCGCAGGAAGTCGGCCTTGTCCCGGGAGCCGACGACACCGACGGCGATGCCGCCGCCGTTGCGGACCATCTGCACCGCGTAGGCGCCGAGTCCGCCGGTGGCGCCCCAGACGAGGACCACGTCGCCCTGTTTCATCCGGGCGCCGTGCTCGCCGACGAGCATGCGGTAGGCGGTGCCCGCGCACAGGGTGACGGAGGCGGCCTCCTCCCAGGTGAGGTGGGGCGGTTTGGCGACCAGCTGGGTGGCGCGGACGACGGTGTAGTGGGCCAGGCCGCCGAAGTTGGTCTCGTAGCCCCAGGCGCGCACGTGCCGGCCCATCATGCCGTCGTCGTGGGAGCCGGGGTCCTGGTCGTCGACGTAGGCGGGGCTGACCACCACGTGGTCGCCGGTGCGCCAGTGGCGCACGCCCGTGCCGACCCGGACGACGACTCCCGCGGCGTCGGAGCCCACGACCTGGTGGGGCAGGTCGTGGCGGGTGGTCCAGCCGCCCTGGCGGGCGAAGCGGCGCAGGGCGGTGAAGGTGGAGATGGGTTCGAACATCGCGGACCACACGGTGTTGAAGTTGATGGAGCTGGCCATCACCGCGACCACGACCTCGTCGGGGGCGGGTTCCGGCATGGCCACGTGCCCCACGTGGAGGGTCCGCCGTACGTCCTTGTCGCTGTCCCCGGCCATGACTGCGGCATCGTCGGCCCGCAGGTGCCCGGCCAGGAACTCCTCGGGCAGGGGAATCCGTTCCAGTTCCTCGGGGGGCGCGCCGTTGAGCACGGCCTTGCTGAGCAGGTCCATGTGGGTTCCTCGCGATCGGCGTCGGGATCCTGCCGGCGGTCGGCGCCGGGCGGTGGTGCGGGCGGCGCCGGGGCCGTGGCGGCAGGCTGGCCGGGGTCGTCGGGCCGCGACGGGGCGGGGCCGGGCCGGGGTCCGGCGTCCGCGGGCGGTCCCGCGGCGGGGCCGGGCGGCGGGCCCGCGTCCTGGGGCGGTCCCGGGGCGGTGTCGGGCGGCGGGTCCGCGTCCTGGGGCCGTCCCGCGGCGGTATCGGGCGGCGGGTCCGCGTCCTGGGGCGGTCCCGCGGCGGTGCCGGGCGGCCGGGTCACTGGGGCGGGGCTTCCAGTCGGATGGCGGAGACCGGGCAGTAGTCGGCGGCCTCCTCCGCGGCGTCGAGCAGGTCGGCGGGCGGGTGGGCGGTCCGCAGGACCACCTTGCCGTCGTCGCCCTGGTCGAAGAGGTCCGGCGCGACCAGGGAGCACGCCCCGCTGCGGCAGCAGGCGTCGGTGTCGACCCGGAGCAGGGCCCGCCCGGGGCCGGCCGGGGCGCTCACGCGGGCGTCCTCTCGGTCCGCTCACCCCAGGTGACGGGCAGGTCGACGGTGCCGAAGACGAGGGTCTCGGTGCGGAACGGGATGTCCGACTCGGGTACGGCCAGGCGCAGATCGGGCAGCCGGGTCAGCAGCCGCTCGAAGGCGATCTGGAGCTCGATGCGGGCCAGGGTGTGCCCGACGCACAGGTGGGGGCCGTGGCCGAAGCTGAGGTGCGGGCGGCCCCGGCGGCGGACGTCGAGGGTGTGCGGGTCGTCGTAGACGCTCTCGTCGCGGTTGCCGAGCAGCGGGGAGACGACGATGCCCTCGCCCGCGGCGACGGTCTGGTCCCCGACCCGGACGTCCTCGGTGGCGATGCGGGTGATGCCGAACTGGAAGATGCTGAGGTAGCGCAGGAGTTCCTCGACGGCGCCGCGCAGCAGCTTCGGATCGTCCCGGACGAGGGCGAACTGCTCGGGGTGCATGAGCAGTGCGGCCGTCCCGGTGGTGATCATGTTGGCCGTGGTCTCGTGGCCGGCGGCGAGCAACAGGTAGGACGTCAGCAGGAGTTCCGGCCGGTCGACCTTGCCGGGCACCAGGTAGTCGGCGACGAGCCGGCTGATCATGTCGTCGCCGGGTTCCTTCTGCTTGCGGGTGACGAGCTCGTCGAGGTAGGCGCTCAGCGCGGCCTTGCTCTTGGCGATCCGCTCGGGGGCGCCGGCCCGGTGCGGGTCGAACAGGGCCTCCAGGTGGGTGGTGAAGAACTCGGCGTCCTCGTAGGGCACGCCCAGGAGACGGCAGATGGAGCTGGACGACACCGGAATGCCGTAGGAGTCGTGCAGGTTGGCGGGCGGCCCCTGGCGGATCATGTCGTCCAGGAGCTGGTCGCAGGCCTGCTCGATCTCCGGGCGCATCGCGGCGACCCGCTTCACCGAGAACTCCCCGGCGAGCATGGTGCGGTAGAAGGCGTGCTCCTCGCCGTCCATCCGCATGAAGGAGCCCTTGAGCACCGGCCGCATCTTCTGCCGGTACAGCGTGGGGAAGCCCTCCCTGCCCATGTCCGAGCTCATCCGCGGGTCGTCCAGCAGGGTGCGCGCGGCGTCGTAGGAGGTGACCAGCCAGGCGGGCCCGGTGGGGAGTTGCACTTTCACCAGCGGTGCCTGCCGCTGCAGGTCGAGCAGACCGGCGGGCGGGTCGTAGGGACAGGTGCGGTCGGTCATCGGGTATGCGGGCAGCTGCTCGGCCACTGCGACCTCTTCTCCTGCTGGGCGGCACAATCCTCAACCTCGCTGGTACGGGCCGAGGTTGGCACAGCGCGGCGCGGCGGGACGCTCAATCGTGAGCGGGCGCCGCTGATCGGCGCGCCTAGGGTCGGGGCGGTTTCCCAGCGCACCAGCCTGGAGGTCGCGGTGACGATGTACGACCACGTCGGAGGCGAGGGCCCGCTGCGGCGGCTGGCCGAGGTGTTCCACCGCAAGGCGGTGGCCGACCCGATGATCGGGCGCCTGTTCGACTACGCCGGTGAGACGCACGTGCGCAATCTGACGGCGTACCTCGTGGAGGTCTTCGGACACGGCAGTGCCTTCACCGACGGGATCGGCGGGTTCGAGCACGTCAAGAAGATGCACGCCGGTCTGCGGATCCGCGACGAGCAGCGGGACCGGTTCGTGCAGCTGATGCTGGAGGCCGCGGACGAGGTGGGGCTGCCCGGGGACGAGCGGTTCCGCGCCCGGTTCGAGGAGCAGTTGCGCCGGGCGGCGGCGATCACCACGCGGGCGTCCCGGATGAGCCAGGAGGACCTGGACACGCGGCACGGGCAGCTGGGGCGGTGGACGTGGTGACCGGGACGCCCGCCACGGCCGGGGACCGGGTGGCCGCGGTCGTCGACGCGGTCCGGGAGACGTGCGGCGGACGGGAACCGGCGGCCGGCGAGCCGGTGCTGCCGCCGGGCGCCGACTCGATGACGGTGCTGGCACTGGCGCTGGCGCTGGAGGACCGGCTGGGTGTCGCCGTGCCGCCGAGCCTGCTGCGGGAGGGCCACGACCCGGCCGCGCTGGCCGGGCGGCTCGCGCGGGAGGTCGAGGACGGCACCGCCGGTCCCGGCCGCCGGCTGGTCCCCGCGGCCGGGCCGGCCGGGGACGGGCCCTTCTCCCCCACGGCCCTGCAACAGGCCTATCTCGCGGGCAAGGAGGAGGAGCTGACGCCGGACGCCGTCGGCTGCCACCACTACCGCGAGTACACGGTGCGGGACCTGGACGCCGGCCGGCTGCGGGCGGCCTGGGCGGCGGTCCGGGAACGGCACCCGGTGCTGCGCTGCGTCCTCACCCCGGACGGCCGGCTGCGGACCGGGCCCGGCGGGGACGCGGCCGTGCCGGTGCATCCGACCGGCCACGACCCGGCCGAGGTCCGGGCACGGCTGTCCCGGCGCCGGTACACGGCGGGCGACGGGCCGCTGCACGAACTGGAGGTGACGCGCCTCCCGGACGGGGACGCGGTGCTCCACCTGGCCGTGGACGGCCTGCTGTGCGACGGCCGCGCCCTGCTGGTGGTGGTGCGGGACCTGTGGCGCGCCTACGAGGACTCCCCCGGCGCCCTGGTCCGGCCGCCCGGCGAAGTGTCCTTCCCCGCGTTCGCCGCGGCCGTGGCCGGGGAGGCGTCCGGGGAGCGGTACGCCGCCGACCTGCGGCACTGGCAGCGGCGGCTGGCCGGACTGCCGCCCGGCCCCGGCATCGTGGCCGCGCCCGCCCGGCGGGACGGGGACGTGGGGGGCGGCCCGGACCGGCTGCCGCTGTCCGGGACGCTCGGTGCGGCCGGCTGGGCCGCGCTGCGGGAGGCCGCGGCGCGGCGGGGTGTGACGCCGACCGCGCTGCTGCTGGGCGAGTTCGCGGCCGTCCTCACGGACGCCGGGGCCCGGCTCCCGTTCAGTCTGGTGCTGACCACCAGCGACCGGGCGCGGACGCGGGGCGCCGAGGACACCGTCGGCGTGTTCACCTCGACGCTGGTGTTCCCGGTGGCCGACACGGATCCCGTCGCGGTGCAGCGGCTGCTGGCGGAGGACCTCGACCACGCGACGGTGCCCGGTGTCGTCGCGCTGCGCCGCCGCCGTGATCCCGTGCCGGACCTGCCGGTGGTGTTCACCGGCATGCTCGACGACGAGCGCCCGCCGGGCGGGTTCCCCGAGCGCTACGCGGTCGGCCGCACCTCCGGGGTGGCGCTGGACCACCAGGTGTGGGAGGCGGACGGCGCGCTGCACTACCGCTGGGACGTCGTCGAGCGGGCCTTCCCCGGGCCCGGTGCCCGGGATCTGTTCGAGGCGTACGGGGCGCGGCTGCGCGCTCTGGCGGGGGCGGCGGACCCGGACAGGCCGGGGGGCCGAGGAGCGGAGGCGGAGGACACGGTGGAGCAGGAGGGCGAGCGCCCGCTCGACGACCTTCAGGAGGCGTACCTGGTGGCCCGGGCGCTGGGCGACGAGGACGCGGGCGGCTGCCGGATGGTGCTCGGCTACGAGGTCGCCGGTCTGGACGCCGGACGGCTGCGGGAGGCGGTGGCCCGGCTGCTGGAGCGGCACCCCGTGCTGCGGGCCCGGGTCGACGCCGGGCACGGGCTGCGCATGCCCTCCCGGAGCGCACCGGTGGCCGCGCCGGAGATACCGGAGGTGCCGCTCAACCCGGAGCTGCGCGCGGAACTGCTGCGGCAGCCCTTCCCGTTGGGCGACGGGCACCTGGACGTACGGGTGGGGCGCGGCGAGGACGGGCGGGACACGGTCCTGCTGACGGTGGACCTGGCCCTGATCGACGCGCGCAGCATCCACCTGGTGGGGCGGGAGTTGATGCGCCTGTACGCGGACGGCCCCGACGCGGCCGCCGCACCCCCCGTCCGGCCCGCCGGGACGGCCCCGTCCCTGGAGCCGGAGGAGGCCGCGGAGCACTGGCGGCGCCGGGTGAACGGGCTGCCCGCGGGGCCGCGGCTGCCGGCGGCGCCCGACGACGGCACCCGCCGCCGGCTGCGCGGCACCCTGCCGGACTGGGACGCGGTGGTGGCCGCCGCGGCGGACCACGGCTGCACACCGGACGGACTGCTGCTCGCGGCCTACGCGCGCGCCCTGTCCCCCGGTCTGGGCGACGTGTTCGCGGTGCCGGTGGTGCGCTGGCCGGACGGCACGGATGCCGCCCGCCCGGCCGAACTGACCGCCCTGAGCTGGGTGTCGGTGACGGCCGAGGCGTGCCCGCTGCTGGACCTGGCGCGCCGCTACGACGCGGTGCTGGCCGAGGACCGGGCCGCCGACGCACGGCGGGGACTGACCGAACTGCGCCGCTCCCGCCGCACCGGCCCGGCCCTGCCCGTCGTCTACACCAGCCTCTTCGACCTGGACGCGCACCCGCTGCCCGACGGTGTCACGGCAGCGGACTGGGTGACCAGCACGCCCGGGGTGGCGCTGGACTGCGTGGCGGTGCAGGAGGGCGGTGTCCTGGAGTACGCGTGGGACGCGCTGCCGGACGGGCTGCCCCCCGACTGGCTGGACGACGCCTTCGCCCGGTTCGCCGCCGACCTGGCGGGCCTGGCCGCCCTCGCTCACACCCCGGCCGACGATCCCGGCCTGCCTCCGGCGCGGTGGAACGACACCGCCCGGCCCTTCCCCGCCGACCTGCCCGTGCAGATCCTGGTCGAGGACCAGGCCAGGATCCGGCCGGCCGACGTGGCGCTGCGCTGGTCCGGCGGCGCCCTGTCCTTCGCCGAACTGGAGCTGCGCGCCAACCGGCTGGCGTGGACGCTGCGCGACGCGGGCGTGGGACGCGGCGACGTGGTCGGGGTGTCGGTGCGGCGCGGTCCGGACATGGTCGTCGCGGTCCTCGGCATCCTCAAGGCCGGGGGCGCCTATCTGCCGGCGCTGCCGTCCCTGCCCCGCGACCGCGCGGCGGTCATGCTCGACGACGCGGCGGCCGGCTGCCTGGTCGCCGACGCCTCCTGCGGCTGGGCGGGGACGATGTCCGGCGTGCGGCGGGTCGACCTCGACGCCGTGCTGTCCCGTCCGCACCCCCGGGAGGCCACGGCGCCCGAACCGGTGAACGACGTCGACGACCTGGCGTACGTGATCTTCACCTCGGGCAGCACGGGACGGCCCAAGGGGGTGGGGGTCACCCACCGGCCGATGCTGAACCTGTTCGAGTGGGCCCGGCGCACCTTCGGCTTCGGCCCCGGGGACCTCGGCCTGTGTGTCACCTCGCTCGGCTTCGACCTGTCCGTCTTCGACATCTTCGGCCTGCTCGGCCTGGGCGCCGGACTGTACATCGCCGACGAGGAGGAGCAGCGGGATCCGCGACTGCTGCTGCGGGTGCTGCGGACCGAGCCGGTCACCTTCTGGAACTCGGCGCCCACCACCCTGGCGCATCTGGCCCCGGAGTTCGGCGGCCCGGCCGACCTGCCGGGCGGGGACACGCTGCGCCTGGTGTTCCTCAGCGGCGACTACACCCCGCTGTGGCTGCCCGGCCGGATGCGGGAGGCGTTCCCGGACGCCACCGTGGTCAGTCTCGGCGGGGCGACCGAGGCGACGGTGTGGTCCAACTACTTCGTCGTGGACCGGGTGGACCCGGCGTGGCGCAGCATCCCCTACGGCCGCCCCATCGACAACAGCCGCTACTACGTCCTGGACGAGCGGCGCCGCCCGGTGCCGGTCGGCACGGAGGGCGACCTGTACATCGCCGGGGACTGTCTGGCCGCCGGGTACTACCGGCAGCCGGAGCTGACCGCGGAGCGGTTCGTCACCGGGGACTTCCCCGGGCTGCCCGGGCCGCCCGAGACCCGTCTGTACGCCACCGGCGACCGCGCCCGCCACGGCCCCGACGGGCTGCTGCACTTCCTCGGCCGCCGGGACGGGCAGGTCAAGCTGCGTGGCTTCCGGGTGGAACTCCCGGAGATCGAGCACCGGTTGCGCGGGCATCCCGGGGTCGCGGACGCGGTGGTGCTGCTGCGGAAGGGGTCGGGCGGGGAGGACCGGCTGGTGGCCTATGTGCTGCCGGACGGCGAGCCGCCCGCCGCCGAGGACGTGCGGGCCCATGTGGCGGCGGCGCTGCCCGACTACATGGTGCCGGGCGTGGTGGGCTTCGTGACGGAGTGGCCGGCCACGGCCAACGGCAAGCTGGACCGCGACGCCCTGCCGTGGCCGGTGCACGGGCCGGGCGCCGCGCCGGCCTCCACGCCGGCCGCCGCGCCGGTGGCCACGGCGGCCCCCGCGCCGGTGGCCGTGCCAGCGGCTGCGTCGGTGGCTGCGCCGGCCCTCACGCCGGTGGCGGCGCCGGCGGCTGCTTCGGCCCCCTCGCCGGCCGCCGAGCCGGTGGCCGCGGGCCCGGGGGCGGCGCCGCCGGTCCCAGCGGTCGGCGCCGAGGTGCGGGACGGGTCCGCGTCCGGTCCGGCGGACGGCGCGGCGGCCGAGGACGTGGTGGCCGAGGACGTGGTGGCGGAAGATGTGGTGGCGGAGATCGGCGTGCTCTTCGGGGAGTTGCTCGATCTGCCGCCGGTCGATCCCGGTGCCGATCTGTGGGACCTGGGCGCCACGTCGTTCACCATGGTGCGGGCCGGGCGCGTCCTGCGGGAGCGGTACGGGCGGGACGTGCCGGTGTCGGTCCTGCTGGCCGAGCCGACGGTACGGGCCATCGCCGCACGGATGTCCGGCGGCGCGACGCCGCCCTCGGGGACCGCGGAGACGGTGGAGGCGGCGGAGACCGCGAGCACCATCGGCTCGGCGGGGCAGCCCCGGAGGCACGAGGCGGCGCCGGTGGCCTCCCCCGAGGACGTGGCCGCGCCGCGCCCCCGGGAACCGGTCACCGAGGATCCGCCACGGGTCGACTTCTTCGCCGCCGACGACCGGCGCCGGTTCAAGGAGGGCGAACACGGTCAGCGGCCCCCGTCCGGCCCGGCCCGGCCGCTGGGCGGCGGCCGGCCGACCGAGGGGCAGCGGCGCTGGCGGGCCAGCCGGCGCCCCACGGCCGCGCGCCGGCTGGACATGGAACGCCTGGGCGACCTGCTGCGCGTCCTGGCCCGGACGGGCGACCGCGCGGACGACGGGGCGCTCTACCCCTCCGCGGGCGACACCTACGCCGTCCAGGTCTACGTCCTGGTCCGGGACGGCGCAGTCGACGGCCTGGGGGGCGGCGCGTACTACTACCGGCCGCGCACCCACACCCTGGAACCGCTCGGCACGGACGCCGACGTGCCGGTCGCCGCGCACGTCTTCTACAACCGGCCGTTCGCCGCCCGCGCGGCGGCCGAGATCCACCTGGTCGGCGAGACCCGGGGCATCGAGCCGCTGTACGGCGACCAGGCTCCGCGCTATCTCGCCCTGGAGGCCGGGCACATGGCCCAGCTGCTGATGCAGCAGCAGGTGCCGTCCGGGGTGGCCGTGTGCCCGGTGGGCGACCTGCGGCAGAGCGACCTCGCGGCGGCGCTGGGGCTGGGCCCGACCCACACGTTCCTGCTGGGCATGCTGTGCGCCCCGCTGGAGGCGGCCGACGACGGCGACCCCGGCGAGCCGCTGTGGACGGCTGCGCCCGCGCCCGCCGTACCGCGCACCGCCGAGGTGGCCGTGGTCGGGATGGCGGGCCGGTTCCCCGGCGCCGCCGGCCCGGACGCGCTGTGGCGGCTGCTGTCCGAGGGCCGGTCCGCGCTGCGGCCGCTGCCGCCCGCCCGGGCGGCGGCCCTCGGCTGGAGCGGTCCGCCGGTCGTCGGCGGGTTCCTCGACCCGGCCGGGCCGGTCGACCTGCGCCCGCTGCGCATCTCCCCCGCCGAGGCCGACGCCCTGGACCCGCAGCTGCGGCTGCTGCTGCCGACCGTGTGGCAGTGCCTGGAACGGGCCGGGCACACGCCCCGGTCCCTCACCGAGGACGGCGGCCGGGTCGGCGTGTTCGTGGCGTCCATGTGGGACGACCACCTCATGACCGCCGGGGACGGCTGGGAACGGGGCGACGCCGTCGAGGTCGTCGCCACCCGGGCGACCCTCCCGAACCGGCTGTCGCACGCGTTCGGCTGGCAGGGGCCGAGCCTCGCCGTGGACACCGCCTGCTCGTCGTCGCTGACCGCGCTGCACCTGGCGATGAACGCGCTGCGGGCCGGCGAGTGCGACAGCGCGGTCGTCGCCGGGGTCAACCTGATCACGCACCGCCGTCACCTGGGACTGCTGGCCGGGCTCGGGCTGCTCGCCGAGCCCGCCGGCGGACGGCCCGGCGGCGCCTACGACGAGGCCGCGCCCGGCTGGTACGTGGGCGAGGCGGTGGGCGCCCTGCTGCTGCGGCGCGCCGACACGGCGGTCCGCGACGGCGACCCGGTCCACGGGATCCTGGAGACGTCGTGGAGCGCCCACGCCGGTGGCACCGGCCGTTTCGGCGCACCGGGTCCGGAGCCGCTGACCGCCTCCCTGCGGCGGATGCTGGACGGGGCGGGCCTGGACCCGGCGACGGTGTCCTACGTGGAGGGCGCGGCGGCCGGCGCGGGACTGGCGGACGCCGCCGAGTTCGCGGCCTTCGCGGAACTCCTCGCCGATCACGGCCGGCCGGTGCCGCTGGGGACGCTGAAGCCGAACGTCGGTCACAGCGAGGCGGCTTCGGGCATCGGGCAGGTGATGAAGGTGCTGCTGCAGCTGCGGCACGGCCGGATCGCGCCGACGATGCTGTCCGACCTGCCGAGCCCGCTGGTGGACTGGGACGACAAGAACCTGTTCGTGCCGGGGCGGCCGACGGCGTGGGAAGCGGTCCACGGGCCGCGGCGGGCCGTCGTCAACGCCGTGGGCTCGGGCGGCACGTACGGTCATGTGGTGGTGCGCGATCCGGAGGGAACACGATGAGCGACGGGGGCCGGACACGATGACGGACAACTGGACGGCCGGCCCGCGCGCCGCGGACGCGGATGCCGTGGCCGCGCACTGGACGGCCGGGGCCCGCGACCCGGACGCGGAGGTCCGGATGATCTGCTTCGCCCACGCGGGCGGCGGCAGCGCCCTGTTCCTGCCCTGGCGCCGTCGGCTGGCGCCGCGGATCGACGTGGTCCCGGTGGTGCTGCCCGGGCGGGAGCGGCGCATCCAGGAGCGGCCCCACACCCGCATGGCCGACCTGGTCGCCGAACTCGTGCCCGCCTTGCAGCCGTTGCTGGACCGCCCGTACGTGCTGTTCGGGCACAGCATGGGCGCGATGGTCGCCTACGAGGTGGCGCAGCGGCTGCGCCCGGCGCCGGGCATGGTGTTCGTGTCCGGCCGCCGGGTGCCGGGGGTGACGGGTGAACGCCATCTGCTCGGCGACCGGGACCTGTTGGGGGTGGTGAACGGCCTCGGCGGCACGCCGTCGGCGCTGCTCGACTCGCCCGATCTGGCGAGCCTGTTCCTGCCCGCGCTGCGGGCCGACTTCCAGCTGGTGGAGACGTACCGGCCGGCGCACACGCCGCCGCTGGACTGCCCGTTGACCGCGCTCACCGGGGACGCCGACCCCGAGGTCACCCCGGCGCAGATGGCGCGCTGGGGCGACCTCACCGCGGGCGGTTTCGGCCTGCACGTCTTCCCCGGCGACCACTTCTACCTCAAGGGGCTCCCCGAGGCCTTGCGCCGCACCCTGCTGGACGGGGTGGGCCGGGTCAGCCGGCCGCCCGCCACACCACGGCGGAGTTGAACCCGCCGAAACCGAAGGCGTTCGACACCGCCCAACGCGGGCAGGCCGGCACGGCGGTGTCCCCGGCCAGTCGGGGGGCACCGTCGATCGGTTCGCGCAGCCACGGGTTGGGGTGCACGAAGCCGTCGCGCAGCTGGACGACGACGGCGACGGCGGACAGCAGGCCGGCGGCCGTGAGCGCGTGCCCGGCGAGTCCCTTGACGGCGTTGACCCACGGTCGCGCCCGGCCGAAGACCTGGGCGAGCGCGTCGGCCTCGACCCGGTCGCCCAGGGGGGATCCGGTGCCGTGCGCGGCGACCAGGTCCACGTCGGCGGGCCCGATGCCCGCGTCCCCGAGGGCGCGGGCCATGACGTCGGCCTCGCCGGCCACCGTCGGATCGGGCTGGCTGTTGGCGTCGAGCCCGGCCGCGCAGCCCGCGAACCCGGCGAGGACCGGGGCGTCACGGCGGCCCGCGGAGTCGGCCGATTCCAGGATCACGGCGGCCGCGGCGGGCCCGTGGACGAAGCCGCGGTGGGAGCGGTCGAAGGGCCCGCCGGGGCCGGATCCGACGGTGGGCACCATCGCGCCCAGGTTCAGGAAGCTGCGCAGCTCGGCCGGCGCGGGCTCGGCGAGGGCGCCCACGACCAGGCACACGTCGAGGATCCCCCAGCGGACGAGGCGGGCGCCGTGGGCGAGGGCGAGGTTGCCTGCGGCCGACGCGCCGCCCACGGTCAGGCCCTCGCCCCGGATGCCGAGGGCCTCGCTGAGGGTGGCCACATGGTCGGTGTCCTGGTACTGGAGGGCCAACCGGGGCGGGACCAGTACGGGGTCGCGGGCCATGCGGGCCGCGGCGGCGGCGCTCTGGGCACCGTTGAGGTTGTTGCCGGCGACGACCACGCCGGTCCGCCGCGGGTCCGGCCCGCAGCGGTGCAGTCCGGCGTCCCGCCATGCCTGGCCCGCGACGGCCAGCGAGGCGCGGACGGTGTGGGACGTGCGACGCGTCGCGCCGGACGGCAGGCCCGCCGCGGCGAGCGCCGCGTCGAGCGCGCCGTCCGGCCAGGCGGCCCGGTAGGGCACCGGTTCCCCGGCGCCGGCCGGGGCGATCGCGCCCCGGCCCGCGCGGAGCGCCTCGGCCGTCCGCGGCACGTCGGGGCCGAGCGGCGACAGCGCGCCCAGCCCGGTGACGACGACCCGGGCGCCGGGCGGGGTCACCGGTGCCGCTCGAACAGGCCGACCAGGTCACCGACCGGCATGGCCTGGCGGAACTCGGTGATGGGGACGAACACGTCCAGGTCGTCCATCACGTTGGTCACGACCTCGCTGCGGTCGACGCTGTTGAGCCCCAGTTCGGCGAGGGTGCGCTCGGGCACGATGTCGGCGGGCCGCAGGCCGGGCAGGATCGCGACGGCGTGGCGGCGGATCGCGGCCAGCACCGCCCCCTCGGCGGGTCCGGTTCCCGTGGCGGGTCCGGTTCCGGTGGCGGGTCCGGTTCCCGTGGCGGTGGAGTGCGCGGTGCCGGTGTCGTCGGTCCGGTCCATGTGATGTCCCCTCAGATCCATTCGTAGTGGCGGTGGTAGTCGTCGATGCTCCGCAGGGCCAGCAGCGGCGGACGGCCGGTGGAGGCCGTCAGCCAGGCGGGCGGCGGGCCGACGGCGTGCTTGCGTCGCGGCAGGAGGCAGGCCCGGCTCTCCGGCAGCAGTTCCCGGTAGGCGTCGAAGTCCAGCCGGCGGCGGGCGGCGAGGCGCGGCCCGATGCCGCGGGCGGCGACGGTCCGCCGTGCGGTGTCGCCGAGGGTGCCGCTGAGGAACTCCGAGGAGCAGCCGGACCCATAGGAGAACAGGCCCACCCTGGCCCGGTCCGTCAGGACCGGCAGGTCGTCGATCAGGCTGCTCAGGGCCAGGTAGAGGGAACCGGAGAAGAGGTTTCCGACCTGGGCCGGGTACCGCAGGCCGGGTTCGACGCGGCGGGCGAAGTCGGCGGCGATCGCGGCCGGTTCGAGGTCGGTGAACTCGCGCATGGCCCGGCGGTGCGCGGCCCGGACCATGCCGGCGAACGGGGTGTGGAAGGCGAGGTGGTCGAACGTGCCGTCGAGGGTCACGTCGGCCACCCGGCGCCGGTAGTCGCCGAAGCTGCGGACGGTGCATTCCAGGTAGGCCACGAGGGACTGGTCGGCGTCGGCCAGTTCGATGTCGGGGCCGGGCCGGGCGGTGTCCATGGTCTCGAAGCTGTGCAGGCCGAACGCGCCGAGGTCGAGGGCGAGGACGTCGGGCTGTTCGCTGAGGAGCAGGGCCACCGCGCCGCTTCCGGTGGCCAGTTCGGCGTACTCGGCGCGTTCGTCGGCGAGTCCCACGTCGGTGGCGATGAGCAGGACGCGGGCGCCCGGGGAGGCGCCCGACGCGAGGTGGCCGGCGGCCAGCTGCAGCGCGGCGGTCGCCGCGTAGCAGGCCTGCTTGACCTCCAGCAGACGGCATCGGTCGGGAAGTTGGAGGTGGCGGTGCACGTAGGAGGCGATCGACTTGCTGTAGTCGACGCCGGACTCGGTGGCCACCAGGACGAGTTCGATCCGGTCGCGGACGGCCGGGTCGAGGTCGTCGAGCATGCCCTTGGCCGCGTTCACGGCGTGGGTGACGGGGTCCTCGAAGGGCAGGGCGACGGAGCGTCCGGTCAGCATCAGGTTGGTGACCCGGCCCGGGTCCAGGCCGCGGCCCGCGGCCAGGTCGTCGGCGCTGATCCAGGCGCTGCCGCCGTAGACGTCGAGCGCCTCGATGCCCACGGTCGCGGGTCGCGGATCGGCGGTCATGCGGTCTCCTCGGTGGGCTCCGGCGCGGACCGGGCGGGGGTGGTGGGGATGGTGGAGGTGGCGGGGGCGTCGGGGTTCTCGGGTGTGTCGGGAGTGGCGGGGGTCTCGGACTGGGCATCGGGGGTGGCGGCGCCAGAATCGTCGGACGGGGCCGGGGTCCGGTCTGCTGCCGCGGTCCGGTCCGCTGCCGGGGAGGTCGCGGCCAGGACGGTCTCGCGCAGGAGGCGGTTGACGTCGTCCGCGTGGGTCACGCAGGGGAAGTGACCGGCGTCGGGCAGTTCCTCGTAGCGCGCGCCGGGCAGGGCATCGGCGAGCCGACGGGCGGTCTCCAGCGGTACCACGGAGTCCAGCCGGCCCTGGATCACCGTCGCCGGCAGGTCCAGTTCCGGCAGCCTGCGCAGCAGGTCCGGTTCGCCGGCGAAGAGATCCAGGTAGGACAGGCCGACGTAGGCGTCCATGCTCTCGCACCGCAGGATCCGTGCCGCGAGGTCCGCCGAAGCGGCGTCGTCGCCCGTGGCGGCGGCCACGGCGGCCATGTCCTCGGCCACGATGACTTCCAGCCGGTTGACCTCGCCGACGCGGTTGGCGTACCGGTAGGAGCCGCCGACGGTGGTCAGGGAGGCGGCACGGCCGGGGTGCCGGAGGGCGAAGGTCTGGGCGAGCAGCGCGCCCCAGGAGGCCCCGACCAGGTGCAGGGGGCCGTCGATGGCGAGCCGGTCCAGGGCGGTCGAGTAGAGGTCGACGATGTGGTCGAGGGACATCTCGCCGGCGGTGCGGGTGGCTCCCACACCGGGGTGATGCAGCACCACGAGGCGGTGGTCGCCGCCCAGGCCGGAGAACTGCCGGGCGAACATCCCCGCCCCGATGTTGAAGGGGTGCATCAGGAGCAGGGTGGGTCCGCCGGTGCCGTGCACGAACGCCTCGACGGTTGCGCCGTCCAGGCCGACCAGGTGGCGGCGCACCTGCGGGGCGTGTTCGGTGAGGACGGCCAGGTTGTCCCCGGCCCGTTCGTAGCCCTCGGCGACCGCGGCGCGGACGTCGTCGGGGATCCGGTCGGCCGGTTCGAAGCGTGCCCTGGCCAGGGCCATCGGCGTGGTCGCGGGCACCGTCGGGTGGAGATCCGCCACGCCGGTGCGGTGCGCGAAGCAGTCGGCCAGCCGGTCGGTGAGCGCGCGGGCGTCGGCGTCGGCCAGTCCGATGGGCACCGCGAGCCGCACCAGCCCGGCCGGGTCGTCACCGACGTGCGGGCCGCCGCGGACCCCGGTGGTGCGGTACAGCCAGGCCAGCAGGGCGGGCGCGGGGTGCGTCAGCGCGCGGAAGGCGTCGTCGCGCCGGGGGTCGAGCAGGACGCAGTGGGTGCCGGGCCCGCCGTGCGCGGGCGCGCCGGCGTCGACGAGCCGTCGGTGCAGCGCACGGACATGGCCCGCGCGGCGGCGGACCAGTTCCCCGGCCACATCGGTGTCGGCGAGCGCGGTGGCGAGGACGGCCTGCTGCTGCGCGCCGAGGTTCCGGCCGTAGGTGTCCTCGTCCTCGGCCAGGCGCTCGGCGAGGTCGCTGCGGCGGGTGGCGACCAGGCCGCCCACGGCGACGGCGAAGTTCTTCGACAGGCTCATGGTCACCGCGTCGGCGGTGTCCAGGAGGGCGCGCACGGTCTCCCAGAGGTCGCTTCCGTCGTCGTCGGCGATCGCCAGGGCGTTGTCGACCACCCGGGTCGCGTCCAGCACCAGCGGGATGCCGCGTGCGCGCAGGGTGCGTGCCGTCCCGCGCAGGGCGCCGAGGGAGAGCGGGACGCCGCCCGCGGCGTTGGTGCTCAACTCCAGGCAGACGAAGGTGACGTCGGCGCCGTGCTCGTCCAGCGCGGCCTCGAGCCCGGCGAGCCGTCCGTCGCCGTTCCCGTTCCCGTTCGCGTCGCCGTTCCCGCTCCCGTCCAGGGGGCCGTCGTCCGGCCGCGGGATCCGGACCGGCCGCAGGCCGGCCTCCGCCAGCGCGAACTGCCAGGTCGGGAAGAGGTCGTTGTGCAGGACCACTCCCCTGCGGCCGGGCCAGGCACGGCACAGGCGCAGCTCGGCGGCCCGTCCCGACGCCGTCCACGACACATGGGGCAGCGGCAGCCAGTCCGGCGGCGCGGTCGTGGCTCGCAGCGGGTCCGCGACGCGGGCGGCCAGGGCGGCCATCCGGTCGGTGACGAAGGAGTCGGTGCGCTCGAACCACGAGTCGGTGAGCAGGTCGTGCTCCACGCGCTCGTGGTCGAGGAGGACGGGGTTGTGGCCGGCTCGGGCGAGAACGGCGGCACGGTCGTCGTCTCCGGAGGCGGGGTTCGCCGCGCTCGGAGTGCCGGCGTCCGGGCCACGGTCGGGGCCGGGCCCGGAGTCCGCTGGGGCGCCGTCACCACCCGGTTCGTCCTCGGCACCCGGTTCGTCCTCGGCGGAGTTGGCGATCATCATGATCAGATCGACGGCGTCCGTGCGGCCCGTGGCGGGCTGGCAGAGGTAGAGCGGCACCTCGACGGGCCCGAACTTCTTCTTGAACCGGTAGTTTCCCTCGTCGAAGATGCCGACGGAGCGCAGCTCGGCCAGGGCCTGACGCACGTCCTCGGCCGGATTGGGCGTGGACGTCACCTCGACGCCGAAGCTGCCGCCGAAGCTCAGCACCTCCGCGCCTTCCGCCGCGAGCCGCCCGATGATCTCGACCAGGCTGAACTCCAGCCCGCCGAGCGGCAGGTCGCGCGGGTAGAACTCGACGTCCAGGAGGTAGCCGTTCTCGGCGGGCAGCGCGGCGAGGACGATGGCGCTGAGGAGCCGGTCGTCGCGGTAGGTCAGGAAGATGCGGTGCCGGTCGGGCAGTTCGCCGGCCCGGATCAGCTCGCGGGCCTCCGCGACGTACGCGTTGACCATCTGCTTGCCCTCGGACCAGCGGTCGACGAGGTCGGCGACGGCCGCGTCCGTCTTCGGGTCGGAGCCGCTGACGTACTCCTCGACGCGGTTGTCGCCGTGCCGTGCGAACCGCTTGACGAGATAGCGGAGTTTGCTGCGCCGGCCGCCGGAGAGCGAGAACGATGCGAGGTCCTCCAGCCGCTGCACGACGCCGAAGGAGGTGGCCAGCATCGGGGTGCCCGCGAGGTCGGTGAGGGGTTCGGTGGACAGCAGGTTCAGCCGGAGCCCGGCGCGCTCGCAGTACGCCAGCAGCTCTCCGGCCGCGTCGGTGAACCGCTCCGGCGCCCCCGTGTACCGCCACACCAGCACCGAGTCACCGCGGCGGCCGATCGCCAGATAGCCGTCCCGGGTCGACGGGAAGAACAGCAGCGGGGCGATGCTCACTCCGGCGAGCCCGGCCTCCATGCCGTGCCGTTGCTCCACCTCGTCCACGAGGCGCGAGAGTCCGGGGTGGTCGGCCAGATCGGAGCGGGGCACGACGAGGGGGGCCGGACCGGTGGGTGCGGGCACCGGCACGGGCGGGCGCGGAGAGCCGTCGGTACCGGTGGCGGAGGCGGCGGCGGTCTCGGCGAGCCGGAGTACGGCGGCCGTACCGAACCGTTCGACGAGGTGGCCGGCCAGTGCGGTGCAGTCGGGGTGGTCGAACAGCAGGGTCTTGGGCAGCGTGCCCAGCACCGTCTCCAGCGCGCGCACCGAGCGCAGCATGTCCAGCGAGGTGAGGGCGCCGTCGGTGAAGCGGCCGTCGGAGCCGAGGTCGGCGTCCACGGCCCGTTCCACGGCACCGCGGACGACGGCGACCGGATCGGGCTCCGGATCCGGGGTCTGCGCGGACGGGGGCGGGGGCAGTGGTCCGGTGGCGGGTGCGGCTTCGGGCGCGGGCTCGTGCGTGGGCTCGGTCGATGTCACCGGTACGGGCGCCGGTCCGGGCGGGGGCCCTGCGGCCACCGCGGCCGCCGGCTCGGGTGCCGGTGGTGCGGCGTCCAGGTACGCCGTGAGTCCGGCCAGCGTGTCGTGTTCGTACAGCTCGCTGGTCGGGACGGTGATGCCGTGCCGGTCGTGCAGCCAGCGGACCAGTTCGACGCGCATGATCGAGTCGAGGCCCAGTGCGGTCAGCGAGTCCTGGTCGCCGATCTCGTCGGGGGGCAGGCCGAGCGCTGCCGCCACCCGTTCGCGCACGGTGTCGGCGCCCGGGGCGGTCCGCGGTACGCCGGGAGTCTCGGGGCCGGGTACGGCGACGGGCGCGGACCGGCTCCGGTGCGGTGGCTCCTCGGGGCCCAGGGGCGTCAGCAGGACCCTGCCGTCCGCCGACCGGCGCGGGCCGGCGGCCACGGAAGCGGCGGCGGTGCCTGCCGGGGCGTCGTCCGCCGCCCGCGGGAACCAGTGGGCGGTGCGGGTGAAGCCCGGTACGGGCAGGGAGACACGGCCGGGCGGGGCGGGCCAGAGAGCGTCCCAGTCGACCGCGTGACCGGTGCACCAGCCGGCCGCGAGGTCCGCCGGGCCGGCGCCTGTGGGACCGTCGGCCGCCCGGCCGGTCACGACACCCCGGTACACCATCTGCGGGGCGGTGTCGCGGAGCGCGGCGATCAGCCCGGCGCGGTCGGAGGCGACGACGGCGAGGCGGTGCGGCAGTTCCTCCCGTCCGACCTGGAGGGTGTGGGCCACCTGGTCGAGACGGAGGTCCGGGTTCCGGTCGAGGGCGTCGGCGAGCCGGGAGCGGTAGTCGGCGAGGGTCTGTTCGTCGCGCGCCGACAGGGGCACGACGAACGGGCCGTCGGCGGTGACCGGTGCCGTCCCGGCACGGGGCAGGCCGCCGGTCTGCAGCACCACGTGGGCGTTGGACCCTCCGAAGCCGAACGAGCTCACGCCGGCCCTGCGGACCGGCCGGCCCGACTCGTCCGGCACGGGCGCCCAGGGGCGGGCGGTGCCGTCGGCGAGGGTCAACGGGGTGCCGTCCAGCCGCAGATGGCGGTTGGGCCGCCGCAGGTGCGGGTTGGGCGGGACCAGTCCGTGGTCCATGGCCAGCACGGTGGTGAGGAGTCCGGCGATCCCGGCCGCCGCCTCCAGGTGCCCGATGTTGGTCTTGACGGACCCGACCGTGAGGTGCGGGGCGGCAGGGGCGGGCAGGTTCCGGTCCTCGTAGAGCCGGGCGTACGCCTGTTTGAGGCCCTCGATCTCGACCGGGTCGCCCAGGGCGGTGCCGGTGCCGTGGGCCTGCAGGTAGCCGATGGTGCGGGGGTCGATGCCCGCCGCGCGCACCGCGTCGACGACGACCTGCGCCTGGGACTGCGGGTTCGGGGCGGTGAGCGAGGGC
This sequence comes from Streptomyces sp. NPDC101219, assembly GCF_044767675.1. Taxonomy (NCBI): domain Bacteria; kingdom Bacillati; phylum Actinomycetota; class Actinomycetes; order Kitasatosporales; family Streptomycetaceae; genus Streptomyces; species Streptomyces sp. NPDC101219. Next base: position 36,040 of record NZ_JBIWOK010000015.1, read on the forward strand.
GAGCGGCCCCCGTGGTTCACGGCACTGCCGAGGATCACGGCCCGTACCGGGTCGCCGTCCTCCAGGGCGCGGTGCAGCGGCTTGAGGACGACGGCGCCGACGCCCTCGCCGCGGACGTAGCCGTCGGCGGAGTCGTCGAAGGAGGCGCACCGGCCTTGGGCGCTGAGCATGCCGGCCCGGGTGAACGTGTCGTAGAGGGCGGGGCTCAGGGTCAGGTTCACGCCGCCGGCGACGGCCAGGTCGCAGTCGCCGTCCCGCAGCGCCCGTACGGCGTGGTGCACGGCGACGAGCGAACTGGAGCAGGCGGTGTCCAGGGCTTCGCTCGGGCCGCGCAGGTCGAGCAGGTGGGAGACGCGGTTGGCGAGGACGGCGTGGGCGACTCCGGTGGCCATGTGCGCCTCCGAGGCGCCGCCCCGGGACGCCATCAGCTCGTTGTAGTCGCCGGTGGCGACGCCCACGAACACTCCGGTGGCCGTGCCGGCCAGCTCGCCGGGGCGGCTGCCCGCGTCCTGGAGGGCCTCCCAGGTGACTTCGAGGAAGTGCCGTTGCTGCGGGTCCATGAACCCGGCCTCGCGTGGCGAGATCCCGAAGGCGGTGGCGTCGAACTCGGCGACGCGGTCCAGGAATCCGGCGCGCACGCCCCTCATCCGGGGATCGGCGAGCAGGTCGGGCCGGTCGGCGGGGACGGGCCCGATGCGGTCCTCTCCGGCCGCCACGACGTCCCACAGGGCGGTCAGGTCGTCGGCGCCGGGGAACCGGCCCGCCATGCCGATGACGGCGATGGGCGTTCCGGTGGCCCCGGCCGCCACGGCAAGGGGCTCCGCCGGCGCCTGTTCGGGCTCCGGGGGCGAGGGCTGCTGCACGGGGGCCGGTACGTGCCCGGGGGCGCTGTCCGCGACGGGTGTCGGAGTGGCCGGGGCGCCCGGGACAGCCGGGGCGACCGGCGCGGCCGGTGTGCGGCCGATGTCGGGGTGGTCGCGGACGAGGCGGTCGGCCAGTGCCTCCAGGGTGGGTGCCTCGAACAGGACGGTGGGCAGCAGGTCGAGGCCGTAGCGGGCGTTGACCCGGGTGATCAGTTCGGTCAGGGAGATGGAGTCGAAGCCCAGCTCCATCAGGTTGGTGGAGAGGTCCACGTCGTCGTCCGCGACCATCAGGAACCCGGCGGCGAGGGAACGCAGTTCCTGTTCCACGGTGCCGGTCGAGGCGGCGCTCGCGCCCGCCGGGGTTCCGGCGACGGGCCGCGCCGCCGCCGGGGCGCCGACCGCCGCCGCCTCCGTCCCTTCGGCCTTGCGCGCTTCCGACGTCCGCCGGAGACCCGGGTCGTAGGCGACCACGCCGGGGCGTGGTTCGGCGCCGGCGAGGAACGCGTCGAAGGCGCGCAGGGCGTCCGCGGCCGGCAGGGACACCATGCCGGAGTGCTGCGCCATCAGGGTGCGGCTGGCCTCGGGCACCGCCAGCCCGCTGTCCGCCCACAACGGCCACGCCATGGACACCGTGCGGCCGGGGCGCAGCCCTGCCGTGTGCAGGGCGGTCCGTTCCTCGGCGAAGGCGTCGAGGAAGGCGTTGGCGAAGGTGTAGTCGGCCTGTCCCAGGTTGCCCGTGGACGCCGCCACGGAGGAGAACAGGGCGAGGAAGTCGAGCGGTTCGTCGCGGGTGGCCTCGTCGAGGTGCACCGCGCCCCACACCTTGGGGGCGAGGACGGCGGCCGCGTCGTCCGGCGTCTTGCGCACCGCGAGGGCGTCGCGGGTGACTCCGGCCGCGTGGACCACGCCGTGCAGGGCGCCGAACCGCTGCCGGACCGCGGTGACGAGCTCGCGCACCTGGTCGCGGTCGCCGACGTCGGCCGGGTGGTACATCGCCTCGACGCCCGTCGCGGTCAGGTCCCGCAGGAGGTCCGCGACGGCGGCGTCGGCGGGACGGCGCCCGCACAGCACGAGGTTGGCCCGGTGGGTCATGGCGAGGTGCCGGGCGACTGTGGCGCCGATCCGTCCGGCGCCTCCGGTGATCAGGTAGGTGCGGGCCGGGCTCGTCGGGGCCGGCGGGCCGGCGGGTTCCGGTGCGTACTCCTCGTACTGCAGGGTCTCCCGGTGGCCGCCGGTGAGCCGGATCTCTCCTTCGTCCGCGCCGAGGAGTTCGTCGACGAGCAGCCGGGCGCCGTCCGCCGGGTGGGCGTCGAGGTGCACGGTGAGACCGGAGAAGCCGCTGTGTTCCAGGGCGAGGGTGCGCAGCAGGGCGGTGAGCGCCGTGTAGGCGGGGCGGGCGCGGCCGGTCTCCGGGTCGGCGTGGTGGGCGACGAGGACGCGCAGGGGTGCGGCGGGGGCCGCCGCCAAGTGACGTGCGGCGAGCGGGAGTACGGTCTCGAAGCCCGCCCTCAGCTGCTGCGTCAGGCCGTCCGCCGTGCCGGGGCAGACGTGCAGGAGGGCGTCGGCCGGGCCGTCGTCGTCCGCGAGCCCCCAGGTGATCGAGCGGCGGCCGAGTTCCGCGGCCAGCGCGGCCCGCAGGCGCGGGTCGTGGCAGTCGAGCAGCACGTGGCGCAGCGGGCGACGCCCGGGCTCGGGCGGGCCGGCCGGGACCGGGCGGGGGCGCCGGTAGCGGACGTCGACGACGGCGTCCGGTGAGGCGGCCGCCGCCGTGCCGGTGCGCGGCGTGGTGCCGGTGCGCGGCGCCGTGTCGGTGAGCGGCGCCGTGTCGGTGCGCGGAGGGGCGGGCGGGGTGGTGGCGTCTCGGCGGACGGCCGTCAGGTGCAGCCCCCGCACGGCGAGGACGTGGTCCCGGCCGTCGAAGACGTCCAGGTCGACGGTGCGTGAGCCGGTGGTGCCGGGCGGGGTCACGTCGCGGGCGTGGACGCGGCAGCGGGCCGGGAGCGGCCGGAGGCAGGTCAGTTCGGCCAGGGAGGTGGGGAGGTAGCCGGTGGTCCCGTCGAGCACGGCGAGCGCCTGGAACGCGCCGTCGAGGACGGCCGGGTCGAGCCACTGGCCGGGAGCGGGCGCCGCGGCCAGATCGGCCAGGCACTCGCCCGGCCCGGCCCACAGCGCCTGGAGCACCTGCAGGCCGGTGCCGTGCCGTACGCCGCCGGCGGCCAGCCGGGCGTAGACGACGGCGGGCGCCACGGCCGGGCCCACCTCGTCGGGGGTGGGTGCGGTCACCGCGAACGGTGCGGGGGCGGGCAGGGGTTGCGCACGGCCGCTGACGTAGGGCACGCCGTCGGGGCCGGTGATCGTGAAGGGGACGGGTGGCGTCGGCGGGTGTCCGGCTCGGCCCTCGGTGACCACCCGGACCTCGTCCGTGTCGTCGAGGCCGAGGGGGCGCAGCCAGGTCAGTCCGGTGAGACGGACGGCGCCGGCCGGCTCGGGCAGCGCGGCGTGGACGAGTTGGGGCGCGGCGGCGCCGGGCAGGATCCGGCGGTCGCCGACGTGGTGCTCGCGGACGACGTCGCCGAGGGTGCGCAGGGAGACGGTCGCGGACACGGCCGGGGCGGACGCCGGTGCGGCGGGCGAAGGCAAAGGGTCCCCCGGAGAGTTGACCATGGCGGCCGGGGGCGTCTCGTGCGCCCCGGGCTCGGTCTGCGGGCTCCACCAGATCCTGCGGCGCTGCTGCGGGTGTCCCGGGAAGGCGGCGACGCGGGGCGGCGTGGGCCAGCGGGCGGCCCAGTCGACGCGTTCACCGTCGACCCACCTCCGGGCTAGGTCCGCCCAGCTCCCGCCGGATCCGTCGGCGGCCGTCCCCCGGTCCGCGGCGGCCGTACCGCGCCAGGTCCCCGGCCCGGTCTCGCCCTTGGCGATCTCGGTGAGCCGGGCGGCCAGTTCGCGCACGTCGCCGCACAGGACGGCGACGCGTTCGCGGAACGCGGGGCGTCCCACCTGGCTGGTGTGGGCGAGTTCGCGCAACCCGGTCCCGGCGGGCAGGGTGCCGGAGAGGGCGGCGGCGACGTCACCGGCGTACTGGGCCAGCAGTTCGGGCGAGCGCGCCGACAGGACGAACAGCTGCTCGGCGTCGGCCGGTCCGGCGGGCTCGGCGGGAGAGGTGGCCGGTCGGTACTCCTCCAGCACCACATGCGCGTTGGCACCCCCGGCACCGAAAGAACTGACCCCGGCCCTGCGCGGAGCCGGTCCGGACCGCCAGGGCCGGAGTTCCCGCGGCAGCTCCAGGCACTCGCCCAGGTCGATGCGGGGATTGACGCTGTCCAGGTTGGCGCACGGGGCGATGGCACCGTGGCGCAGCTGGAGGAGCACCTTGGTGAGCCCGGCGATGCCCGCGGCCGCCTCCAGATGGCCGACGTTGGCCTTCACCGAGCCGACCGCGAGCGGACCGCTCCCCCGGGTCCCCGTGGCGGACCCCGACGGGTCGAACACGCGGCGCAGACCTGCCATTTCGATGGGGTCGCCGAGCGCGGTGCCGGTGCCGTGGGCCTCGACGTAGCCGATGGTGGCCGGGTCGACACCGGCCCGGGTGAGGGCCTCGGTGACGACCTCGGCCTGGGCGTTGGGGTTCGGCACGGTGTAACCCGACGTGCGGCCACCGGCGTTGACCGCGCTGCCCTTGACCACGGCCCAGATGTCGTCGCCGTCGGCGATGGCCCGCCGCAGAGGCTTGAGCAGGACGGCACCGACCCCCTCGCCGGGGACGAAGCCGTCGGCGTCGGCGTCGAACACCCGGCACACGCCCTGCGGCGACAGCATGCTCAGCGAGCACAGCGAGACGAAGTGCGCGGGATGGATGATCACGTTGACCCCGCCGGCGACGGCCGTGTCGCATTCGCCGCGGCGCAGGCTCTCGCACGCCAGGTGCAGGGCCGTGAGGGACGAGGAGCAGGCCGAGTCGACCGCGTAGCTGGGCCCGGACAGGTCCAGCAGGTAGGACACGCGGTTGGCGACGGACCAGTACGAGGAGTGCGCCCCGGTCAGTTCGCCCTGTGGCCACGCGGTGGCGCCGAGCTGCCCGTAGGTGCCGTACATGACGCCCGCGAAGACACCGGTGCGTCCGCCCGCGCGGTCACCGAGGTGGCCGCTCTGTTCGAGAAGATCCCAGCAGGTTTCCAGGAACAGCCGTTCCTGCGGGTCGATCCTGACGGAGTCGCGGGCCAGGATGCCGAAGAAGCCGGGGTCGAACCGGTCGACGCCGTCGATGAAGCCGCCGTTGGCGGTGTAGAGCCGGTTGGGTGTGCCGGGCCGCGGGTCGTAGAGCTCCCGCCATGCGAACCGGTCCGCCGGGACCTCGGTGACGGCGTGCTCGCCGGACGCGAGCAGCCGCCAGAACGCGTCGAGGTCCGGTGCGCCGGGGTAGCGGCCGCTGACACCGATGACGGCGATGTCGTCGGGCCGAACAGCGGGGTCGTCGGTGGGCGGGGTGAGCGGCTCGGCCTTGGGCGGGGCGATGTCAGGGCTTGTCACGGGCACGGGCCGGTCGGCAAGTCCGGCAGGGACGGCGGAACCGTTGGGCACTGGAGGCTCGTCGGACAGCGCTGACGAGATCGACGCGGCCGGCACGGAGGAATCGGCCGGAACTGCGGGGGCGGTCGGAGCGGCGGCCCGCTGGGGAGCCGTAGCTGCTGCCAGTGGGCCGGCCCGCTCCGTCCGCAGGTGGTCGGCGAGCGCGGCGATGGTCAGGTGCTCGAAGAGCAGCGTCGAGGGCAGGGGACCGAGGTCGGCCTCGAAGCGGGCCACGAGGGTGAGGCTGACCAGGGAGTCGACGCCGAACTCGTCGAACGCGGTGTGGTCGCCGAGGTTCTCCGGGTCGTGCCGCAGGACGTCGGCGAAGACGGACCGCACGTACCGCCGCGCGGTGTCCGGGGTGACGCCGGCCGCCGCTTCCGGCTGCCCGGTGAGGCGGGGACGCCGGGCGGTGAGCAGGCACGGCGTCGCGGGCCCGTCCGCGGTGCCCGCGGTGCGGACCTCGACGTCGCCGAGTCCGGCAGCCCCGGCCACGGTCCGCCAGGTCGCGGGGGCGAGCAGCGGGGAGTGCGGGAGGCGCAGCTCCGGGTCCTGGTAGCGCCACCAGCCCTGGGTCAGGCCGAAGGTCAGGGTCAGGAAGTCGGAGTGGCCCGTGGTCTCGTGGACGAGGAGCAGCCCGCCGGGGCGCAGCAGCCGGGCCGCGTTGCGCAGGGCGGCGGTGACGTCCGTGGTGGCGTGGAGCACGCCTGCGACGACCACCACGTCGTGGTCGGCGCCGAGGCCCTGGGCTGCGGGGTCCTGCTCCACGTCGAAGCGGGCGAACTCCAGGGCGACGCACGGCGGGGCGTCGGGCCGCAGGGTGTCCTCGGCCTGCCGCAGGAAGGTGGGCGACAGGTCGGTGAAGGAGTAGGTGAGCGGGGCGGCGTCGGCGAGGGCGGCCAGGACGACGCGGGTGGTGGCGCCGGTGCCGGCACCGATTTCGAGGATGCGGGCGCCGCTGCCGGTCGCGTCGACGTGGCGGCGGACCCGGGCGGCGAGGTCCCGGTTGGCGGCGCGTTCGGCGGGGCCGCCGCCGTAGAAGCGGGCGAGCCCGTCGGTTGAGCCGCCGGGGAACAGAACTTCGAGCGGGTTGAGGCGCCCGGCCAGGACGTCGGGGAGCGCGGCCGTGCACCGCCGCAGCAGGTCCTCCTCGGCTTCCGGTACGGCGACCGAGGGGACCGGGACGGGGCCGGTGCCCACGAGGTCGGAGCCGTCGCGGCGGACCGCCCCGGAGCGTTCCAGGACGGGCAGCAGGGCCTCGAACAGGCGTTGGTGGGTGGGCTGGACGGCAAGCCGCCGTGCCGTCGTGGCCGCCGGCAGGCGTTCGCCCGGGGCGGGCAGCGCGCCCGCGGTGGTCAGTTCGGCCGCCAGCAGGGCGCCCGCGAGGGTGTCCAGGGGGTCCTTTCCGGCGACGGATTCCGCTTCCGTCACCAGCCCTCCCCCGACGACGGTTTCGCCGCCGACGGCTTCACCGACGAAGGCGTCACCGCCGGAGGTTTCCTCTGCGACCGGCTTCCCGACGGCCGCTTCCTCGACGACCAGACCGAGGTCGCGCAGGGCCCGCGGTGTCGCCCGGGCGACCAGCGCCTGCGGTGTGCGGGCGGCGAGGATCCGTTCCAGGGCGGTGAATCCGTCGGCGGGTTCGATGGAGCCCACCCCGGTCTCGGCCATCGCGCGGGCCCGCCGGGGGTCGGCGACGGCGCCGACGCTGCCCCAGTAGCCCCAGTTGACGACGGTCACGGGTACGGGCCCCCGGGTGTGCAGGGCGCGGCCGAGGGCGTCCTCGACCGTGGTGGCGGCCGCGTAGGCGGCCTGGCCGGGCGAGTCGATGGCGGACACGGCCGAGGAGAACAGCACGAAGTGGTCGAGGGGTTCGTCGCGCAGGACCTCGTGCAGCACCCGGACTCCGCGGTCCTTGGCGAGCATCGCCAACCGCAGGTCGTCCGCCCCGGCGAAGGCGAGGGTCCGGTCCCGCAGGTCCAGGGCCGCGTGCACGGCCGTGGTGACGGGGCCGAACGAGGCGTGGGCCACCGCGAGCGCGGCCCGCACGTCGTCGGGACGGGACACGTCGCCCTGGACATAGCGGGCGCGTCCGCCGGCCGCTTCCACGGCGGCCAGCCGTTCGGTGACGGTGGCGTCGGTCGCGGGGCGGCGGCCGAGCCAGACGACATCGGCGGCGGTGGTGCGGGCCAGGTGGCGGCTGAGGGCGTACCCGATGCCACCGGCGCCGCCGGCGATCAGGTGGACGCCCCGGGGCCGCCAGGGGGATGGGGTGCTCTGGCCGGTCCCGTCCGGCAGGGGGCGGAACACCTGGGTGAGCCATCGGCCCGCACGGTGGGCGAGTACGGGATGCCCGGGCGGGGCGCGCAGGACCGTCTCCGCCTCTACCTCGGGCTCCGCTCCCCCGTCGGCCACGTCTCCGCCGCCTCGCGGGTCTCCCAGGTCTCCCGCGGCCCGCGCGGCTTCCAGGTCGAGGCAGCGGACGTCCCAGCTCGGGTGTTCGGCCCGGGCGGTGCGCAGGATGCCCAGGACTCCGGCGCGGGCCGGGCAGGTGACCGCGGTCCCGGCGGCCGGCAGCGTCCCGTCGAGGACGGCGGTCAGGTCCAGGGGGCGGCGGGCGGCGGGGCCGGCCGCGAGGGCGCGGACGCAGTCGAAGACCTGGGCGACGACGGGGTCGCTGTCCGGGTCCTCCGCTGCGCCGCCGGTGAGCACGAAGTGGACGGCGTCCACGTCGGCACGGGCGAGCCGCTCCGGGCCCTCGGCCAGGGGTGCCCTCGGGCCGTCGCACCGGTCGGCGAGGGTGCGGGCGAGGTCTTCGCCGCCGCGCGCATGGAGCACCAGGGTGCGTCCCGGGGGTGCGGTCGTCGCCGGGGCCGGGGTGCCGGCGTCGGCCTCCGTCCAGTGCGGGACCAGCACGGACACCGGGGGCCGCGCGTTCTGACGCCCGGTGGGGGCGGGGCGGGCCACCAGGCCCTCGATACGGGCCAGTTCGCGCCCCTCCTCGCCGGCCAGCAGGACGGTGATGCCGTCGGGTGTGCGGCGGACGTGCGCCCAGGCGGGCGGCCCGTCGGCCCGACGCACCACCACGCGGGCCGCGGCGAACGGCAGCAGCAGCTCCCCGTCACCCGCGAGCACGGAGGCCACCTGGATCGCGCCGTCCAGGGCGGCCACGTCGACGAGGGTGCTCCAGGAGGGGCGGTCGGTGCCGGTCAGCCGGCCGAGGGCCTCGCCGTCGCCCACCCGGACCTCGTCCACGACGCGGAAGGCCGGTCCGTAGTGCAGCCCCGCCGCCCCGAACCGGGCGTAGAGCTCCTCTCCCGACCGGATGCGGGGGCAGCGGCCGGCGAGGGCTTCGATCGGCAGGCGGGACGGGGGTTCGGTGGACGGCCGCACGGTGGCGGTGGCGATGTCCGTGTCGCCGTGGCGGAGGGTGAGGCGGGTGCCGTCGGTGTCGATCCGGACCTGCTGGGCGGTGTCGGCGTGCAGGGGGCGCAGCCACCGGACGCCGGAGAGTTCCAGCGGCCCCTCGTCACCGGCCGCGACCGCGGCGAGGGCGAGGGCGCCGGTGCCGGGCAGTACGGGCGTGTCGGCGACCCGGTGGTCGGCGACCTGCCAGGCGTCCGGGTCCACCCACCAGGTCAGGCCCGGCGCGGCGGCCGCCTGTTCCGGCCAGTGCCGGGTGCCGCGCAGCGGGTGGGCGGGCAGCGGCGTCCTGCGGGCGTCGACCTGGGCGAACTGGGCGGCGAAGTCGGGCCGGCCGCCGGCCAGGTAGGCGTCGGCGAGCCGGCGTTGTTCCGGCCTGGCGTCCGCGAGCGACGGCGGGGTGCCGTCGCGGGCGGCCCGCAGGGCGGCGGCGAGACCGTCGAGGGTGTGCGCCAGGACGACGACACGCTCCGGGTGGTGGCGGCGGCCGACGCACAGCGTGTACGCCACGTCGGCCAGCCGCGGTGCGGCGGGCACCGCCTCCGCCAGCGCGCCCAGATGGGCGGCGAGTTCGCGTGGCGTTCGCGCGGACACGGGGACGACGAAGTCGCGGGCGGAGTCGGTGTGCCGGGGCCGCGTGGGCGCCTCGGAGACGACCAGGTGGCAGTTGGTGCCGCTGACGCCGAAGCTGCTCACGGCGGCGACCCGCGCGCCGCTCGGTCCGGGCGGCCAGTCACGCAGTTCGGTGACGACGTGGAAGGGGCTGTCGTCCAGGTCGAGCCGCGGGTTGGGCGAGGAGTAGCCGGCGGTCGGCGGGAGTTGGCGGTGCCGCAGCGCCAGCAGCACCTTCAACAGGCCGGCGATGCCCGCGGCCATCGTGGTGTGGCCGACGTTGCCCTTGACGGAGCCGATCGCACAGGACGCCCCGGGAGCCGCACCCGTCCGGCGGAACGCCTCGGTGAGCGCCTTGACCTCGATCGGGTCACCGAGCGGTGTGCCGGTGCCGTGCGCCTCGACCAGTCCGATGTCGTCCGGCGTCACCCCGGCCCGCCGCCACACGCGGGTGAGCAGGTCTGCCTGGGCCCGGCCGTTGGGGGCGGCGATGCCGTTGCTGCGGCCGTCCCCGTTGGCGCCGGACGCCCGGATGACGCCGTGCACGTGGTCGCCGTCGGCCAGGGCGCGGGCCAGCGGCTTGAGCACCACGGCACCGACCCCCTCACCTAGGACGATCCCGTCGGCGGAGGCGTCGAAGGGCGCGCTGCGCCCGGTCGGTGAGAGGATGCCGGCGGCGCTGGTCTGGACGTGGATGTCGGGGCCCAGCATGAGGGCCACCCCACCCGCGACGGCCATCTCGCAGTCGCCGCTGAGGACGCTCTGGCAGGCGAGGTGCACGGCCAGCAGCGACGACGAACAGGCGCTGTCCACGGCGGTGGTGGGCCCGGTCAGGTTGAGGAAGTACGAGACCCGGGCGGCCAGCACGGACGGGGCGCCGCCGAGGAAGCTGTGCGCGGTGTCGTGGCGGCCGGCGGCGTGCCGGATCTGCCGGTAGTCGGACTGCGTGCAGCCGACGAACACCCCGCAGGACAGGGGCGTTTCGGGGCCGACCGCGTATCCGGCGTCCTCCAGTGCGCGCCATGCCTCGGTGAGGAACAGCCGCTGCTCGGGGTCCATGTCCTCGGCCTCGAGCGGGGACATGCGGAAGAAGGGTGCGTCGAACGCGTCGATGCCGGAGAGGGACGCCGCCCATTTGCTCGTCGTGGTGCCGGGGCGGCCCGCCGGGTCGTAGTGGGCGGCGGTGTCCCAGCGGTCGGGCGGGACCTCCGCGGTGCGCTGCCGCCCGGCGGCCACGTCGGCCCAGAAGCCGTCCAGCGTCGGCGTGTCGGGGAACCGGCCGGCCATCCCGATCACCGCGACGGCGTGCTCGTCGTACCGCTCCTCGGGGGACGGTGACGGCTCGGACACGGGAACGGGTGCCACTGCGGGCGGGGCCGGGGGCGGGGACACGGCCGGGGGCGGTGCCAGGGGCGCGGAGGAACGCGGGCGGCCGTCGCGCACGGAGGCGCCGCGCAGGACGAGCGGGGGCGGTGAGGGCCGGGACGCGGAGGCCGCAGGGGGTGGCCCGGACGGGGCGGGACCGTGCGCGTCGGCACCACTCAAGGCGGGGCCGGGGGCGCCGGGTGCGGGCTCAACGGGAGCCCGCACCGTGTCGGGCTCCGGATCCGGCGTCGGCGTGGTCGTCGGGTCGGGCAACTGCCTCCCGGCCGACGCCGGTTGGGGAGCCCCCGAGGCAGGCGCCAGCGCGGCCTGAGTGACCTGCTGCCGGTGCCGGACGGCCGCGGCGACGGCGTCGGCCAGCTCGGGGACGGTCGGACACTCGTAGACCAGCACCGATTCGAGGTGCACGCCGAACCGGGTGGCCAGCGTGTTGGTGACCTCGACGGCTCCGATCGAGTCGAGGCCCATGTCGGAGAACGTCTGGCGGGCGTCCACCTCGTGCGGGGCCAGGTACAGCTGGGCCGCCACCGCCTCCACGACGGCCTCCCGCACGTCGTCGCCGCTCGGCCCGGTCTCCGGCACGGGCCCGGCCGGCGCGGCGGGCGCGGCCGGCGCGGCGGGCGCGGCCGGCGCGGCGGGCGCGGCCGGCGCGGGAGGCGTGGGAGGCGGTGCCGCCGACGCGGCCGGCTCGGGCGCCACGACTCGGCCCGGGACGGGGCCGGGGTCGGCTTCGGCGCCGGGCGGCGGGGCGACCGGTGGTGCCGTGTCGCGGCCGAGGCGGCTGTGGACCCGTTCGACGGCCTCGCCGCCCAGCACTCGCTCGTGCATACGCAGTTCCCGTTCGATCACGTCGGACAAGGCGGAAGTGGTGCGGCGGGCCAGCTCGCGTTTGAGTTCGGCGGTGGCGGCGCGGGACTGGCGGGCGACGGACTGGGCGTGGGCGAGGGCCGCGGACAGGACGTCCGCCCGTGCCCGCACGTCGACCGAGGCTCCGCGCTCGCGCAGTTCGGCACCGGTCAGCGGGCGTCCGGTGTAGAAGAGCTGCTGGGCGACGGCCGTACCCAGCTTGCGTTCGACGAAGTAGGTGGCTCCGGCGCCCGGGGTGAAGCCGTAGGTGAGGAACGGCAGGCCGTAGCTCGCCTCCCGGGCCATGACCACGACGTCGGCGTACAGGCCGAACACCAGGCCGCCGCCGCTGGCGTGTCCCTGGAGGGCACTGATGACCGGCTTGTCGCAGGCGAGGACGAGCTGGTGCAGGAACGACACGTCGGCGAACGTGCCCTGCTTGGCGGCCAGTCGGGCCATCGCCTCCGGGGTGGCCCCCATGCTGAACACCTCGCCGGTGCCGGTGATGACGACACAGGACACCGAGTCGTCGGCGGCGGCCGAGGTGAGCGCGTCGCGGAAGCCGTCGAGGAGCTCGTCGGTGAACGTGCTCCGGCCCAGTGTGATCAGCAGGATCCCGTCGGGCAGGCGTCGCACCTCGCAGGCCGGCCGGCCGGAGTCGTCCGCCACAGCCTCTGTCGCCGCCACCGCCATTGACACAGCCTCCAGTTGGTCTTCCCTCCGCCGTGCGGAAGGCGGGGAGAGAGGTGCGAGTGCGGGGGCGGACCCGGCGGATTCCGACCGCCACAGCCCGGGCCAGCAGCGTTCTCCCCGGAAGGGGTACGGCGGCAGGGGCACCCGTCGCCGGCCCGGCGGGTGGCAGAGGTGCCAGGGCACGTCGGCCCCTGCCGCCCACGCCTCTGCCAGCCGTTCCCACTGGCGCCGCTCGACGGCGTCGGTGAGGTCGGCCGGAGCGGCGGCGGGATCGGCGTCCCGTCCCCAGAAGGCGCCCGGGGGCGGGGCGCCGCCGTCCAGGTAGGTGCGCAACGCGTGCCGGGCGGCGGACGCGTCCGCACAGACGACCGCCAGGCGGCGGGCCCGCGGTGTACGGCCGACCTGCGACGTGTGGGCGATGTCGTGCAGGAGCGGAGCCGCTGCGCCCCGGTCCTGCCCCCGGTTCGGGTCCAGGTCCAGATCGGCGAGGGTGCGGTGGGCCAGTTCGTCGGCGCGCAGCCCGGCAGTGGACGCGAGCAGTCCGAGGTCCACCCGCTCCAGGCCGAGGTCGCGCAGCGGCACGGTGACCGGTACGTCGTCGGGGCTCACGCCGAGCAGCCCGGCCAGTTCGCGGCGCACCGCGTCCCCGTCCCGCCGGTCCAGGACGGCCAGCATGTCCTGTGCCACGCGGGCGAGTTGGTCGTCGTCCTCGGCGGACAGGACCAGGACGGCGGGGCCCTCGGCCGGGGCTGGGGCCGGGACGGGGGGCGTGGGGGCCTCCTCGACGACGAGGTGGGCGTTGGAGCCTCCGGCACCGAACGAGCTGACGCCGGCCCGCCGTACGCCCGCCGGTCCCGGCTGCCAGGGCTCGGCGGTGCGTTGCAGGCGGAAGGGGCTGTCGTCGAGGCGCAGCGCCGGGTTGACGTCGTCGCTGTGCAGGGTGGGGACGAGCGTCCGGTGCCGCAGCTGCAGCAGCACCTTGGTCACCGCGGCGACCCCGGCGGCGCTCTCCAGGTGCCCGATGACCGACTTGACGGAACCGAGGGAGCAGGTGGTGTCGACGCCCGCGTACGCCTCGCGCAGGCCCTGGACCTCGATCGGGTCCCCGAGCGAGGTGCCGGTGCCGTGCGCCTCGACGCAGGTGACGGTGGCGGGGTCCGTTCCGGCCGCCGTCAGGGCGCCGGCCACCACCTCCGTCTGGGCGGCGGGGTTGGGCACGGTGAATCCGCTGGCACGGCCGCCGTGGTTGAGGCGCGAGCCGCGGATGACGCCGTGGACGTGGTCTCCGTCGGCGAGCGCGGCGGCGAGCGGCTTCAGGAGCAGTGCGCCCACCCCCTCGCCGGGCACGTATCCGGTGCCGCCCTCGCCGAAGCTGCGGCACCGGCCGTCGCGTGACAGCCACTGGCCCGCCGCGAGTTGGAGGTACTTCTCGGGGTGCGGCATCAGGTTGACCCCGCCGGCGAGGGCCCAGGCGCACTCGCCGGCGCGGAGGGCCTGCACGGCGAGGTGGATGGCGGTCAGGGAGGAGGAGCAGGCGGTGTCGACCGCGATGCTGGGGCCGCTGAGGTCCATCCGGTAGGAGACGCGGTTGGCGACGGACGAGTGCAGGGCCAGCGGCAGCGGTTCGTCCGGTGCGTCGTCGACGAGCTGGAAGTGCGAGGACATCACGCCGACGAACACGCCCATGCGCCGGTCGTGCAGCCGGTCGGGCCGGTGGCCGGCGTCCTCGACGGCCTGCCAGGCCGTGGTCAGGAACAGCCGCTCCTGGGGGTCCATGCGTTCGGCCTCCCGCCGGGAGATGCCGAAGAAGGCGCGGTCGAACCGGTCGATGCCGTCGAGGAATCCGCCCCACTTGCCGTAGGTGCGGCCGGGTGTGTTCGGCCGCGGGTCGAAGTACCGGTCGTGCGGCCATCGTTCGGGCGGCACCTCGGTGACGCAGTCGCGCCCCGCCCGCAGGTTGTCCCAGAACTCCGCCAGATCGGATGCCCGGGGGTAGCGTCCGGCCATCCCGATGACGGCGATGGCGTCCGGGTCGGCGGGAGCGGACTCTTCGGACGGGACGGGCTTCCCCGTGCGAGCCGGCGCCGGGTCCGTCCGCGTCGCCGACGTCTCTGCGGTACCCGCACCCGTGCTGAAGGGTTCGAGCCGGTGGTCCCCGTCCGGGGCCGGGCCGAGGGCGGCGAGGACCCGGTCCGGTTCGCCGTACCCGATGAGGACGTGGCGCCGGCCGGAGGCGAGGGCGCCGCCGAGGGCGCGGAGGGCGGCGTCGGTCGGCATGGGCAGCAGGCCGTGGGTGTCGTGGTCGTGCCGCAGGGCGCTCTCCGGGGCGGTCATGCCGCCGTCCGCCCAGTACGGCCACTCCACGGCGAGGCTGCGGCCGGGCCCGGTGCGGGCCCGCATCAGGTCGGCGAGTGCGGCGTTGGCGTAGGCGTAGTCGCACTGGCCCGGGCTGGGCAGGGTCGCGGCGAGCGACGAGAAGGCCACGAAGACGGAGAGGTCGTCCGAGGCGGTGGCCCGGTCGAGCAGGGTCACCGCCCGCGTCTTCGCCGCCAGGACGGCGGCGGACCGCTCCGGGCTCTTGCGGAAGAAGACGCCGTCGTCGACCACGCCCGCGCAGTGGAACACGCCGTCGAGGCGGCCGTGCGCGCTGCGGGCGGTGTCGGTCAGCCGGTCCACGTCGGCCGGGTCGGAGAGGTCGGCCCGCACATAGCGAGCGGTGACACCGAGCTCGCGCCATGCGTCGATGTGCCGGGTGATCTCGGCGGACGCCTCGCCGCGGGCGGCGAGGGTGAGGTGGGCGGCGCGGTGTTCTCGGGCCAGCCAGTCGGCGATGTGCAGGCCGATCCGTCCGGCTCCGGCAACGAGGTGGGAGCCGCCCGGCGGGACCGGGATCCCTTCCGGACCGGGCAGGGCGACGGGCCGGTGCCGGCGCACCCAGCGCCGTCCCCGGTGGTGACGGACTTCGGGTTCGGCCGTCGTGTCGTCCAGTTCGGCGAGCACCGCCGCCACGTCGGGCGGTCCGTCCGGGAGAGTGACCGAGCGGCAACGCAGGGACGGCACTTCGGCGTTGACGGTGCGCAGCAGCGCGCCGAGTGCGCGGTGGCCGGCGTCGGCACCGGCGCCGTGCAGTGCGAGCAGCCGGTGCGGGCCGGGCCTGTGGCTGTCGACCACGGCACAGGCGAGGGTCCACAGCCGGTGGTAGGGGGCGGGTGCGGGCCAGGTGGCGTCGATGAGGACGGCGGGATCGCGTCCCTCCGCGGCGAGTTGCCGCAGCAGGGCGGTGAGGGCCGCGCGGTCCTGCCGGTCGACGCGGTGGCCGCCCTCGGGGACCGGGCCGTCCTCGACGACGGGGATGAGCCGCAGGTCGGGCCGGGCGGCGCGCAGCGCCTCGGCCCACTCGGCGCCGAACACCACGATGTCACCGCCGCCGGAGCCAGGAGCGGGACCGGACACGGGACCGGGACCGGACGCGGGACCGGGACCGGACGCGGGACCGGGACCGGACGCGGGACCGGGACCGGACACGGCACCGGGACCGGACACGGCACCGGGACCGGACGACGGGTTGGGACCGGGTGCCGGGGCCCAGACGGGTTCGAAAGCGCGGAGTTCCCCGGCCGGGGCGGACGAGGCGCCCGCAGACGCCGGAGTTCCCGAGGAGGCAGGGCTGCCCGTGATGTCCGCGGTGGCCGCAGCCGGTTCGCCGTGTTCGGCGACGAGGTGCGCGGCGACGGCGTCGACGGTGGTGTGCTCGAACAGCAGCGTGGGGTAGAGGGTGGCGCCGACGAGCTGCTCCAGCCGCTCGGTGGCCTTGAGCACGTCGACCGAGTTCAGGCCGAGTTCGTAGAAGCCGACGTCGGAGGGGATCTGCGCTGCGGGCCGCCCGAGGTGTTCCGCGAGCACCTCGCGGACCCGGTCGGCCATGCTGCCGGTCTCACCCGGCTCGGGGGAGGCGGCCGCCCGCTCCGCCGGCGCCACCGTGGCTGTCGAGGGCGTCCGCGAGGCCCCGGCGTCGGACTCCTTCCGCGCGCTGCCCGGGGCCGTGATGTGGGCGCCGGGGCGCAGGCGCTTGGAGGCGAAGCCGACGATCTCGGCCACCGGACGGCCGTCCAGGTCGTGGACGTACACGTCGTTGCTGAGCAACTCCCCCGATTCCGTGAGCCGTTCGACGGCGGGTACATGGACCAGGACCGGTCCGCGCAGCGGCCGGACGGCGCGGAACCGGCCGACGAACATCGGGACGAAGGGGTCCTCCCCCGCCTCCGACCGGCAGAAGCCGAGCAGGGTGGCCGCATCCAGTCGTGCCGGGTGCAGGTGGTAGTCCTCGTCGGCGCCCGAGCCGGTGTGGAGGTCGATCTCGGCGAGCAGGGCGTCCGGTCCCCGCCGCACCGTGCCGGTGCAGGTCATGCGCGGCCCGTGGTGCACCTGCTGGGCGCGCGCCCGGGCGTACACGGCGGCCATGTCGTCCGCGTCGCCGGGCGCCTCACGCACCTCGGGTGCGAGGGCGGGCAGCGGGCGGTCGGTCCAGCCCAGGCGGCCCCTCAGGTTCTCCACCCAGGGTTCGTCGGGCCGATCGGCTCCCACCGGGCGGCTGGTGGCGCGCACGTCGGCCGTCCCGTCCGCGCCGCCCTCGATGACGATCCGCAGCTGCCGGCCGGTGCCCGGTGCGGTGGTGACGGGCTCGGTGAACAGGACGTCGGTCAGTTCGGCCCGTTCGGGGTCGAGGCCGCGGGCCTCGAGCATCCGCCAGATCACGTCGAAGAAGGCGCTGCCCGGCATCAGGCAGACGTCCCGGAGCCGGTGTTCCTGGACGACGAAGTCGGTCGGGTCCAGTGCGACCTCTGCTTCGACGCGGGATCCCGGACTGAGCATTGACTACCTCCCGTACGCGATCCGTTGTGCCCCGGACCGGGTCAGCTTCGTGGGCGAGGGGGCCGGTGCCCGCTCAGAACTGAGCGGACCGGTGTCACGACGACTGCAGGGACGCCAGCCGCCGTTCGGCGACCCGGCGCAGGTATGGGCGATCGACCTTGCCGTTGGCGTTGAGGACGGGCGCCGGCACCCACCACAGCAGCCGGGGCATCATGTAGGCGGGCAGGCGGCGGGCGGCCCGGCCGAGCACCTCGGCCTGGGTGACGGGCTCCCCGCCCATCAGGCAGGCGACGAGCTGCGGGCCGGTGGCGGCGCCGACGGTGAGGACGGCCACCTCGGCGCCGGGGGCGGCGGCGCGCAGGGCCGCGGCGACCTCCCCCAGCTCCACGCGGTAGCCCTGGACCTTGACCTGGCTGTCGGCCCGGCCGAGGTGGACCAGGCCGCCGCCGGGGCCGCGGCGCACCCGGTCGCCGGTGCGGTACCAGCGCCGTCCCGCGTGGTCGAGGAACCGGCCCTCGTCCTCGGCCGGGTCCAGGTAGCCGGAGAACACCTGGGCGCCCCGCAGGCAGAGTTCGCCGGTGTCCGCGGGGGTTCCGTCCTCGTCGACGACGAGGGCGTGCACGCCGGGGAAGGGCCTGCCGATCGGCACGGCCGCGTCGTCCGGCGCCTCGTCGGCGGCGTCCCAGAGGTGCCCCGTGCAGGCGACGGCGGCCTCGGTCGGGCCGTAGAGGTTGTCGATGACGGAGGCGGGCGCCGCCGCCTGCCAGGCGCGGGCGATGCCGGTGGTGAGGGGCTCGCCGCAGAAGAGCGTCGTCCTGATGTCGGGCAGGGAGCCGGGGCTGAGCCGTCCGGCGATGCGCAGTGAGGCGGCCAGGCTGGGGGTGGCGTGCCAGACGGTGATGCGGCGGCCGGACAGCCGGGCGGGTGCCAGGGCCTGGAGGCGGTTGAGGACGTGCAGGCACGCGCCGGAGCCCCAGGCGAGGAACAGTTCGCTCATCGACAGGTCGAAGGTGAGCTCGTGGATCTGGCTGAAGCGGTCGCCGGGTCCGAAGGCGTGCCGGTCGAGGGCGGCGCCGACGAAGGCGCTGACGTTGCGGTGCCGGACGGGCACGCCCTTGGGTGTGCCGGTGCTGCCGGAGGTGAACATCAGGTAGGCGAGGTCGTCCGGGTGCCGGGCGGGTGCGTGGACGGGTCCGGGCGGGCCGGGCCGGCGGAACGGGGCGCCCCCCGGCGGGTCGGGCAGGTCGGGAGTGAGGACCGCGCCGGGGCCGAGCAGGGGGAGCAGGGTGCTCAGGCCGGCGGCGCCGGAGGCGTCCGCGACGACCGCGTCGAGCCGGGCGGCCGCGGCCACGGCGGCCAGCCGGTCCGGGGGTGCGTCGGGCGCCAGGGGCACCGCGCAGGCACCGGCGCGCAGCGCGGCCAGGAACCCGGCGCAGGCAGTGACGCCGCGGGCCGCGAGGATGCCGACGCGGCGGCGGCCGTCGGCGGCGAGCGGGCCGGCGAGCGCGGACACCTCGCGGTCCAGCGCGTCGTAGGTGAGGGTCCGTCCGCCCGCGCACAGGGCGGGGCCGTCGGGGGCGAGGGCGCGGCCCCGGTCGAACCACTGGTCCAGCAGGGGACCGCCGTCGGCGCCCATCGTCCGTCAGCCGTTCGCCAGCTCGTCCAGGACCGCCCACAGCGAGCCCGGTGTGCGGAAGGTGGCGGGGGCGATCGTGTGGTCGGGGAAGGTCACGCCGAGGATGTCCTCAAGGGTGTCCATCAGCACGACCGTGGCGACCGAGTCGAGTCCGACGGCGGCCAGGGGCAGGTCCTTGGGCACTTCGGGTTCGTGCTCCAGCGCGGGCAGCTGGGCACGCAGGATCTGTTCCAGTGTCTCGTACGCGACCATTCCGCGACGCCCTTCCACTCGGTGACCCCCACAGCGAACCGGCGCGCGGCGCGGGGTGCCGCTCACTACTGAGCGGCACCCGTGCGGGCGCCCGATCATGCTCGGAGGGCGGCCGAGGAGGGGGAGGACCCTGGCATGCCCGAGACGCTGGAGGCGTTCCTGTCCGCCGTGCACCGGACGTTCACGGAGGTGACCCGGAAGGCGCCCGACTACTTCGCCGGCCGCCCGTTGCGGGCGGCCGGTCCGCCCGCGGGGGCCGAGGAGGCGGTGCGTGCCGCCTTCGGTGCGACGCTGCGGGCGGCGGACCGGGAGGAGTTCACGGCCGTCGACCGCCTGCTGGACCTGCGCCGCACCGGCCCCGACGGGACGGACGGCCGCCGGGAGGAGAGGGAGAACAGGGAGGACGGGGAGGGCGGGGAGGGCGGGGACGACTGGGCCGGGTGGCGGCGGCGGATGGACCGGCGGACCGCGGTCCGGTCCGCGCGGGCGGCCCGGCTGGCCGGGGTCATGGACCGCCGGGAGGCGCGGGCCGCGGGGTCGCGCGTCCGCTACCGGGCGGGCGGGCAGGGACCGCTCGTGGTGCTGCTGACCGCCCTCGGCCACACCGACGAGGTCTGGTATCCGCTCGCCGAGCGGCTGTTGCCGGGCCGGCGGGTGGTCATGTGGGACGCGGAGGACGCCGCCGGTCCGCCCGGGCCGGCGGAGCGGCGGCTGGACGCCGTGGACGCGGTGCTGGCCGCCGAGGGGGTGCGGTCCTGCGACGTCGTCGGCTGGTGCTCGGGCGCCCAGTTGGCGGTGGAGTACGCGCACCGCCGCCCCGGCGCGGTCCGGGCCGGGGTGCTGCTGCACGGCTCGTATCCGCGCACGGCCACCGACCCCGCCTCCGCCTACGAGCGCAACCTGGCCACGGTGTGCGCGTCCGTGGCCGCGCGGCCCCAGCGGGCCGGGCGCGCGCTGCGGATGCTCACCGGCGCGGGCGGGACCGCCCCGCTGCCCGCCGACGAGCACCTCGCCGCCGTGGAGGCGCTCGCCCGTGTGCCGCCGGGCCTGGAGGCGGTGCTGCGCCACCCGTTCCGGGACGCCGACGCGCTGGTGCGCTACAGCCGGACGCTCGACGGGCTGTGGCGGCGGCCGCTCCCGGAGCCGGCCCCGGGGTCACCGCCCCTGCTGTCGCTGGCGGGCGAGCTGGACCGGGTGGCGGCGCCCGAACCCCCCGCCGCGCTGGCCCCGTGGCTGGCGGGCCGGCACGGGGTGCTCGCGGGGGCGACGCACTACAGCCTCCTCGAACGCCCGGAGGTGGTCGCGGACGTGTGCCGTGCCTTCCTCGACGGTCCGACGGCGGCCCCGCCCGCCACCCGCACCACCGGGGAGGTCCGGTGGGCCGAGGCCGGCGGCCGGGCGGGCCCCGGCCACGCAGCCGTCAGCGCGGGGGCGACGCGATGACCCCCGTCCGCGAACCGGTGCGCCCTGGAGCAACCGATGACCCCCGTCCACGAACCGATCCCTTGGGAGGACGCGATGAACCCGTCCACGAACCGAACCGCGTGGGAGTGACGCGATGAACCAGTCCGTGAAGTTCGACAAGCTGGCCGCCACCTACGATGCCGCCCGCGGGGGCGAGGGGCGCGGCCACATGACCGCGGCCACGATCTCCCCGCACCTGGCGCCCGGCTCCGTGCTGGAGGTCGGGGTGGGCACCGGCGTGGTGGCGGCCGGGCTGGCGGCCCTCGGGCACACCGTGCGCGGGGTGGACGTCTCGCAGCCGATGCTGGACGTCGCCGCGACCCGCTTCGACGGTGAACTCACCGTCGGCGACGGCATGGCGCTGCCCTTCGACGACGCCTCGCAGGACAACGTGGTCTACGTGCACGCCCTGCACCTGATGCCGGACATGACGGGCGCACTGGCGGAGGCGGCGCGGGTGCTGCGGCCCGGCGGCCGGGTCGTGGTGCGCCACGGCGACCCGGTGTCGGAGGCCGACGACCTGGTGCTGATCCTGCGTCAGGTGCAGGCGCGGCAGCCGGACCGCCCCGACGCGCCGGACGCGGTGCGCGAGGCGGTGGGCGCGGCCGGGCTGCGGCTGTGCGAGCAGGGCATGCGGCCGGAGTACGAGAGCGGGATGAACCCGGAGACCTTCATCGCGCTGATCACCGACCGGCAGGTGCCGTTCCTGCAGCGGCTGTCCCCGGAGCGGGCGGCGCAGGTGGTGGAGCCGATCCTGGCGCAGTTGCGGGCGCTGCCGGATCCGCAGCGGGTGCGCCGGCAGGCGTGGTCGTGCTGGCTGACGGTGGCCGAGAAGCCGGCCTGACCCGCCGCGGAGTCCGCGGTGGCCCCGCGGCGGTCCCGGTCAGCAGGGGATCAGTTCGAAGGCCACCGCGGGCACCCCGCCGAAGCGGGCGCCGGTCGCCTGCGCCTGCCCCGCCACGGCGGGGCGTACTGCTTCCCGGGTGTAGCCCAGGCCCTCGAGGTAGGTCGCGTGGGCTTCCAGGGAGCCGACGGCGGCGTCCAGGCCGGTGGAGATGTCGACGGCGTGGGTGGGCGCCGGGGAGTTGGCGACGGCGAGGTACTTCACCGACCAGGGTGCGCCGGCCTCCGGGAGGATCCAGCGGTTCCCGGCGTCGGCCACGGCGTCCAGCGCGCAGCGGCCGAACTCCCGGTGGTCGGGGGCGTTCCAGCGGCCGGTGCCGGTCCGCTCGTGGTGGTTGAAGACGACGACGAGCTGCGGGCGCCGGCGGCGCAGGGCGGCCACCAGATCGGCGCGCAGCCGTTCGTCCGCGCGGACCGCGCCGTCGGGGTGGTCGAGGAAGTCGACGTCGCGGACGCCGACCCGGCCGGCCGCCTCGCGCTGTTCGGCCTCGCGGACCGGGGCCGCGTCGGCGGGCGGCACGCCGTCGATGCCGGCCTCGCCCCGGGTGGCCAGGAGATAGGAGACGGCGTGTCCTTTGCGGGTCCAGACGGCGACCGCTCCGGCCGATCCGAACTCGACGTCGTCGGGGTGGGCGGCCAGGACGAGAGCGTTCTCCCAGTCCTCGGGCATAGGTTCCAGATTCTCGCTCATGAGACGACGGTAGGGCGGGAACCGGACGCCGAATGCTCAATTGTGGGCTGCCTGTTCGGCGACACCCGGCACATCGTGGTGCGGCCCGTTCCGCATCCGTCGATATGCAAGACTGCGTGCGGGAAAACCCGTTGAGAAGCACTCACCGAAAGACCGAGAGGTGGATCGATGACAGCGATTGCCGAGCCCGGGGCCGTCACCTTAAGTTGTTCCGACCCCGAATCGCTCGCGGAGTTCTACGCGAGGACGACCGGCTGGCAGAAGATCTTCAGCAGTGAGTCGGCGGCCTATCTCGCCGGCCAGAACGGCATGCGGATGGGCTTCGTCAGGATCGAGGGGTTCGAGCCCCCGTCCTGGCCGGAGGCCGGGAACCGCGTGCACCTCGACTTCAGCGTCCCGGACCTGGAGAAGGCCGAGGCGGAGTTGCTGGCGCTCGGTGCCACCAAGCCCGAGGAGCAGCCGGGCCAGGGGAAGTGGACGGTCCTGCTGGACCCGGCCGGCTACCCCTTCTGCATCACCACGATGGCCTGACCGGCGTCTGACGGCCGTGTCCCCCGGCCGACGGCACGGGCCGGGCCGGGGGACGCGGTGGCCGGGCCCGCGGGCCCGGTGGACCGGGAGACGGTCAGGCGAAGATCCGCGGCGCGAGGAGGCTGTCGCGGGTCGACCCCTGGAGGATGATCTTGTCCCAGGTGCCGCCGCCGCGCTCCGGCGAGATCCACTCCTGGATGTAGGACGCCCGGGGGGCGTTGGGGTCCGGGCTGGCGTCGAGGGCCATCAGCTCCTGGTAGGCCTCCACGTCGGCCATGTGGATGAAGAAGTGCAGGCGGTCCATCTGCCCGAACGCCTCCTCGAACAGCAGCACCGTGGTGCGGCCCCGCGCGTTGAGGTTGTAGGTCTCCGCGAGGGTCCGGGCCAGGACCCGCGCCTCGGCACGGTAGCCGTGCGCCGCCTGGGCCGTGCGGTGCATGAGAAGCCCCGACGAGGCGCTGGTGACCAGGGACTCCACCGGCAGCGAGGTCTGCCGGGCGGCCGGCAGCAGCCGGAACCGGCCCCGGCCGTTCACCTCCTCCACCGGGTCGACGTCCGCCTTCATCATGGCCTCGGTGGCGGTGCCGAAGATGCCCCAGCGGTGCGGCAGCAGGACGGTCTCCCGTACGCTGCCCGCCTCGAACAGCTCCTCCCAGCCGTCGTCCTCGCCGGACGCGAGGCCGAGGACTCCGCTCCCCCGGTCGGCACCACGCTGGGTCAGGGCGGTGTAGTCGCTCATCGAGCGCAGGTGGACCAGCCAGTGCAGCCGTCCCCGGGTGCCGAAGGCGTCCTCGTAGCTGAGCGCGGTCGCGACGCCCTCGTGCTGCTCGTTGAAGCTCTCCGTCAGGGCGCGGGTCGCGGCGCGGGCGCGCGGACCGTGACCGGCCCGGATCTGCGCGGTGCGCCACAGGACGACCTCGGCGGAAGCGGTGTCGAGGGTCTTGTCCGGCGGTGTGCGCACCTGGTGCTGGGCGGTCGTCGTGGTGGGCAGGGCGTCGTCCATCGGGTACTTCCCTTCGTTCAGGAGCGTTCCGGAGCGTTCAGGGGCGTTCGAGGGCTTCCGGGTGTGTCCGGGTGTGTTCAGGAGGGCGGGCGGGACGCGGTGCGGGCCCCGGCCCCGGCCCCGGCCAGTACGTCCGCCGCGCCGGTCATCAGCAGGTCGGCGATGGCGTCGACGTCGCGCCGCCGCCAGGATTCGAGGGCGGTGCCCTCGACCAGCCGGTTGAAGGCGCCCATGGCGGGGCCGCAGTGGATCTGGTAGTTGGCGGTGTCGTCCTTGGCGCCGTCGAGGGCCGCCCGGGTCGACGCGGCGAAGTACCAGCGGAAGACGAGGGCCATCCTGCGCCGCGGGTCGCGTGCGGCGTCACGGGCGATCTGCGGGCGCCCGGTGTCCCGGTAGTGCCGCACGACGTCCTCCCACACCTCGGCCACCGGGCGGCGGAAGCAGGTGCGTTCGAGGGTGGAGAGGGTGCGGGCGTCGATGTCCTCCAGGCCGTCGTGCCGCCGGTAGAGGTCGTGGAGCTGGTTGGCGCGGGCGGGGAACATGGTGCCCCGGCGGACCACCTGGACCCGGGAGCCGATCTCGAACAGGTCCCCGGCGGGGGCGTAGGCGACGTCCTGCACGTCGAGCCCGGCGAGCAGGTCCTTGACCGCGTCGGAGGTGCCGGCCTGCGGGCTGCACTGGTTGACGCTGCCGGTGAGGACGAAGTCGGCGCCGAGCAGGAAGCAGGCCGCCGCGGCCTCCGGGGTGCCGATCCCGCCCGCCGCGCCGACCCGCACCGGCTCCCCGCCCGTGTCCCGGCCGGCCCGGTCCCGCAGCCGGCGCAGGGTGGGGACGAGCGCGAGGGCGACGCCCTGGTCGGTGTGGCCGCCCGAGTCGGACTCCACGCACAGATCGGAGGCGACCGGCAACTCGGCGGCGACGGCCGCCTCGTCGCGGGTCAGGGCGCCCTCGGCGACCAGGGCGGCGAGAAGTTCGGGGGCGGGCGGGGCGAGGAACTGACGGGCCACCTCGGGGCGGGACACCTTGGCGAGCACCTGACGGGCCGCCACCGGGGTGCCGGCCGCGTCGCGGTGGGCGCCCTTGGCGCGGAACAGCACCAGCGGGGCGGTGACCCGGGTGAACGCGGCGGCCTCCACATGGCGCACGCCGCGTCGCAGGAACAGCTCCACGGTGGCCCGCTCCAGTTCCGGGTCGGCCATGTCGTGCAGGAGGTTCATGCCGTAGGCGGCGCCGGGCGGCAGCCTCCGTTCGATGTCGTCGAGCGCTGCGCCGATCCGGGCGAGGGACAGACCGCCGGCGCCGAAGAAGCCGAACAGTCCGTGCTGCGCCATCCGCACCACCAGGTCGGTGGAGGCGATGCCCTGGTACATGGATCCGGCCACGTAGGCGTGCCGGGTGCGGTAGACCTCCCGGAACCGGGCGGAGCCGAGCACCGTGCCGGGGCGGGCGGCCACGTGTCCGCTGTCGGACGGCGCGGCGGCAGCCGCACCGACGGCCCCGGCGGGAGAGCCCGGTGCGGCGGCCGTGGCGGGGAGCCCCGGGGCAGCCTTCGTCGCCGGGATCGCCGGTGCGGCGGAGGCTGCCCGCGACCCGGGCGCGGCACCCGCGTAACCGGCCGCGCGGGCCGGCGGCCCGGGAGCGGACGGCTCCGGATCAGCTGCCGACGGAGCGGGTACGGCCGTGGGCGCCTCCCCCGTGCGGGCTGCCGGTCCCCGTCCCGAGCCGGCCGCGTACGGGACGCCGGATGCGGATGCCGACGCGTGTCCGCGGCGCACCGCACGGGCCTCCTGCCAGAAACCGGTGAGAATCCGGCCGCGGCCGATCTCCCACACCTCGTCCACCCCGGCGTCCAGCAGGTGGGCCATGGTCTCCGACCAGCGGACCCGCGAGCGGATCTGCCGGCCGAGCAGGTCGGCGACCGGCGTGTCCCGGGGGTACGGCCGGGCCGTCACGTTGGCGATCACGGGCAGGCGCGGGGGCGCGAGCTCCACCCGGGCCAGCGTGTCCGCGAACCGCCGGGCCGCCGAGGCCATGTCACGGGAGTGGAAGGCGGCGCTCACCGGCAGCGGCACGCACCGCACCGCCGGGAGGGCGGTGGTGAGCAGGCGGGTGACCGCCGACACGCCCTCGGGCGAGCCGGAGATCACCACCTGCGTCGGCGCGTTGTCGTTGGCGATCTCGACGTCCTCGCGGCCGGCGTCCGCGAGGAGTCCTTCCACCTCGGTGAGGCCGGCGCCGACGACGGCGGCCATGGCGCCGCCGTCGGCCTCGCCCATCAGCCGGCCGCGTTCGGCGACCAGCCGCAGTCCGGTGGCGAAGTCCAGGACCCCGGCCGCCATGAGCGCGTTGAGTTCGCCGAGGCTGTGCCCGGCGACCACGTCGGGCTCGCCCCGCTCGGCGCGCTGCGCCAGGTAGGTCAGCGCGTGGACGGTGAACAGGGCCGGCTGCGCGTACCGGGTGAGCCGCAGCCGGTCGCCGTCGTCGCACAGGCACAGGTCCCGGACCGAGTAACCGAGGATGTCGTCGGCGAGGGCGCAGTGGTCGGGGAAGGCGTCGAACACGTCGGCGCCCATGCCCCGGCGCTGGCTGCCCTGCCCGGCGAAGAGCAACGCGCGCACGGCGTCAGAGCTGACGGGGGACGAGGAGGGTGTCGGTGACTCCGCCGGGCACGAACGCGTCCGCGCCGGTGCCGCCGCCCTTCTCCGGGGAGATCATCTGCCGTTCGACCAGCTTGCGGAACTTCGGGTCGCGGTCGGGCAGGTTGCGCAGCTCCTCCCACGCCTCGTACGAGGAGAGGTGGATCAGCATGTGCAGCCGGTCCATCGCGCCGAAGGTCTCCTCGTACAGGTAGGAGGTCACCTTGCCGCGCAGGTTCTCGTTGACGTAGTTCTGCCAGGCGAAGGCGTAGTAGCGGGCCTCCTTGCGCATGGGGTACCGGGCCTGGGCGACGCGGTGCACCATCAGCGGGGCGTTGGCGGAGTTGAGCTGCTCCTCCGGCGGCACCGAGGTCTGCCGCCACGCCTCGGGCACCCACGCCTCGTGCTGGTCGTCCTCGCCGTAGTCCAGGCCGTGCTGGGGCACCAGGATGTGCTCGGTGATGCTGCCCTGCACGACCGCGTTGCCCCAGCTGCCGAAGCCTCGGTCGTCGGCGACCACGTCGTCGTTGAGCAGGATCTTGGTGGTCTCGTCGTGGTCGACCATCTCCAGGCTGGCCGCGTAGTCGGCCGGGCTCTTCATGTTGATGAACCAGTGGTGCTTGGCCTGGTCGCCGAACGCCTTCTGGAAGAAGAAGAACGTCATGCCGTTGAGGTCGGCCTTGTTCATGTGCTTGAGGACCTCGGCCACGAAATTCAGGCCCTCTTGTTCATGTCCCGGCTTGAAATGCGCGTAACGCGAGATGATGAATCCCGCATTGCCCGAGTGCAGCAGTTCGCTTTCAGGCCGGTCGACCTGATGGCGGGCCGGCCTCATCATGTCGGTCACCGCGACCTCCGCTCTTCGTCGGATCGGATGTGCCGACCCTAGAAGGAACGGGGATCGCGGCGACGCACAGTTTTGCGCAGACGCCCCTCAGCGTTCTTCAGCGTTCTTCGTCGAGGGCCTTTTCCTTCTCCGATGCGTCCTGGGCGGGCCCGCCCTCGGGCGGGGTGGACTCGGGCATCAGCAGGGACAGGACGAGCGCGAGCACGGCGAACGGCACGACGGTCAGGAACACCGCGGCGAGCGCCTCGCCGTACGCGCCGACGACGACGTCCCGTTGCTCCCGGGCCAGCCCCCTGATGGCGTCGATGCTGCCCAGGGACGCCTCGTCGAGGCCACTGCCCGGCCCGGCCCGGTCCTCCAGCAGTGCGGCGAACCGGCTGTTGAGGACGGCGCCGAGAAGCGCCACGCCGACGGCGGAGCCGAG
The DNA here is from genome assembly GCF_044767675.1 of Streptomyces sp. NPDC101219. Classification (NCBI taxonomy): domain Bacteria; kingdom Bacillati; phylum Actinomycetota; class Actinomycetes; order Kitasatosporales; family Streptomycetaceae; genus Streptomyces; species Streptomyces sp. NPDC101219. The sequence goes on from NZ_JBIWOK010000015.1 coordinate 63,685, forward strand.
CCGCTGGAAGAAGCTGACCGCGGCGGTCGCCGCACCGATGTCCGCCGGGGCCACCACGCCCTGGACGGCGGTGATGACCGGCTGGAGGGTGAAGCCCGCGCCGATGCCGAAGACGAAGCCGAGCAGGATGATCAGCCAGCTCGGGGTGTCCGCGCGGATGAAGCCCAGCGGCAGCATGGTGACCACCAGCAGGACGGCGCCGGCCACGGGGAAGACCTTGAAACGGCCCGTGGCGCTCATCCGGTTGCCCGCGTGGATGGAGGCGAAGCCGACGCCCATCATGGTGGGGACGACGGCGAGTCCCGCGGTGAACGGCGACATGCCCTTCACGGCCTGGAAGTACACGGGCAGGAACACCACACCCGTGAACAGGGCGAGACCGGCGATCATGCTGTAGGCCGAGCCGAGGGAGAACAGCCGCAGCTTGAACAGCACCATGGGCACCACGGGTTCGGCGGCCCGCCGCTCCACCAGCACCAGCGCCACGCTCAGCACGACGGTCACGGCCACCAGGCCGAGCGACAGCGGATCGGTCCACCCGCGCTCGCCGCCGGCCCAGGACAGGTAGAGCAGCAGCGGAGTGGTGGCGGCGATGACCAGGGTGGCGCCGAGGTAGTCCACGGTACGGCTGCGGCGCTCGGCGGTGATACCGCGCAGGGCGGAGGCGGTGATGACGAGGGAGAGCAGGCCCAGCGGCACGTTGATCAGGAAGATCCACCGCCAGCCGATCGCGTCGACGAGACCGCCGCCGACCAGGGGGCCGGCGAGGGTGGCGATGCCGAACACCCCGGCGACCATGCCCTGGTAGCGGCCCCGGTCCCGGACCGGGACCACGTCGGCGATCACCGACAGGGCGAGCGCGTACAGCGCTCCGGCGCCGAGGCCCTGCACCGCGCGGGCGGCGATCAGCTGGGTGATCTCCTGGGAGATCCCGCACAGCGCCGAGCCCACGATGAAGACGCTCGTCGCCACGACGAACACGATGCGGCGCCCGAACTGGTCGGAGACCTTGCCCCAGACGGGGGTGCTCGCCATCGAGGTCAGCAGGTAGGCGGTGATCACCCAGGCCAGGTTCTCCAGGCCGCCCACGTCACTGACGATGCTGGGCAGGGCCGTGCTCACCACGGTCTGGTCCAGCGCGGACAGCAGCAGGCCGGTCATCACGCCGATGACGGCGCGGTTGATCTGCCGCTTGCTCAGTTCCGGCCCGGAGGAGACCGGCGGGTTCGACGTCGTCATGGGCTGTCGAGAGCCCGGCCCGTGCGGGCCCGGTCCCCCGTCCCCCTTCCTGTTCCGAGCCCGCGGATCTCCCCGCACGGCTCACCGATGAGCTTCTTCCGTGGTGCTGCAAGCGGCCGGCCGGTGGTTCAACGGCCGCCCGGCGCCGCCGGATCCGGGGCGTGGCACTGGCGTGGGACGATACCTTCCGCACCGGACGGCCGTACGGATTTCACGGCCTTCGGACCGTGTCCGCCGAGAGATGTCTCATAACGTCCACCCGGGGTCGGTCAGGGGTTTGATCACCGGAAAGCCAGACGCAGCGCGGGCCGTGACACCGGCCCGTCGGCCGACGGGCCATCGGAGGCGGACGGGCCATCGGGGGCCGACGGGCCGCCGGAGGCCGACGGGCCATCGGAAGCCGACGGGCCGCCGGGCCGGTCCAGCCACAGCCGTCGCCGGTCGAAGGCGATCGGCGGCCTGCTCCTGCGGCGTTCACCGGCCGCATCCAGCTGGGCGGGCGGGGCCTCGGCGACCACGACGTGCGCGTTGGTGCCGCCGAAGCCGAAGGAACTCACCCCGGCCACCCGGGGCCTGCCGGGCAGCGGCCAGTCCCGGGCCTCGGCGGCCAGGGCGAACGGCGAATCGTCCAGGTCCAGGCGGGGGTTGGGCGTCTCACAGTGCAGGGTGGGCGGCACCGTGCCGTGCCGCACGGCGAGCAGCGCCTTCAGCAGACCGGCCGCCCCGGCCGCGTGCAGGAGGTGGCCCACGTTCGTCTTGACCGAGCCGAGCAGGCAGGGGCCGTCGCGGTGGTCACGGTCCTCGTCGAAGACGGTGCGCAGGGCCCGGAACTCCAGCGGGTCACCGATCGCGGTGCCGGTGCCGTGCGCCTCGATCATGCCGACCTCGGCGGGCTTGCGTCCGGCGTCGCGCAGCGCCCGCCGGACCGCGGCGGCCTGGGCGGCCGGGTTCGGAGTGGTGAGGCCCATGGTGCGGCCGTCGTTGGTGACGGCGGAGCCCTCGATGACGCCGTGCACCGGGTCGCCGTCGCGCAGGGCCGCGTGCAGCGGCTTGAGCAGCAGCACGACGCTGCCCTCCCCCGGGACGAAGCCGTCGGCACGCCGGTCGAAGGCGGCACAGCGGCCGGTGGGCGACAGCGCGCCCGCGGCCGAGAACTCCAGGTACGGGCTCTCGTCCAGCAGTACGCTGCTGCCTCCGGCGATCGCCGCCTCGCTCTCCCCGCTGCGCAGGCTCTGGCAGGCCAGGTGGACGGCCACCAGGGACGAGGAGCAGGCGCTGTCCACGACGAGGTGCGGGCCGCGCAGATCGAAGTGCTGGCCGACGTGCGAGGCGACGAAGTTCGGGTCCGACTCGGGGACTTCGGCCCGTATGCCGCCACGCGCCGCGTAGTCCGTGCCGCGGGCCCCGGCGAACAGGCCCACGTCCCGTCCGGCGAGTTCGGGGCCTTCCAGTCCGGCGTCGCGCAGACAGTCGGCGGTGGTCTCCAGGAACAGCCTGATGGTGGGGTCGAGACAGCGGGCCTGCTCGTCGGTGAGCCCGAAGTGGCCCGCGTCGAACTCCTCGATGCCGTCGACGAATCCGCCCCACTTGCCGACGGTGCGGCCGGGCTGCGGGGTGGGCCGGTGGAAGCGGGAGGCGTCCCAGCGCTCGGGCGGCACCTCACCGACGGCGAGGTGGCCCGCCGCCAGGTTGCGCCAGAACGTGGCCACGTCCGGCGCCCCGGGCAGCCGGCACGCCATGCCGATCACGGCGATGGTGTCCCGGTCGGGTTCGGGCGCGGGCAGGCGCGGGGCGGCGGGCGTCCGGGCCGCCGGGGCGTCCTGCGGGACCGTCGGCTGCTGGTGGGAGGTGTTGTGCGGCGTGGCTGCGGCGGTGGAGGGCGTGACGGTGACGGCGGGTGCGCCGTCGGACCCGGGCGGCGCCGTAGCGGAGCCGGAACCGTCGTCCGTGGTGGGCGCGTCGGACGGCTCCGTCCGGTCGGCCGCGGCCACTTCCGGCAGCAGGGCGTGCAGCCGGTCGGCGAGCGTGCGCAGGGTGCTGTGTTCGACCAGGAGTGTCGGGTCGAGGGCCCGGCCCACGTGCTGCTCGATGGCGTCCAGGAGTTCGCCGAGCATCACCGACTCCACGCCCAGTTCGGCGAATTCGGCGGTGGGATCGAAGTCGGCGGCCGGGATCCCGACGACGCCGGCGAAGATGTCGGCCAGCCAGCCGGGGACGGGACGCTGCCCGGCCGGCCCCGAGGGCGCGGGCGCAGGTGCCGCGACGGGCGTGGCGGCGCGGTCGGGGAGCGCGGGCCCGGCGGCGGCCGGTGCGGCGGCGGGCTCCGCGGCCGTCGCGCCGGGCAGGCGGAGCAGCGCCGTCGGGTCGGCGGCGTGCAGGGGGCGCAGGGCCACCACCGGGCCGCCGGGCAGGGCGGTGACGACGTGGTCGAGGGCATGCAGCGCCTCCTCGTCCCCGGCCGCGTCGAGACCGAAGCGCGCCCCGGGGTTGCCCGCACCGGGGCGGGCCCCGCTGTCTCGCCACATCGGCCAGGCGACGGAGTGCAGCCAGGGGGTGTCCGGGGCGTGCCGTGCGGTGAAGTCGTCGACGAAGCTGTTGGCCGCGGCGTACTCCAGCACTCCCCCGGCGACGGGCGGCACCACGGCGGACAGGGACGAGAAGGCGAGCAGGAAGTCGGGCCGGTCGGGCAGGCACAGCTCGTAGAGGACTTCCAGCGCCTCCGCCTTAGGCTCGAACACCCGCTGGATGTCGGCCCGTTGCCGTGCGGCGAAGGCTCCCACGGGCGGGGTGACGGCGGCGCAGTGCACGGCGCCCCGCACGGGTCCGCTCTCCTCGCGGACCTGGTCGAGGAACGCCCCGAGACCGGCGGCGTCCAGCAGGGACCCGCGGTGGACGTGCACGCGGGCCCCGGCCGCCTCCAGGGCGCGGACGGTCTCCACGGCCGCCCGGGAGGCCGCGTCCAGGCCGGGGGCGTCCCACCGGTCGTCCGGCGGCAGGGAGCGGGCGCCCAGCAGCGCGAGGTGGCGGGCCCCGCGGTCCACGAGGTGGCGGGCGACCCGGGCGCCGATGCCGCGGGTGGCACCGGTGAGCAGGTAGGTGCCGTAGTGGTCGAGGCGGGGGGCCTTGGGCCGCGTGCCGGTGAGGGGGGTGAGCCGGGGGAGGTATGCCTGGCCGGCGCGGTGGACCACTTCGCCGTAGGGGTTCCCGGGGAGCGCGGCCAGCAGTTCTCCGGCCTGGGCCGAGGGCGTGCCGCCGGCCGGGTCGAGGTCGACGGTGATGCCGGTGAGGTGGTTGCTCTCGGCCCCCAGGAACCGGACGAAGCCGGCCAGCCGTGCCCCGGCGCCGCTGCGCGGTCCCGGCTCCGCGCCTACGGTGCGCCGTCCGCGGGTGGCGTGCAGGACGTGCAGCGGCCGGGTCCGGCCGGCCGCGCGGCGCCCGGGGCCGGTGGCGGCGAACCGCTGGAGCAGGGCGAGGCGTTCCTGCCAGGGTCCGGGGTCGTCGGTGGCCCGGTCGACGTCGGCGAGGTCGAGGACGGCGGTGAGGTCGGGGTGAGCGGCGAGGGCCCGGTCGGCGAGCTCGGCGCCCGAGGTGCCGGAGGTGCCGGACAGGGTGGCGTGCGCCTCGCCGGCCGCCGCATCCTCCCGGATGAGGAACACCTGGCCGGCACCGGCCCGGGCGACGACGGCACGGGCGAGCGCGGCGCTGCCGGGTCCGTAGACGCACACCAGGGCGCCGGGCGGGCCGGCGGGCGCGGTGACGGCACCGGCGGCATGCCAGGTCCTGCGGTACAGCGGCAGCCCGGCGGCGGCGTCCGGCCCGGCCGGGACGGGCTCGGAGGACGCGGAGGCGGCGGGGGTGGCAGGAGTCGCGGGCCAGTGGGACGACTCGGGTACGGGGGGTGCGGAATCGGCAGGCGAGGCGGGCCGGTGGGACGACTCGGGTACGGGCGGTGCGGAGACGGCCGGGGTGGCGGGCCGGTGGGCCGGCTCGGGATCCGGGGCCACGAAAGCGGCAGGCGGGGCGGGCCGACGGGACGTCTCGGACTCGAAGGACGCGGAAACGGCACGCGTGGCAGGCCGGTGGGACGACTCGGGTACGGGGGGTGCCGAGGCGGCCGGGATGTCGGGCCGGTCGGCCGGCTCGGGCAGCCAGCAGCGCATGCGGGCGAACGGGTAGGCGGGCAGCGGCACGATCCGCGGGCGCCGTCCGGTGGGCGGTGCGATACGGACCGGACGGCCGGTGACCCACTGGCGGGCGAGCTCCTCCGGGTCGCCGGCGGCCAGGGGTTCGGCGCGGGTCCGGTCCGAGGGTGCCCGGCCGCGGTGGACGCCGGCGGCCGGGTCGCCGGCGAGGTGGCGGCGCAGCCGGTCGGCCAGTTCGCCGACTCCGCGGACCACCAGCGCGGCCCGCTCCCGCAGGTGGTGGCGTCCTTCGGCGAGGGTGAAGGCGAGGTCGGCCAGGTCGGTGGCCGGGTGGTCGCGCAGGTGGGCCAGCAGCCGGGTGACGACCTCGCGCAGCCGGTCCCTGTCGTAGGCGGAGAGCAGGACCGGCGTGGGGGCGGGCGGTGTGGGGTCCGCGGGGGCGTCGGGGGCGAGATGGGCGGGCGGTTCCTCCAGGACGACGTGCGCGAGGGTGCCGCCCGCGCCGAAGGAGCTGACCCCGGCCCGGCGGGGTGCGCTGCCGGGCGTGTCCCAGGGCTGGAGCGTGCGCTGGACGCGCAGCGGGGAGTGCTCCCAGTCGATGTCGGGGTTGAGTTCGTCGGCGTGCAGGGAGGGGACGAGCGTGCGGTGCGCGAACTGCAGCACCACCTTGGCCGCTCCGGCCAGCCCGGCCGATGCCTCGGCGTGCCCGATGTTGGACTTCACGGAGCCGATCGGCAGGGTGCCGCGGCCGCGGTCGTCCCCGGCGAAGATCCGGTGCAGGCCGTCGGCCTCGATCGGGTCGCCGAGGGCCGTTCCGGCGCCGTGCGCCTCCAGGTAGCCGATGTCCGACGGGTCCAGGCCGGCGTCCGCCAGCGCCTGGCGGACCACCTCGGCCTGGGCGGTGGGGCTGGGCACGATCCAGCCGTTGGTGCGGCCGGCGTTGATGACGGCGGTGCCGGACACGAGGGCGTGGACCCGGTCGCCGGCGGCCTCGGCGGCGGACAGCGGTTTGAGGAGGAGCGCGCAGACGGCCTCGGCGGGCACCATGCCGTCGCCGCCGCGGCCGAAGCTGCGGCACAGGTGGTCGCCGGAGGCGCCGCCGAGCCGGTCGATCTGGCGGAACTTGTTGGGGTGCAGCGACAGGTTGGTCGCGGCGACCACGGCGGCCTCGCACTCCCCCGCCCGCAGGGCGCGGGCCGCGAGGTGCAGGGCGACCAGCGACGCGGAGCACATGGTGTCCACGGTCATGCTGGGGCCGTGCAGGTCGAAGGCGTACGACACGCGGTTGGCGATCCCGGCGACGGTGGAGCCGCTGTCGGCGGGCGGGCCGAGCAGGCTCTGCTCCACCCCGAAGTAGGGGTACTCGTTGTACATGGAGCCGACGTAGACGCCGACCCGGGAATCGTGGGCGGCGCGCAGCCGGGCCGCGGGGTATCCGGCGTCGTCGAGGGCCTCCCAGACCACTTCCAGGCACAGCCGTTCCTGCGGGTCCATGAGTGCGGCGTGCCGGGGGGTGATGCCGAGGAGCAGCGGGTCGAAGCGGTCCACGTCGGCGAGGTAGCCGCCGTGCATGAGGGAGGTGGGCCAGCCCGGCCGCAGGCGGTCCTGCGGGACGGGTCCGACGGCGCAGGTTCCGGTGCGCAGCAGGTCCCAGAACTCGGTCAGGGAGGCGGCTCCCGGGAAGCGGCCCGCGATCCCGACCACGGCCAGCGGCTCGGCGCGGTCGCGTGCCGGGACGGTGGGCGCCGGGGTGGCGGCGGGGGTGGGCGCCGTGGCACGGGGTGCTGCGGCCGGGGCGGGCTCCGGCCCGGGCGCCGCTTCGCCGGGTGTGCCGGCCGCGGGCGGTGCGGGGTGCCGGGCGGCCAGGGCCTCGGCGACGTCGGCGAGGGTGCCGTGCTGGAAGAAGAGGGTGCGGCTGCGCTCCCCCAGGTCCTCCTCCAGCCGGGAGTTCAGCCGGGTGATGAGGAACGAGCTGAGCCCGAAGTCCTCCAGCGGGACGTCGGCGCGGACGTCCTCGACGGCGAGTTGGGCGGTCTCCGCGAACACCCGGCGCAGGTACTCCGTCGCCCAGCCGCCGTCGGCGGGGGCCGCGCCGCGCGGTGTCCGGGGTGCCTCGGGCGCGGACGGGGCGGTGTCCGCGCCCCGGGGTGAGTACGGGTCCGGCACGGCATCCCGCGGAGTGTCCGAGGCCGTGGGCTCCCCCATGCTGCCCCGGTCGTCCGAGGCGGCCGGCTCCCCCATGCTGCCCCGGTCGTCCGAGGCGGCCGGCTCCCCCATGCTGCCCCGGTCGTCCGAGGCGGCCGGCTCCCACGTGCTCCCCCGGTCCTGAGAGGTGCCGGGCGGGTCGTCGAGGTCGTCGAACGGGTAGGCGGGCAGGGCCACTTTCCGCCGGGGGGCGGGCCACAGGCCGCGCCAGTCCACGTGGCCGCCCGACAGCCACACCGCCAGCGCCTCCTGGGCGTCGGACACGGGAGCCGGGTCGGCGGTGTGCGAGGTGGCGAGGTGGGCGACGACCGAGCGGCGGGCCGCGGCCGCCGGGCGGCCGTGGACCACGTCGTCCAGGGCGGTGCGCAGCTCGGCGAGGCTGCCGCACAGGACGGCGAGCCGGTGGCCGAGCGGCACCCGCCCGGTCTGGGTCGTGAAGGCGAGGTCGGCGAGAGCAGGGGCCCCTGCGGTGTCCCGCGTGTCGTCGAGGTGGTCCCGGTAGAGCCGGGCCAGGCGCACGAGCCGTTCCTCGTCCGCCGCCGAGAGGAGGACCATCTGAACCTTCGCGTCGTGCACCACGTTCACCCCTGTCGTCCGACGGCCGGTGTCCGGAGCCGAAGCTAGCGGCGGGACGGGGCGGGCCCCGCTCACTCCTGAGCGTCGGTCAGCGCACGGGGGTGACGTCCCGCGCGGTACAGGCCGTCCACAGCTTGGGCAGCAGCCCGCCGGATCCGGCCTGGCGCAGCCGGGTCACTCCGGCCCCGCTGAGGTAGGTCATGCTCTCGGACCAGCGCACGGGCCGGTACAGGTGCTGGGCGAGCAGTTCGGCGAGGCGTTCCGGCCGGTGCGGCCGGGCGGTCACGTTGGAGACGACGGGGATGCGGGGGGCGCGGAAGGGCACCTGGGCGAGCGCCTCGGCGAATCCGGCGGCGGCCGTGGCCATGTAGCGGGAGTGGCCGGGGTTCGGGGCGTCGATGAGGGTGGCCCGGCCGGTACCGCCGCGGCGTACGACGGCGGCGAGGGCGCGCAGCGAGCCGGTCGGGCCGGACAGGACGGTCTGGTCGGGGGCGTTGAGGTTGGCGAGGTCGAGGTCGGTGAAACCCTCGGTGGCCAGGACGGCGGTCAGTGCGTCGGTGCCGAGTCCGGTGACCGCCAGCATGCCGCCCGGGACGGGACACTCGGAGATCAGCCGGGCGCGCAGGAGGACGAGCCGGAGGCCGGTGGCGAAGTCGATGCTGCCGGCGTGGCAGAGCGCGGTCAGTTCGCCCATGCTGTGCCCGGCCAGGTAGGCGGGTTCGGGCTCGTCGAGCGCGGCGAGGTGGGTGAGGACGAACAGGGTCGGCTGGGTCCGGGTCAGGTGCCGCCAGGGGGTGCCGGACTGCGCGGTGAGGACGGGGCGCAGGGCGTGGCCGAGGATGTCCTCGGCCTGCCGCGCGCGGTCGGGGTACCGGTCGAGGAGCTCCGCGCCCTTCGGTCCGCGCAGCGCGCCCTGCCCGGGGAAGGCGAGCGCCGTCAGCACGCGTCTACACCTCCCACGGCATCCGCTGGTGGCGTACGAAGTTGTCGATCCGGGTGCGGACGACGGGTGAGTCGAGGAGCCGCGCGAACACCTCTGTGGCGTGGTCGCGGGCGGTGTCCGGCAGGGGGGCGAGGCGGGCGCAGTACGCCTTGGCCTCGGCGACCGTGGGCCGGTCGATCTTGGTGACGCGGCCCAGGAGCCGGCGCCGCTGCTGCCCGTGGGTGCCCTCCAGCTCGTCGACCAGGCCGAAGGAGCGGGCGTCGGACGCGGTGACGGTGGCGGTCGACAGGGTCATGGCGTACGCCCGCTGGAAGCCGACCCGGCGCATGAGGAACGGCAGGATGGCGCAGGGCAGCAGGCCCCACAGGGCCTCGGGCAGGGCGAAGGTGCTGCGTTCGGTGGCGAGCACCAGGTCGCAGGCGGCGGCGAGTCCGACTCCCCCGCCGAGCACCTGGCCGTCGACCGAGGCGAGCACCGTCACGGGGACCTCGGTGATGCGGCGCAGCAGGTCGAAGAAGTCGCTGCCGCCCTTGGTCTGCCGGTCGGCGGAGAGCTCGGCGAGGTCCATGCCGGAGCAGAGGGTGCCCCCGGTGCCCTCGACGACGACGGCGCGGGTGCGCGGGTCGGCCGCCGCCGCTTCGAGGGCGTCGCGCAGCAGGCCGACGTCGTCGGCGGTGAGGCTGTTGCGCCGGTGCGGCCGGTTGATGACGAGGCGGACGACGGGGCCGTCGCGGTCGGTGAGGACGGCGGGGCCGGTGGTGTGTGTGGTCATCAGGTCCACCCGTACTGGCGGTGGTAGCCGTCGATGCGTTCCAGCACCAGCAGGCCGCGGCCGGTGAACTCCTTGCCCAGCTCGCCGTAGGAGTCCAGGTCGAAGCGGGCGTCGCGGACGCCGAACCGGGCCCGGTCGCCGGCGGCGGCGACGGTGTCGTACTCGGCGACGGTCAGCGGGCGGCGGGCGGCCAGGGCCTCCTCCACCCCGAGCGAGGCGAGGTCGTGGACGGCGCGGGGGTGGACGACGCCGCTGAAGAACTCCGAGGCGCAGCCGGAGCCGTAGGAGAACAGGCCGATGCGGCGGGGTTCGGTGAAGTCGCCGTGCCGGATGAGCGAGCACAGGGCGAGGTAGAGGGAGGCGGAGAAGATGTTGCCGACCTCGGCGCCGTACTCCATGGAGGGGCGTACCCGGCGCTCGTAATCGGCGTCGACCTCGTCGCGGCCTGCCGTGCGCTGCTGGCGCAGCAGGCGCCGGTGGGCGCCGCGGACCATGCCGACGAACGGGGTGTGGAAGGCGAGGTATGCGAAGCCGTCGACGATGTCGGCGCCGTCGACGCGGTCGCGGTAGGCCTCGAAGGAGTGCTGCAGGCATTCCAGGTAGGCCAGCATGGACACGTCCTGGTTGACGATGTCGATGCCGGGGCCGGGGCGGAAGGTGTCCATGACCTCGAAGGTGTGGCAGCCGCTGGCGCCGAGGTCGAGTTCCAGGGCGGTGGCGTCCCGGCCGACGAGCATGGCGACGGCTCCGGCGCCCTCGGCGCCCTCCCACTGTTCGCCGAGCGCGGGCACCCCGGCGGCGTCGGCGGCGACGACCAGGGCCAGCGCGTCGTCGTAGGGGCCGGCGTGCACCATGCCGGCCGCGGTGTGCAGGGCCGCGGTGCCTCCGTAGCAGGCCTGTTTGACCTCGAAGGAGCGGCAGCGGGGGCCCAGTTCGAGGTAGCGGTGCACGTAGGTGCTGAGGGACTTGCCGAGGTCCACGCCGGACTCGGTCGCGACGACAACCGCCTCGATGCGGTCGCGTTCGGCGGGGGTGAGGCGGCGGACCAGCGGGAGGGCGGCGTTGACGGCGTTGGTCACCGCGTCCTCGAACGGCATGTTGACCGATTTGCGGCGCATCATGAGGTTGCCGAAGCGGCTCATGTCGTGGCCCCGCGCCTCGTAGAGGCTCCTGATGTCGACGCTCATCCGTCCCACGTACGGGTGGAGGGCTCTGATTCCCACGCCCATGCGGCTCTCCCGTCTGCCGGAACGCGCCGGCGTCCGTCTGGCCCGGGGGCCGATCATGCACGGGGCGGAGGGGATGCGGCTGCACACTATTGCGCAGTCGGGGGGCGGGTTCGGCCATGACACTGGCGCAGGCCGGATGACCGGAAACGGAACGTTCCGTTACGCGGGCCGGGGATCTCCGGTTGGCGCGTACGGGGGGTTTTCAGGCCGCTCGTCCCGTGTTCGGATGTGCCTGCGAAGGGGGGTGCTCGACGATGCGAGACAGTCGGCGGGTGGCGCACGTGTGGTGCCGGACGGTGGCCGAGACGGCCGGATCCGGTGACGTTCTTCGTCCGGCGGATGTCGAGTGGGCCCTGGACGAGGCCGAGTTGCGGCGCAGAGAAACGTTGCGCCGCTCGTCGGACCGGTCCCTGTTCACCGCGGCCTGGGGGCTGGTGCGCCACGCCCTCAGCGAGGTCGAACCCCGGGTCGGTCCCCACGAGTGGCGGTTCCTGCGCTCGGGTCTCGGCCGCCCCGAGGTGCACGCCCCCGACTGGTGCCGGTCGCTCCGCTTCAACCTGTCGCACACGGACGGGACGGTGGCCTGCGTGGTCACCCGGGAGCTGCGGTGCGGGGTGGACGCGGAGCGCTCCGGCCGGGCGCTGCCGCTCGGCCGGCTGGCGCGGGCGGTGCTGTCGCCGCGGGAGCAGCGGGAGTTGGACGCGGCCCCCGCCGGGCGGCGCCAGGAACTGTTCCTGCGCTACTGGACGGTGAAGGAGGCGTACCTGAAGGCGATCGGGAGCGGGATGCGATTCCCCATGACGGCCTGCGAGTTCGACGTGGGGACCGGCCGGCCACGGCTGCGTTCGCTCGGCGCGGGGCACGAGCACGCCCGGTACACGTTCCGGCAGTGGGCGGCGCCCGACGGCGGGTTCCTCGCGGTCGCGGTCCAGGGCGGCACCGTGCACGGGCCGGAGCAGGACGTCCCGGTCCGGGTGCGGACACCCCGGCCCCGCGAAGAAAGTCCGCAGCCCACCGCCTTCTGATTGGATCCATGCATGAGCGAACCAACCATCCCTTTCGAGGATCAGGCCCAGTGGGAGCAGTGGCTGGAGGAGAACCACGAAAGCGCGGCCGGCGTGTGGGTGAAGATCGCGAAGAAGGCCAGTGGCATTCCGAGCGTCACCTACTCCGAGGCCCTCGACGTCGCGGTCTGCTTCGGCTGGATCGACAGTCAGCGCGACAAGGTCGACGACCTGTACTGGCAGCAGCGGTTCACTCCGCGGACCAAGAAGAGCCCCTGGTCCCAGGTGAACCGGGAACGGGTCGAACGACTGGCGGCGGAAGGCCGCATCCGGCCGGCCGGGCAGCGGGAGATCGACGCCGCCAAGGCCGACGGACGGTGGGAGGCGGCCTACGCCTCGCAGAGCAAGATGACCGTCCCGGACGACCTGCAGGACGCCCTGCTGGAAGTGCCCGAGGCGGCGGAGTTCTTCGCCACCCTGAACAGCAAGAACCGGTACGCGATCCTGTATCGCGTGCAGAGCGCCAAAAAACCCGAGACACGCGCCAAGAGGATTGAAAAGTTCGTCACCATGATGGCGAACCATGAATTGATCTATCCGTGACGACCCGTGGTCGGGGCCCGGCACGTCCGGGCCCCCGCCCACACCTGCCGTCACACACCGGCATGAACAACGGGGAGGGGTTTCGGTGCAGCACGTTCGAATCGGCAAGTCTGCCCTTTATTCGCACCTGCTTCAGGTCGTGGAGAACCGCAAGATCTCGTTGACCCCCATCAATCTGGAGCGCGGGTACAACCTGTACACGTGCGGCGAAAGCATCGACGACCTCTTCCTGATCGTGCAGGGCGGCATCAAACTCACCACCAGCGCCCACAGCGGCAAGGAATGTATTCTCGACATATGTCGCCGCGGCGACATCTTAGGAGCGCTTTCCCTGCTGCCGTCCGTGCACGAGGAATCCGCCACGGCTATGCTGGACAGCCGCGTACTGCGCATCAACCGCCGGGAATTCATCCGCATCCTGCGCAGCGACCCCGATCTCTTCCAGAGCTGGAGTCATCATCTGGCCCAGCGGATACGGCAGCGGGAAAGCACCATCAAGCACCTCGTCACCATGAAGTGCGAATACCGCCTGGCCGCGATCCTGCTCCACCTCTCCGACCGGTTCGCCGGGCAGAAGTCCCAGTGGCAGCACATCGACGCCCGCATCACCCACGACGAACTGGCCGCGATGGTCGGCACGACCCGCTCCCGCATCGGCTTCTTCCTGAAGAACTTCAACGTCCGCGGGCTCGTGAAACGCCTGCCGGACGGCACCCTGCTCGTCAACTCCGGCACCATCTCGGCCTTCATCGCCACCGACCCCGACGAGACGCAGCCGGTGCTCCAGCACGCGTGAGCCCGCGCCGGTGGAGAGCCTCCGCGCCCGGGAAAACCGGGTGCGGCCACCGCCCGGGACTTGGAACGATGCGGGAATGTCCCACCGATTCGAGGCCCTGGTCGTCCGGCACACCCACCGCATTCCCGCTCCCTCCGGCCCCGCAGGAGACGGCTCCGTCGTGACGCGGCAGTTCGACGCCGCGTTGCTCTCCGTGGGGTTCAAGCTCTCGTCGCGTGCGTTCGCGTGCCTGGCCGGACTGTCCGAGGGGACGGTCGTGGACGTCGCCGTACGGATCCTGCGCACGGTCCGGGAGATGGCCGGCGACCACGTACGGCACAACGCGTACTTCATCGACTTTCCGGCCAACGTACCGGACACCGCCGACTTCTGGCGGGAGTGCGTCGCCGATGCGCTCGCCGACGACCGGACGCGGGCGAGCACCCTGGCACAGCTCGACACCGGCGTGGTGGACCTGCGCACCCTCCCGTCGTACGGCAGGTACCGGCACACGTACGCGGACCTGCTGGCCCGCCACGACGAGCTGATCGCCGCGGCGGGCGACCGGGTGACCGTGCTGCACCTCGGCGAGCGTCTGGAGGACGAAGTCACCTCCCTCTACCTGGCGTTGGCGGGCAGCACCACACCTCTGGGGGAGGAGGTCCTGGACGACCTGCGGGACCTCGCCGGCCACTGCGTCGGCGGGCCGCAGCCCGAGTCGGTCCCGGTGCGGGAGAACCGGGCGGTGATCAACCAGGTCCGGCTGGCGGCCGGGGCGGAGCTGCTGCTGGACACGGTCACCGACGTGCTGCGGCTGGCCTGCGCGCTGTCGGGCGGCGACGTGAGCCTGCAGGAGCCGACGCTGCTGCGGACGCTGCCCCGTCCGGTGCGCCGGGCCCTGCTGGCGGGCCTCGACGCGCTCGTCGCGGCCACCCCCGCCAAGGCGGCCGACGTGCACGCGCACCGCGAGATGTTCAAGCGGCTCGGTGAGCGGCTGCACCCGCACGAGTACCCGCAGTGGCCGCACGCGGCCGACGTGTTCGCCGTCGCCCGCGGCGAACGGACGGCACGCTCCCTGGACAGCCGCGTCGAGGAACTGCTCGGCCGGGGCGACGTCACCGGCGCGGCCGCAGTGCTCCGATCGGCGCCAGGCCGGCTGTTGCGCGCGCTGGACCGGCTGCTGCGCTCCGCGTCCTCCCCCGAGGAGAGCGACGCGGTGGTGACCGCCGTCGAGGAGGCCCTGCCCCAGGTCTCCGGCCGGGTCCTGCTGTCCGTGCGCGAGCACCTGTACAACCGGGCCCGGGAGACCGGCGGGCAGCGCCTGTTCGTCAACCGTCTCGGCCGGGGCCATGTCGCCGACGACACCCGCCGGCCGGTGCCCGGGCCCGCCCGTGAGCGGCTGCTCGCCGTGCTCGACGCGGAGCTGCGCCGGCGGGTGGGCGTCGCGGACCACCTGCTGATCGACCCGGACGTCCTCGACGTGGCGCTGCCGCTGTCCGGCCGGGCGAGCACCGGCGGGCTCGGGGTGCTGCCGCGCGGCTCGGTGTCGGCGGTCGAGGGGGAACTGCTGCGCTTCTTCGTGTACTGGAAGGAGACCGCGACCACCACCGACTTCGACCTGTCGGCGCTCCTGCTCGACGCGGACTACGAGACGGTCTCCTGGCTGTCGTACACCGACCTGCGCAGCGTCGGGGGCCGCCACTCCGGTGACATCATCAGCGCGCCCGAGGGGGCCTCGGAGTTCATCGACCTGCGACTGGACGCGGTGCGGGCCTCGTTCATCGTGCCGCAGGTCAACATCTTCGACGGGGAGGGCTTCGAGGAGGTCGAGGAGTCGTTCTTCGGGTTCATGCTGCGCGAGGGCCTGCAGAAGGGCCGCCCGTTCGAGCCGCGGACGGTGCGGATGAAGTCCGAACTGCGCGGCCCCGGCCGGGTCGCCCTGCCGCTGGCGTTCCTGCGCGGGGCGGACGGCCGCTGGCGCGCGAAGTGGCTGCACCTGTACCTGCCGGGGACCCCGTCGCAGAACCGGGTGGAGGGCAACCGGCTGACGGTCGCGGCGCTGCTGCGCGCGATCGTCGAGCGGGAGCAGCTCACCGTCGGCCACCTCACGGAGCTGATGACCGGTGACGCGACGACCGTCGACGTGTGGGACGGCAAGAAGGTCCCGGCGGGCCCGGTCACCTTCGTCGGTCTGGAACGGCCGGACGGCCTCCACCCGGACTCCCGCGTGGTGACCCCCGGAAATCTGCGCGACCTGATACCCGCCTGAGTGTTAACGTGACCGTGGCGAGGCCATGAGGGGGCTTCCTTCTCAATTCCACTTTGATCCAGTCCCTTCGCTCTCCTCGCCGTTCTTCTCCGGCCGGTGGCCGTCCCGCACATCCCGGGACGGCCACCGGTCTTTTGCGCGGGCCCTGCCGCGCGCCGCCCGTGGTGCTGGGTCCGGGAATCCGCCGGCCTGCTGAACGCGCGGGGCCGCGCGTGCGTAGGGAGGAAGGGGACGACCCGCCCCGCCGGGGTCCCGCCTGCCCGAAGTGCCCGGAAGACCGCGAACACGCACGAGGAGAAGCCCGATGAACACCGCCCGCCTCAGCGACTGGCTGACGGCCCGTCAACCCCTCGTCCTGGGTCTGTTCCGCATCGTGCTGGGTGTGCTGTTCGCCAGCGAGGGCGCGGCCACGCTCTTCGGCGTGCTCGACCGCAAGGCCAGCCCGGTGGGCGAGTGGCCGTTCTGGTACGCCGGGGTGATCGAGCTGGTGTGCGGTGCCCTGATCCTCCTCGGGGTCGGCACGCGTGCCGCGGCCTTCCTCAGCTCCGGGATCATGGCCTTCGCCTACTTCACCGAGCACCAGCAGGACGGCTTGTTCCCGCTCCAGAACGGCGGCCTCGCCCCCGCGCTGTTCTGCTGGGGCTTCCTGCTGCTGGTGTTCTCCGGCCCCGGCTCTCTGGCCCTCGCGGGCGGCCGGAACCAGTCCGGTTCCCGCCCGGCCGGCCATCCCCTCCCCCACCAGCCGGCCGGCCGCTGACCGCCGCCGAGCCGACCGCGCCCCGCGCCCGTACGGCATCTGCGCCGTGCCCGGCCGCGGGGCCCGGGGCGTATCCTGGCGTCATGGAGTGTCACGCCGCTGAGCGCACGCGTCACTGAGGGCCCTGCTCGCCGCCGTTCCCCGGCCGTGAGCGGGCCGGCAGACGTCCCTGTTTCTCTGCCCGGGCCCCGAGCCCTCAGCCCGAGAGGCGCACCTCCATGCTCATCCGCGCATTCCGGCCGCACGACCTCGTGCTGCTGACCGAACTCACCATCGACACCTTCCGTCCGTTCTACGAGGACTCCTTCCGCCCCCTGGTGGGCGAGGCCGTCTTCGCCAACCAGCACGGCGACTGGCGCGAGGACTACCGCCGCCAGGTCGCCGGCCTCCACGCACCCGAGCGGCACGCCCGGGTCGCCGTCGCCGACACCGGCGACGGCCTCGCGGGTTACGTGGCGTGGAGCGTCGTCCCGGAGCGCAGGAACGGCAGCATCACGCTGCTCGCCGTGTCCCCGCTCCACCGCCGCGCCCACGTCGGCACCGCCCTGTGCGAGCACGCCTTCGCGGCCCTGCGCGCCGCCGGGGCCGAGGTGGTGGAGATCGGCACGGGAGGCGACCCGTTCCACGCTCCCGCGAGGGCGCTGTACGAGGCCCTCGGGTGCACACCGCTCCCGGTCACCGTCTACTACCGGGAGCTGTAGCCGCGGCGGGCCCCGGACGGACGCCGCCGGGCGTCCGTCCGGGGGCGTTCCGGGACCGCCGCGGGACGTCGGCCGCTGTCCGGCCCGTTCACCCGGCCGCGGCGAGCCTGCTGCGCAGTTCCTCCTCGGAGACGTCCTCGACGTGGGTGAGGAGGACCCACAGGTGGCCGTGGGGATCCTTGACGATGGCGGTGCGGTCCCCGTGGAACATGTCCGTGGGCGGCTGGAGGAGTTCCGCGCCCGCGGCCACCGCGCGTTCCGCCAGGCCGTCGACGTCGGGCACGAAGATGTGCAGCGTGACGGAGGTACGGCCGCCGAGCGCGGCGGGGGCCGCCCAGGTGCTCGCGCCCGCCTCGTCGGCTCCGGCGTCGCCGAGCATCAGGACCGACGGGCCGATGGAGATCTCGGCGTGCAGGATCCCGCCGTTCGGCGCCTCCAGCCGGAAGTCCTCGCGGGCGCCGAAGGCCCGCCGGTAGAAGGCGATCGCCGCGTCGGCGTCGTCCACCATGATGTGCGGGACCACCGCATGGCGGTAGCGGTCGGGGATGTCGGCCGGGGTCGGGGTCGGATTCCGGGTCGGGGTCCGGGTCGTGCTGTCGGTCACCACGTGCCTCCTCGCTGCGGGGAGCCGGACGGACGGGATGTCCGCGGCCCTGTGAGGAACGTAGAAACTCGACCGCGGTCGAGGTCAAGCGGCGCCGGGCTCACGCGGGTGCCGGCCGCCGGGTTCGCGCAGGGCGTCCAGCAGCGCGCGTTCGGCGGGGGTGAACTGCGGGCCGTCCAGGGGCGGTCGGAGCGGGCCGGCGAGGGCGGTCACGAGGACGGCGGGCCGGAGCAGGGAGGCCGGGGCCGCCTGCAGGGCGAGGACGTCGGTGAGGGCGGTCGCCGCGTGGAAGGAGCCGGTGGCCGTGCGGGAGAGACGGCCGACGTAGCGGTGCAGGAGCCGGTCGGCGACGGTGGGGCGTTTCCCCGTGGTCGTGGGGAAGTGGATGTCCTGCCCGACGGACAGCGCCCAGGCCGTGTCCGCGCAGCGGGCGACGGCCCGTTGGGCGCGGCGCGCCAGCCCGGGGCCGGGGCCGGCCGTCCGCAGCAGGTCGCGCAGGGCCACGGCCTCCTGGGCGGCGACCGACATGCCGTGCCCGTACAGGGGGTTGACGGCCGCCACGGCGTCCCCGAGGACGACCAGCCCGTCCGGCCACGCGCGGAGCCGTTCGTAGTAGCGGCGCCGGTTCGCGGTCCCGTGGGTGACGCTGACGCCGGTGAGGGGTTCGGCGTGCTCGATGAGGTCCGCGATCAGGGGGTGGCGCAGTCCGCGGGCGAAGGGCAGGAACGCGTCGGGGTCCGCGGTGGGCCGCCCGCCGGGGGCGCCCATCAGGCTGACCTGCCACGCCCCGCCCTCGATCGGCGCGATCGCGCCGGCGGCGCCGGGCCGTGACAGGCCCGGGTCGGCCTGGATGCCGACCACCGGCCAGTTCCGCGTGGGGACGGGCGCCCGGTAGAGCCGGCTGGCGTAGGCGAGGCCGGAGTCGATGCGGTCCTCGCGCAGACCGGTGATGCCGAGGCGGGCCAGCCACTCGGGGGTGCGGGAGGCGCGGCCGGTGGCGTCGACGACCAAGTCGGCGGCGAGTTCGGCCGTCACGCCGTCGGCGGTGCGGACCAGGACGCCGGTGACCTTGCGGGCGTCACCGAGCAGCCCGACGGCCCGGGTGCGGGGGCGGACCCCGACCCGCGGGTCCTGGCGGACCCGGCGCCGCACCACACTGTCGGTCAGGTCACGGCCCGCGGTGATCAGGTGATGGGTCGCGCGCTGCCAGCGCCGGTACCAGCCCTCCGGGGCGTACAGGACCATCCCGGTCGTCTCGGGCACCCGGTGGGCGCCCTCGGCGACGAGTGCGTCGGTCCAGCCGGGCAGCAGCGCCTCGATCGCCTCGACCCCGCCCGTCTGCAGCAGGTGGACGTGGGCGGCCTGGGGGACGCCGGTGCGCGGCTCGGGGCCGTCGGGCAGGTCGTGGGCCTCGACGATCTCGACGTGGTCGACGTGGTCCTTGACGGCGGCCGCGGCGAGCAGGCCCGCGATACTGCCGCCGAGGACCACGGCCCGCGTGGGGCCGGGCGGCCTGGCCTGACTCATGTGCGCCTGCCTGCCTTCCACCGTGGGCGCGGTGCGCCGGAACGACGGCCCGTCGTCGAGGAGTCCGTGCGGGAGGACCATGACGCCTGCTCCGGAGTTCCTCGCACAGTCCACCGACTTCGGTGATCACGATGAATCACCTCCGGCCGCCTGTCGACCCGTTGCGTCTGTTTTCGGGCACCCGCCGCCACGGCCCGGTCCGCGCCGAGCAGTTCGCCGATCGGCTCGGCCACCTCGGCGCCGGTTCCCGTCACCGGCCTCCGGGTCCGAACGCCCCCTTGTCCCCGAAGGCCAGACGGGCGAAGCGCTCCCCCATCAGACGGTGCGTCGCGGGGGCGGGGTGGAGCGCGTCGGGCAGCGGCTCCTCGGCGTGGTCTCTCTCGCCGTACAGTCCGAGGCCGTCGAGGTGGTGGAGGTGGGGGTCCTCGTCGGCGCGCTGGGCGACGATGCGGGCCAGTTCCTCACGGATGACCCTCAGCGTGAGCTTCCCCGCCGCGGTCTCCCCGGGCTCGCCGGTGGCCCGGAACCGCAGCCGGCCCTCGCTGAGCTCACCGAGGTCGGCGGTGCAGGGACCCGGGGTGGTCTCGTGGATGGCGCAATAGACCGGTGAGACGACCAGCAGGGGGGTCGTCGGGTGACCCTCGCGGAGGGTGTCGAGGAAGCCGTGGACGGCCGGACCGAAGGCTCGCAGCCGCATGAGGTCCGCGTTGACGAGGTTGATGCCGATCTTGACGCTGATCAGGTCGGCGGGCGTGTCGCGCATGGCGCGGGCCATGAACGGGTCGAGCAGGGCGCTGCCGCTGAATCCCAGGTTGACCAGGTCCACCCCGGCCAGGGCGGCGGCCACGGCGGGCCAGGTGCCGGTGGGAGTCGTGGCGTTGGACCCGTGGCTGATCGAACTGCCGTGATGCATCCAGACCTTGCGCTCGCCGGCGGGTGCGGGCCGCGCCGGAGCGTCGGTGCGCAGTTCGACGAGGAGGGTGGCCTCGTCGTGCGGAAGCCAGATCTCGATGTCCTTCTCACCGCCGCCCAGGCCGTCGAAGCGGACGGTCCGCACCGGTCCCTGGCTGGTCCGGCCGTCTCCGGTGGTCATGTCCAGGGTGAGCGTGTCTCCGTCGGGGACGGTGGCGGAGCCGGCGAGGCGGCCGCCGACCAGCAGCTCGTACACCCCGTCGGGCCGTGGGGGTGCTCCGGGATAGACGCGCTTGGTGGCGACGACGTCCAGTTCGAGGGCGGTCGCCGCGGTCCGGAGGGCCAGCCGGACGCCGGAGGGCTGAGATTCGGCCATGGCCAGCCGGTCGTCGGGGATCCGCCGTCGCGCGGCCGGGGGGAGGCGGTGGGGCAGGACGCCCCGCTCGGTGCGCTCCACGTCGAGGGCGCCGCGTATCAGGTCGGACGTGAGGGGGACGGTGGTCCAGTCGTGCCGGGGGGTCATGTCGTGCGTGCCTCTTCGCAGTGGGGGCCGGTGGTCCGGTGGTGCCGGTGCGGCCGGTCAGGGGGTGGTGCTCCAGGTGCGGAGCAGGAGGTCGAGCGCGTCGAGGATCTCGGTCCAGCTCTCCTGGGCGTCGGGGGCGCTGTGACTGAAGCCGCCCGCCGTCTCCAGGCCGACGAAGCCGCTGAAGACGCTGCCGAGCAGCCGCACGGCGTGGGTCCGGCGCGGTTCGTCGAGCGCGTAGCCGCGCAGGAGGGCCCGGGCCATCGCGGCGTGCCGCACGCCGGCACTGCCGGCCGCCTCCTCCGGGTCGAGCGGGAAGGCGGTGGCGGCGAACCGGCCGGGGTGTTCGCGGGCGTAGTCGCGGTAGGCGTCGGCGAACGCGATCAGGGCGTCCCGGCCGGCCCGGCCCGCCACCGCGGCGGAGACCCGGTCGGCCAGCTCCTCCAGCGCCAGGAGCGCGATCCGGACCTTCAGGTCGCGTGCGTTCCGCACGTGCGAGTAGAGACTCGCGGTCTTGACGCCGAACCGCCGGGCGAGCTCCGAGGGCGTGGTCCGCTCGAAGCCGATCTCGTCGGCCATCTCGGCCCCCGCCCTGACCAGGCGCTCCGTCGTCAGCCCCACCCGGGTCACGGATGCCTCCCTATCTTCTTCAGCCTCTTGCCTATATCCATCATGCATATACCTAACTGTCTTAGGCAAGTACCAGCCGGAACGGCGGCACCCGGGACCCGACGCACGGCGCCACCGCACCCCACCCAGGAGCTCACCGAACGAGGGTCGAATGATGCCACTTCGGGCGTCTTATGACTTTTGGGTGAGATGTCTGCCTCAGGGCATCTGCCACCGGCCGCTTGATCTCTTTGGCGTAACAAAGCACGCTACATTGCACTAGCAATGAGCAAATTGATCACATTTACGCCTGCCGCGAAGTGTCACTTTTCGGCCAAATCGGCCCCGTAAATATGTCAGTAACTTGAACAATTCAGACGTCGCTGCAGCGCACAGCCTCGCGGTGCCCCGGACGACGAGATGCCCCATTGGCTCGAAAGAGCTGTTACGGTGCCGACGGTTTGCGGGCCGAAAGCCCGCCACTTCTTGTGAACGTCCCCTGTACAGCGCTGAGCTGCCGGGTCGGAACCTCCCGCCGCACGCGGCGGGACGGTCCCGCTGCCTGCCGTGGACCCACGCAGGCGTGCGGTCGACGCCGGGCTCCACGAGTCGAAGGAGGTGGCGTGTGTGGGCGAAATGGAAACAGCCCAGTTCCACGCCCTGGTCGTCGTCGGTCTGCTGGTCCTCTTCTACGGGGGGACCTTCCTCATCTCGGCCCGTATCGGTAAGAAGGAGGAGAACGCCGACGGCTACATGACGGCCGGGAACAACCTCGGCTTCGGTGTCTCCGCCGCCAGCATGACGGCGACCTGGATCTGGGCCGCCTCCATGTACGCGTCCGCGACCTCCGGTTACACCTACGGCATCTCCGGCCCGATCCACTACGGGCTGTGGGGCGCCTTGATGATCCTGTTCATCTATCCCTTCGGCCGGCGCATCCGGGCCGTGGCGCCCAAGGCGCACACCCTCGCCGAGGTGCTCTACGTCCGGCACGGCCGGTCCAGTCAGCTGATGCTCGCCGGTTCGAACATCGTCGGCAGCCTCATCAGCCTGATGTCGAACTTCATCGCCGGTGGCGTGCTCATCTCGCTGCTGTCGCCGTTCAACTTCACCCAGGGCGTCTTCGCCGTCGCGGCGGGCGTGCTGCTCTACACCCTGTGGTCCGGCTTCCGGGCCTCGGTCCTCACCGACTTCGTGCAGGTCGTCGCGATGCTCGGCGCCGTCGCCGTCATCGTCCCCTTCATCTTCTTCGCGGCCGACTTCCCCGCCGCGTTCGAGACCGGCGCGAGCAACCTGACCGCCGAGCAGGGCAACTTCTTCTCCAGCGTGGCCTTCATGGAGCAGGGCGCCCCGTACATCGCCGCGGTGCTCGCCTACGCGATCGGCAACCAGACCATCGCGCAGCGCCTGTTCGCCGTGAAGGAGAGCCTGATCAAGCCGACCTTCATCACGGCGACCGTCGGCTACGGAGCCATGGTCATCGGCGTCGGCATGCTCGGCGTGCTCGCCCTCTACCTCGGCTTCGAGCCGTCCGGCGGCGACCCGAACAACATCATCCCGGGCATGGCCGCCGAGTACCTGCCGCCCGTACTGCTGGCCGTGTTCTTCATCATGATCGTCGGCGCGCTGTCGTCGACCGCGGACTCCGACCTCGCGGCCCTCTCCTCGATCATGATGGCCGACGTCTACGGGCAGAACGTGGCCGGCAAGGAGAAGGCCAACCCGAAGACGATGCTGCTGGTCGGCCGCATCACCATGGTCCTGGCGACCGCGACCGCCGTCGCCTTCGCCAGCCTGCAGCTGAACATCCTCGACCTGCTGGTGTTCGTCGGTGCGCTGTGGGGCGCGCTCGTCTTCCCCGTGCTGGCCAGCTTCTACTGGGGCAAGGTCACCGGACGGGCGTTCACCACGTCGGTGCTCGCCGCACTCGCGGTGTTCCTGCCGGTCCGCTTCGGCTGGATCCCCCTGGACAACGCGCTCGGCATCGTCGTGGACGTCCTCGCGGTCGTCGGCATCGGCGTCGTCCTCGGCCTGATGGTGTTCGGCTTCTTCGGCGCCCGCCCGGCCCGCGTCGTGGGCGTCGCGGCGATCGTGGTGTCGGCTCCGTTCGCCATCGGTGAGCTGCACGAGTACGCCACGCTCAGCGGTTCGCTGGTGGCCTACTCGGTGTCCACCATCGTCTGCTGGTCCATGTCGTTCCGTCAGCAGGAGGACTTCGACTTCGCCGTCATCGCGCAGCGCACCGGTGACTTCGACGACTCCTCCGCCGCGACCGCAGCGGCGGCGGCCCCGGCCGACGGCGACGAGGTGTCCGTGGGGCATGGCGCGCAGGACCCCGACGCCGATCCCGAACCCGCCGGCACCGGCAGCAAGTGACCCCGAGAGGAGGCACCGTGACCACCGCAGTTCTCACCGCGTACATCCTGATGTGGCCCGTACTGGTGGCGATCGTCCTGTTCGTGATCAGCCGTGGGTTCATGCGTGAGTGGGCCGAGGCCCGCCGCAACGGGGAGGACCTCGTCTGAGGCCGTCCCCCACCCGTCCGTCGCCCCGTTCCCGGCAGCTGTCCGCCCCGCCGGGAACGGGGCGCGGTCGTCAGGACCGCAGGAAGTCCGCCAGGCCCTCGATGAGCCGGTCGACGTCGTCGGCTTCGTTGTAGGGGGCCAGCCCGGCGCGGAGGCCGCCGGTGTCGCCCAGTCCGAGGCGGCGCGAGGCCTCCAGGGCGTAGAAGGACCCGGCCGGGGCGTGCACCCCGCGTTCGGCCAGGAACCGGTGGGCGTCCGCCGCGCTGCGGCCGTCGAAGGTCAGCAGGAGGGTGGGGGTGCGCTCGGCGGCCCGGGAGTGCACCGTGATCCCGTCCAGGGTGGCCAGCCCCTTCTCGATGCGGGTCCGCAGCGTCTCCTCGTGCTGCTCCAGCGCGCGGTAGCCCGCCGCCAGCCGGTCGCGTCGCGTCCCCGTCGCCCCGGTGTCGAACCCGGCGATGAAGTCGACGGCGGCGCGGGTGCCGGCCAGGAACTCGTACGGCAGCGTGCCCAGTTCGAAGCGCTCGGGGACGGCGTCGCTGGACGGCAGGAGCTTGTCCGGGCGCAGGGTCTCCAGCAGCGCGGGCCGGGCGGCGAGCACGCCATGGTGGGGGCCGAGGAACTTGTACGGCGAGCAGGTGAAGAAGTCCGCGCCCAACTGCTCCACGTCCACCAGGCAGTGGGCCGTGTAGTGCACGCCGTCGACGTAGAAGAGGGCGCCCGCCTCGTGGACCGCCCGGGCGATCTCGGCGATGCGCGGGCGGGTGCCGATCAGGTTGGACGCCGCCGTCACGGCGACCAGCCGGGTGCGCTCGCTCAAGACGGCGCGGACGTGGCCGGGCGTCAGCTCCCCGGTCGCCGGGTCGAAGTCGGCGCGGCGCACGGTGACACCCGCACGCTCGGCCGCCTGCATCCAGGGACGGATGTTGGAATCATGGTCGAGGCTGGTCACCACCACCTCGTCGCCCGGTGACCAGGTCCGGGCGAGGGTGCGGGAGAAGTCGTAGGCGAGCTGGGTGGCGCTGCGCCCGAAGACGATGCCGGCGGGATCCGCGCCCAGCAGATCGGCCATCGCCCGGCGGGCGTCCGTGACGATGTTCTCGGCGTTGCGCTCCCCGACAGCCCACCGGCCCCGGTTCGACAGCGGCGCGGAGAGGGCGTCCGCGACGGCCCGGATGACCTGGTCCGGGGTCTGGGTGCCGCCGGGCCCGTCGAAGTGGGCGGTGCCCGCCGCCAGGGCGGGGAACTGGGCGCGGAGCGCGTCGATGTCGTACGGCACGGAAAACTCCCGTTCGTGGGCGGTGATCTCACCGGGGGCCGGTGACGGTGGCGGTGGGGGACTCGTCGACGTGCAGGGTGAAGACGTCCGGACGGGCGTAGTGGCCGACGGGGTCGAAGTCGAAGCGGGCTCGCACGAGGTCGTCGAGGTCGAGCTCGGCGGTCAGGATGCCCTCGCCGTCGCGCAGCGGCCCGGCCAGCACCTCGCCGAGCGGGGAGACGATGACGGAACCACCGCCGATCAGGACCGTGCCGGGATCGTCGCCCTGGACGGGGCGGACGTCGTCCGGCAGGCCGTCGCGCCGCAGGTACTGGCAGGCGCTGAGGACGAAGCAGCGGCCCTCCAGCGCGACGTGCCGCATGGTGGCCTGCCAGGCGTCCCGGTCGTCCACGGTCGGCGCGCACCACAGGTCCACGCCCTTGGCGTACATGGCCGTGCGGAACAGCGGCATGTAGTTCTCCCAGCAGATGGCCGTGCCGAGGCGGCCCGCGCCGGTGTCGGCGACGGGGAGGGTGGAGCCGTCGCCCTGTCCCCACAGGTAGCGCTCGGCCGCGGTGGGCATCAGCTTGCGGTGCAGCCCCAGGAAGCCGTCGGGGCCGAAGAGCAGGGCCACGCAGTACAGGGTGCCGCCGCTGCGTTCGACGGCACCGATCACGGCGTGGCAGCCGAGTTCGCGCGTGACGGCGGCGAGCGCGTCGACCTCCGGGCCCGGGACCTCGACGGCCGCGGCGTGGTAGCGGCGGAACAGGTCCCGCCCGGCGGGGCTGCGACTGCCGACCGTGATGCCGAAGTCCAGTCCCTTCGGGTAGCCGCCGAGGAACGCCTCGGGCAGCACGACCACGTCGGCGCCCCGGCCGGTGACGGCCTCCCTCAGGAGCTCCTCGGCCCTGGCCAGGGCGGCCGGGGTGTCGAACAGCGGGGCGGCCGCCTGCACGACGGCGGCGGTCACCGTCCGGCGGGGCGCGGTGGTGTCGGGACGGCGGGGCGCGGTGGTGTCGGGACGGTGGGACTCGACCTCGGCGGCTGTCATGTGCCGACCGTAGGAACCACGGCGCTCATCCGGCAAACTCATCCTTGCGATGATCGACATCTACGAGACCGAATTCCGCAAGGCGGACCTGAACCTGCTGGTGGTCTTCTCCGCGCTGCTGCGCGAGCGCAGTGTCACCCGGGCCGCCGCCGCCCTCCATCTGAGCCAGGGTGCCACCAGTGCCGCCCTCGGCCGCCTGCGCACGCTGTTCGGGGACGAGTTGTTCACCCGGACCCGGGGCGGTGTCGAGCCGACCCCGCGCGCGCTGGAACTGGCCCGCCGGGTCGAGCCCGCGCTGAGCCTCATCCACGGCGCGGTGACCGACCGGGACCGCTTCGACCCCGCGACGGCCCGGCGCACCTTCACCCTCGGCATGTCCGACGACCTGGAGGCGGCCCTCCTGCCGCGGCTGCTGGCCGCCACCGCGGCCCTGCCCGGCGTCCGGATCGCCGTGCGGCAGACCACCCGGAACACGGTCGGCGGCATGATCGACCGGGGCGAGATCGACCTGGGAGTGGCCGCCGCGCCCGCGCACGGCGCCGATCACCGCAGCCGCGACCTGTTCGAATCCGGCTACACATGCCTGTTCGCGCCCCGCCTCCTGCCGCTGCGCACGCCCCTCGGCCTGGACGACTACCTGTCCCACCCGCACCTGCTGATCTCCTACGACGGCCGGCGCGGCATCGTCGACGACCTGCTGGAGGCCCGGGGGCTGACCCGCCGGGTGATCGCGTCGACCACGCACTTCGCCGGAGCGGCCCTCCAGTTGCCCACTCTGGCCGCGCTGGCCACCCTCCCCACGCACGCGGCCACCGTGTACGCCCGGGCGCTCGGCCTGGCCGCCTCTCCCCCGCCGCTGCCGATGCCGACGTACACGGTGAGCGCGATCTGGCACGGCACCCTCACCGACGATCCCGGCCTGCGCTGGCTGCGCGGCCTCGTGGAGGACGCGGCCCGCGACCACCGGAGGTCGTGACCGTGCCCGCGCGTCCGCCCGGCCCGGCAGGTCCCGGCCGGCGGATCCGGCCCGCCGCGGCCGCCTGCACGGCGCCGGTCCGAAACCAGGTGAAGCAGTGGGCCGGCGTTGGCCGGCATCGCCGGCATGGCACGAGGAATCTGGTCGCAGAAGGTCCGATCCGCCCGCTGACGGCGGCGCCTTCTCCCCTTGTCGACCGCGCGCTCGCCGTTCCGGTCCCGCCGGGCGGCTGTTCCGTGCTGCCCGGCTCCCCTGCGAGCTGCGGAGCATGCCTTGAATCCCTCCCACCCCCACTGCCCGAGCCGTGTCCCTCCCCGTCGAGGCGGGCGGCAGCGCCCACATCCGGGCCGAACGCGTCACCGTCACCCGCGACTCCCGGCAGGTCCTCAGCGACGTGTCCGTGACCGTCTCCGCCCGGTCGCGGATCGCGGTCGTCGGCGAGAACGGCCGCGGCAAGACGACGCTGCTGCACGTCCTCGCCGGCCTGCTCACGCCCTCCGGCGCGGCGCCCCCCTGTGTGAGGCCGCCGACGCGCGCGGGCAGGCGGCTGTCCACCCGCCCGCGGCACCGGCCGACACCGCAACCGCACCCGGGGCGACGCACACGCGCCCGCCGTGCACGCCCCGGCGATCGCCCCGAGGCCCGACGTCCCGAGGTCCGCAGACCGGGGGCGCCGTCGGCGCGGCGCCCTCCGCGCGTCCGGCAGTTGCCCTGCCCGGGCGGAGCAGTCCTGCGCCCGCCGCGCCACGGGCCCCTGGGCCTCCGTCCGAGCCCGCCCCCGTGCGGTGGCTCCCGAACGCATCGGCCACCCCGGCAACCGCCCGACGCTCAGGGGGCCTGAAGCCCCGGCCTCCGGGCCACCCGCCAACGCCCGGCGCGTCAGGCCCCGTTGACCGTCGTCGTCACCGGTGTCCCGGTCTCGACGGTGCGGCTGACCGTGCACAGGCGCTCGTGGGAGGTCCTGACCGCGCGCGGCAGGACGGTGCGGGCGCGCTCCGCGCCCTCGCCGTCCGGGAAGGTGACGGTGAAGGCGACCGTGAGGTCGGTCATGCGGTTGCCGAGGTGGTCGCTGATCTTGTCACCGGACACGGTGACCGTGAACGTGTCCGGCTCGCTGTGCCGGCTGGTGGCGGCGTCGACGTCCGCCGCGGTGCAGCCGCCGATCGCCGCGAGCAGGAGCTCGACGGGGGTGAAGGCGGTGTCCGGGTCGTCGCCGGAGGAGGTGCTGAAGTCGACGGTCCCGCCGCGGGGGTTGGTCGCGGTGAAACGGCCGGCCGCGGTGCGGCGGACGACGACGGACCGCTCGGTGTTCTCGTTCATGCCGCAGACGGTAACCGCCCGGCTCCCCACCGGCGGGACCTCCCTCGCCGCGCGCCGGTCGCGCGCCCCTGACAGCGCCGGCGCACAACTCGGCCGCACGGAACGATCGTTGAGCGATGCGGTGTCGAACAGATGGGGAGGGGGAACCCTTTTCGGCCAGGCGGCGCGCCGGTGCGACCCCGACTTCTCGGAGCAAATGCCCGGTGTTTCCCCTCCGCCGTCATCAAGCCGGTACAAGACGTGAGCGCGGGGGGTATGGTCCGTACCCGAAGGCCACCAGAGGGCCCGGCAGGTGCTGGGTCCCCTGCTCGTGCACGCCCTCGTTCCGTTCCTGGGAGATCCATGTCGCGCCCCCTAGCCGCTGTCCTCACCGCCGTGTCCCCGGCGCCCGGGGACCGGGTCCGGGGGTCCCTCGGGACGGTGCTGCGCGAGAGCGCGGAGGGGCGCCGCCGTGCGCCCTCGGCACGGGCCGCGATACACGGGCCAGATCTGGCTTGTTAGGGCCCCTGACCGTGATCGGGCGACGTCACGGACGAGCCCCGGGTGGTGGCCGCCCCGGCAGCCCCGCACCCGCACACCCGTCCAGTGACGCACTCCCGTGGGCCGCCCGGCGGCGCACGCCCGCCGCGCCGCCGCCCGCCAGGCGGCGGCCGGCCCCCGCGTGTCCCGGTCACCGGCTCGGAGCCGGGCCGTCCCGCTCCGTCCTTCCCCCCGCACACCGACGGCTTGCTGATCCGTGAGGACCTGATGACTGAACTGTTATGGACCGCCACCGCGTTGCTGACGGTGACCGGCGTCGGGGGCGTCTGGTACTTCCGGCGCCGGCGCGAACAGGACCGGCGCCGGGCCGAATCGCTTCAGCGGCACGCCGATCTGCTCACCCAGCAACTCCTCGCCACCGAGCAGTGCCTGGACCGCATCACGACCGAGGTGCTCCCCGCCGCCCTCGCACCCGGCCAGGACGGCCCGGGCGGCGACACCCGGCTGATCGTCCCGGCAGCCCTCCACGGGACGCCGCTCGCCGAGCGGCTGCGGTCCCTCCCCGGCACGGTGGCCTCGGCCGTGGAGGAGGTCCGGGCGCAGGAGCGGGCGGCGGCCGCCCGGGACGCCGAACTCGTCAAGCAGGACACGGAGCGTCAGATCGCCCGGGTGCGCGAGGAATCCGTGGGGGTGGCGCGCGCCGCGGTCCGCGGCTTCGCCAACAACGTGGTGGCCCGTGCGGCGCGCCTCGGCCGGACGGTCAGCCAGGGCGTGCGGCGTCACATCTCCGACGAGGCGTACGCCACGCTGGTGGAGATCGACCACCTCGCCCAGCAGATGCTGCTGACGGCGTCCGGGTACGCCGTGCTCGCCGGCGACAAGCTGTCCCGCCGCTGGCCCGCCACCTCGCTCACCGACATCGTCCGGTCCGCGATGGGCCGGATCGAGGGCTACGAGCGGGTCAAGCACCCCGAGATGGGGTCCGTCGTCGTCCAGGGCCGCGCCGTGGAGGCGGTCGTGCACGCCCTCGCCGTGCTGCTGGACAACGCGCTCCGCTACTCCCCGCCCGCCGCCAAGGTGCACGTCTCGCTCGAACAGGGCCACCACGCCTGCTTCCTGGTCGTCGACGACGCGGGGCTGCGCATGGACGACGAGCGCCTGTTGTGGGCCAGCGACGTGATGTCCGGCGAACAGCGCGACGACATCACGCGCCTGGGCGCCCACCCCCAGACGGGTCTGCGGGTGGCGTCGCTGCTGGCCGAGGAGTACGGCTTCCGCGTCGAGCTGACCGCGCCGAACATCTACCAGGGGACCCGGGCCATGCTGGTCCTGCCGAAGAACCTGCTCACCACGCCGGAATCCGCCGTCCCGGCCGCCGCCGTGCCGTCGGTGCCCGCGCCCGCGGCGGAGCCGCGGCCCGAACCGGCGCCCGAAGCGACGCCCGCCCCGGCGGCCACCACGGCCAGCGGGCTGACGGTCCGACGGCGGGCCTCCGCCCCCGCCCGGGCACGGCGCACCGCCGCTCCCCCTCCGGCCGAGCCCGGCCGCCCCGCCATCGCCGCCGCCTGGGCCGAGGGCACCCGCCGCGGCCGGCGGGACGAATCGTCCCCCGTCCCAGACGAACCCGAGGCGACCCCCGCACACGACGCACACGACGAAGGACACTGACCGTGCGAGACACACACTCCAACAGCCTGGGCTGGCTGCTCGACCAGGAACTCGGCACCGTCGAAGGCGTGCGGTACGCCGTCCTCATGAGCAGCGACGGCCTCCTCAAGGCCCGGACCGAGACGATCGGTCAGGACGACGGGGAGAAGTTCGCCGCGCTGACCGCCGCACTGCGGGCCGCGGGGAAGGCGTGGGACGAGTTCACCGGCGGCGACGGCATGCGCCAGTTGCTGATCGAGTCCGTGGGCTGCATCGGCCTGACGACCACCGCCGCGAAGAACACCATGCTGTCGGTGTGCACCACCGGCCCGGACGCCGATGTGGGGCTGATCTCCCACCACATGGTGCGGCTGGCCACCCGCGTCGGGCACGAGATGGCCACCGCGGAGCGACAGCCCGCCGTGGACGGCGGCTCCCGGGCATGACGGGGCCGCGGCGTGACCCGGACATGGTCAGGCCCTACGTCCGTACCGGCGGGCAGGTCAGGCCCCGTGCCGACGTGCGTCTGGAGAGCGTGGTCGTCGCCGCGACCGGCCCCACGGACACGCTCGGCCCGGACGCCCGCCGGGTGATGCGTCTGTTCGCCGGTGCCCACGGCGGCCTGGCCGTCGCCGACATCGCCGCCGCGCTGGAGCTGCCGCCGTCGACGGTGCGGATCCTCGTGTCGTCGCTGATGGACTCCGGCCATCTGGCCGCTCCGGCCGCGGAGCCCGGCCACCAGCCCGACTTCGACCTGCTGCAGGAGGTGCTCCGTGGACTTCGCTCCATGGTCTGACCCGCCCGTCACCTACGTCCCGGCCTCGGTGACGCGGTCGGCCAAGATCGTGGTCGCGGGGGGTTTCGGCGTCGGCAAGACGACGTTCATCGGCAGCGTCTCCGAGGTGAAGCCCCTGCGGATGGAGGAGCCCATCACCCAGGCCAGCGTCGGGGTGGACGATCTGCGCGGTACTCCGCACAAGACGACGACCACCGTGGCCATGGACTTCGGCCGGATCCACATGGCGGGCGGCAGGATCGCCCTGTACCTGTTCGGCCTGCCGGGGCAGGCCCGTTTCCAGCCGTTGTGGGAGGACCTCGCCGAGGGCGCGCTGGGCTGCCTCGTCCTGGCCGACACCCGCGAACTCGACGCCTCCCACGACGCGCTCACCCTCCTGGACAACGCGGCCATCCCCTACGCCGTCGCCATCAACACCTTCCCCGGCGCCCCGGCCTACCCCGACGAGGAGGTGCGCCAGGCACTGGCCCTGGACGACGCGACGCCGCTGACGGCCTGCGACGCCCGGGACCGCACGTCCTCCCTGCACGCGCTGATCAAGCTCACCGAATACCTCACCGAACGCCGGTCGGCCCAACCCCTGGAGACCCTCCGATGACGATGCCCTCCGCCGAGCCCGCCGAGCCCGGACCGGCGAGCCCGCCGGACCGGTACCCGCTGTACTCCCCCGAGTTCGCCGCCGACCCGCACGCCGGCTACCGGCGCATGCGGGACACGCACGGCCCGCTGGTCCCCGTCGACCTGGCGCCCGGGGTGCCCGCGACCCTCGTGATCGGCTACTACCAGGCGCGCCGCATCCTCAACGACCCGCTGCACTTCCCCGCAGACCCCCGCGTCTGGGAGAAGTCGGTCCCCGCGTCGTGCCCGGTGCGGCCGATGATGGAGTGGCGTCCCAACGCGCTGCGCTCGGGCGGCGCCGAACACGCCCGCTACCGGGGCGCGAACACCGCGGCGATCGACCAGGTCGACCAGCACGCGCTGCGCGCCCTGGTGGAGAGGGTGGCGGACGAGGCCATCGACCAGTTCCGCGCGCTGGGCGAGGCCGACCTGCTCACCCAGTACTCCTTCCCCATCGCCTTCCGCGTCCTGAGCGCCCTGCTGGGCTGCCCGGACGAGATCGGCCGGCGCATCGCCGACGGCATGGCGAGGATCTTCGACGCCACGGACGCGGCGGAGGGCAACCGCATCCTGGCGCAGGCCGTCGGCGACCTGGTGACGCTGCGCCGGGAACATCCGGGCGACGACATCACCTCCCGGCTGGTCGGCCACCCGGCGCGGCTGACCGACGAGGAGATGGGCCATCAGCTCGTCACCCTCTACGGCGCCGGCATCGAACCGCTCACCAACCTGATCAGCAACACCGTCCTGAAGATCCTGACCGACGAGGACTTCTCCGCCGACCTGCACGCCGGCCTGTCCACGGTGCGCGACGCTCTGGACACCGTCCTCTACACCGACCCGCCGATGGCGAACTACTGCATCTCGTACCCGCCGTACCCGATCGACGTGGACGGGGTGCTCCTGCCGGCCCACCAGCCGGTGGTGATCTCCATGGCGGCCGCCAACAACGACCCCGCCCTCACCGACGGTGTGCCCGGGACCCGTCTCGCGGGCAACCGCGCCCATCTGGCGTGGAGCGTCGGACCGCACACCTGCCCCGCCCGCTCGCACGCCTACCTCATCGCGGAGACGGCCGTCACCCACCTCCTCGACGCGCTGCCGGAGACGGACCTCGGCCGTCCCGCCGCCGAACTCACCTGGCGCCCCGGCCCGTTCCACCGGGCCCTGGAATCCCTGCCCGTCACGTTCCCGCCCCACGCCTAGGAGCCCGGTCATGACCCAGCAGACCCCCCTCGTCCTCGATCCCTCCGGCAGCGACCACATAGCCGAGCACCGCGCGCTGCGCGCCCGCGGTGTGGCCACCCGGGTGGACGTCCTCGGGGTGGAGGCGTGGTCCGTCTCCGACCCCGTCCTGCTCAAACAGCTGCTCACCAGCGCCGACGTCTCCAAGGACGCCTGCGCGCACTGGCCCGGCTTCGAACAGGCCGTCAGCACCTGGCCGTTGGCCCTGTGGGTCGCGGTGGAGAACATGTTCACCGCGTACGGTCCGCAGCACCGCAAGCTGCGCCGCCTGGTCGCGCCGGCCTTCAGCTCCCGCCGCATAGCCGCCCTGCGGCCGGCGGTGGAGGAGCTGGTGGACGGCATTGTCGACCGTCTCGCCGAGCTACCGGCCGACCGCACGGTGGACCTGCGTCAGGAGCTGGCCTATCCGCTTCCCATCGCGGTGATCAGCCATCTGATGGGCGTGCCGGAGAACCGCCGCCACGACTTCCGCGCCCAGGTCGACGGCGTCTTCGACACCACCCTGAACCCGGCCGAGGCGCAGGCCAACGCGGCGCTGCTGTACGAGCGTCTGGACCAGCTCATCGCCGAGAAGCGCAGCGACCCCGGCGACGACATGACGTCGCTGCTGATCGCGGCCCGCGACGACGAGAGCGACGGCGCCCGGCTCTCCCACGACGAGCTGCGCGACACCCTGCTGCTGATGATCAGCGCCGGGTACGAGACCACGGTCAACGTCATAGACCAGGCGGTGTTCACCCTGCTGACCCGGCCCGGGCAGCTCGACCTCGTCCGCAAGGGGACGGTCACCTGGGACGACGTGGTCGAGGAGACCCTGCGTCACGAACCCGCCGTCAAGCACCTGCCGCTGCGGTTCGCCGTCACCGACATCCCGCTGCCCGACGGGCGGACCATCGCCCGCGGGGAGGCCATACTCGCCTCCTACGCGGCCGCCAACCGGCATCCCGACTGGCACGACGACGCCGACACCTTCGACGCGACCCGCACGGTCAAGGACCACATGGCCTTCGGCCACGGAGTGCACTTCTGCCTCGGCGCTCCCCTCGCCCGCATGGAGGTCACCCTCGCGCTGCAGCGTCTCTTCGACCGCTTCCCCGAGATCCACCTGGCGGAGCCGGCGGCCGACCTGCCCCCGGTGCCGTCCCTGATCAGCAACGGGCACCAGCGCCTGCCGGTGCGTCTGCACGCGGGCTGAGCCCTCCGGCACGGCCGGCGGCGGGGATCGGTCCGCCGCCGGCCGTGTTCCGGCCGGGAAACGATGCCGCCACGGGTGAACCCGGGGCACCGGGGCCGCGTCCTCTGTCGTGGACGACGGCCCACACGCGGGAGCGGACACCTTGAGCGATCAGCATGCCGAAGGCACCGACGGCGGCACGGCACGCACGGAGGACACCGGGACCGGTCCCTCCGCCCCGGGCGCCCCGTGGTGGGCGGACCTCGGCACCTGGGGTGCGGTCGCGCTCGTCGCCGGCGGCGGGGCCGCCGCGGTGTGGATGTTCCTCGGCCTGCCCGGCACACCGGACACCCCGGCCGGCGGCTACTACCAGATCGCCAAGGTGGTGGCCGTCGGGCTGGTGGTCGCGGGCACGGGGCTGCTGGGGCGCCGCCGGGAGCGGGGTACGGCCCGGGGCGAGGCGGACACGGGCGGGCCGGAGCGCGCCTGACGGGCGCCGACGCGGGACACCTTCACGCGCCGCGGGCCGGGCGCGGCGCTCGGGCGGGGGCCGGCCGGTGACCGTCGGTGTCGGGGGCGGGCCGGTCGGCGCCCAGGGTGACCGCGAACACCGCGGCGTCGTCCTGCAGCGTGCCGCCGGTGTGGCGGAAGACGGCGGCCAGGAGGGTGTCGAGGATCACTTCCGGATCGGGCGGCAGGTCCCCGGACAGGGCGGGGACGGGCTCGAAGAAGGCACCGTTCGCGTCCCGCGCCTCGTCGATGCCGTCGGTGAACAGCACCAGCGTGCCGCCCTCGGGCAGGTCGAACCGGTCGACCGGGAAGTCGTCGGTGCCGAGCGGCCCCAGGCCCAGGGGCAGCGACGGGGTGGACGGTTCCAGGGGCACCACCTTGCCGTCGTGGACCAGCAGGGGCGCGTCGTGGCCCCGGTTGGCGATGCGCAGCTCCGAGTAGTCCGGCGGGAGCTCGGCGAAGACGGCGGTGGCGAACGTCTCGGCCTCCGCCCCGGTCGCCTCCTCGATGATCCCCTGCATCCGTTCCTCCAGCTGCCGCACGACGCCCGGCAGGTCCGGCTGGTGGTGACTGGCCTCGTGGAACGAGCCGATCAGTGCGTTGACCGTGCGGATCGACTCCAGGCCCTTGCCACGGACGTCGGCGATGACCATGCGGATGCCGTACGCGGTGTGGTGGATCGAGAAGAGGTCACCGCCGATCGCGGCCTCCTTGTGGGCGACCTCGTAGCGGGAGGCCACGGTGAGACGGCCCACGCGCCGGGGCGGGTCCGGCAGCACCGCCCGCTGGACGGCCGCGGCCACCTCGCGGCTGGTGGCCAGCTGCCGCCGGTCGCGGGTCAGGATGACGTTGAGGAACGCCGCGATGACCGTGAGCACGACCAGGCTGGTGAACGGGGCGACGTCGTCCCGGTTGGGCTCCCGCTCCAGGTACACCAGGCCGAGGCCCACCAGGTTCGCCGCCACGCCCGTGATGATCGTGCCGGGCAGGGAGAGCAGGGGCGCGGCCACCACCGCGGCCGCGGAGAGGGCCGGGAAGGTGTTGACCTCTCCCCGGGTGACGATGTCGATCACGAACGCGCCGGCGATGATCGCGGCGGGCAGCCAGCGGAGTTTCCGCCTCCGTTCCTGCGTCGGGTCCCGGCGAACCATGCGCATTCCGCGTTCCTCGCGATGTCCGTGCTGACGGTGCGGCCCGGCCCCAGTCTCTGCCACATCCGTGGCCTCTGCGACCGCACGGGGCCGGCCGCGGGGTGCGGTCGCGGCCGCTGCGGACGGGTGCGGCGGAAGGGATCCGCCCGCACGGGCAGGGTCGTACGGCCGTCCGGAAGCGTCCGGCCCCCGCCGGGTGAGCGCCCGGCATCCGCTCCGGACCGGGCCGCCGGCCGGTAGCATCACGGGCTCCAGGAGGGGGAGAGGGCATGACCTTGGCGCAGCGGGGCGTTCCGCCCCGGGTGGCACAGGCGGAGCGGTGCGCCGCCGAGGCGGGATTCACCAAGAGCTGCATCCCGGAGGTGGGCCGTCTGCTGCGGCTGGCCGCCGCCGTGAAGCCCACCGGGGTCGTCGCGGAGAGCGGTACCGGTACAGGGGTGGGGACGGCCTGGCTGCACAGCGGTCTGGGTGCCGGGGCACGCCTGGTGACGGTGGAGCGGGATGCGGAGCTGGCGCGCGGGGCGGCCGGTGTCTTCGCCGACGACGACCGCGTCCGCGTGCTGCACGGGGACTGGCGGCTGCTGGAGCGGCACGCCCCCTTCGACGTGTTCTTCTGCGACGGCGGGGGCAAGCGCGACGACCCGCGGCGAGTGGTCGAACTGCTGGCGCCCGGCGGCATCCTGGTCCTCGACGACTTCACGCCCTCACCGGACTGGCCGCCGCGCTTCGAGGGCGAGGTGGACGAGCTGCGCCTGTTCTACCTCACGCATCCGGAGCTGGACGCCGCCGAGGTGCTCACCGCGCCGGACAGCACGGCGATTCTCGCGGCGCGCCGGGGCTGACCCCGCGCCCCGGGCGCGAGGGGCCGCTCAGGACTTGGGGAGGCGGTCGGCGGTGGCGGGGCCCTCCCCGGCGGGTCCGGGACCCCCGGTGACGGCGTCCGCCGTGTCCGGTCCGCCGGACGCGACCAGGTGGGCGGCGCGCCGCCGCAGCGCGTCCTCGTCGGTCTGCGCGTCGTAGGTCACCAGCCGGGGCAGGACGGCGGCGAGCAGGCCGACCGAGGCGACGCAGGCGAGGCCGCCCGTCCAGAACGCCGGGCGGGTGCCGGTCCAGCCGGCCATCGCGCCCGCCCGCACCTGGCCGAGCTGGGGGCCGACGCTGTACGACAGGACCTCGATGCCCGCCAGACGGCCGCGCAGTTCGTCGGGGACGGTCTGGTTCCAGATGGTGGAGCGCCCCAGGCCGCTGAGCATGTCCCCGGCACCCGCGACGGCCAGGCACGCCAGGACCAGCCAGATGTCGGTCAGCAGGCCCGCCGCCGCGATGGCCGTCCCCCAGCCGGCCGCGCCGCACACCACGAGCAGGCCGTGCCGGCGCACCCGGGACACCCAGCCGCTGGTCAGGCTCACCAGAACGGAGCCGACCGATCCGGCCGCGTACATCAGTCCGAGCGACCAGTCGGCGTCCAGTTCGTCGGCGAGGAACGGGAAGATCGCGTTCGGGAAGGCGAAGAACATCGCCGCCAGGTCCACCGCGTAGGTGCCCAGCAGCAACGGCCGCGACCACGCGTAGCGGGCGCCCTCGGCGATGCCGCGCAGGGACGGCCTGTCGGCGTTGTCGGCGGGCGGGGCGGGCGTCAGGCGCAGGCAGAGCACCACCGAGACGGCGAAGCAGACCACCGTCGTGGCGTAGGCGTACGCGTTGCCGGCGTAGGCGACGACCAGACCCGCCACCGCGGGTCCGGCGATCGCCCCGGTCTGCCAGCGCAGGGCGTTCAGCGCGGCCGCCGCGGGAAGCTGGTCGTGCGGCACGATCCGGGCCAGCAGGGAGTCCAGGGCGGGCCGTTGCAGGCCGGCGAGAGCGGCGACACCGCCCGCCACGACGTACAGCGGCCACAGCATCGGCTCCGGCAGCATGGCGTTGACCAGCAGGATCACCGCCAGCAGTCCGAGTCCGGCCTCGGTGAGCAGGATGACCCGGCGCCGGTCCACCGCGTCCGCGAGCGCCCCGCCGTACAGGCCGAAGACCACCAGCGGCACCAGTTCGACCGCGCCCATGACACCCACCGCGAGCGGCGAGCCGGTCAGCTCCTTGATCTGCAGCGGCAGGGCGACCAGGGCCATGAAGCTGCCGAAGTACGTGATCAGTCCCTGCACCCACAGCAGGCGGAAGTCGCGGGAGGAACGCCAGGGCGAGAGATCGGGCAGCACCGCGGAGAGCTTCGAGGTCACGACCGGTCATCCTGCGTGCGCGCCGGCGCACGGCGCAACTCGATATCGGTGCCCGGATCCCGGGGTGGCGGCCCGGCGGGACGTGCTATCCAGATTCCATGATCGTTCCCCCT
Source organism: Streptomyces sp. NPDC101219 (assembly GCF_044767675.1). Taxonomy (NCBI): domain Bacteria; kingdom Bacillati; phylum Actinomycetota; class Actinomycetes; order Kitasatosporales; family Streptomycetaceae; genus Streptomyces; species Streptomyces sp. NPDC101219. The sequence continues at coordinate 102,167 of NZ_JBIWOK010000015.1, forward strand.
GCCGAGGCCCGGCCGTTCGACGCCGTGCTGTGCGACCTCGACAACGTGATCCGCTCCTACGACATGAGCCGCGTGGCCGCGCTGGAACGCTCGGCCGGGCTGGCGGAGGGGACGACGGCCGAGGTGGCATACGCGCCGGAGGTGGATCTGCCGCTGCTGCTCGGCCGGATCGGCACGGCGGAGTGGGAGGCGTCCATCGTGCGCGGGCTGGAGGGCCGGGTTCCGGAGCCACGGGCCCGGGAGCTCGCGGCGGCCTTCGCCCACGCCCCGTTCCACGCGGACGAGGCGGTGGTGGCGCTGCTGCGGCGGGTACGGGAACTGATGCCGCTGGTCCTCGTGACCAACGCGACGCTGCAACTGGACAGCGACCTCGCGGCGCTGGGCCTGGCGGACCTCGCGCACCACGTGGTGGGCAGTGCCCATGTGGGGGTGGCCAAGCCGGACCCGGCGATCTACGCGATCGCGGCGGAGCGGGCGGCCGTGCCGGCGCGGCGGTGCCTGTTCGTGGACGACCGGGCGGAGAACGTCGAGGCGGCCCTCGCCCTGGGCATGACGGGCACGCTCTACCGGGAACCGGCGGATCTGCGGCGGGCGCTGGCTCCCGCCCTGGGCGAGTGACCCGGGGTCGAGCCGCGATCGTCCCGCCGCGCGAGCTCGGCAAGTACGCCGGCGTCTTCGGTGCCGTGTTCGCCGTCGGCACCGTGGCCGGACCGCTGGTCGGCGGTGTGCTGGTGGACACCTCCTGGCTCGGCTGGCGCTGGTGCTTCTTCATCGGTGTGCCGTTCGCCCTCCTCGCCATCGTGCTGCTCCAGCGCACCCTGCGCCTGCCCACGATCCGACGCGAGGCGAAGATCGACTTCCTGGGTGCCTTCCTGGTCGTCGCGGGCGTCAGCGCGCTGCTCATCCGGGTGTCGCTGGCGGGCAACGACTTCGACTGGGCCTCCCGGCAGACCGCCGCCCTCACCGGCGCCGGCGCCCTGCTGCTGGGTGCCGCCGTGTTCGTGGAGTCCCGGGCCCCCGAGCCGGTGATCCCGCTGTCGATCTTCCGCAACCGCACCGTCACGCTCACCACCGTCGCCAGCCTCCTGGTCGGTGTGGCGATGTTCGGCGGCACCGTCTTCCTGTCGCAGTACTTCCAGGTGTCCCTGGGCAAGTCGCCCACCGTGGCCGGTCTGATGAGCCTGCCGATGATCCTCGGTCTGCTGGTGTCGTCCACCGTCGCCGGACAGGTCATCAGCCGCACCGGTGTCTGGAAGCGCTACCTGGTCGCCGGTGCGGTCATCATGAGCGCCGGGCTCGGCCTGCTGGCCACGATCGACGCGGGCACCTCCTTCACCCTGCTCAGCGTCTACATGGCGGTCCTCGGCATCGGCGTCGGCATGCTGATGCAGAACCTCGTGCTGGCGGCGCAGAACGACGTCCCCGCCAGTGAACTGGGCGCCGCCACCTCCGTGCTGTCCTTCTTCCGCAGCATGGGCGGCACCATCGGCACCAGCGTCCTCGGCGCCATCCTGGCCAACCGGGTCGCCAGTGAGATCACCAACGGGCTGACCGACGCGGGCGTCCCCGTGGACCAGGCGTCCGGCGGCGACTCCAGCGTCCCCGACATCAAGACCCTGCCCGCGCCGATCCGCGAGATCGTCGAGCACGCCTACGGCACGGCCACCGCGGAGCTGTTCCTCGTCGCCACCCCGTGCGCCCTGCTCGCGCTGCTCACCGTCCTGTTCCTCAAGGAGAAGCCGCTGAAGACGACCAGCGGCATGGAGCGCCTGGCCGAGGAGGCGGGCCCCGGCACCGTCGTGGAAGCCGAACCGGCGGCGCCCCGCGGCTGACGCCCGCCCCGTCCCCTCCCGGCGCCCGCCCGCCGGCCCGCTCACCCGGTGAGTGCCGGCCGCGCGGTACGGGCGCCGGGCGCTTCCGCGTACCCGTCGGTGACCCGGTGCGGGCCGTCCTCGGCGGCGGGAGCGATCGTCCGGGTGGTGTGCGGGGACCGTCGCCCCTGCCCGGTCCGCTGGCGGTCCGTCCGGGACCGTCCGCGGCCGGGCAGCGTTTCCGACCGCGCAGGGCGTCCGGCGGGAGGTGTCCGCCAAGTGGTCGCGGAGGCGGGGCGGCGGGCCGGACAATGCGGCCCATGGCCTTCACCTCGTCCGCCTCCTCCGCACCGGTCGTCCACAGCCGTACGCAGATCGCCGTGGTCGGGGCAGGCCCCGCCGGGCTCATGCTCTGCCATCTGCTGGCCCGCGCCGGGATCGACTCCGTCGCCGTCGACCTGCGCACCCGTCACGAGATCGAGCACACACCCCGCGCCGGCATCCTGGAACAGCGCTCCGTGGACCTCCTCGCCGACAGCGGCGTCTCCGGCCGCGTGCACCGTGACGGCGAGCGCCACGACGGCATCGTCCTGGCCTTCGGCGGGGACAGCCACCGCATCGACTTCCGGAACCTGGTGGGCGCGTCCACCCGGCTCTACCCGCAGACCGCCGTCTTCGCCGACCTGGCCGACGCCCGGGCCCGGGACGGCGGTGACGTCCGGTTCGGCGTCCGTGACGTGTCGGTCGACGACCTCCTGACGGACGCCCCGGTCATGCGGTTCACCGACGCGGACGGCACCCGGCACGCCGTCCGGTCCGACTTCCTGGTCGGCGCCGACGGCTCGCACAGCCTGTGCCGCCGCCAGGTCCCCGAGGCACGCCGCGCGCAGTTCACCCGGACCTACCCCTACGCGTGGTTCGGGATCCTCACCGAGGCCCCGCCCAGCTCCCCGGAGCTCATCTACAACCACTCCCCTCGCGGGTTCGCACTGATCAGCCGCCGTACCGACACGGTGCAGCGCATGTACTTCCAGTGCGACCCGGCCGAGGACGCCGCCGCGTGGTCCGACGACCGGATCTGGACGGAGCTGCAGGCGCGGGTCGGCGCCAACGGTCACCGGCTCCGGGAGGGGCCGGTCACCGCCAGGTCCGTGCTGCCGTTCCGCAGTTTCGTGCAGGAACCGATGCACTTCGGCCGGCTGGTGCTGGCCGGTGACGCCGCGCACACGGTCCCGCCGACCGGCGCGAAGGGCCTGAACCTCGCGCTCGCCGACGCCCGCCTCCTCGCCGGGGAACTCGAACGGGCCGTCGCACGACGGGACACCGCCCCGCTCGCCGCCTACAGCGAGCGCGCGCTGCGCGAGGTCTGGCGGGCGCAGTACTTCTCGTACTGGATGACCACGATGCTGCACACCCCGCCCGGCGCGGCGCCCTTCGACATCCGGCGGCAGGAGGCCGAACTGGCAGCGCTGACCGGCTCGGCCGCCGGCTCCGCCTACCTCGCCGAGGGCTACACCGGGTGGCCGCGGGACCGGTGAGCGTGGCCACGGGACCGGTGAGCGTGGCCGCGGGACCGGTGAACGCGTGAGCGCCCCGGCCGCCGCTCGGTGCGGCGGGCGGGGCGCTCGCAGGGCGGCGGGTCAGCCGCGGACCAGCAGCACCACTCCGGCGGCCACGACGCCCAGCAGGACGGCGGCGGCACCGCGCAGCAAGCCGTGGGACTTCAGGCCCGGCAGGAGGCGGTCGACCGCGTAGCGGCCGGGTCCGGTGAGGGTCAGCGCGGCGGCCCCCGCGGCCAGCAGGAGCTCGAACTCGACGCCCTCGGGGGCGAAGAAGCCGCCGCCCCACTTCACGGCCAGGGCGTTGATCATGGTGCCGAGCACAGCGGCGCCGGCGAGCGGGGTGAGCAGGCCCACGGCGAGCGCGAGCCCGCCGAGGGTCTCGGTGAGACCGGCGATCAGCGCCATGGTCTCCCCCGCCGGGTAGCCGCTCATCGCGAAGTACTGGCCGGTGCCCTCGATCCCGCCGCCGCCGAACCAGCCGAACAGCTTCTGGGCGCCGTGCGCGGCCATGGTCAGCCCGAGGGCCAGGCGCAGGACCAGCAGGCCCGTGTCGTAGGGGTGCGCGGCGGCGGCAGGGGTGCCGGCGGTGGCCGGAGTACGGGTGCGGTCGAGCGTGGACGTCATCGTGTGGGGGCCCTTCGGGGACGGGACGAACAGGAACAACGGTTCACTTGAACCTTCAAGCGTGCCGACCCTACCTGATGCGTGAAACTTCAAACAATTCTTCCTCCGGGACCTTCACGGAACCTCCGTGCGCGACGCCCGTCCGGGGCCGACCCGTTCGAGTGGTGACCGGGGAGTGCCGGGCGTACCGTCGTCGGGTGGGTTCCCGAACGGGGGGCCCGACGTGACCAAGGGTTCGCAGTCGGCCTCCGCAGAGACCACCGCCCGGCGCACCGGCGGTGGCGGAAGTGCGATGGCCCTGCTGGTCATCGCCTCGTGCCAGCTGATGGTGGTGCTGGACATCACCATCGTGAACATCGCGCTCCCGCACATCCAGACCTCGCTGGCCTTCTCCACCACCAGCCTGTCGTGGGTGGTCAGCGCCTACACGCTCACCTTCGGCGGGCTCCTCCTGCTCGGCGGACGGGCCGGGGACATCCTCGGCCGGCGGCGCGTCTTCATCACCGGTGTGCTGCTGTTCGTGCTGGCCTCGCTGCTGGGCGGACTCGCGCAGCAGCCCTGGCAGTTGCTCGCCGCGCGGGCCCTGCAGGGCGTCGGCGGCGCCATCGCCTCCCCGACGTCCCTCGCCCTGATCAGCACGACGTTCCGCGAAGGACCGGAACGCAACCGCGCCTTCGGGGTGTTCGCCGCCGTGTCGGCGGGCGGCGGGGCCATCGGACTGCTGGCCGGCGGCATCCTCGTCGAGTGGCTGAACTGGCGGTGGGTGCTGTTCGTCAACGTCCCCATCGGCGTGCTCATCGCGCTCGCCGCCCCCCGCTGGATCAGGGAGTCCGAACGCCACCCCGGCCGCTTCGACCTCACCGGCGCGCTCACCTCCACCGCCGGCATGGTGCTGCTGGTCTACGGCTTCATCCGGGCCGCCCAGGACGGCTGGCGGGACCCGCTGACCCTGGCGTCGTTCGCCGCGGCGGTCGTCCTGCTCGTGCTGTACGTCCTGGTGGAGAAGCGGTCCCGGCAGCCGATCACGCCGCTGCACATGTTCGCCGACCGCAACCGCGCGGGCACCTACGGCATCATGCTGTGCCTCGCCGCGGCGATGTTCGGCATGTTCTTCTTCCTGACCCTGTTCGTGCAGAACGTGCTGGACTTCAGCCCCCTGCAGGCCGGCGTCGCCTTCCTGCCGGTGAGTGCCGTCATCGCGATCGGCGCCGGCCTGACCTCACGGTTCCTGCCCGTGTACGGGCCCAAACCGTTCATGGTCGGGGGCGGTGTGCTGGCAGCGGCGGGCCTGGGCTGGCTGACCCTGACCGACGTCCACTCGACCTACGCGGGCAGCGTCCTGGGGCCGATGCTGGTCTTCAGCCTCGGCATGGGCATGAACTTCGTCTCGCTGACGCTGATGGCGCTGTCCAACGTCCGCACCGCCGAGACCGGCGCGGCCTCCGGTCTGCTCAACGCCACCCAGCAGGTGGGCGGCTCCCTCGGCCTGTCCATCCTGGTCACCATGTCCAGCACCGCCAGCACCAACGAGGCCGAGCGCCAGATCCCCCGCTTCCTCCAGCAGGCCGACCCGGGGGAGCTGCTGCGTTTCCGGCGCACCGGGGAGCTGCCGCCGCCCTGGTCCGACGAGGTGCTCACCGCCGGGGTCTCGGCCGCCTTCGTCACGGCGGCGATCTTCGCCGTGCTCGCCGCATTGATCGCCGTCGTGGCCATCCAGGTGCGCCCCTCCGACCTGCAGCGCCTCCAGGGAGACGTGGGGCCCGGCCCGACGTGAGACAGGATGCCCACGCCCGGCCGGGCCCGTCGCCGGTGCCCCGCCCCGGCTGACCGGAGGGGGTCACGTCACGAGGTGACCGCTCCCGTGTCGGACGCCTCCAGTTCCCGCGCCAGCGTCGCCGCGTCGTACGGCCCGGTGTGCCGGCGGTTGCCGATGAAGAACGTCGGCGCGCCGGTGGCCCCGCTGGCCTCCGCGCTCGCGACGTCCTCACGCACGCGCTCGGCCGTCCGTTCGTCGTCGAGATCGTCGAGGAACTTCTCGATGTCGAGTCCCAGGTCGCCCGCGTAACCGACCACGTCGTCGAACTCCAGGTGCTCCCGGTGCGCGAACAGCAGGTCGTGCATGTCCCAGAAACGCCCCTGCTTGTCCGCGGCGACGGCCGCCCGGGCGGCGAGCTCCGAGTGTTCGTGCACGTCGGGCAGCGGGAGGTGCCGGTAGACGTACCGCAGGCGGTCGCCGAACCGGTCCCTCAGCTCCTGCAGCACACCGGTGGCGTGCGCGCAGAACGGGCACTCGTAGTCGCCGTACTCGACCAGGGTCAGCGGAGCGTCCACCGGGCCGGAGATGTGGTCCCTCTCCGGGTCGACGGGCGTGTCCAGGAAGCGCGGCAGGTCGGCCTCGGTCTCTCCGCGCAGGACCGCGGCGAGCCGGAACGCCACCCACCCGAGGAGGGTGGCGAAGACGGCCGCGAGCAGGATGCCCACCGTGGCCTGGGCACGCAGATCCTCGTTGTCGGCGAAGGCCAGCTGGGCGATCAGCAGGGAGACGGTGAAGCCGATGCCGGAGAGGACTCCGCCGCCCATCACCTGGCCCTCGCCGACACCGCGCGGCAGGCTGCCGAGCCCCAGCCGGGTGCCCAGCAGCGCACCGCCGCTGACGCCCAGCAGCTTGCCGAGCACCAGACCGATGACGACCGCCCAGGTGACCCAGGAGGACAGGGCGTCGGCCAGGACACCGTCCCGCAGGTCCACTCCCGCGCTGGCGAGCGCGAACACCGGGACGATGAAGTAGCTGCTCCAGGGGTGCAGCACGGTCTGCAGACGCTCGTTGACCGAGACGGCCTGCTTGAGGCCCCGACGGGCGGTCATGCCCACATCGGCCCGCGGCGACTGCCGGAAGGCGCGGAACAGCCTGGCCGCCCGTTCCACCGCGTGACGCGCGGGCGCCTGGGCGGGGATGAGCAGACCGCCGATCATGCCCGCGATGGACGCGTGCAGGCCGCCCTCGTAGGTGGCCACCCACAGGACGAGCACGACGATCACGTACGGTGCCGCCCGCCAGACCCCCAGCCGGGTCAGGCTCGCCAGGAGCACGCAGAGGGCGAGCGCGAGGAGCAGCGGTGCGTAGCGCACCGACCCGGAGTAGACGAAGCCGATGACGGTGACGGCCACGATGTCGTCGATGACGGTGATGGCCAGCAGGAAGACGCGGAGCTGGGTGGACAACCGCGGCCCGACGATGGCGAGCGCGCCCAGCATGAAGGCGGTGTCCGTGCCGATGACGATGCCCCAGCCCTTGGCGGCCTCGCCGCCGGGGGAGACGGCCAGGTACAGCAGGACGGGGATCAGCATGCCGCCGATGCCCGCCATGGCGGGGATGACGATGCGCCGACGGCTGTTCAGCACACCGACGGAGACCTCGTAGCGGACCTCCAGGCCGATGACGAAGAAGAACACCGCCATCAGGCCGTCACTGACCCAGTGGCCCAGGTTCATGGACAGGTCGGCGCTGCCGATGGAGAAGGACGCCTCCGTCGACCACAGCGAGGTGTACGCGTCGGACCAGGGTGAGTTCGCCCAGACCAGGGCGATCACGACGGCGGCCAGCAGCAGGCCGACACTGCCCGCCTCGGTCGTCAGGAAGTTGCGTGCCCGGCCCGCCAGCTGGGCCCCCAGCATGCGCCGCTTGGCCGAGGTCTGGGTCTTGGGCTGTCGGCGCTCTGTCACCTCCATCACGGACGCCGCCAGGAGCTCTCGAGGAGGCGCTGGTCTGGATCGAGGCGGACGCTGGAGGTCATGCGTGCCCTTTCTAGGGGTTGTGCGGACTGACTGCGGGCGGGCTCACGGCCCCCCGTTCATGCACGGGGTGGCGACTGGCGATCGACACCCGGTTGAAGGCGTTGATGGTGATCACGATCCAGGTCACCGCCGAGCGTTGCTCCGGCGTGAGGTGCCGGGCCGCTTCGGCGTGGTCCTGATCCTGGATGCGGGGATCGGGAAGGGTGGTGAGGCTCTCCGTCAGGATCAGTGCGGCGCGCTCCGCCGGGGTGAACAGGTCCGTGTCGCGCCAGGCCGGCAGGACGGCGATGCGCTGGGACGACTCGCCTCCCCTGAGCGCGGCCCTCACGTGGACGTCGAGGCAGGAGGCGCAGCCGTTGATCTGCGAGGCGCGGATGTTGACGAGTTCGACCAGGGTCCGGTCCAGTCCCGCCTCGCGGGCGGCTCGGCGGACGGCTTTGGCCACCTCGATCTGTGCCCGGTACACCTCCGGGTGCTGCCGGTCGATCGCGATCCGGCCGTCGGCCGGGGGCCCGCTCATCCCTCCACCGCCCAGCGGTGGAGGACCGGGGCCGCCGCGGTGGTCAGGGGCGGCCGGAACGCGGTGCGGCCGGGGCGGCGCACACGCCGGGCGGCGGCGCGGGGGACGTCGTCGGGGCGGGCCCGGAGGGCGCCGGGGGCCGGCTGCCGGCCCGCCGTCGTCCGGGGGCGGGCGGTGACGGGGTGGCCGGCGGAGCTGTTCACCGCACCGACCGGTTCGCTCATCACACGAAACCTCCACCCTTGCGTCCGCCACGGCCCCGGGGGGACACATCCCCCGCGCACCCTCTCCTCATACTGTGCCAAACATCTCGTCTCGTCCGATCGAACGAGAAGTCACAGAAATGGGCGGATGGCCACCGCACGGCGACTCCGCACGGCGCTCGTCCACCTGTTCGCAGCTTATACGCAGGTCAAGAACGCGCAAAGAGAAGGTTTGCCGATCACCTGTGAGCCCCGTCGCACACAGAAGTACGGGTTGCCCGCTCCGGACGCCCCAAGGCGGTGACCATGCGCGGAAGCCGTGAGGCCCCCGTGAACCGGGCGTCACCCCCTCCGCACTTTGCCGGTGCAGGAACGCAAATCAGCGCCCGCCCGGCATCCGTGAAGCCCGCACTTTCCGGAGAATTCACAAACAATGGTGCATTTCACCGCCCTCGGTCACCGTTCGCCGGAGCCGATGCGGGGTGATCTGCTCCCTGCCGACGGCTTTATGATCACTACGGGATCGGGCAGGTTCCGGAGCTCGCCGCCCACCCCCTCGACACCCCTTGGCAACCGCGAACGTGTCCCGGCGCCTCCGCAGGCCCGGTGACACATGTGACGAAAGGTGTGAACTGCATGGTGCTCGGACTGCTGCGGCGACGGCGCGAGGGTGCCTCCGGCACCACGCCGGACCTCTCCGCCCTCCTCCCCGCGGGCGCCGGCGGATTCGGTTGCGCGGTCGTCGACAGCGGGGAGCAGCCCGTCGGCGGGGCCGAGGTGACGGTGACCGCGCTGGACAGCCACCGGGTCGCGGCCCGCGGCACCACCGATCCGTACGGCCTGTTCCTCGCGGCACTGCCGCCGGGTGCGTACAGCGTGCTGACCGCCGCCGAGGGTCTCTCTCCGGACCGCCGGACCATCGAGATCCACGCCGGAGTCGCGCCCGCCCCGGCGCGCGTGCAGCTCGTGCCGGCCCGCAGGCTGGAGCTGCCGTCGGCCGGGACCTGGCTGTTCGATCCGCCGCACACCGCGATCCGCTTCATCGCCCAGCACGTCGGCATGGCGCATGTGCACGGCCGGTTCACCCGGTTCCAGGGCGGCATCCGCGTCGCGCCGGACATGACCGACTCCCAGGTGTCGGTGCGCATCGACGCCTCCAGCATCGCCACGGGCAACCGGACCCGGGACAACCACCTGCGGTCCGCCGACTTCCTCGACGTCGAGCGCTACCCGTACATCGACTTCGTCAGCAGCCGCTTCGCCTACCACGGCGGCTCGAAGTGGACCCTGCACGGCACGCTGACGATGCACGGCACCAGTCGCTCCGTCGGCCTCGACACCACCTACCTCGGCACGGTCAACGGCGGCTACGGGCAGGAGCTGCGCTGCGCGGCCCTGGCCCGGGCGGAACTGCACCGCGAGGACTTCACCCTCAACTGGCGTTCCATGCTGGCCCGCGGCATCGCGGTCGTCGGCCCCACCGTCCGGCTCGAACTGGACGTCCAGGCGATGTACCGCACCCACGACACCCCTACGCCGCCCGAGTAGCCCCCGCCCGTCAGGACGCGGTGGCCCGGTACCGGCTCCGGGCGCGGTGGACGCAGGCGGCGGCGACCACGAAGGGCCACAGCGACTGCATGGAGGTGACCACGCGTTCGGCCACTCCGGCAGCCCCGTCGTCGTCCATCTCGAACAGGAACCAGAGCGCCCCGGCCCCCATCGCCAGGGTCACGGCGAGGGAAATCTCGGGCCACAGCGGCCAGGGCGCGGTGCGGCTGCGGTCGGCGGCGAGGACGGGCCACAGGGCGAGCAGCGCGAAGCCGACCGCGGCGACCGAGCCGTGACGCAGCGAGCCCCCGCTGCTCGGCGGCGGCACCATCGCCACCACCAGCGCCGCCACTCCCCCGCACGCCAGCGCCACGCGCCCCGGGGCCGCGGCGGCCCGCAGACCCCATGCGGTGAGCAGGTGGCACACCCCCAGAGCCATCAGCGCCGCCGTCATCACCCACGCCCCGGCCGCACCGTGCGCCGCCAGCACGCTGATGGTCTGCGTCACGGGATCGTAGGCGGGGCCTTCGAGCTGCCCGGCGACCGCCCAGCCGCCGGCCAGCAGCAGGGGCGCGCATCCCGACGAGAGCAAGGTCCATTTGGGCACAGGTCGCACCGGGACACCGTAAAGCAGATAAAACGTCACTTGTGGGACCGTCGCCCGCACGGTGGGGTCCGCCCGGGCGGGCCGACCTCAACAGACCTTGGCGGTTTTCTTAAGGCTTCTTGAAGTTGACCTTCGAACCGCGGAATCCAGTCCTCCGGCCCCTACGCTCGCAGCACCCCCCACGGTCCCGGTGGGTGCCATCGCGCCCACCGGGTCTCCCTCCGACCGACCGACCGAGGTGTCCTACGCAATGGGTTCCCGCCGAGCCGCCCGCAAGCCCCGCTCCCACGCCCGCCCCGGCGGCGGGCACCGGACGCGCAACACCACCCTGGTGCTCGGTGCCGCGGTCCTCACGGCAGGCGTCGGATTCGCCCTGACCGGCATCGGCGACGGCGACGGCGACGGCGACGGCGGTGCCTCGGACCGGGTGGCCGCGAGCACGGTCGACCAGGCTCCCTCGGCGGAGGAGACGACGCCGTCCGCCTCCCCGTCCACGAGCGCGAGCGCCTCTCCCGAGGCGTCCCCGAGCAAGAAGGCCGGGAAGAAGAAGGCGTCGAAGTCGGCGAGCCCCACCCGCACCGCGACTCCGACGCAGGCCGCGAAGGCACCCGAGCGCCCCTCCGCCAAGGCCGGCAGCGACCGCGGCACCGGCGGCGGCAGCGCCTCCGGCCCGGGTTCCGGCTCGGGCGGCTCCGGCAGCTCGGGCGGCAGCGCCGAGACCCAGGTGATCGCCCTGGTCAACCAGGAACGGGCCGCGGCCGGGTGCTCCCCGCTGACGGCCAACGCCCGGCTGACCCGCGCCGCGGACGACTACAGCGACGTGATGGCCGCGAGCGGTGTGATGTCCCACACCGGCCCCGACGGCTCCACCATGACCACCCGGGTCGAGGCCGCCGGGTACCAGTGGTCGACGCTGGGCGAGAACATAGCCCGCGGGCAGGCCGACGCCGCCTCGGTGATGAAGTCCTGGATGAACAGCCCCGGCCACCGCGCCAACATCCTGAACTGCTCCTTCAAGGAGATAGGCGTCGGCGTCCACTTCGGTGACGGCGGCCCGTGGTGGACGCAGAACTTCGGCGCGAGCCGCTGAGCCGGTTCACCCCCGCGCGGACGCCAGCGCGAACGACACCCGCACCCGTGCGCCGCCCATCGGCGCACGGGTGATCGTCAGTTCCCCGTCCGCCGCCCGGGCGGCGCGGGCCACGATGTCCAGGCCGAGGCCGGTGGAGCCGCCGACGCTGACCCCGCGGGTGAGCGCCGCCTCCGGGTCGTCGACGCCCGGGCCGGCGTCGTCCACGGTGAGCAGGACCCGCTCGTCGGCCCGCTCCACGCGGACGGCGAAGGCGGCCCCCTGGGGCGTGTGCCGGAAGACGTTGCCGATCAGGGCGTCGACGACCGCCGCCAGCTCGTCCTGCGGGAAGCGGACCGGGGTCGGGCGGGGCGTGAAGTAGCGTTCCCACGGCCGGTCCTGCTGGGTCGCGAGGACGGCCCAGAACTCCAGGCGTTCGGCGACCACCTCGGACACGTCGCACGGCTTCGCCGGGTCGTGGGCCGCGCCCCCCGGCTGCGAGACCGCCAGCGGGGCCCGGGCGGCCGTGATGACCGCGTCCAGTTCGCTCTCCAGCTGGGCGGTGGCCTCGGCGATGCGGCGCGCGCTCGGCGTGGGCCCCATCCGGTCCGCCTCCAGGCACAGCGCGGTGAGCGGGGTGCGCAGCCGGTGGGAGAGGTCCGCGACCAGTTCCCGCTCGACGGCGAGCAGGTCGACGACCCGGTCGGCCATGGTGTTGAACGCCACCCCGGCCTCCTGCAGCTCCGGCGGCCCGTCCGGTGCGACGCGCACGTCGAGGTCGCCCGAGCCGAGGGCGAGGGAGGCCCGCTTCAGACTGCGCGAGGAGCGCACGACGCGCGCGCCGAGCCGGTCGGCGACCAGGACCGAACCGCCGACCAGGCCCAGGGCGAGCAGCGCCATCACGCCCCAGGAGGCGGCGACGCCCCGGCTGAGGTCGGCGGCGGGCACGTGGGACTCGACGACAGCGACCCGGTCGCCCCGCAGGACGACGGGCTGCAGGTAGCTCCAGCCCTCCTCGGTGTCCAGCGCCAGGGTCTGCCGGTCCTCGACGGCACGGTCCAGGGCGCTGCGGGGGGCGTGCGGGGTGCCGACGACGTCGCCGTCGGGCAGCCGCACGGCGAGCCGGCCCGGCGAGCCGATCTCGCCCAGGGCCTGCTCCACGTCCGAGCGCCGGGTGGTGAGGGCCAGGACCGGGGACAGGGCGGAGGCGCGCTGTTCGGCGACGGTGGTGGCCTGGTCGCGGGCCTGTTCCCGGACGAGCAGGGCGAGCGGGATGAGGAACGACAGGGCCACCATCGACGTGACGGCGAGCGCGATACCGGCGAGCGCACGTCTCACGGCGAGCCGACCAGCTTGATGCCGATGCCGCGCACGGTGTGGAGGTAGCGGGGCTGGCGCGCCTTCTCCCCCAGCTTCCGGCGCAGTGCGGACAGGTGGACGTCCACGGTCTGCTCCTCGAGGTAGGGCTGCTGCCACACCTCGGTGAGGATGCGCTGCCGCGAGACGACCTGGTCGGCGTGCGCGGCCAGGTAGGCGAGCAGATCGAACTCGCGGCGGGTCAGCGGCAGCTCCCGGCCCGCCAGGTGCGCCGTGCGCGCGGTGGGGTCGATGTGCAGGTCGCCGACGTGCAGCGCCGGCGGCCGGGGCGCGCCGGTGTCGGCGGGTGCCGACCTGCGCAGCACGGCGCCCAGCCGGGCGGCGAGCTGGCCGCCGGAGAACGGCTTGACCAGGTAGTCGTCGGCGCCGGCGTTGAGCAGCCGGATGATCTCGGTGTCGTCGTCCCGGGCGGTGGCGACCAGCACCGGGACGCGGGATATCCCGCGGATCATGCGCAGCACGTCGAGACCGTCCAGGTCGGGCAGGCCGAGGTCGAGCACCACGATGTCCGGCGGGCTCTGGGTGATCTCGCGCAGCGCCTCGAAGCCCTGGTGTGCGGTCTTCACCGCGTGGCCGTGTCCACTGAGGACCTCGATCAGCGCGGCCCGGATCACAGCGTCGTCCTCGACGACCAGTACGGAGGCCATGAGCCGGAACGTTAGCGCGTCCGTCACTATGGTGTCGTGCCCCGCCTCCTGCGCTACCTGCTGATATGGCTGTCCTGCACGGCAGCCAGTGTGACGGCCGTCATCGTCACCATCCACTTCGTCGTGGGCTCGACCCGGCCCACGGCGCCCGTCGCGCAGTCGGCGCCGGAGGACCTGCCTGCGGCCACGCGGTCGGCGTCGCCGCCCGCGTCCCCCTCCCCCAGCCCGTCGCGGAGCACCCGCACGCCCCGCCCCACGCCGTCCCGGACGGCCGAGACGTCGCCCGAGCCGAGTGCGCCGCGCACCCCGACCGTCCGTCCCACCCCCCGTCCCGCGGAGACGGGCGGGAGCGACGCCGGCTGTGCGGAGGCCGGCTCCGGGGTGCACACGGTGCCCGCCCAGGGCGGGAAGACCACGGTGCGGTTCGGCGGGGGCCGGGTGTGCCTGATCTCCGCGGTGCCCAACCGGGGCTTCACGGTGAGCACGCGCCAGACCTCGCCCCAGGCGCTCATCGTGACCTTCTCCGGCGGACGGCAGCGCTCCGAGGTGACGGCCACGGCCGGGTCCCCGGACCGGGTGAGCGTCCGCGAGACGTCGTTCTGACCACTCCGGCACACCGCTCCGGCACACTCCCACGAGGACGACCGCGATCGCGGACAGCAGGTGACCGCAAGGCTTCCTACGGTCGTCCCATGACCCACACGCAGAAGATTCTCGTCACCGGCGCCACCGGCACCGTCGGCCGTCAGGTCGTCGCCGAACTGCTCGCCCGCGGTCACGCGGTCCGGGCCCTGACCAGGAACCCGGCGAAGGCCGCTCTCCCGGCCGGCGTCGAGGTGGTCCGCGGCGACCTGGCCGAACCCGACACGCTCGCCCCGGCGCTGGAGGGCGTCACCGGCCTGCACCTGATCACCTTCGACGGCGGCGGTTTCGCCCCGCTGGAGACCGGCCCGCGGATCCTCGAACGGGCCCGCGCCGCCGGGGTGCGCCGGGTGACCGTGCTGCACGGCGGCGGGCCGACCCCGCTGGAGGACGCCGTACGCGCCGACGACTCGGTGGACTGGACCGTGCTGATGCCGGTCGAGTTCATGTCCAACGCCCTGGAGTGGGCGGAGGGCATCGTGACCGCGGACGAGGTGCGCGAGCCCTTCGTGTCCCGGCTGAGCGCCATGGTCCACGAGGGCGACATCGGCGCGGTCGCCGCGGTCGCGCTCACCGAGGTGGGCCACGCCCGGCAGGAGTACGTGCTCACCGGCCCCGAGACGCTGACCGTGGCGGACAAGGTGGCGGCCCTCGCCGCCGCCCGCGGCCGGGACATCACGCTGGTCGAGCTCAGCGAGGAGGAGGCCGTCGCCCGGTGGCGGGCCGCCGGACAGCCCGAGGAGGTGATCGGCTTCCTGCTGCAGGTGTACGGCGACACCCCGGAGGTGGGCCGCACGGTCCTCGACACCGTCGAGAAGGTCACCGGGCGGCCGGCCCGCACCTTCGCCCGGTGGGCGGCCGACCACGCGGCGGCGTTCACCGCCCCCGGCGCTCCCTGAGCCCGGCCCGCGCCCCGGAGTGCGGGAGCTCCTCGGGCGTGCCCGGGCCCCGCGGGCCGGCACACCCGTGGGCGGGCCGGTGTCGGCGCCCGTCAGTAGGCTCGGCGTCATGAGCGTCTCCCTCTACTACAGCGCCCGCCGGACCGAGCCGCTGACGGCCGAGGAG
Organism: Streptomyces sp. NPDC101219; assembly: GCF_044767675.1. Classification (NCBI taxonomy): domain Bacteria; kingdom Bacillati; phylum Actinomycetota; class Actinomycetes; order Kitasatosporales; family Streptomycetaceae; genus Streptomyces; species Streptomyces sp. NPDC101219. The sequence goes on from NZ_JBIWOK010000015.1 coordinate 117,637, forward strand.
ACGGCCGCGGTGGACCGGATCGCCGCCGCCCGGCTCGCCTCCTTCCCCTACGCCGACGAGGAGCCGCTGCACCTCTACGACAGCGGGGGCCGCGACGCCGGGCAGGTGCTGGCCGGTTCGACCCGGCTGCCCGCCGCCCCGGACCGGCTGCTCCCGGTGATCGGCCACGTGCTGGACTCGGTGACGGAGCTGCGCCGCGCCCTGCCGGACGCGGCGTGGCACGTCCACCTGGACGACCTGGACGTCGACTGGGACGAGCGGGCGGGGTACGGGCTGCCCGGGATGCGTGACGCCGGGCTCCTCGCCGAGCTGGACGGGCTCTGACCGGCCTCACCCCCGGCTGATCACCACGGGTACGGTCGTCGGACACCGATGTCCGCATTCCGCGACCGAAGCACGAGGACCACCCGTTGTACTCCGGCAGTTACTACCAGCCCGTCGACGAGCACCGTTACAAGCCCACCGCGCACGCGAGCGGCGCGTGGGACACGGAGGAGCTGCACTTCAGTCCGCTCGGCGGGCTGATCGTCCACGCGATCGACCGGTTCCTGGCCGGCCGGCCCGACAACGGTCTGGCCCTGGCCCGGATCAGCTACGACATCCTGGGCCGTCTCGCCCTGGAGGAGTGCGAGATCCGGGTGGAGACGATCAGGCCGGGCCGCACCATAGAGCTGCTCGAAGCGGTGGCGCTGATCGCCGGCCGTCCCGCGGTGCGGGCCCGCGCCTGGCTCCTGGCGTCGGCCGACACCTCCGCCGTCGCCGGCGGCCCGGGAGACCGGCTCGCCCCTCCGGAGACCCTGGCGCCCTGGCCCATGCACTCCGTCTGGCCGGGCGGCTACGTGGCCTCGCTGGACGTCCGCCCGGTCACGCCGCCGCAGCCGGGCAGGACCACGGCCTGGCTCTCCACCGGCCTCGACCTCGTCGCGGGGCAGCCCGTCAGCGCGCTCGCGTCGTTCGTCGCGCTCGTCGACACCGCCAACGGCATCGCGGTCCGGCAGCCGCCGACCGACTGGTTCCCCAACGTGGACCTCACGATCCATCTGCACCGCGGTCCGGTGGGGCGCTGGACGGGGCTCGACACCACCGTCACCTTCGGCCCCACCGGCCACGGCCTCACCAGCACCGTCCTCCACGACGTGGAGGGGCCGGTCGGCCACGCCCAGCAGATCCTCACCGTCCGGCCGATGCCGGGCGCCGACGGACCGTAGGGCGGGCGGTCTTCAGGTCATCGCCCCGGCCTTCTCCCCGTCCCGGGCGGGCGTGGCGCCGCGGGCCAGGGAGCTGGGCCACCAGGCCCGGGGGCCGATGTCGATCACCAGCGCGGGCACCAGCAGGGACCGCACCACGAGGGTGTCGAGCAGGACACCGAAGGCGACGATGAACGCCAGCTGGACCAGGAAGACCAGCGGGATCACCATGAGGGCGGCGAAGGTGGCGGCGAGCACCACCCCGGCGGACGTGATGACGCCGCCGGTGGTGGTGAGTCCGCGCAGGACGCCCTGCCGCGGGCCGAGCGTCCGTGCCTCCTCCCGCACCCTGGACATCAGGAAGATGTTGTAGTCCACGCCGAGCGCGACCAGGAACACGAACCCGTACAGCGGCACCGAGGCGTCCATGCCGCTGATGCCGAGGAGGTGCTCGAAGACGAGCACGGCCACGCCGAGGGTCGCCAGGTAGTTCAGCGCGACCGTGGCCACCAGGAGGGCCGGGACGAGCAGCGAGCGCAGCAGCGCCACCAGGATCAGCAGGATGATGCCGAGCACGACGGGCACGATGACCATGCGGTCCCGGGCCGCGGTCTGCTGGGTGTCGTACTGCTGGGCCGTGTAGCCGCCGACCAGCGCGTCGGCGCCGGGCACGGCGTGCACCGCCTCGCGCAGCCGCTGGACGGTCTCCTTGGCGGCGTCGCTGTCGGCGGAGTCGCTCAGAGTGACGTCGACGCGGACCCGGCCGTCGACGACGAGCGGTTCACCGGCTCCCGGCTGCCCGGACTCGGAGACCGCGGCGGCCGACGCCACGCCCTCTGTGGCCTCGGCGGCGGCCGTCACCTCGCCGGCCCGGTCGGCGTCCGCGATGACGACGGCGGGGTTGCCGGAGCCGCCCGGGAAGTGCTCGGTGATCGTCTGCTGGGCGGAGACGGACGGGGCGTCGTTGACGAAGATCTCGTCGAGCGGCACGCCCTTGGCGGTCAGGGTGGAGGAGAAGCCGGCCAGCAGGGCCAGGCCCAGCGCGGTCACCACCCAGGTGCGGCGCGGCCGGCGGTCCACCGTCGCCGCGACGCGGTGCCAGATGCCCTTGCCCTCGTCGTCCGGGCCGGACGCCTTCGGGCGGGACGGCCAGTAGGCGGCCCGGCCGACGAGGGCCAGCACGGCGGGCAGGAACGTCAGCGTGGACAGCACGGCGCAGACGATGCCGATGGCGCCCACCGGGCCGAGGGCCCGGGTGTTGGTGAGGTCGCTGGCGAAGAGAGCGAGCAGGCCGAGGGCCACGGTGGCGGCGCTGGCGGTGATCGCGCCGAAGGAGCGGCGCACCGCGACGAGGGCGGCCGTCGCCCGGTCCTCGCGCAGGGCGAGTTCCTCCCGGAAGCGGGCGGCCAGGAGCAGCGCGTAGTCGGTGGCGGCGCCGATCACGAGGATGGAGAGGATGCCCTGCACCTGTCCGTCGACCATGACGACGTCCCGGTCGGCCAGGAAGTAGACGACGGCGCAGGCCAGGGACAGGGCGAACACCGAGCCGAGGATGATCACGAACGGCAGGAGGACGCTGCGGTAGACGAGCAGGAGGATCAGCAGGACCGCGCTCAGGGCCACGCCCAGCAGCAGTCCGTCGATGCCGGCGAAGGCGTCGGACAGGTCGGCCTGGCTGGCGGCCGGTCCCGCGATCTCGGCGCGGGTGCCGGGTACGTCGCCCACCGCCTCGCGCACGTCGTCCAGGACATCGGGCAGTTCGTCGCCCAGGTCGGACTCCAGCTGGACCACGGCCTGCAGGGCCAGGCCGTCGTCGGAGGGGAAGGCGGGTGACGGGCGGTCGACGACCCCGGGCTGCCCGGTGAGCCCGGCGACGGCCTTCGTGGCCGCGGCCCGCTGGGCGTCGGTGATCCGGTCGCCGTCCGCCGTCCACACCACGATCGCGGGCTGGGTGCCGGACTGGTCGAACGCCTCACGCGCCTCCAGGACCCGGGTGGACTCGGCGCTCTCGGGCAGGAACGTCGACTGGTCGTTGGTGGCGACCTCGCCCAGCTTGCCCGCGTAGGGCCCGAGGGTGCCGCCCACGCCCAGCCACACCACCAGCAGGACGAGCGGTACGGCCCACCGGGCCCAGCGGGGTGCGGTTCTCATCGGACTCCTCCGGCGGAAGGTGACAACAGGGGGGAAGGACGGCAGGTGGATCAACGGCACGGGGGTCGAGCGGGTTACCTCATCGATACCTCACCGATCGAGTATCTCGATGATCGAGCAAACATATACTGGTCGCATGAGCGGCCCGGTCAGCACCCCCTCGTCATCTGTTCCGCAGGACGACCCCACGGGGTTGCAGTCCTTCGCGGTTCTGTTGCGCCGGATGAACGGCGAGCTCAACCGCGTCACGGAGGAGTTCGCCCAGTCCCAGGGCCTGCACCTGACCGACATGAGGGCGCTGATCGCGATCCTGGACGACGATCCGGCGCTGGGTCCGATGACGCCCGGCCGGCTGCGCAAGCACCTCAACCTGACCTCGGGCGCCATGACCGCCTGCGTCGACCGGCTCGAGAAGGCCGGTCACATACGGCGGGTCCGGGCGGACGGCGACCGCCGGGTGGTGCACCTGCACTACGCGGACCCGGCCAAGGAGGTCGCCCGCGACTTCTTCCGGCCGCTGGCCCTCAGCACCGACACCGCTCGCGCCCGCTTCACCCGGGACGAGCTGATGGTCGTCGTCCGTTTCCTCGCCGAGATGAACCTGGAACTCGGCCGCCTGCGGGAGACCCCCGCGCGCTCCACCCCGGTCGGCTGACACCCCGTCCGGCTCCGCTCACCGGAGGTCGATCAGGCTCAGGCCCAGTTCGGGGTGGTGGGTCCTGGCCAGCTCGGCGGGGCTGTCCCGGACGACGACCTCCAGGGTGGGCCAGACCCGTCCCGACAACAGGTGGCCGCCGCGGGTGGAGCCGTCGGACAGGCCCAGCACGACGTGCAGATGGGGTGCGGGCCCGTCGTCGGCGACGGCGACGTCACCGATCAGCGACAGCACCTCGCACTGCTCGTCGACCGGGATGGGCCGGTAGTCCAGGACCTCCCGGTCGAACCAGCCGACGACCGCCTCCGAGAAGGCACCCACGGCGGTGATCTGGGAGGCGCCCAGTGACCGGTCGCGCGCGAAGGCGGTGAGTCCGGCGACGGGATCCTCGCCCGGGTCGAGCACCACCACGTACACCGCCGACGGTCCCTGCTGCACCTGTTGCCACCGCATGCCCGGCCGGGTACCCGGCGCGGCCCCCGGCAACCCGGCGGTGTTCGGGGAACGGTGAGGACGAGTCGGCCGCGGACCTCACCGGCCTCCAGCCGGCGGTGGGCCTCCGCCGTCCTCGACAGCGGCAGCCGTCCGGCGATCCGCGGGCGCGGCGGGGAGTCCCGCAGCAGCCGTCCGACCGCCCGTGCCGCCCGGGCGAGGTCGCTCACGCCGGCGTTGCTGATCGCGAACCCCACGATGCTCGCGTCCTTGGTGTAGAGGCGGCCGGGCGACAGCTCGCCGGGGCCGCCGCCGAGTCCGGCCATCGCGGCCATGCGCCCGCCGTGGGCGAGCAGTTCGACGGCGTCGGCCAGGACGCCGTGCCCGGAGGTGTCCAGGTGGACGTCGAACCCGTCGGGCGCGGCCCGGCGCAGGCGCCCGGTCAGGTCGGGCTCCCGGTAGTCGAGCACCTCGGCGGCGCCCAGGGCGGGCCGCCGCGGCCTCCTCGGCCCGCGCCGTGCAGACGACCCGGGCTCCGGCCGCGGCGGCGAGGGCCAAGGCGGCACCGCCCGCGTTGCCGGCCGCGCCTCCCCCGTACACGGTCTCCCCGGCGGTCAGCCTGCCGTGCCGGAAGAGCGCCGGCCAGGCCGAGGCGGCGGGGTGGGCGGCGGCCACGAGGTGCTCCTCGTCCACACCGGGCGGTGCCGGGTGGAGCCGGTCGGCGGCGACGGACGCGTACTGGGCGGCGGCGCCCTGCCGGCCCGCGTGGCCCAGGCTGTTGCACCACACCGGCTGCCCGGGCGCGAAACCGACGGCGCCGGGGCCGGCCGCCGCGACCTCCCCGGCCAGGTCGCCGCCGAGGACGAAGGGGAACGGCAGGGGTGTGGCGTACGCGCCGGACCGTACGAAGGTGTCGACGGGATCGACGGCGACGGCGCGGACTCGGACGAGGACGTCGGTGGGCCCGTGCGACGATACGGGCAGCTCCCCTACCGGATCACGTCGGCGGGGCCGACGGCGTCGATGTAGGCGGCCCGCATCGGGCCGGGGGCGGTGCCGGTCATGGCCGTCATGCTACGAGCGGGCGGGCCGCCGCCCGGTGCTCGGCGGGACGTGTCGGCACGGTCGCGTCCGGGTGCGCGCGAGGTGGGTGCGCCGGGCGGGGTCGCGAGAGCCGGGGACCCCAGGCAGGGTCACGAGAGCCGGAGCCACCGGGCAGGGTCACGAGAGCCGGAGCCACCGGGCAGGGTCACGAGAGCCGGAGCCACCGGGCAGGGTCACGAGAGCCGGAGCCACCAGGCAAGATCGCGAGAACCGGAGCCACCAGGCAAGATCGCGAGAACCGGAGCCACCGGGCAGGGTCGCGAGAGCCGGAGCCACCGGGCAGGGTCACGAGAACCGGAGCCACCAGGCAGGACCGTGGTCGGGGTCCCGCCCGGCGGCGCGGCGGTCAGCGCAGCGGGTCGAACGGGGACAGCTCGGCCGGGCGGCGGCCGGTGACCATCGTCTCGGCCAGCAGCAGGCCGGTCGCCGGGCCGAGGGTGACGCCCCACATGCCGTGGCCGCCCGCCGCGAAGACCCGGGGCGACTTGGTCGCGCCGATGAGCGGGAGGCCGTCGGTCGTGCAGGGACGCGAGCCGACCCACTCGTCCTGGCGGGCGTTCAGGTCGGCCCCGCGCAGCAGCGGGCGCGCGGCCTCGGCGATGGCGTTGATCCGGCGGGAGTCCAGCGGGGCCTCCGGCTTGCGGAACTCCATCATCCCGGCGACGCGCAGCCGGTCCCCGAGCGGGGTGCAGGCGACGCGCTGGGCGGGGAAGTAGACCGGGCCGGCCGGGACGTGCTGGATCGGCACGCTGAAGCTGTAGCCGCGGCCCGCCTGGACGACGGAGCGCACGCCGAACTTCCGGGCGTGCCGGCCGAGCCACGCGCCGGTGGCCAGGACGATCGAGTCGAAGCGTGCCACGTCGCCGTGCCCGGTGCGGACCGCGACGGCGGCACCGGTGTCGTGCACGTCGGTGATCTCCGTGCTCTCCACGATCTTCCCGCCCCGGGCGCGGACGGAGTCCGCCAGGGCGTGCACGAAGTGACCGGGGTCGATGTAGCGCTGGCCGTGCAGGCGGATCGCCGCGCCGACCTCGTCCGACAGGGAGGGCTCGATGCCGCGGGCCTCGTCGCCGTCGAGCACGTCGAACTCCATGCTCTGGCCGGCCGCGTCGATGTGCTGGAGTTCCTCCAGCAGGACCTTGCGCTCCTCGGCCGTGCGGTAGGCCGCGAGGAACGACTTGGCGTCGAGGGTGCGGGCCTCGACACCGCCGTCGGCCAGCAGGTCGAAGCTGGACAGCGACAGGTCGTTGATGGGGACGAGGGCGCGCATGGCGCGCAGCCACCGGGTGGCGGTGCTGTTGCGGGCGAAGCCGGTGAGGAACTTCAGCAGGCTCGGGTTCGCGCTCGGCGGGACGTAGACCGGGGAGGACGGGCTGAGCACCGCGCGCACGCCGTAGGTGAGGACGGCGGGTTCCGGCAGCGGCGTGGCCAGTCCGGGCGTCAGCCAGCCGGCGTTGCCCCAGGACGACCCGGCGGCGACGCCGTCACGGTCGTACACGGTGACCTCGACGCCCCGCTCCTGAAGGAACCAGGCGGTGGACAGACCGACCATGCCGGCGCCGACGACGGCGACACGGCTCGGGCCGTTGTGTGCGGGCGAGGAAGGGCGGGCCATGCGGAACCTCTTCTCACGTACTGCAAGGATAAGAAAATAGGGGGGCGTACGACGATGGTGGGCCCGGCCGGAGACGTTGTCTTTGTGCCAGACGGCCAAGAGGGCGGCGACAGATGGTGCTCCGAGCACCATCCGGGTGGGCCACAATGTGTGCATGACCCCTTCCGTACGGCCCGTTCCCGCAGGGTGGCGGGCATGATCGCCGTCACCGACCTGGTGGACTCCCTCGGCTCCGGCTTCCTGCGCACGGTCGTGGCCGCCGGGAACGCTCAGGTGCACGACGTCAGCCTCGCGGAGCCCGGCGACGCCGGGGGACGGCCCGGAGAGCTGGTGCTCGGCGTCGGGGTCACCGAGGCGGCGGACGCCCTCGCCCTGCTGGAACGGGCCGCTGCCGCCCAGGCCGCGGGAGTCGTCCTGAAGGGGTCGGTCGCGGGCGACACGAAGGTGGCCCGAGCCGCCCGGCGGGCCGCGGGGCCCGCGCTGGTGGAGCTGCGCCCGCACACCTCGTGGGCCCACGTCGTCTGGCTGCTGCGGGGCGTCCTCGACCACGCCTCCGCCCCCGGGGCCGGGGCGTTCGGCGCGTCCGGACCGCACCACGACCTGTTCGCGCTGGCGGACAAGGCGGCCGAGATCATCGACGCGCCCGTCACGGTCGAGGACGCGCAGTCCCGGGTGCTCGCCTATTCGGCCCGGCAGGACACCACCGACCCGGCCCGGGTCTCCACCATCGTGGGACGCCGCGTGCCGCCGGAGACCCTCACCCACTTCCGGGCCAGCGGTGTGTTCCGCAGGCTGGCCCGCTCCGCCGACCCGGTGTGGACCCCGGCGGGCCCCGACGGCACCCTGCCCCGGCTGATCGTCCCGGTCCGGGCGGGCGGCGAGTGGCTGGGCTCCATCTGGGCCGTGGTCAAGTCGCCCGTCGCCCCGGAGCGCATCCGGGAGCTGACCGACGTGGCGTCCGTCATCGCGCTGCACCTGCTGCGGCTGCGGGCCGAGGCGGGCATCGCCCGGCGGGTGTCGGCGGGGCAGCTGCGGGCTGCCCTGCGCGAGGGCACCGCCTCGGCCCCCGGCGGGCCCGGCGCGGAGACCGCCTCGGACGCCGAGCCCGTGCTGCCCGCCGGGCCGTGGCGGGTGGTGGCCCTCGGCTCCCCCGAGGGCACCGGCGACATCCGCCGGCAACTGGATCTGTGGGAGTCGGTCGCCCGCCGTTTCGGCTGGCACCAGCCGTTGCTCGCCGACCTCGACGGGCGGCTGTTCGCCCTGGTCACCGACCGGCCGCGCGGCTCCCGGCGCGCCGTGCCCGGCACCCCGGCCGACGCCGAGGCGGGCAGCCTCCGCTGGCTGCGGCACGTGCTGGCCGAGGTCCGCACGCACGACCCGGGGCTGTACGCCGCCGCCGGCTGCCCGGCCCGCTCACCCGACCGGCTGCCGCGTTCCCTCGCGGAGGCCGTCGAGCTGCACCGGCTGATCGCCACCGGCCGCCTCCCCCGGGGCACCGGCGCGGGGACCGTCCTGATGGAGGACGCCTGGGACACCGTCGTCGTCGAGCGGGCCCGCGCCGCCGTCGGGATCGACGCCGGTCTCCTCGGCGGGCCGCTCGCGGTGCTGCGCGGCCACGACGAGGAGCACGGCACGCCGTACCTCGCGACCCTCGCGGCCTGGCTGGACCACTTCGGGGACCCGCAGAGCGCCGCACGGGTCCTGCGGGTGCACACCAACACCCTGCGCTACCGGCTGCGCAAGCTGGAAGAGGTGGCCCCGGTCGACGTCTCCTCCCCCCGCACCCGGCTGGCGCTGCGGCTGCAGCTCGCGGCGATGGACCAGATGCCCCCGCACGACGACGACACCGGTGCGGGGCGGACACCGCCGGTCAGGTGATCCCGGGGGACCGGCCTCCGGGTCGCCCCACGGCTCTCACGCGTCGTCACATCCCCCGGGTGCCCCGCCCGCTGAGCCGGGGACCGTGCCCGGCCCGCGCGGCGGCCGGTCGACCCGGTGGAGGCGGCGAGGGAGCGCTCCGACCGGTCCCGTAGCACAGTAGGGAGCATGAACCGTCACCGACGCCCGCCCCGGCGTGCCCCGTGGATCGTGGGCGGCGCCGTCGCAGTCGCCCTCGGCGGCGTCGGTGTCGGCGTCTGGGCGTTGGTCTCGCAGGACGGCGACACCCCGAGCCCCAGTCCGTCGGCCTCGACGGACCTGACGCTGCCGACGCTGGACCCCCTGCCGACGTTCTCCTCGCCCCCGGAAACGTCCGGTTCGGCCGAGCCGACGGAGGAGGACACCCCCACCACCGGCGCGACGCCGAGCCGTTCGCTCACGGCCGCGCCCACACCGGGAGAATCCGGCACGGCCCGCCGGACACCCGGCGCGCCGGACACCGCACGGCCGCCCGCCCGGACCACCCCGCCGCGCCGCACCGCCTCGGCCGCACCCCCGCCGCCGTCCGCCTCGGCCCTCCCCCGGCCCACCGCGTCCCGCACGCCGGGCTCCACGGCGACGGGGACGACACCCGGGAGCACCACCCCGTCCCGGTCCGCGGGCAGCGCCCCAAATACCCCGTCCTCGCGCACCGCCTCCGCCCGGCCCACGACCCGGACCCCCGCGCCGACACCGACTCCGTCGACGTCCGCCTCACCGTCGACGCCCGCCACACCGTCGGCCTCCCCCGCGCCCGCGACGAGGCCCCCGGCGGCCACGGGACCGACCACCACCTGGTACACGTCTCCCGCCGCCGTGGCCGCCGCGCGACGGATGGCCGCCGCGGGCATCGTCGGGGACCCGGTGTGCACGATGGCGTCGGCGGGCCGGCCGGACCCCGCCCTGGTCCCCCAGGGCGGCCGCATCGGCATCGGCAGCCACGACGGCTACTGGTGCCTGATCGTGAAGCCGGGGTCCTGAGCGCGCGGGACGCGGGCGCGACCGGACGGATGGTCAGGGCGCGTGGCAGGACGCCGGACCTGGCGACTCCTGCACCGCATCGGCTCGTTGGCCGGGTGGTGGCGGCCGGGGCAGCGGCGACGGGGCTCACCCTCGGTCGAGGCGGGCGCCGCTCCCCCGCCGGCGGAGGCACCGTCGCGGAAGCCTCACGACCCCGACGGCCGGGGCGCGGCACCGGGCCGCGCGGGATGAAGGAACCGGTCGAACGGGCCGGGCGGACGCCGCCGTCCGCCCGGCCGAACGCGCCCCCGGGCCACCCGTGGTGCGGTGGGCGGCCCGGGGGCGCGGTGTCGGGTCGCGGGTGTCAGTCGCGGTCGACCTGCTCGCGCAGGACCTCGCCGCTGGCGGCGTCCACCTCGACGGACGTCAGGACCCAGGTGTCGTTGTTGACCACGTCGACGGACCACATGACCTGGTCGTTGTCGTCCTGGCCGAGTTCCAGGCCGGTGACCGTGCCCTCGACCTTGTCGGTGGCGGCCTTGACGACCTGTTCCGGGGCCTGGGTCGCGTCGTTGAGGCGGTTGACGATCTCCTGCTTGTCGTCGGCGCTCTGATCCTGCTCGGCCTGGGAGCGGAAGACCTTGCCGTTGACGGCGTCGATCTCGACGCGGTGCACCGTGCCGTCCTCGGTGGCGACCTTGGCCTCCCACTCCGGGGCGCCCGGCGAGGGGGCCGGGTTCGGGGTGCTCGGGCCGGCGGTGCCGGGGGTGGCGGTGACGTCGGCGGGGGTCGGCTTCAGCTCCAGGCCCACCAACTGGCTGTCGGGCACCTCCTGGACAGCCGCGTCGGCGGCCTTCTGCCAGGTCACCTTCGTCGCGTTGATCAGGTCCTTGCGCTCGGTCTGGTCCTCGCTCAGCGAAGCGGAGGGCGAGGGTGAGGCGGAGGTCGCGGTGGCCGAGGTGGCGCCCGGGCTGGTGGGGGCCGCGGCGGCGACATCGGCACGGTCGGTTCCGCTGCTTCCGCAGGCGGTCAGCAGCAGCGCGGACGCGCCCAGCGCACAGACGGCGGCCAGGGAACGCACAGGGGGAAGACGTCGCAGAGAACTCATACTGCTCCCGTAACCCCCTCGCCACACGAGCACACGGCGCCCGCGCGGAAACCACCGGAATGGCTGGGCGGGGCGCCGCGCGGGGGACGGCGGACGGCTCAGGTGGCGTCTCCCGCGCGGCGGTTGCCGGGAAGGCCGGTTTCGGACCGGCCGGCCGAGGCCGGCCGGTCCGGGCCCGGGTCAGGCGAGTTCGACCAGGAGGTCGCCGCCTTCCACCTGCTGGATGCGGTTGATGGCCAGCCTGCTCACCGTGCCGTCCTTCGGGGCGGTGATCGCGGCTTCCATCTTCATCGCCTCGATGGTCGCCACCGTGGCACCCGCGGACACCTCGTCGCCCTCGGCGACCGCGAGGGTGACCACTCCGGCGAAGGGCGCCGCCACATGGCCGGGGTTGGTCCGGTCGGCCTTCTCGGTGACGGGGACGTCGGAGGCGGCCGCCCGGTCGCGGACCTGGATCGGGCGCAGCTGGCCGTTCAGGGTGGCCATCACGGTGCGCAGGCCGCGCTCGTCGGCGTCACCGATGGCCTGCAGCTCGATGAGCAGCCGGACGCCGGGGTCGAGGTCGACGGAGTACTCCTGGCCCGGGCGCAGGCCGTAGAAGAAGTCCTTGCTGTCGAGGACGCTGGTGTCGCCGAAGCTGCCGCGGTGGGTGTCGAACTCGCGGGTGGGGCCGGGGAAGAGCAGCCGGTTGAGGGTCGCCCTGCGGTCCTTGGCGAGGCCGGTGCGGTCGTCGGTGCTCAGTTCCTGGACCGGCTTGGGTTCGGCGCGGCCCCGCAGGGCCTTGGTGCGGAACGGTTCGGGCCAGCCGCCGGGCGGGGTGCCCAGTTCGCCGCGCAGGAAGCCGATGACGGAATCGGGGATGTCGAAGCGGTCCGGGGACTCCTCGAAGTCCGCCGGGGAGACGCCCGCGCCCACGAGGTGCAGGGCGAGGTCGCCGACCACCTTGGAGGAGGGCGTGACCTTCACCAGCCGGCCGAGCATGCGGTCGGCGGCGGCGTACATCGCCTCGATGTCCTCGAAACGGTCGCCCAGGCCGAGGGCGATCGCCTGGGTGCGCAGGTTGGAGAGCTGGCCGCCGGGGATCTCGTGGTGGTAGACGCGGCCGGTCGGGGCGGCCAGGCCGGCCTCGAAGGGCGCGTAGACCTTGCGGACGCTCTCCCAGTACGGCTCCAGGTCGCCGACGGCCTGGAGGTCGAGGCCGGTGGGGTGGTCCGAGTGGTCGGTGGCCGCGACGAGCGCCGACAAGGAGGGCTGGGAGGTGGTGCCGGCCATGGAGGCGACCGCGCCGTCGACGGCGTCGGCGCCGGCCTGGATCGCGGCGAGGTAGGTGGCGAGCTGGCCGCCGGCGGTGTCATGGGTGTGCAGGTGGACGGGGAGGTCGAACTCGCGGCGCAGGGCGGACACCAGGGTCGCGGCGGCCGGGGCGCGCAGCAGTCCGGCCATGTCCTTGACGGCCAGGACGTGGGCGCCGGCCTCGACGATCTGCTCGGCGAGACGGAGGTAGTAGTCGAGCGTGTAGAGCCGCTCGGAGGGGTCGGACAGGTCGGCCGTGTAGCAGAGGGCGACCTCGGCGACGGCGGTGCCGGTCTCGCGGACGGCGTCGATGGCGGGGCGCATCTGGTTGACGTCGTTGAGGGCGTCGAAGATGCGGAAGATGTCGATGCCGGTGGCCGCGGCCTCCTGGACGAAGGCGTCGGTGACCTCGGTCGGGTAGGGGGTGTAGCCGACGGTGTTGCGGCCGCGCAGCAGCATCTGCAGGCAGAGGTTGGGCACGGCCTCGCGCAGGGCCGCCAGGCGTTCCCAGGGGTCCTCGGCGAGGAAGCGCAGGGCGACGTCGTAGGTGGCGCCGCCCCAGCATTCCAGGGAGAGGAGCTGGGGGAGGGTGCGGGCGACGACCGGGGCGACGGCCAGCAGGTCCTTGCTGCGGACCCGGGTGGCGAGCAGCGACTGGTGGGCGTCGCGGAAGGTGGTGTCGGTGACGCCGACGGCGGGGGACGCGCGCAGCCAGGAGGCGAAGCCCTCGGGGCCGAGTTCGGCGAGGCGCTGCCGGGAGCCCGCGGGCGGTTCCCCGGCCGGCACCTCGGGCAGCTTGGTGAGGGGGTCGATGAGTTCGGGCCGTTCGCCGTGCGGCTTGTTGACCGTGACGTCGGCGAGGTAGGTGAGCAGCTTGGTGCCGCGGTCGGCGGAGTGGCGTGCGGTGAGCAGGTGCGGGCGCTGCTCGATGAAGGAGGTGGTGACCCGGCCGGCCTGGAAGTCGGGGTCGTCCAGCACCGCCTGGAGGAAGGGGATGTTGGTGGCGACGCCGCGGATGCGGAATTCGGCGACCGCGCGCCGGGCGCGGCCCACCGCGGCGGCGAAGTCCCGTCCCCGGCAGGTCAGTTTGACCAGCATGGAGTCGAAGTGGGCGGAGATCTCGGTGCCGGCGTGGGTGGTGCCGCCGTCGAGCCGGATGCCGGAGCCGCCCGGGGAGCGGTAGGCGCTGATGCGGCCGGTGTCGGGGCGGAAGCCGTTGGCGGGGTCCTCGGTGGTGATGCGGCACTGGAGTGCGGCGCCCCGCAGGGTGACGGTCTCCTGGGAGAGGCCGAGGTCGGCGAGGGTCTCGCCGGCGGCGATGCGCAGCTGCGACTGGACCAGGTCGACGTCGGTGACCTCCTCGGTCACCGTGTGCTCGACCTGGATGCGGGGGTTCATCTCGATGAAGACGTGGTTGCCGTCGCGGTCGAGGAGGAATTCCACGGTGCCGGCGTTGCGGTAGCCGATCTGCCGGGCGAAGCGTACGGCGTCGTCGCAGATGCGGTCACGCAGCGCGGGGTCGAGGTTCGGCGCGGGGGCGAGTTCGACGACCTTCTGGTGGCGGCGCTGCACGGAGCAGTCCCGCTCGAAGAGGTGCATGACGTTGCCCTCGCCGTCGGCGAGGATCTGCACCTCGATGTGGCGGGGCTCGACGACGGCCTTCTCCAGGAAGACGGTCGGGTCACCGAAGGCGGACGCCGCCTCGCGGGAGGCGGCCTCGATGGCCTCGCGCAGCTGGGCGGGTTCCTCGACGCGGCGCATGCCGCGTCCGCCGCCGCCCGCGACGGCCTTCACGAAGACGGGGAACCCGACGTCGTCGGCGGCCCGGACGAGGGCGTCGATGTCGGTGGACGGCTCGGAGGAGCCGAGGACGGGCACGCCCGCCTCCCGCGCGGCGGCCACGGCGCGGGACTTGTTCCCGGTCAGCTCCAGGATCCGGGCGCTCGGCCCGACGAAGGTGATGCCGGCCTCCTCGCAGGCCCGCGCCAGTTCGGGGTTCTCGGAGAGGAATCCGTACCCGGGGTAGACGGCGTCGGCCCCCGCGCGGCGCGCCGCGCCCACGATCTCCTCCACCGAGAGGTAGGCGCGCACCGGATGACCGGGCTCGCCGATCTCGTAGGCCTCGTCGGCCTTGAGCCGGTGCAGCGAGTTTCGGTCCTCGTGGGGGAAGACGGCCACGGTCCGGGCACCCAGCTCGTAGCCCGCGCGGAACGCCCGAATCGCGATCTCACCGCGATTGGCGACCAGCACCTTGCGGAACATTCTTGATCCCTTCAGCCTGCCGGTGACGAAGACCATCGTGTCGGTGGCACGTCCGGTACGCCATGTGAACCGGGCCACTCACCGGCGCCGGTCCCCGTCGTCCGCGCGGGTGGCCGGGTGCCGCGGGGGCGCCCGGAACCGGCGCGGGGGGGGGGGGGGGGGGGGGGTTCCCCCCCGGCCCCCCCGGGCGGGGGGCCCCGTGGCGGGGGGGGGATGGGGGGTCATAACGCGCGGGTTTGGGGTGGCCGCGCCCCCCGTGGCC
>NZ_JBIWOK010000015.1:132592-174478 GCF_044767675.1 Streptomyces sp. NPDC101219
GGGGCGGGGGGGCGGGCGGGGGGCCCCCCCCCCCCCGGCGGGGGGGGGGGGGGGGGGGGGCGCCCGCCCCGGGGGGGGGGGGGCGGGGGGGGCGGGGGGCCCCCCCCCCCCCCCCGGGGCTGCTGCCCAGTGGGCGGCGGGCTATTCGGTGATCTTCAGGAGCTTGTTCGGGGTGCCCTCGCCCGGGTTGCCGATCTTGTCGGCGGTGGCTCCGTCGGTCAGGGCGGTGGCGACGGCGTCGGGCGTGGCGTCGGGGTGGCCGGCCAGGTAGACGGCGACCGCGCCGGCGACGTGGGGGCTCGCCATCGAGGTGCCGGATATCGTCTTGGTGCCCTGGTCGCTGTCGTTCCAGGCCGAGGTGATGTCGGAGCCCGGTGCGTACAGGTCGACGACGGAGCCGAAGTTGGAGAAGTCGGACTGGGCGTCGTCCTTGGTGCTGGAGGCGACCGTGAGGGCCTCCGGGACGCGGGCGGGCGAGCCCTGGCCGGCGTCGGCGGACTCGTTGCCGGCGGCGACCGCGAAGGTGACCCCGGAGGCGATGGCCTTGGCGACCGCCGCGTCCAGGGCGGGGTCGGCGGCGCCGCCGAGGCTCATGTTGGCGACGGAGGGCCCCTGGTGGTTCTCGGTGACCCAGTCGATGCCGGCGATGACCTGTTCGGTGGTTCCGGAGCCGTTGTCGTCGAGGACTCTGACGGCCACGATGTCGGCCTTCTTGGCGACGCCGTGCGCGGCGCCGGCGATGGTGGCGGCGACGTGGGTGCCGTGGCCGTTGCCGTCGTCGGCGGTGTCGTCGTCGTCGACGGCGTCGTAGCCGTGGCTGGCGCGGCCCTCGAAGTCCTCGTGGGTGACGCGGACGCCGGTGTCGATGACGTAGGCGGTGACGCCCTCGCCGGCCTGGTCGGGGTAGGTGTACGCGGCGTCGCCGGCGGTGTCCTCCTGGTCGACGCGGTCGAGGCCCCAGGACGGCGGGTCGGACTGGGTGGCGGTGGCGTGGAGGGTGCGGTTGGCGACGACCTTGCCGACGGCGGGGTCGGCGGCGAGGCGCTTGGCCTCGGCCTGGGTGAGGCCGGTCGCGGAGAAGCCGTCGACGGCGGCTCCGTAGGACCGGCTGAGGGTGCCGCCGTACTCCTTGGCCAGGTTCTTCTTGGCGGTGGCGGTGGTCTCCTCGTCGAGCAGGACGATGTAGCTGCCGGCCACGGCTCCTTCGGCGTTCAGGCCGTACACGGTGCCCTGGGCGGGTGCGTCGGCGTGGGCGGCGGGTGCCGTGAGAAGGGCGGCCGTGGTGGCGGCGGTCGCCACGAAGGTCGCGGCGGTGACCTTGAGTGCGCCGGTACGCATCTGGTGCGTCATGAAGAGGGGTCTCCTCGTCGTGGGGGGATGACCTCCGGCTCGGCGTTGCGCGGAGGATGACGAGAAGAGTGACCAGTTGTCGCGGTCAGATCAATGGCGGTGGCGGCGGCTCCGGGTGACGTCCGGTCACATCTCCACAGGGTCCGCCCAAGTCACAGCCAACCCCGGGGAGAAAGCGCAGGTCGGGGGATTGATTGAACCGGCGACAAGCGGCTGCGGGAACTGTGTGACCATCCCTTCATCCAACCCTCACGGGGGTGGGCGTTTTCGGGGACCGACCGGAGGTGTTTCGCGCACGGGTCGACCAGACAGTCGTTCGTTGGCGCACCTTTTCGATCACTACGGGTCAGCCCCGGTCAGACGCCCCCACATGCTTCCGTCACTTGCCTAACGTTCCGGCACCGGACAGCGCGAGCGCCGCCGCAGGGGTGGCCTCCGCCTGCTGTCGTCACAACTACGAGCAGAGGATGGGTCCATGGCGAGTGTGGAAGTGTCGCTGAAGGAAATCATGACCGCCATCGAAGGGTCCCTCGGGGCAGCCGTCGTCGACTACTCCAGCGGTATGGCCCTGGGCACCCTGGGCGGGGGCAAGGATCTGGACCTCACGGTCGCCGCGGCCGGCAACACGGACGTCATCCGGGCCAAGGTGCGCACCATGGAGCTGCTGGGCCTGACGGGGCAGATCGAGGACATCCTCATCACCCTGGGCGGGCAGTACCACCTCATCCGGCTGGTCACCGGGCGGTCGGGCAACGGGCTGTTCCTGTACGTGGTGCTCGACAAGTCGCGGTCGAACCTGGCGATGGCCCGCCACCAGCTCAAGCGCATCGAGGAACAGCTGGAGGTGTGATCCGCCGCCCGGGGTCCCGGCCGACGCATGCCCACGATGTGAAGACTTCTTCAAGTCACCACATCAACATGATCCCAATTCGCGGATGTGCGCGGCCCCGGGCGAGAAGGATCGGCCCCGAAGGAAGACGCCGGGGCGGCGCGGCCGGGCGCCGCCCCACGGCACGGACACCCCCGATGCGGCAGGGAGAACGCAGCATGCAGGTCCCCCTTTATCAGGCCAAGGCGGAGTTCTTCCGCATGCTCGGACATCCGGTGCGCATCAGGGTGCTGGAACTGTTGCAGCACGGGCCGGTCCCGGTCCGGGACCTGCTCGCCGACATCGACATCGAGCCGTCCAGCCTGTCGCAGCAGCTGGCCGTGCTGCGCAGGTCCGGGATCGTCGTCTCGGTGCGGGAGGGGTCCACGGTGCGTTACGCGCTCGCCGGGGGCGACGTCGCCGAGCTGCTGCGGGCGGCGCGCCGCATCCTCACGGAGCTGCTGGCGGGCCAGAGCGAACTGCTGGCCGAACTGCGGCAGAGCGACGCGCCGGTGTCGGCCGGTCCCCCCGGGTGACGTGCGGGCACGCGGAAGGCTCCCGGGGCGCCGGGTGGTGTCCTGGGCGTCCCGGGAGCGACGGCGCGCGTGCCCGCACCGGCCGGCGGCCCGGGCCCGGACGGGCCCGGGTCAGCTGCGCAGCTTGATCTTGCTGACCGCGACCACACCGAGCGCGGCCAGGGCGATCTGGATCAGCCACTCGACCCAGTCGACGCCCTTGGTGTCGGCGACACCGAGCCCGGAGGCGATGCCGGTGCCGATGAACGCGGCGACGATGCCGATCAGGATGGTCCACAGGACCCCGATGCGCTGCCGCCCGGGGACGACGAGCCGGCCCAGCACCCCGATCACGATGCCGATGATGATTGCGCTGATGACGCCTGAAATCTCCATGAGCGGTCTGTCACCCCTCAGTCGTTGGTGTCATACGGGTGCCCGCTCGGCGGCCCGGCAGTCCCGGCCGCCGCCCGTGCGCGCGCGGGGGCGGGCCGGGCGGGACCGGGCGGACGGCCGCGGCGCTGCTCAGACGTTGACGCCGAAGTCGGCGGCGATGCCCGCCAGTCCGGACGCGTAGCCCTGCCCGACGGCGCGGAACTTCCACTCGGCGCCGTGCCGGTAGAGCTCGCCGAAGATCATGGCCGTCTCGGTGGCCGCGTCCTCCGACAGGTCGTAGCGCGCGATCTCGGCACCGCCGGCCTGGTTCACGACCCGGATGAAGGCGTTGCGGACCTGGCCGAAGCTCTGGCCGCGGTTCTCGGCGTCGTGGATGGAGACGGGGAAGACGATCCGCTCGATCGTGGCGGGCACACCGGCCAGGTTCACCTTGACGGACTCGTCGTCGCCCTCGCCCTCACCGGTGAGGTTGTCACCGGTGTGCTCCACCGAACCGTCCGGGCTGCGCAGGTTGTTGTAGAAGACGAAGTGCTGGTCCGACGGCACCTTGCCGGAGGCGTCGAGGAGCAGCGCGGAGGCGTCCAGGTCATAGTCCGTACCGGTCGTGGTGCGGACGTCCCAGCCCAGACCGACCAGGACCGCGGTCAGGCCCGGCGCCTCCTTGCTCAGCGAGACATTGCCGCCCTTGGCCAGGGAAACTCCCACGGTGTGACTCCTTCTCGGCGTGCGTGGTCGAGGCGCGGTGCGCGGCCCCGCGGGTCGAATCTACAACACTGTAGAAAAAACGGTGGGGCGGCCCGGGGCCGCCCCTGCGGCACGGGGCGCGCTCAGTCCTCGTCCTCCTCGTCACCCTCGAAGAAGTCGCCCACCTCATCGACGACTTCGGCCGCTACCATGCCGCCGACCACACCGACGGCGAGGCCCGCGGCGCCCGCCGCGACGACGGTGCCCATGCCCGGGCCGGAGCGGTGGTGCTCCTCGTGGTGGCCGCCGTGACCGGGCCCGCCGTAGGGGGCTCCGTGGACGTGTCCGCCGTGGGAGGCACGGTGCTCGACCAGCCCGCGGATCCAGCCGTCGACCTCCGCGACCGGGTCGGGGAGGCCCTCGTGAGGAAGCGTGAAGCGGGTGAGTGCGTCGTGGCCCTCGGAGAAGAGGCCACCGCGCCGGTCGGCCTCAAGGACCACCTCCATGCCGCCGGGGTGCGCCAGGAAGGTCACCTCGATCTCGTTGATCCGGTCGGCGTACTGCGGCGCCGGGGTGAGCTCGATCTCCTGGTAGAAGGGCAGTTGCTGCCCGGTGCCGCCGATGTGGCCGTACTCCAGGTCGGCGGACCGGAAACCGAAGCCGAGCTGCCCCAGGGCCTCCAGGACCGACTCCTGGGCCGGCAACGGCGCCACGGCCAGCGCGTCCAGGTCGCCCTTGTCCCTGGCTCCGGCCACCGACAGCTCGGTGCGCACCCCGAGCACGATGCCCAGCGGCTGCCCGTACAGCTCGGTGATCGGCGTCTCCCAGGGCAGCGTCACGGCGAACGGCACGTCGTGGCGCTCCCCCTCGGCGAGGCGGAAGCCGCCGCCGACGGTGAACCGCTCGAAGGCGACGACGCCCTCGCTCTCGCCCTCCTCGTGCTCGGCCTCGACCCGGGCCACCAGCTCCAGGGTGATGTGCTCGATCTCGAAGCCGGCGTTGCCGCCCTGGAGACGGACCTGCCCGGTGAGGGTGCCGCCAGGGCGGACGGGGGCCGGGTCGAGGACCGTGTCGACGGTGGGGCCGCCGACACCGAGCGAGCCGAGCAGTCGTTTGAACACCATGGTGGCGTCCACTCCTTACGCATACGTGTGCCACGAGGGGCCCGCTCCACCCGGGCGCGGGCCTTCTACAAACGCGTAGAGCATAGAACCGCGGAAGGCGGCGAAACGGCAGGTCGGGGCGTGTGGGCGGGGAACGGCCGAAAACCGTCCTGCCCGGCTCGCGGGGGCCGTTACGGGGTGATACGGGCGGTGCGGGGGCGGCCCCGTGCGGCGGCCGGGGCGGGGCCGTTCCCTCCCGCTCAAGCCTCGCCGTGGGCGCTCCCGTCGGCGGCGGGCGGGGCGTCGGAACCGGCGGCGGGTCCGGCGCCCTCGTCGCGCGTCCCGGCCTCTGAACCGGCGGTCACCGGCCGGTCGGCGAGGTCGCGGCGCAGGTCGGCGCCGGCCCACTGCACCCCCGTGAACCGGCCGAGGCGCAGCCGGAGCCGCGGCACCACCTTACCTGCAAATCGGGGAAAAGGTCCGGGAGTTGAGACGACTGCTCCATACTTCCCAGTGAGACCCCAGAGGGGCATCACGCACAAAACGAACAGCGATTCGAGGGCTTCGTATGGCGCCACCGCTTTCCCGCAGCAGACCCGTCCGGCGACCGGAGACCGACACCAGCCCGTGGCCCGCCACCAGCCTCCTCGGCGGCCTCCCCCGGGAGATCCGCGACGAGATGACCGGTCTCGGGCGCCGCGAAACCTTCGAGAAGGGCGAACGACTGCTGCGCGAGGGCGAACACGGCTCGCACGTCCATCTGTTGCTCAGCGGCTGGTACAAGGTGGTGGCCCGGACGGAGGACGACCGCGAGGCACTGATGGCGGTCCGCACGGGCGGGGACATCGTCGGCGAACTGGCCTGCTTCGACGCGCTGCCCCGTGTGGCCACCGTGATGGCGGCGGGCCCGGGCGTCACGCGACTGATCGGCCGCCAGGAGTTCAACGACTTCCTCGCCGCCCACGACACCGTGGCCCGGGAGGTCATGCGGGTGGTGGCGGGCAAGCTGCGCTGGTCGACACGGCGGCGGCAGGAGTTCGGCAGCTGCCCGGTGGAGATGCGCATCGCCCGGGTCCTCGGCGAGCTGATGCGGGCCTACGGGCGGCCCGGGCCCGCCGGGACCGTCATCGGGGTGTCGCTGACCCAGCCCGAACTGGCCGCCCTCGTGGGTGCGTCCGAGCCGAGCGTCCACCGGGTCCTGCGGACGCTGCGTGAGGAGCGGGTGCTCGACACCGGCTACCGCAGGATCCTCGTCCGCGACGCGCAGGAGCTGAGCCGCATCGCCGGCACCGGCCCGGACGCGCCGCTGGTCACGTAGGAGGCGGCCGCTGATCGCCCAGGCGCCGGCCGCTCAGTACCCGTCGTGGTGGTGGAGGTACGGGTGACCGTCGTCGTGCCCGTCCGGGCCGTAGGGGCCGTACGGGGCGTCGGTTCCGTACGGCCCGTCGCCGAAGCCGTGACCGTGGCCGCCCGGGTGGTGCGGATCGAGGTGGTACGGATCGGGGTGGTGGGGATCGGGGTGGTACGGATCGGGGTGGTGGGGATCGGGGTGGTACGGGTCCGGGTGGTAGGGGTCCGGGTCGTGCGGGTCCGGAAGGTGTGCCCCCGGATCGTGGGGGTCCAGGTGGTGCGGATCGGCATGGTGCGGAGGGGAAGGCCCGTCGTGCCCCTCGTGCACCCCGTCCCCCTCGTGGCCGGGGTGATGAGGGTCCGGTCGGTGCGGCGCGGTCCCGCCCGGGGCACCGGCCCGGTGGCCGTCCCCCGGACCCTCCCCCGGCCCGCCGTCCTCGTCGAAGCGGTCGTCGGAGATGACCTGGGCAGGGCCGGCGCCGTCCGCGCCGGGCAGGACCCACTCCCGCAGGGTGGCGCTGCGGGAGATCACCGTGGCCGCCAGGTGCGCGGCCCCCAGGGCCGGGACGACGAACTCGCGCAGGGCCGTACGGCCCGGTGAGTGTCCCCAGATGACGGGCTCGGTCCCGGCGTCGCGTGCGGGGGCCGACCGGGGCACGTGGAGCCAGGCGCGGCAGGCGAAGTCCTTGCCGGGCACGACCACGTCCGTCTGCCGGAACCCTGCGGACGGCAGCCGTTCGCCGTGCGGCAGGATCACCTCCCGGTACAGCTCGTCGGGCACCGCGAGCACCAGATCGCTGTGTTCCTCCGCCTCCAGGGCCCCACGCACCACGTCGGCGTCGACCAGCCGGTTGACGAGGACGACACAGTCCCCCAGGTAGCCGCGGTCCGCCCGGGACACCGCGCCGAGGCCCAGCGCCGCCCGCATGCGCAGCCGGCCGAACGCGCCCGGCGCCCGGTTGGCCCGGTGGAGCCCGTCCCGCAGGCCGAGGACCAGCTCGGGCACGGCGCGCACGGCGTCGGTCCCGGCCGGGAACACCACCAACTGTCCGTCTCCCTGGAGCTGTTGCTGAGCCCGGACGCGCAGCACCCGGGCCCGTCGCAGGGCGTGCTCCACGACCAGCCGGAGCCGGTACTGCGCGTCCTCCTGCTCGGGGTAGCTGTGGCGGCTGTAGTGGCGCAGGTCCACGGCCAGGCACAGCCGTCTGCGGTAGCGGGCCATCACATCCTCGCGATCTCGTCGACGAAGTCGCTGAGGTCCTCGTCGGCGCCGCGCAGCAGGGCGTCGACCTCCTTGAGTTCGGCCCGGCGCTGCTCGACCGCCTCCTCGCCCTGCTCCCGGACCTCCCGCGCGGAGGCCACGCTGCGGGCCAGTTCCTCGATGCGGGACGTCAGGCCGCCGGTGACGGCCTCACCGAGGGGTTTCATGGTGCTGTCGGCGAAGGACTGCGCGGCCTGCCGGGCCTGCGTGGGCGCTTCGAGCCGCATCTGGGTGGCCATCTCCCGGCCCACCGCCTCCCGCATCTTCTGTTCCATCCGGCCGCCCGCCGAGTGGCTCTGCCAGAGGCCCTGGACGATGAGTCCGCCGACCAGGGTGGGCAGTCCGAACGGGGTGAACAGCCAGGCCATGGCGATGGCCAGGGTGGGCAGCAGCGTGCGCAGGGCCTCCCTGGCGCCGAACCGGGCACCGACCATGCCGCCCGCCACGCCGCCGATGACGAAGCCCCCCACTCCGGCGAGGAAGCGGGTCAGCGGGCTCTCCTCCTGGCGTTCGCCCGCCGCGGCCGCGCCGGTCGCCCCGTGGATCTCCACGCGGAGCCGGTCCAGACGGGCCTCGAAGGACCCGATTTCCGTGTTGAGGTGGGCGGCGATCTTTTCCAGGTCCTGCGCGATCACGGGTTCCAGGGAGTCGGTCACCCAGCGGGCCACCTTCTCCTCCACGGCCTTGGCCGTGCAGGCGGCGATCTCGCCGGCGACCTGCTGGGCCCGCTCGGGCACCTTGAACGGGTTCAGGCCCAGCTTGGTGGTGATGGGGACCTCGGCGGCGGCCAGCGGTGCCTCGTCGGCGACGGCGGCGAGGAACCCGCCGAGCAGCGTCTCGACCCGTTCCTGGAGCATCCGGGTCTGGTTCGCGAGGTCCATGGAGATGTGCGCGGCCCGGGTCTCCAGGTCCCGCAGCGGTGCCTGGGCGGCCTCCCACCGCCGTTCCAGTTCACCGGCTCTGGAGTCGAGCATGGCGAGTTCGTGCGGGATGTTGCGGTCCAGTTCCCGGGTGAGGCCGCGCAGGGCACGGGCCGGCGCGAGGAGTTTGACCTTGTGGCGCTCGCTCACCAGGTACTGCTCCAGGGCTTCTTCGAGCGGGCCGACGCCGGAGCGCCGGAAGCCCGCGTCGTCCTGCGCGATCCGGGCCCGCAGGGCGGTCTTGCCGTCCACGAAGAAGAAGCGTCCGCGGTCCCGCTCCTGGCCCCGCAGGTCGGTGATGCGCTGCCGGGCGGCGGCCATGACGTCCTCGCGTTCGTGCTCGTCGATGGCGTCGAAATAGGTGAAGACGAAGAACGGGTCGTGGGCCTCCAGATGCGTGGTCAGGAAGGCCGACTCGCTGATACTCATGGGCGCGATGGCGTGCTGGAGGAAGATCACCGCGTCGGCCCTGCTCAGGTACGACAGGGTGATCTCGTCGCGGTGGTTGTGCTCGTTGAGGCCGGGGGAGTCGATCAGCACGACGTTGTTGCGGCACAGCTCCAGCGGCCAGACCACCTCGGCCTTCACGTAGGGGCTGCGTTCGTCGGTTGCCTTGTTGTTGACGGTGATGAGGTCGATCAGCCGCTCGGGCGCCACCGCCTCGGGCTGGACCGCGTCCTCCTTCCACAGGAGGGCGGCGGGCGGTTCGCCGAACCGGACCTCGGTGATGACGGCCGTCGCGGGGACCGCCTTGACCGGCAGCACCTGGGCGCCCAGCAGGGCGTTGACGAAGGTCGACTTGCCCCGTTTGAAGTCCCCCACCACCATCACGTGGAAGGCGTCGTTGTCGAGGCGTTCCAGCAGGGCGGTCACCGCGCTCCCGGTCCCGCCGTCGCCGATCTGTCCGGCGATGCCGCCGATCCGCCGGCCGATCCCCGTCAGCCGGAGCCGTTGCGCGGTGGCCGCGGCGTATCCGCCCTCTTCCACGGTCATGGTCGTCTCGTGTCCTCTCTGTGCCCTCGGCGTGGGGTCAGCTCCGCAGCGCGCTGCGGATGCGTGCGGCGAGTCCGGCGGCGGACCGGGACAGGTCCGTCCAGTCCGTGCCGGGCGTCGCGGGGTCGGCGGCGGCGCTGAGCGCGTCGCTCCACAGCAGGTGCGAGCGGTGGAGCCGGTCGAACGCCTCGTCGTAGACGCCGGACAGGACCTCGTCGGCCTGCCGGCGGAAGTGGGTGGTGCTCTCGTCGACCACGCGGACGAGGACGGCGTCGACCTCCCTGCGCTGCTGCTCGGTGGCGCTGCGGATGGACGACTCCGCGAGCAGCCCGCCGAGCAGGCTGAAGCCGACGCCGTAGACCATCGGCATGGGGGCGGCGCGGACGGCGGCGACGAGGTAGCCGACGACGGCGCCGCCCTGCGCGCCGACCCGGGTGGCGAGCCGGGTGCGGGAGAGGTTGCCGACCTCGCCGGAGATGTCGGGCTCGGCCGACAGGTGCAGGGCGGCCGGGACGCTGCCGGGGGCGGCGTCGGGGAGCCGCTGGGCCACCTCGCGGTCCAGGCGGGCGATGTCGGCGGAGAGGGCGGGGAGCAGGATGCTGCGTTCGGCCGTGCGGGCGAGGACGGACAGCTCGTGGCGCAGCCGGAAGGGCAGGTCGCGTTCCCACCAGACGCCGGGGTCGGGGGCCCGTTCGAGGTCCCAGCGGAGCCGTTCGACGAGGGCGTCGCGTTCCTTGCGGAGGTGCTCGTGGAACCGTTCCACGAGGGCGATGCGGCGGGACGTCAGGTCGATGCGGATCTGCTCCCAGCGGTGTTCCTCCGCTGCCCGCCGGCCGCGGATCCGTTCCGCGGCCTGCGCGGCCTCCTGCTCGGACAGCCGGGCGGCGGCGGTGGCCTCGGCGGCGATGCGGGTCATGGCGTCGCAGTGGTCGGCGACCTGGGCGGCGATCCCGCGGTCCCGCCACACGGCGCGTCCGCTGCTCTCGGCGTAGGAGTCCACCAGCTCGCGCAGAACCCGCAGTTCGTGCGCGCCGCCGCCGGGCGCCGGGGCGGCGAGCACGGGCACGCCGGGCAGGTCGGACAGCCGTGCGCGGAGGTGGTCGAGTGCCTCCTCGCGGTCGTCGGCGTCGACCAGGTCCAGCATGGTGACGACGACAGCGGTGAACGGCACGTGCCGGCACAGGACTTCCTCGTCGAGCAGGCGGCGTTCGCTGAGGCCCATCGGGGAGAGCGCGGAGACCACGAACAGCACCGCGTCGCTGCCGGCGGTGGTGCGGCGGACGAGTTCGAACCGGTCCGTCGTCCCGGCGCTGTTGACGCCGGGTGTGTCGACGAGTTCGAGATCCCGTCCGGCGAGCCAGCCGTCGTGGACGGTGAGGTGGAGCGAGGGTTCCGGGGCTCCCCCGGCGGTCCCGGAACCCTCCGCTTCGGCGGGGCCGGTCAGCCCTTCCCAGGGTGTGGCCGCGGGGGTGGCCCCGGGGGTGGCCGCTCCCCCGTCACCGTCGGTGCCGAGGCGCCGACGTTCCCTGCGGCCGTCCGGCCACCGCACGGTCAGCGCCTCCTCGGGACCCGAACGGACGGTCACCGGGCTCCGGGTGACCGGCAGCGAGCCGGTGGGCAGCAGGTCACGGCCCGTCAGGCGGTTGACGAGGGTCGACTTGCCGCGGTTGAACTCGCCCACGACCGCGACCCGGAACACGGGCCTGCCCCGCTCGACGGCGAGGGCGTCCAGGGCGTCGCGGATCTGCTCCTGGCCGTGCCGGCCGGCCAGTCGGCGGGCCTCCCGGAGCCAGCCGGGGACGGCGCCGACCACGGCGGAGCCGGCGGGCGGGGGGACGGGGTGCGGGAGTGCGGGGCCGGCGTCGGGCCGGGCGGGGGTGCTCACGGAGTCACGGCTCCTGGGGGTCGGGGGCGTGGGCGGTGGCGGAGGTGTCGCGGCGCAGGGCGAGGACCTCCTCGCGACGGCGGCGGGCTGCGCCGGCTGCTTCCTCGGCCGTGGTGATCGCGGCGGCGAGCGTCTCCAGTTGCCGGTCGTGTGCGGCGGTGAGACGGTCGATCTCCTCGCGCCAGGTGGTGTCGTACCGGTGGCGCAGCGCGTCGATGCCCGCGTGGGCGTCCCGGCGGACGCGTCGCACGCAGTCGGCGACGAGGGTGTCGATCTCGTCGTGTCCGGCGGCGATGACGGGGCGGGCCCGGTCGAGGAACTGCTGCCGGGTGGCGTCGGGGCTGCGGGTGCCGAAGGCGGCGCCGAGGACTCCGCCGATGACGGTGCCGAGACCGGGGGCGATCATGCTGCCGACCAGGGCGCCGGCTGCGGCTCCGCCGCCGGTGCGCCAGTTGTCGCTGGTCACGAGGGTGGTGCCGATCGTGGCCAGGGCCGCGTCGATGCCGGACAGGTCGGGTGCGGGCGGCTCGGTCCAGTCCACGGCGGGGGCCGCGGGCGCGGTCGTGTCCTCCCCGGCCAGTCCGGCGAGCCGGTCGTACTGGCGGGCGAAGTCCTTGGCGAGTTCCCCGGCGGCCTCGGCGAGCAGTTCACCGGCGCGTGCGACGGCCGCCCGCACCTGCTGTTCGGCCCGCCCGCGCAGGTGCAGCCTCACGAGGCGGGAGACCTCCTCGGCGGCCTTCGCGGTGTTGTTGATCCTGGTGCCCGCGACGGCGTCGTCGACGGCGGTCGCCAGTTCCTCCCGGGATGCGGTCAGAACGTCGGGCGGCACCGTGAGGAGGGGGTCGGAGCCGACGCGGTCGCGGGCCCGTGCGGCCCAGCCGTGCAGGAACTCGGTGAAGTCGGGGAGGGTGAGGGCGGCCAGTTCGCCGCGGGAGCGGCTGAGTTCGGCCCGGCGGCTGTCGGTGGTCTCCTCGACCGCGGCGAGCAGGTCGGAGAGCAGGCCGTACACGGTGGCGGCGACGGCGGAGCGGCGCCGGTCGGCGGCCAGCCGCACGATCTCGGCCTCGACGTCCAGGAACGGCGCGAGGTGGCCCGGGCCGCCGGGGCCGGGGCGTGGAGCGGCGGCGTGGGCGGGGGTCGCGGCGAGGGCCTCGGTCAGGGCCTTGCCGGGGGCGCACGGCAGCAGGACCGGGTCGGCGAAGCCGAGTTCCCGCAGCCGGTGGGTCACGACCTCGACGGTTTCGGGGTGTTCGTCCTCGTCGAGGAGGTCCAGTTTGGTCAGGACGAAGGCGCACCGGTCGTGGTGGTCGCGGAGCGGGCCGGTGAGGAAGTCCACCAGGGTCATCGACAGGGCGGCGACCGCCGGGACCACGACCAGCGCCACGTCCGCGTGCCGGGCGGCCTCCTCGGCCAGTTCACGGTGCCCCGGGTCGGTGACGCTGAACCCGGGTGTGTCGATGACGGTGACGTCACCGCCGAGCAGGGCGACGTCGGTGAGCACGTGCAGACCGCGGACACAGTCGGCCAGGTCGGTGGTGAGCACCCGGTGCAGCGCGTCCTCCAGACGGTCGCCGTCCGTGCCCGGGGCCCGGCCGGCCCAGTCGTCGAAGCTCTGCGACGGCCAGGTGAGCACCACGTCCTCGTCGGTGCGGACGGTGAGGCCCTCGGCGTCCTCGCGGTGCCGCAGCACCGTGGTGGTGCGGGTGGTGACCCGGGCGGAGGAGGGCAGCAGGCGCCGGCGCAGGAAGGCGTTGAGCAGGGTGCTCTTGCCGCTGGAGGTCTCTCCGAACACGGCGACCCGCAGCTCCGGGTCGTCGGCGCGGCTGCGCACCGCCCACAGCCGGGACCGCAGCGCGTCACGGTGTTCGGCGAGGAGGTTGACGCCGGAGAGCAGGCCGTGGACCCACCGCAGATGTCCGGCGACCGCCGGGGCCCACGGTCCGGCCGGGTCCTTCACCATCGGCTGAACTGTCACGGCGTCACCGTAGAGGCGGCGTACGCACCGTCTTCTCATCACATGATGGGATTGCTCCCGGTCGCGTGAGCAGGGGTCACCGCGTCGCATGAAAAGGGGTCACCGCGTCACGTGAGGAGGGGTCACCGCGTCACGTGACACCCCGTCGGACCGGTGCCCGCACCGCGCCCGGCGTCCCGGGCCGGCGGCCTCGCGGGCTCCGGTCCCCCCTCCCCCGGGGTCAGGCGGCGGGTGCGGGATCCGGCTCGCCGTCGTCCGGTCGCTGCGGCGGTTCGAGGAGCTGCTCACGGAGGTGGTTCCAGATCACGGCGATCAGCGCGGCGACCGGTACGGCGAGCAGGCTGCCCACGATGCCGGCCAGGCTGCCGCCGAGCGTCACCGCCAGCAGGACGACGGCCGCGTGCAGACCGAGCCCGCGGCTCTGGATCATGGGCTGGAACACGTTGCCCTCGAGCTGCTGCACCCCGACGATGATCGCCAGCACGATCAGCGCGTCCATCAGGCCGTTCGACACCAGCGCGATGAGCACCGCGACGAACCCGGCGAACAGGGCACCCACGATGGGCACGAACGCGGACACGAAGGTGAGCACGGCCAGCGGCAGCACGAGCGGGACGTCGAGGATCCACAGCCCCAGACCGATCAGGACCGCGTCGATCATGCCGACGAGGGCCTGGGAGCGGACGAACGCGCCGAGGGTGTCCCAGCACCGGCCGACCGTCACGGGGACGTGCACGGAGAGCCGGCCGGGGAGCTGGCGGGACAGCCACGGCAGGAAACGCGGCCCGTCCTTGAGGAAGAAGAACATGAGGAACAGGGCGAGGACGGCGGTGACCACTCCGCTGAACACGGTGCTGACCCCGGTGACGACCGTGCCCGCGATGGTTCCCGCGCTGTCCTGCACGCGCGCGGTGGCGGCGTCGAACGCCTCGGCGATCTGGTCGTCCCCGATGTTCAGCGGAGGACCGGCGGCCCAGTCGCGGAGCCGGTCGATGCCCGCGACGACGCCGTCGGTGAGCTGTCCGGACTGGTCGGCGACCGGCACCGCGATCAGCGCGACCGTGCCGGCGGCGATCGTCAGGAACAGCACGGTGACCACCGACGCCGCCACGGCGGGACGCAGACCGCGGTTGCGCAGGGCCCGTGTGGGGGGCCAGGTCAGCGTGGTGAGGAGCAGGCCGACGACGAGCGGCCAGACCACCGGCCACATCCGGCCCAGGACCCAGAGCACCACCGCGGTCAGCAGCAGGACCAGGAGCAGTTCACCGGAGATGCGCGCCGAGGTGTGGAGCGCGGCGCGCGCTTTCCTCGAACTCAACGTGGCAGACATGGGGTCACCCTATGGGGCACCCGGCATCCCGCCGCGGCCCAGGTCGGACGTGGCCGGCGGGCGGTCAGTCGAGGGGCTCCAGGGTCAGCCGGGCCTGGCGCGGTCCGCCGTCGTGGACGAGGGACTCGTGGTGGCCGACGTCGTCGAAGGCGAAGGCGTACGCCTTGCCGTCGGCCATCTGCGCGTGGACGGCGCGGGCGTAGTGGTTGGTCACCGGGTCCCGGTAGAAGGCGGCCGGACTCGTGTCGGGCTGCTGGGAGTTGACCAGCAGGGTGGTGCGGTTGAAGCCGGCGCAGAGGGTGCGGGAGATGGGGCCGCGCGCCTGGTCGTTGGGGGCGTCGAGCCTGCGGTGGCAGCCGAAGACGGAGGAGGCGTCGGGCTTGTCGAAGCCGGTGACGACCGCGCCGGAGGTGTCGGTGAAGCGCATGACGCCGCCGGAGACCCGGCCCGAGTAGCGCACGGCGGGCCGGTCGGCGAAGGGGGTGACCGTCAGGGTGGAGGTCGTGTACTTCTGCCAGACGCGGTCGATGTAGTCGTCCATGACGGTGGCGGGCAGCGCTCCGGTCTCCACGCCGTACAGGGGTGACAGGGCGCGCAGCACGGTGCCGTCGGGCGCGGTCTGGATCAGGCCGGACCAGCCGCCGGGTTGTCCCCGCAGCGCGTCGAAGAGGCCCCGGTACCCGCCGGGCCTGAGTTTCCCGGCGCTCACCGAGCTGCCGTCGGCGCGCTGGAGGCCCACGGAGTAGGGCGCGGAGAACATGTCGACCTGGGTGCTGTTGAGCCACAGTCCGTCGTCGTTGAGCGTGTACTCGGACCAGTTGAACAGGATGTCGCGGTTGGGGTCGGTGGGGTTCTGCACGGCGGGCTGGACCAGTCCGCCGGTGGTCAGCTTGAACACCAGCTTGCGGCCGTAGGAGAAGTAGATGCGTCCGGAGAACTTGGGGACCCTGATGGTCTTGGACTGTCCGGCGGCCGGGCCCGGGATGGCGGCGTCGGGTGCGGGGGTCGGTGGGTTGCCGCCCGCGGGCCACGGGTGGAACGTGCCGTCGGCGTCGGCCCAGCCCTGCCGGCCGGTCGAGAGCTGGGTGCCGAGGTTGTAGACGTACACCTGGTCCGCGCGGCCCGAGTTGTTGGTGATCGTGAGGGGGATCGTCGCCGGGACCGCGGCCGCCGTGGCGGGTGTGGCGGCCCCGGCCGGGGCGGCGCCGGTGGCGAGGAGGGAGCCGGCGAGCATCGTGGCGAGGGTCAGCCCCGTGGCCAGGGTCTGCCGTCCGAGAGTGCGCAGCATGCTTGTTCTCCGTTCGACTGTTGGGGATTCAGCCTTCTGAGAGCGCTCTCAGCGTTGCGCGGTGGCAGGGACCTGTCAATGCACACGGAGGGGGTTGTTCCGGTGCCGGGCGGGGCCGGGAAGCCCCGCCGTTCACCGCCCTTCCTGCACCACCCCACGGGTGGAGAAGGTGACCGGGTCGCCGGGCGGGAAGTCCCCCGGCGGGATGCCGGGGTGGTGCCCCTCCGCCCGCGTCCGGGGCCGCGGCGGGCGGGGGCCGAGGGCGAGCCGGGAAAAGATGCGGTACCGGTCCCCGCGGTAGAGGGAGTGGACGTATTCGACCGGCCGGCCCGCGGTGTCGGTGGTGAGGCGCTCGAAGAGCAGGGCGGGCGACAGTTCGGGCACTGTGAGGAGGGCGGCCTCGGCCCGGGTCACCACGGTGGGCTCGATGGACTGCACCGCTTCCGCCACCTGCACCCCGTGCCGGTCGCGGAAGTGCTCGTACAGATCGCCCTGTTCGAGTTCCTCACCGGTCAGGTCCGGGAGGAGTGCCGCCGGGACGTGCAGGTGCTCGATGGCCATGGGCACCTCGTCGACCAGCCGGAGCCGGGCCACGTAGCAGATCCCGGCTGCGGGTGACATCCGCAGCTTGCGCCCCACCCGGGCACCGGCGGGCAGGGTGCGCAGTTCCATCAGCCGGCTCGTCCACCGCCCGCCCGCGCGGGGCAGGCCGAAGGAACCCCGGTCCGGGACGAGTTCCTGGGTGATCTTCTCGTCGGCGACGAACATGCCCCGCCCGTGCTCACGCACCAGCAGTCCGGCGACGACCAGTTCGTCCACCGCCGCGCGCACCGTGGGCCGCGACACCCCGAGCCGGGCGCACAGGGTCCGCTCGGACGGGATGGCGTCACCGGGCCGCCGCTCCTCGATCAGGTCCAGGATCGCGTCGCGGACCCGCTCCCGCTTGAGCACCGCACCCGAGGCGGCGGCGTCGATCTCCATGCGACTTCCTCGCTCTCGTCGGCGGGGCACTGGTATGCCTTCTCACCTTAACTGGCCGGACGACAGGGGGCGTTGATATCGCCCCATGGCCGCCGCCCCCCTCCCCGACAGGGCCCCGGCCCGTCAAAAGGCACTGTGACGCGAAGGGTTGACGACGTCATTGGTCCATGCCACGTTCGGTTCCGGAACCAACTGGTAAGGCGACGGCGGACAACTGGTCAGCACCGACGGGTCCGTTGTCCACACCGTCGACGCCGTGCCCGACGGAACGCCCGTGCGGACCGGTGTGCCCCGCCCCGCTGCCGTCCGGAATCCCGGCGGCACCCCGGGCCCGCCCCGGCGCTCCCCCGCGCACCCTCCCCCCACTCCCCACCCCCGCCGCGGCGGGGACCTCGAAAGGACCCCGGATGAGCACCCGTCCTCCCACCTCGCGCCGCGCCCGGGCGGCCCTCGCCGTGACCGCCTTACTGGCCGGCACGGCCCTCACCGCCCTGCCCGCCGCCACCGCCTCGGCCGCCGACGGTGACCTCGCCGTCCAGTACCGCACGAGTGCCACCGGCGCGGTCGCCGATCAGAGCGAGCCCTGGCTGAAGGTCCGCAACACCGGGGCCACCACCGTCCCGTTGAGCCAGGTGCGGATCCGCTACTACTTCAAGGCGGACGCGCCCGACGCCGCCTACCGCTTCGCCTGCTCCTGGGCGGTCCGGGACTGTTCCGCCGTCACCGGCACCTTCGGGCGGCCGGCCCACCCCACCGCGACGGCGGACCGCTACCTGGAGATCGGTTTCACCGCCGCGGCCGGCTCCCTGGCGCCCGGGGCCGACACCGGTGACATGCAGCTCCGCTTCCACCGGACGACGTGGCAGCCGGTGCGGCAGAGCGACGACCACTCCTTCTCCGGGGACCGGACCGCGTACGCCGACTGGGACCGGGTCACCGCCCACCTCGGCGGGGAGACCGTGTGGGGCGCGGCGCCGGGCGGCGACGACCCCACCGACCCCACCGATCCGACCGACCCGGGCGGCGGTCGGACCCTGTTCGACGACTTCGACTACGCCTCGCACACCGACCCGGACCTGTCGGCCCACGGCTGGCACGTGCGGTCCAACTCCGGCGGCCCGGGCGTGCCGGGCGCGACCTGGGACCCGTCCCGGGTCACCTTCGCCTCCTCGGGCGGACAGTCCGTGATGAACCTGCGGTCCTCCAGCGCGGGCACGGGCGCCTCCACCGTCCACACCGAAGTCCTCACCCGGGACATGAAGTTCAAGAACGGCACCTACGCGGCCCGGGTCCGGTTCTCCGACGCGCCCGTGCACGGACCCGACGGCGACCGTGTCGTGCAGACGTTCTTCACCATCAACGACCTCACGGCCCCGATGGCCGACGACTACGCGGAGTACGACTTCGAGTACCTGCCCAACGGCGGCTGGGGCGAGCCGGCCAACATCCTCTACACGACCTCGTGGGAGACCTACAACCCCGAGCCGTGGCAGGCCGTCAACCAGCACAGCGAGAGCCGGCGGAGCTTCGCCGGGTGGCACGACCTCGTCGTGACCATCGACGACCGGGCCATCACCTACTACGTCGACGGCCGGTTGTTCGGCACGCACGACGCCGCGTACCTGCCCGAGCGGCCGATGTCGATCAACTTCAACCAGTGGCTGATCGACCTCGAAGGGCAGACGTCCACCACACCCCGCGCCTATGACCAGCAGGTGGACTACGTGCTGCACGTCAAGGACCGGGTGCTCACCCCGGCGCAGGTCTCGGCCCGCGTCGACGCCCTCCGCGGCGCGGGCACGTCGTTCGTGGACGAGGTCCCGGCCCCGTAACACGGACGGCCCCGGTGCCGCTCCGGCACGCCTTCCGCTCCGTCGCCCGGCCGTTGTGTCGCCCCCCGTGCAGGTCATGGCGGACAATGATGTTGGTGACGGCCGCCCGCGCACATCGGCCGTCCCCGCGTGGGCCGTGCGCCGGAGTGAGGAGGAAGCGCCGCGATGAACCACCGGAAGGTGCGCGACGTCATGAGCGACGCGGTCGTCCGCATCCAGGCCGGCACGCCGTTCAAGGAGATCGCGCACCTGCTGCTCGAGTACGACATCACCGCCGTGCCGGTCGTGGACACCGAGGACCGTCCGGTGGGCGTGGTCTCGGAGGCCGATCTCCTGCACAAGATGTGGGGCCGTCAGGACGGCGACACCGGGGACCGCACACCGGCGTCCCGGCCCGCGAAGGCGTGGGCCGTGGACGCCGCCGGGCTGATGACGTCACCGGCGCTGTGCGCCCAGGAGGACTGGAGCGTCGTGGACGCCGCCCGGGTCATGGCCCAGCACGGCGTCAAGCGGCTCCTGGTGGTCGGTGCGGACGGCCGGCTGACCGGGGTGGTGAGCCGCAGCGACCTGCTGCGCGTGTTCGTCCGCAAGGACCAGGCGATCCGGACGGAGATCGTCGAGGACGTGCTGGTGAGGTCGCTGGGCGAGTCCCCGTCCGCGGTCGACGTCACCGTGTCGCACGGGTTCGTGGTGCTCACCGGGCGGCTGTCGTCCGGTGCCGCTCCGGCGAAGCTGGTCGAGCTGTGCCGGGACGTCGACGGCGTCGTGGAGGTGGAGTTCCGGCCGGTGCCGGACGGCGACGAGGGTGCGTCGGACTCGTTCTGAGGCCGGCTTCGAGGGGCCTTCCGCGGGGCCCGCCCGGGCCGGGCGGTCCGGGCGGTCCGGGCGGGCGGGTCCGCGGCGGGCCTCAATGGGTGGGGAAGTCGTCCGGGGTCCTCATGCGGTCGCGGACCCACACCCCGGCGGGCTTGAGCGAGGAGGTGCCGGTCCACGGTCCGCCGGCCGCGCAGGTACCCGGGGCGAAGACGGCGCCCGAGCGGTGGTCGTCGGAGAAGTTCCAGTTGACCCAGCTGATCTTCTTGGCGGCCATGAGGTCGAGGTAGCGCGCGGATTGGGCGAAGTCGTCGGGCCCCTCCCCGGCGCTGTTCTGGGTGCCGAACTCGGTGACGAACACGGGGATCCGGCCGGCCGCCCGGGACAGCGCCGACAGGTACGCGTCGCCGTGGCTGGCGGCGTAGAAGTGGAACGTGTACATGATGTTCGGGGCGTCGACGGGATCGGCGACGACCTCGGACTCGTCGGAGCCGTCGGACACGCCGAGGGAGGACCAGCCCCGGGTGCCGACGAGGACGGGCGCGTCGGCGTCGATGCCCCGGATCACCGGGATGATCCGCTCCGCGTAGTCCTTGACGCGGGACCAGCTCACGTGGCTCGGCTCGTTGGCGATCTCGTAGAGGACGTTGTTCTTCCCCTGGTGGCGCCGGGCGATGTCGGTGAAGAACGCGCGGGCGTTGTCCAGGTTCACCATCGGGTCGCCGGGGTCGAGCATGTGCCAGTCGACGATCACGTACATGCCGCGTTCGGTGGCCTGCTCGATCAGGGAGCTCGCCAGCTCGGTGAAGCGCCGGGGGTCGGTCTCGTAGCCGCCCTCCTGGACATATGTGGACACGCGCAGCACGTCGGCCTTCCAGTCCTTGGCCAGGGCGTCGAGGGAGCCGCCGGTCAGGCACTGGGCGTACCACTGGGTGCCGTGGGAGCTCATGCCGCGCAGCTGGACGGGGTGGCCGTGCTCGTTGCAGAGGCTGGTGCCGCAGACCTTCAGCTGTCCGTTGACGGCGACGGGCGTGTCGGCCGCGGGCGGGGCGACAGGCTGGGCCGCCGACCGGACGGCGTCGTCGGGGGCGGCCGGGGCGGCGGCCGCGGTGGCAAGGGTGAGGAGCAGGGCACTGCCGAGGGCCGCCAGGACCGCGGCCGGACGGGGGTGGGGTCGTGCCGGTCTCATGGGGGGTCTCCGTTCGCCCGTGGGGGGAGAGGGTTAGGAAACTTTCCTAACGGGATGGAACCGGAACGGGGCCCGTATGGCAAGGTTCACGACCGTCGCAATGACGCGGCAGCACCACGCCGCCGGCCCTCGGGCCGGCGGCGTGGCCGTGGTTCAGCGGGTCTCGGCGGTGGACGGCTCGGGCGTCTCCTCCGTCACCCGTCCGCCGGGGTGGCGCAGGGAGAACAGGAAGGCGATGCCCAGGGCGATGGCCATGCCGTAGAACACCCACTGGTTGGCCTCGGCGAAGTCCATCCGCACGGCCGCCATGGTCTCCCGCATGGACTCCGCGGCCCGGCCGCTGCCCTCGGGGACGCGTTCGTCGGCGTTGCCGGTGACGGCCTCGGTCACGCTCCGTGCGACATCGCGGGCCTCCTCGGGCGGGACGCCGCGGGACTCCAGGGTGTTGACGACCTTGTCCGTGGTGACATGGGCGAGCACCGTGCCGAAAACCGCCAGGCCGACGCTCGCCGCGTAGTTGCGCACCGTCTGCGTGATGCCGGTGACCTCTCCGTAGGAGGCGCCGATGGAGCGGTTGACGGCGTCCGT
Organism: Streptomyces sp. NPDC101219; assembly: GCF_044767675.1. Lineage (NCBI taxonomy): Bacteria > Bacillati > Actinomycetota > Actinomycetes > Kitasatosporales > Streptomycetaceae > Streptomyces > Streptomyces sp. NPDC101219. Next base: position 153,914 of record NZ_JBIWOK010000015.1, read on the forward strand.
GGAGGCGGGGGCGAGGAGGAAGCCGATGCCGGCGCCCGCGAGGGCCGCGTAGGGCCACTGGTCGTGCATCGACAGGTCGGTCAACTCACCGGCCCACAGGGCGAAGCCGACGGCGCCGACCACGGTGCCCAGCTTCAGTGCCGGCAGCGCCCCGCGCTTGTCCAGGATCCGGCCGCCCCACTGCGAGGCGACGGCGAAGCCGGCGAAGAAGTACAGCAGGAACAGGGCGGCCTGGTTGGGCGAGGCGCTCAGCGACACCTGCGCGTAGACGGAGGCGAAGAAGAACAGCGGGACGAAGGCGAGCATCGCGAAGAACAGCACGATGGAGTCGATGGTGAACGCCCGGTCACGGAAGACCGACAGGTTGATCAGCGGATGGCGCACCCCGCGTTCGTGGCGGACGAACAGCGCCAGCACGGCGAGTCCGCCGACGATGCACGCCCAGGTCGCCACGTTGTCCCAGCCCCAGGAGAACGCCTGCTGGAAGCCGAGGACGCTCAGGCCCATGCCGACCGCGATCAGGACGGCGCCGCCGACGTCCAGCCGTTCCTCGCGCCGCCGGTCCACGATGTGCGCCATGGCCGTCAGCACGAGCGCCACGAGCGCCACCGGGACGTTGACCCAGAAGATGGCGCGCCAGGTCCACGCGGTGAGCCAGCCGCCCAGCAGCGGGCCCAGGGCGGTCAGCGCGCCGGACAGGCCGAAGAACAGCGCCAGGGCCCTTCCCCGCCGCTCGACCGGGAACACGGCGACCACCACGGCGAGCGCGGCCGGGAAGAGCAGTGCCGCGCCGAGGCCCTGGGTGGCCCGGAAGACGATCAGCCAGGTCTGCGCGAAGTCCCCGCGGGGCACGCAGCCGCACAGCACGGACGAGACCACGAACACCAGCGTCCCGGCCACGACCACGCGCCGCGCCCCGAGAAGGTCCGTCAGACGGCCGCCGAGGGCGAAGAACGCCGCCAGCGACAACAGGTAGGCGTTGACGACCCATTGCATGCCGGAGGTGGACAGCCCCAGTTCGTGGTCGATGTCCGGGGCGGCGATGGCCACGATGGTCTGGTCGATGAACGTCATGGCGACCGCGAACAGCATGGCCGCCAGGGCGACGTTCTGCCGGGCCCGTCCGCTCGAGGGCGGCGCGGCCCCTCCACGTCCCGCGTTCTGGACCTTCATTCGACCAGTCTGCGTCGGAACGGGTGACGCCGCATCCGCTGGCAGAACCCCCCGGGACGGGGCCGGACCGGCCGTCACCGGGGGGTGGTTGGAGCGTTGGGCAGGCCTTGCACCTGCATCTCCCCGCGGGCAGCGGAGCGTCTTGCCTTGGACCACCAACGCACGGCCCGCCGGAGGGGAACCCGGCGGTGCGACACCTCCGACCGTAGTCCGGGGGCGGGAGGCGGCGCGCGCCGGGCTGGGCCACGCGGGTGACGCGGGCCGGGCCCGTGCGGTGCCGGGGCCGTGCGGTGCCGGGGCCGCGCGGTGCAGGGGCCGTGCGGTGCCGGGGCCGTGCGGTGCCGGGGCCGTGCGGTGCAGGGGCCGTGCGGCGCACTCAGCCGGCGGCGGCCCCCGGTCCGATCGTCACCACACGCGCCCAGGCGGGCGGGGTGTCGGGGACGTACTCGGGGTCGTCCTCGTCCAGGGGCCGCCCCTGCCGGGGGAAGAGGCCCACCACCGTCCGGCACGGCGGCCGGGTGGGCGGCCAGGGCGTCTGCCCGTCGGTCAGGACGACGATCACGTCGGGCCGGGGCCGGGCGGACAGCGCCCGGGTGAACCCCGCCCGCAGATCGGTCCCCCCGCCCCCGGTCAGCGGGATGCCTTCGGCCCGGCACATCCGGTGCACCCGGTCCGCCGCCGCGTCGCAGGGGACCACGGAGACGAGGTCCCGACGGCCGCCCACGGCGCGGGAGATGGCGGCGACCTCCAGGAGCGCGCTGCCCAGTTCGGCGTCGGCGACCGAACCGGACGTGTCGATGACCACCGCCACCCGGGGCGGGGTGCGCCGCAGGCTCGGCAGCACGGCGCCGGGGACGGAGGCCGAGCGCCGCGCGGGCCGCCCGTAGCGGTAGTCCTCGCCCGCACCGGAGCCGGTGACCGCCGCGCGCAGGGCCGCGCCGAGCAACTCCCGCCAGGGCTGCGGCGGATGGAAGGCCTCCTCCGCCCACCGCCGCCAGCTCCTCGGCGCGCTGCCCGGCCGGGCCGTGATGCCCTGGGCCACCCGGAACCGGACGGCGTCGCGTTCCTGCTCGCTCAGGCCGTGCGCGCCGTCCGGCCCCAGGTCCCAGGTGCGCTCCAGTCCGTCGGCCCCGCTGCCGCAGTCCAGCCAGACGTGGTCCCGGGTGGCCGGGCCCAGCCGGAACTGCCGCAGGTAGTCCTCCATCAGCTCGCCGGGCGGCAGGCCCAGTCCGCCGGGCAGGACGGCGCCCTCCGGGCAGGGCAGCCCGTCGCCGAACGCGTCGTCGTTGATCTCGCAGTCGGCGGCGATGTTCATCCGCAGCCGCTCCCCGGGGCCGGTGAGGCCGCGTTCGCGGGCCACCCGGTCGCTGCGGCCGTGATGGTCGCGCAGCAGGTGCGACACCTCGTGCACCCACACCGCCGCCAGTTCCTCCACCGGCGTGCGGTCCACGAACACCGGGGAGGCGTAGCAGCGCCAGTGGCGGTCCACGGCCATCGTGGGGACCCGGCGGGAGGCGACGGGGTGCAGCGCGAACAGTGCCGTGGCGAGGTAGGGCCGGGCGCGGGCGGCCTGGAGCCGGGCGGCGAGGAGCTTGCCGAGGTCGAGGGGGCGGGCCGGTGCCGCTGCCGGGGCGGGGCTCACCGGCGGGCCCCGGCAGCGGCCGCGACCCGGGCGGCGGCGTCGTCGGCCCGTCGGGACAGGGACACGGCGGAGGCCAGCCGGTCGATCGTCACCGGGACGTCCCAGTCCTCCCGGCGCAGCGCGGCGAGGGTGGTGGCGGGGACCACGACCAGGTCGGGCGGCCCGGTCTCCACCGCGCGGGCCAGCAGCGCCCAGGCGGCGTCCCAGCGGGGGCGCTCCGGGCGGGCGCGCACGGCCGCGACCACCGCGTCGAGCGCGGCCTGCCGCAGGTCGCCCCGCTCCGGCAGGACGGCTGCGTCCGGGTCGGCCAGCAGGTCCTCGGGGTCGGGGAGGTCCATCCGGTCCAGGCTCGCCAGCAGTTCCAGGCCCGGGCCGTCCCCGACGGTGCCGCGCACCAGCAGGGAGAGCACCTCCCGGGAGGAGCGGGCGGCGGTGGCGAAGGCGATCAACCGCAGCGCCATGTCCCAGCTGCGCGGTGACGGCCAGGCGCCGCCCCGGCGGGCCTCGTCGGCGGGCAGCCGGTGCACGAGCGGGGGGCGGGCGGTGAGGAAGCCGCACACGGCGCGCCGGGCGAGGTCCACGGCGTCCGGCAAACGGCCGGGGTCGAGCCGGGGCAGGGTGGCCAGGGGCCAGGTCCCGCCGAGGCCGCGCACGACGACCTCGTGGTCGTGGACCCACGGCAGGTGCACGAACCGGTTGGCGAGCGGCGCGCTGAGTTCCCAGCCGTCGGCGGCCGAGGCGCGCGGGTTCGCGGCGGCCACGATGCGGACGCCGGGCGGCAGCCGGAGGGCGCCGACGCGCCGCTCCAGCACGAGGCGCAGCAGGGCGGCCTGGACGGCGGGCGGCGCGGTCGACAGCTCGTCGAGGAAGAGCAGGCCCCGGCCCTCCCGGACCAGGCGTACGGCCCAGTCCGGCGGGGCCATCGGCACGCCCTGGACGGCCGGGTCGTCGCCGGGCACGGGCAGTCCGGAGAAGTCGGAGGGCTCGTGCACGCTGGCGATGACGGTGGTCAGGGGGAGGTCCAGGGCGGCGGCCAGCTGGGTCAGGGCGGCGGTCTTGCCGATGCCCGGTTCTCCCAGGAGCAGGACGGGCAGGTCGGCGGCGACGGCCAGGGTCAGGGCCTCCAGCTGGGTGTCGGGGCGGGGTTCGGTGGTGGTGGCGTCCAGGAGGGCCAGCAGGTCGGCGGCGACGTCGAGGCGGTCGGGGGCGGTGGTGCGGAAGGTCTGGGAAGGCATGGGTCACCTGGGGGTGTGAGACGGGTGCGGGGCAGCACGGGCGGGGACGCGGGCGGCGCGCGAGGCTCCCGCGTCGGGGATGAGGGACTTGGCGGTGTCGGTCGGGGCCCGGCGTCAGTCACGGGCCGCTCGGCGGTGTCGGTCAGAGCCCCGCGTCAGTCACGGGCCGCTCGGCGGTATCGGTCAGAGCCCCGCGTCAGTCACGGGTCGCTCGGCGGCATCGGTCAAAGCCCCGCGTCAGGCACGGGCCACTCGGCGGTATCGGTCAAAGCCCCGCGTCAGTCACGGGTCGCTCGGCGGCATCGGTCAGAGCCCCGCGTCAGGCACGGGTCGCGAGACGCGGGCGGGAGCGGTGGCCGGCGGGGCGGGGCGGGGGCGGGCAGCTGCGGCCCGGGGCGGTGTCGTCCATGTCCGCCCGGTGGAGTCCGTAGCCGACGCGGCGCCGGGCGGCCGCTTCGAGCGCGTCGCGCAGGGGTCCGCTCCGCAGGCGTGCCCCGGGGCCCAGCAGGCCCTCCACGACGTCGAGCGCGCCGGTGAGGTCACCGTGGTCCAGCCGTTCGCGGACGCCGGTGAGGCAGTCGGGGTGGCGGTGGGCCCGGTCGACGGCTTGCAGGCAGGGCAGGGGCGTGCCGGTCAGCGCGGCGAGCAGGTTTTCCCGGCGGATCTCCTCGGGCGGGTGGTCGAGCGGGGTGAGGACGCCGTCGACCAGGCCGATGCGGTGCTGTGCGCCTCGGCAGTCCACCAGGTGCGGTGCCCCGGCAGGCTCCGGCGGCCGGGCCGGGGCGTCCGCGGACCGTTCCGGTGCGAGAGCCGCGGCGACGAGGGGGTGCAGCCGGCCGGGCCCGAGGGCACCGGTGCGCAGCAGGACGAGGTCGGGCAGTACGTGGGTCGCCGCGTCGGGGAGCACGGGCAGCGCGGCGCCGCGGCCGTCGGCCACGGTGAGCCGGGCCCCGGTCCCCTCGGTCACGTCGAGCACCAGCCGTCGCCGGCCGCCGGGCCGCACGGTGACGGCCCCGGTGGCGCGTCCCGCGTCGCGGAGCACGATCCGCGCCTCGTCGGCCCAGCGGTCGACGGCACCGCCGTGCCCGGGCGGCAGCAGGTCGCTCCCGGTGAGCCCGTCGGGCGGGCGGCCGGAGCCGGCCCGGGTCCGCAGCTCGCCGCTCCGGCCGGCGTCCCACAGGTGCCGGTGCAGGTCCAGGCGGAAGCGGCGGGAGGGCCGTGGATGCGGGTGCCGGCGGGCACCGTCGCGCAGCCGGTCGCCGTCCCACAGCGTGAGGCTGAACCGCTGTCCGCCGTCGGCCCGGGCGGGTGGTGTCCGGACCACCAGGTACACCGGGGCCGGCCCGTCGAATGCGGCGGGGCCGTAGCGGGCCAGGGGGATCGTCAGGCCGGGGCGCAGCAGTCCGTCGGGGGCGATCCTCGGCATGTGCCAGCGCAGCAGGTCGGGTGCCAGGCGGGCGAGGTCCGCGCGGACCCGGTCGGCGAGGTCCCGGCCGTGGCTGCGGGCCAGGGCGCGGGGGCGGAGGTCGACGTCGATGTGGGCGGCGGCGCAGGCGCCGGCCCAGTCGCCCGCGTGGCGGCGGGCGGTGGCCGTCTCGATCATGGAGGGCGGCACGGCGTACGCACGCACGCGCTGCCAGTACGAGGGCAGGGAGTTCCCGTGGGCGGTCGGTGGGTGCATCAGCACTCACCTGGCGCGGACGGGACCCCCCATCTGTGTGCACGGTAGGTCGTCATCGCGGGGAGCATAGCCCCGGAGCGGACGTTCTGTCGCGGCCTTTTTCCGCGGTCCCTCCGTCACCGGGCTTCGGCGAGGCAGCGGTTGACGTGCCGTCGGGTGTCCGGAGGTGTGAGTGAGGTGCCGTACCGGGCATCCATTTGTCATGCACCTGCGGTCCGATGGCCGGTCCGCAGTCCTGTGGAGGTGTGGGATGCACCGAAGAAGACTCGCCACCGCACTCGCCGCCCCCGCTCTGGCCGTCGTCACGGCCCTGGGCACCGCCACCGCCGCCGACGCCGCCCCCGCCGACAAGGCCCAGGTCCTGTCGAGCTGGACACAGACCAGCGCGTCCAGCCACCAGAGCTGGAACGCCGCCCGGGCCAACCGGTCGGCCTGGGCCGCCTACGGCTTCGACTGGTCCACCGACTACTGCTCCTCCTCCCCCGACAACCCCTTCGGCTTCCCGTTCTCCACCGCGTGCGCCCGCCACGACTTCGGCTACCGCAACTACAAGGCCATGGGCAGCTTCTCCGCGCACAAGTCCCGTATCGACAGCGCCTTCCACGAGGACCTCAAGCGGGTCTGCGCCGGGTACGGCGGGGCGACCAGGACCGCGTGCAACAGCACCGCGTGGACCTACTACCAGGCCGTGCGGGCCTTCGGCTGACCGCCGGCCGGGCGTCGCCGCTCACCCCACTGGAGCGGCGCCGCCCGGACCGGTCTCCGGTCCCCGGCCGCGCACGGCACCGGGCGTCACGCAGCGGAGCCCTGCCGCCGGTTCGTGTGGCCCGCGGTGGTCCGCGGGAGGCTCACACGCGTTCTCCGGTGAGGACCGCCGGGAACCCGCCCGCACCCGCTTCCCTCGTACGTGTGGAGACCGGACGGCGGCATCGCCCATCCGGGTGACGGGGACCGGGGACGGGCACGGCGCGTCGATACGGTGCCGCGGTGACCTCGACCTCAACCGAAACGCAGCCGTGGCGCGCCGCCGACCTGGGCTCCCTGGTCGTGATGGCCTGGCGCCGCGAAACCCCGGACGGCGACATCCCCTTCCTGCTCGCCTGCTCGCTCGGCGACGGGGCGAACGGCCCGGACGCCGGTGCGGACGCCGTACGGCGACTGCTGCACAGCTCCGGGCTGACCGCGGGCGGCGGCCTCGTCGACGCGACCGGCCGGCAGAGCGGGTCGACCGGCGTGCTCATCGTGCCCGGCGCCGCCTCGCTGACCCTGCCGCACCTCAACGCGCAGTTCGTCCCCCCGCCGAAGTGGGTGGCCGCGGCGAACGAACGCGCCTGCGTCTACCTCATCTTCGCCACGCGCCCCTGGCCCGAGGGCGTCGAGCCCGGCGACCTGGAGACCCTGGCCGCGTTCACCGCCGAGGAGGAGACGCTCACCTCCGCCGCGCACGTCCTGCTGCCCGTGCGCGGCCTGCGCAACTGACCGGCAATCCGCTCCCTGCACGGCGATCGACCGACCGTCAGGCGACGGCCGTGCGCGACGCGTTCAGAACAGCCGGCCCTGCTCGCCCGGGGCCGGCGGACGCGGCGCGCGGCGCGGGCCGGGGCGCCTGTCGGACGCCTCCTGGCCGAACAGCGGTGCGGTGCCGTACTCGTCGGGCTCGGCCGGCACCACCACGGGCCCGGTGCCGACGTTGAGGCACAGCGGGGCCTCCCGGTCGAAGTCGCCCGGTGTCATGTCCGTCCAGTCGCACTCCCGGCGCTCGGCCACCGACGCTCCGCTCCCCCGCCCGCCCATGTCGTCCCGCCCTTCGTCGAGGACATCCTCGCCCCTCACCCCGGGCACCTCCCGCTCCCCGGACCCGGCGGTTCGCTCCGCCGGCCTGGTGACGCACGCCACATTCTCTCCCTGTCACACCGCGTCGTGCCGCTCCGTCAGGGGTGTGTACCCCATGACGACCGACCCAGGAGAGATCATGACGGATGCCCGTGTCGACTTCTTCGGCAACGCCCTCGCGGCCAAGGTACTGAAGCACATCAACTCGGCGGGCAGGGCCCTGGCCGATTCGGGGCTGCCGATCGCCACCCAGGAGCTGGTGAAGATCCGGGCCAGCCAGATCAACGGCTGCGGCTTCTGCACGGACATGCACACCAAGGACGCCGTCGCGGCCGGGGAGAGCCACCAGCGGCTGCACCTCGTCGCCGTCTGGCGGGAGGCCACGGTCTTCACCGAGGCGGAGCGCGCGGCCCTGGAGCTGGCCGAGGAGGGCACCCGCCTGGCCGACGGGGCCGGCGGGGTCCCCGACGCGGTCTGGGCGAACGCCGCCCGGCACTACGACGAGGACCAGCTCGTGGCGCTCGTGTCCCTCATCGCGATGATCAACGCCTACAACCGCATCAACGTCATCAACCAGCAGCCCGCGGGCAGCTACGTGCCCGGGCAGTTCGGCTGACCGGCCCGGCCCCGGCCACCGGGGCCGGAACGCGCGGCGGGGGCACGCCCGGGAATCCGGACGTGCCCCCGCGGCCTGCGGTGGGACGGCGGCTCAGGCCTCCGCCCGCTTCGGCAGACGCCAGCCCGGCCGCACGAAGTGGCAGGTGTAGCCGTCGGGGTAGCGCTGCAGGTAGTCCTGGTGCTCGGGCTCGGCCTCCCAGAAGGGGCCCGCCGGGGCGACCTCGGTGACCACCTTGCCCGGCCACAGCCCGGACGCGTCGACATCGGCGATGGTGTCCTCGGCGATGCGCTTCTGCTCGTCGTCGAAGTAGAAGATGGCCGAGCGGTAGCTCGTCCCGATGTCGTTGCCCTGGCGGTTCCTGGTGGACGGGTCGTGGATCTGGAAGAAGTACTCCAGGATCGTGCGGTAGTCCGTCACGGCGGGGTCGTAGGTGATCTCGATCGACTCGGCGTGCGTGCCGTGGTTGCGGTAGGTGGCGTGGGGCACGTCGCCGCCGCTGTAGCCCACGCGCGTGCTCAGGACCCCCGGGAACGTGCGGATCAGTTCCTGCATGCCCCAGAAGCAGCCGCCCGCGAGCAGCGCCTTCTCCTCGGTCCTCGTCATTCGTTACGCCCTTCTCCCGCGTCGGCGGCGGCTCCGCCGGGCGTGGACCCGGACGGACAGCCGTTCGTTCAGCAGTGACAACCGCTTCCGGCAGGCGATTGTTCCGGGCGGCCCCGGCGGCCGGGCGGGCGGGGTGGGGGTGCGGCCGGACGGCGGGTGCACGGGGCGCGGCGGGCGGAGGGAGCGGTGCCCGGCACGGGGTGGCGGCTCTTCGCTCGCGCCCTGCTCCCGGACGGGTTACAACGGTGTCATGGCCGGTTTCCTCGGCCGCCTCCGACCGGTGGTGACCGCCCGCACCGTCGCCCATCAGGTCTTCGCCCTGCACGTGGTGATCGTGCTCCTCCTCATCCTCGCCGCCGCGGCGGCACTGGTGCTGCAGGCGCGTGCCGACTCCGAGCGGGCGGCCCGCGACCGGGCGCTCGCCGTCGCCTGGGCGTTCGCCCGGGCCCCCGGCATCGAGGAGGCCCTCGGCGCCCCCGATCCGAGCGCGGTGCTGCAGGCCCGGGCGGAGGGCGCGCGCCGGGCGGCGCGGGTGGATTTCATCGTGGTGATGACCCCGCAGGGCATCCGGCACACCCATCCGGACCCGGCGCGGATCGGCGGGCGCTACACCGGCACCATCGCCCCGGCGGCCGCCGGGGACACGGTCCGGGAGACCGTCAACGGCCGGCTGGGGCCGTCCACCCGGGCGGTGGTGCCGGTCGCCGACGACGGCGGGGTCGTGCTGGGGCTGGTGGCCGCGGGCATCACCCTTCAGAGCGTCGGCGACACCGCCGACGGCCGGCTGCCGCTGCTGCTCGGCGCCGCCGCGGCCGCCCTCCTCCTGTCCCTGGCGGGGACGGTCCTGGTCAGCAGGCGCCTGCGCCGGCTGACCCACGGCCTGGAACCGGCCGAGATGACGCGGATGTACGAACACCACGACGCCGTGCTGCACGCCGTGCGCGAGGGCGTGGTGATCATGACGGCCGAGGGACGGGTCGCCCTGGTCAACGACGAGGCGCGGCGCCTGCTGGACCTGCCTGCGGACGCGGAGGGGCGCACCCCCGCCGACCTCGGCGTCGACCCCGACCTGGCCCGGCTGCTCGCCGAGGGCCGCCCGGCCACCGACGAGGTGCAGGTGACCCGCGGTCGGCTGCTCGCCGTCAGCCAGCGCCCGGCGGACCGGGCCGGCGGGCCGTCCGGGTGGGTCGCCACGTTCCGTGACACCACCGAACTGGGGGCCCTGGCCGGCCGGGCCGACACCGCCCGGCAGCACCTGGAACTGCTGTACGACGCGGGGCTGCGCATCGGCAGTCGCCTGGACGTGCTGCACACGGCGCGGGAGCTGGCCGGGTTCGCGGTGCCGCGGTTCGCCGACTTCGTCGCCGTCGACCTGCCCGAGGCCGTCCTGCGGGGCGAGGAACCGCCCGGGGACCTGCCCCCGATGCGGCGGGTCGCGGTCGGGGGCGAGTGGGACGGCACGCCGTTCCACCCGGCCGGTGAGCTGATCACGTTCTCCCCCACCTCTCCGCAGGGCTTCGCCTACCGCTCCGGCGACAGTTTCCTGGAACCCGACATGGCGGCGTACGCGGGCTGGCGGGAACCCGACCTGCTGCGGGGGCGCCGGCTCGTCGAGTTCGGGGTGCACTCGATGATCTCGGTGCCGATGCGCGCCCGGGGCGCCGTGCTGGGCGTGGTCACCTTCTGGCGGTCCCACAGGCCGGAGCGGTTCGGGTACGAGGACGAGTCGCTCGCCGAGGAACTGGTGGCGCGGGCCGCGGTCAGCATCGACAACGCCCGGCGCTACGCCCGCGAGCACACCATGGCGGTCACGCTCCAGCGCAGCCTGCTGCCGCGGGCGCTGCCCGAGCAGAACGCCCTCGACGTCGCCCACCGCTATCTGCCCGCCGGCGCGGGACGGGGCGGGGCCGGCGGGGACTGGTACGACGTCGTCCCGCTGCCGGGCGCCCGGGTGGCGCTCGTGGTGGGTGACGTGGTGGGCCACGGGCTGCACGCCGCGGCCACGATGGGGCGGCTGCGCACCGCCGTGCACAACTTCGCCGCCCTCGACCTGGCGCCGGACGAGCTGCTGTGGCGCCTGGACGAGCTGGTCACCCGGATCGACCAGGACGAGGGCACCGGCGAGCGGGCCGCGCCGGTCACCGGGGCGACCTGCCTGTACGTCGTCTACGACCCGTCGACGGGCGGGTGCACCCTCGCCCGCGCCGGTCACCCCCCGCCGGTGCTGGTCACCCCGGACGGGCGGGCGGACCTCGTCGACATGCCGGGCGGTCCGCCGCTGGGCCTCGGCGGCCTGCCCGTCGAGACGGCGTCCCTGCTGCTGCCGCCCGGCAGCACCCTGGCGCTGTACACCGACGGGCTGGTGGACGGCTGCGACCACGACACCGCCGAGCGGACGGCGCTGCTGCGGCGGGCCCTGGCCCGGTCCGGCACCGACCCCGCCGCCGCGTGCGAGGAGGTGTGGGAGGCGCTGCTGCCCGAGCACCCCCGCGACGACGTCGCGCTGCTGGTGGCCCGCACCCGCGCCCTGGACGCCCGGCACACCGCCGGCTGGGACGTCGTGCCGGAGCCGGCCGCGGTGAGCGGGGTGCGCGCGGCGGTGGTGCGGACCCTGGACGACTGGGGGCTGTCGGCGCAGGCGCCCGTCACGGAGCTGATCGTGGGCGAGCTGGTCGCCAACGCCGTCCGGCACGCCACGCCACCCGTCCGGGTGCGTCTGATCCGTGACCGGGCGCTGATCTGCGAGGTTTCCGACGGCAGCAGCACCTCCCCGCACCTGCGCCGGGCGGCGAGCACGGACGAGGGCGGACGGGGCCTGTTCATGGTGGCCCGGCTCGCGGACCGCTGGGGCACGCGGTACACGCCTCAGGGCAAGGTCGTGTGGACCGAGCAGTCACTGCCGCGGGACACCGCCTGACGGCGGGCCGGGGCCGCTCGCGTCAGGGGTCGCCCGGCGCGTCCACCAGGGAGATGCGGGCGGTGACCCGTTTGCCGGCCGCCTCCTGCCGTACCTCCAGGGCCTCGGCGAGCGCCATGACGATCTCCAGGCCGTGCTGGCCCACCCGACCGGGGTCGGCGCCGCGGGCCACCGGCAGCACCGGGTTGCCGTCCTGCACGCCCACCTCCAGGGCGTTGCCGGAGATGGACAGGTCCAGCCGCACGGGGCCGGGCGCGTACTTGCGTGCGTTGGTCACGAGCTCGCTCACCACGAGCTGGGTGACCTCCACCGCGCGGGCCGACACCGCGAGGCCGTCAGCCGCCTCGGCGGCCCGGGCCAGGAACGCGGCGGCGAGCCCGCGGGCTCTCGCTATCCACGCGCCGTCTCCTTCCAGGGCGTACGTGGCCGACGCCCCCGTCATGCCCGCATCCCCTTCGTCGACTGGAACTGGTTCCATCCGGTCCGCCTTCACTCACCGATCACACCGCGCGCCTACCCGCGCCGCTCCCCCGCACGCCCCCCGACCCCGCGGCGGCCGGAACCGGCCGGGGCGCGGCACCAGCAAAGTGTGACAGGTGCCGGTGACAGTGTTCCGTCGGCGTCCTCACGTGGCGAGGTGACGCTCCATCCAGTCGGCCGCGGTGCGGCGGAACAGCCGCCGGTTGTCGGCCCGCAGGAAGTCGTGGCCCTCGTCCCGCAGCAGGAGCAGCCCGGCCTCCACGCCGCGTTCCCTGGCGGCCCGTACGAACTGCTCGGACTCCCCCGGCGGCACGTTGGTGTCGTGCTCACCGTGCACCGCCAGGACCGGTGCCCGCAAGGCGTCGACGCGGCTCATCGGGGACAGGGCCCGCAGCAGCTCCGCGTCGCGTTCCGGGTGACCGTACTTGTGGGCGGCGGACTGGGCGATCCAGGGTTCGGTGCCGGCGAAGAAGGTCGCGAAGTCGGACATGCCGCACACGGCGACGCCGGTGCGGAACAGTTCGGGGTGCCACACCAGGGAGGCCATCACCAGGTAGCCGCCGTAGGAGCGGCCCATGACGGCCAGCCGCCGCGGGTCGGCCAGGCCCTCGACAACGGCGTGGGCCGCGCAGTCGGCGACGTCGTCGATCGCGTGGAACCGGCCGGCGCCCAGGTCGGCGTCGACGAAGGACCGGCCGTGGCCCGAGGAGCCGCGGACGTCGGGGGCGAAGACGTCCAGGCCCCGCCCGAGGAGTTCGAGGTAGAGGGGGTGCAGGACCGGGCGTTCCTGTTCCTCGGGCCCGCCGTGCAGGTGCAGGACGCAGGGGGCGGGCTCGCCGGGGGGCCGGCCGGGAGCCCGGTAGTACCAGCCGCCGAGGGTGAGTCCGTCACGGGCCACCGGGCTCATGGGCATCGGGCGGACGGGCGGCCGGCCGGCCGGGGCCGCGTCCTCGTCACGCGACGACCACGGGGTGCGCAGCGGCAGGCCCTGCGGCAGCCACCACACCCCGGGGTGCCGCCGGGAACCGGACAGGGCGACCACGGGGGCCTCGGGGTCGGCGGTCGGTTCGATGCGGGTGACGACCTCGTGCGGCAGGTCGAGCCGGCGGCGCGGACCGGCCGCGGCGGTCGCGCCGGAGGCGGGCTCCGCGCCGGGGGCGGGCTCCGCGCCGGAGGCGGGGTCCGCGCCGGGGGTGGGCGGCGCGCCGGAGGCGGGCTCCGCGCCGGGGGCGGGCGGCGCGCCGGAGGCGGGCTCCGCGCCGGGGGCGGGCTCCGCGCCGGGGGCGGGCTCCGCGGCCGGGCTCAGCTCGGCCGTCTCCAGTTCGCTGACGCCGCGCACGTTCCAGGCCAGGAGGGCGCGCCGCCCCTCGCGGCCGAGGGCGAGCAGTTCCAGGTCGCAGTCGGGGCGCTCGGCGGCCACCGTGGTGCCGAGGAGTTCCCCGTCCTCGGTGAGGCGGGCGGCGACGAGGGCCGCGTACTCCCGTCCGCCGTCGCTGCGCAGCCAGACGGTGCCCCCACCCGGGGCGAAGCCGCCGATCCACGGGTCGCCGTCGGCGACCGGGACCACGCAGGTGACCGTCCGGTCGAGGGTGCGGACCACGAGGGCTTCGCGGCGGCCGCGCGGCCCCCGGTGGACGAGGGCGAACCGGCCGTCGCGGCTGAGGTCGCAGACCCGCAGGGTGGGCGCGCCGCGTTCGCTGGTGAGGAGTTCCGGCGCGACGGTCCCCTCGGGGTCGACGAGGTAGGCCGACAGGGTGCGCGGCTCCGGTTCCTGCACGGAGGCGCGTTCGTCCGGGCGGCCGTGGGCGTCGACGGGGCGCGCCCAGGCGGCGTCCAGGCGTACGGCCCGGCCGTCGCGGGCGGCCCAGTGCGGGTCGTCGGGCGGCAGCGGCGGCTCGGCAGGGGCGTGCTCCACATGGGCGGCCCGCGCGTCGCCGGGCCCCGCGGGGTCGGTGACGGTGACCGCGACGGCCGAGCCGTCGTGCCGCCAGACGCCCAGGTGGGCGGAGGTGCCGGGCTCGCCGCCGGCCAGCAGGTGCCGGTCGCTGCCGTCGGGGCGCACGCACAGCACCCGGGTGAGTTCGCCGCCGCCGGGTGCGGTGGTGTAGGCGATCCAGCGCCCGTCCGGGGACCAGGCCACCTCGACGACGGGGTGCGGGTCGGCGTCCAGCAGACGCACCTCGGCGCCGTCCACGGCCGCCGTCCACAGCTGCGGCACCCCGGCCCGATCGCAGACGAAGGCGAGCCGGCGGCCCGAGGGGTCCGCGGAGGGGTACCAGCAGCCGTGGACGGCCGGGGGCGGCAGGTCGTACGCGGACGAGGTGTCCGCGAGCGGCAGGGGCCGCGGGGCGTGGTCGGTGCTGCCCGGGGCCGCGCCGCGTGGCCCCGGCGGGCGGGTGCGCAGGGCGGCCCCGCTCCCGTGCACGGTGAACTCCGCGGTCGCCGGACCCGCGTCCCGGATGCCGTCCGCCCCCTTCTGCGTCTCCGTGCCCACGCCGGTCAGCGGATCCCGTGCGTCTGGAGCCACAGTTCGAGCAGCGCCGTCTGCCACAGCGTGTTCGCCCCGCGCCGAGTGCGGTGGGCGTTGGGTGCGGCGAGCAGCGCGTCGACGTACTCCTGGCGGTACATGCCGCGGGCGCGGGCCTCGGGTGCGGTGAGGGCCTCGCGGACCCGCTGGAGGACCGGGCCGGCCATGTGCTTGATCGCCGGGACCGGGAAGTAGCCCTTGGGCCGGTCGACGACCTCGGCGGGCAGGACCCGGCGGCCGGCGGCCTTGAGGACGCCCTTGCCGCCGTCGGCGAGTTTCAGCTCGGGCGGGCAGGCGGCGGCCAGTTCGACGAGCTCGTGGTCGAGGAAGGGCACCCGGGCCTCCAGGCCCCAGTCCATCGTCATGTTGTCGACCCGTTTGACGGGGTCGTCGATCATCATGACGTGGGCGTCGAGGCGGAGGTCGGCGTCCAGGGCGGTCTCGGCGCCCGGCTGCGCCATGTGGGCGTGGACGAACGCGGCGGAGGTGTCCCGGCCGGGCAGCAGACCGGGGGCGAGGATGCCGGCCAGTTCGGTGTGCGAACGGTCGGAGTAGGTGTCGATGTAGGCCTGCGCGGCCTGCTCGCGCGGCACCCCGGCCATCGCCGGGTACCAGTGGTAGCCGGCGAACACCTCGTCGGCGCCCTGGCCGCTCTGGACGACCTTGATCTCCTTGGCCACCTGCTCGGCCAACAGGTGGAAGGCCACGACGTCGTGACTCATCATCGGCTCGCTCATGGCGCGCACGGCCCCTTCGAGGGCGCCGGCGACCCGGTCGGAGGGCACCATGAGCTGGTGGTGGCGGGTGTCGAAGTGCCGGGAGACGAGGTCGGAGTAGGCGAATTCGTCGCCCTCCTCGTCGCCCTCGGACTCGAAGCCGACGCTGAAGGTCGCCAGGTCGTGCCGGCCCTCCTCGGCGAGCAGGGCCACGATGAGGCTGGAGTCCAGTCCGCCGGAGAGCAGCACGCCCACCGGGACGTCGGCGACCGTACGGCGGCGCACGGCGGTGCGCAGGGCGTCGAGCACCGCGTCCGTCCAGTCCTCGGCGGTGCGTCCGGCGTCCTGCGGGCGGCGGGTGTAGGCGGGCTGCCAGTAGCAGGTGTCGTGCTCGGTGCCGTCGGGGTCGACCACCCGGACGGTGGCCGGGGGCAGTTTGCGCACGCCGTTGAGGACGGTGCGGGGCGCGGCCACGGTGGCGTGCCAGCTGAGGTACTGGTGCAGGGCGACCGGGTCGAGCGAGGTGTCCACCCCGCCGCCCGCGAGCAGGGCGGGCAGGGAGGAGGCGAAGCGGAGGCGTTCCGGGGTCGCGGACAGGTACAGCGGCTTGACGCCGAGCCGGTCGCGGGCCAGGACGAGGCGGCCGGTGTCGAGTTCGGTGAGCGCGAAGGCGAACATGCCGTGGAAGTGGCTGACGCAGTCGGTGCCCCACTCCCGGTACGCCTTCAGCACGACCTCGGTGTCGGACTCGGAGAAGAAGCGGTGACCGAGGGCGTGCAGTTCGTCGCGCAGCTCGCGGTAGTTGTAGATGCAGCCGTTGAAGACCCCGGCGAGCCGTGCGCCCGGGTCGGTCATCGGCTGGGCGCCGCTGTCGGACAGGTCGATGATCTTCAGGCGCCGGTGGCCCAGGGCGACGGGGCCCTGGCACCACAGTCCGCGTCCATCGGGGCCGCGGGGCGCGAGGCGGTCGGTCATGCGCTCGACCGCCGCGAGGTCCACCCGCCCGCCGTCGAGGCGCAGTTCACCGCTCAGACCGCACATCAGCGGGTCCTCCTTCCGCCCGGGGCCGTCCGGACGGGCGGCATTCCACCGCCCCCGGGCGGCGGTGCGGCCACGGTGGTGCGCCCGGCGCGGGCGCCGGACGGCAAGGGGTCGTCCCCGGCCCCCGCCGGTGCAGGAGCGGCGGGCCGGGAGGGGGACGTGCGGGTACGGGGCATGAGGTGCGGTCACTCTCCTCGGTCGGGCGTGCCGGGTCGCGGCACGGGTGGACGGGGCGGCGCGGGCCGCGCGGTGCCGGATCAGCCGGTGGCGCCGGGGGCGGCCGGGGCGTGGATCCGGGGCCGGGCGCGGGAGGCCGTGGACGGCGGGGCGGAGGACCGGCGGTGGGGCCGGGGGCGGTGTCCGGAGGTGTGCGGCGCGAGGTGCGCGCCGCGGGTCTCGGCGGCCGCCAGATCGACGGCGGCGAGCAGGTCCTCGCGGCGGGCGGCCCGCCGCATGCGGTGCGCCGCGCTGCCGTCGGCGAGGGCCTCCTCGAGCAGGCCGCTGACGGTGGGCCAGTCGCCGGCCTCCTCCAGGGCGGGCCGCAGCCGGTGGAGCATGCCGCGCAGTACCTCCGGGGCGGGGGCCGCACGGCGGGTCGACGGGTCGACGAGCTGTCCCTCCAGGCCGGACCGGGCGGCGCGCCACACGGCGGCCCGCAGCCACTCGTGGTGGCCGTCGCACCCGGGGGCCGCGTCGCGCTCCAGCCGGTCGCGGGCGTCGCGCACCAGGGCGCGGAAGAGCCCGGCGACGAGCACCACCGTCTCGGCACGCGGGCAGGCGTCGCAGATGCGCAGCTCCAGCGTGGGCTGGTGGTCGGAGGGCCGGACGTCCTGGTAGAGCATGCCGGCGTCGCTGACCACGCCCGTGCCGATCAGTTCGGCGACGGCCGCGTCGTACTCGGCGGCGCTCCCGTAGCAGCCGGCCGGACCCGCGGTGGGCCAGCGCTGCCAGAGCATGGTGCGCCAGCTGGCGTAGCCGGTGTCGGCGCCGAGCCAGAAGGGTGAGCTGGCCGACAGGGCGAGCAGCGGGGGGAGCCAGGGCGAGACCGGGCACATGAGGCGTACGGCTGTGTCCCGGTCGGGCACGTCGACGTGCACCTGGGCGCTGCAGATCAGCTGTTCGTCGGCGACCCGGCGGTACTCGTCCGCCATGCGCCGGTAGCGGTCGCCGGGGGTGGTGCTGCCGGGTGCGAGGCTGGCCAGCGGCACGGTGCCGGCGGCGACGGCGGTGAGGCCGAGGGAGGAGGCGGCGGATTCCAGCCGGCGCCGGGCGCCGGTGAGGTCGGCGTACAGCCCGTCCAGGGTGTCGTGCACCCGGCTGTTGCTCTCGACGGAGGACCGGTGGAGTTCGCGGGTGAAGCCCGCTCTGCCGAGTCGGGTGAGCAACGCGTCCGCACGTGGCACGAGCCGTCCGCTCTCCACGTCCAGTACGTGAAACTCTTCCTCTGCTCCTATACGCACCGTCACGTCGGTCCCCTTGCCCGTAGTCGAACGCCGTCCCCCGCGGCGCCTCGGGGCAGGCCCCTGGATCACCGGCGGCGGATCGGCTGGATCCGGGTTCCCCGGATGGGCGAAGAACAAGCGTGCGGATCTTGCCGGGGTGCTTGTGCCCCGGTGCCTGCCCGGGCCTGGTTCGGTGCGGCGGGGGCCCGGCGTGGCCGCTCAGCCCGGCGGGGCCGGTGACGGGGGCGCCGTCGCTGCGGGCCTCCAGCGCGCGCAGCACCGCCACCATGTCCTCGCCGCCGTGCCCGGGGGTGGGGTGCCGCCGGACCGCGCCGCGCCGCTCGCCACCCTGATGATCAGCTCGCTGGAGGGGGCGATCCTGCTGGCCCGGGCCGAGCGGGACGTCCGCCCGCTGACCGCCGTCGCCCGCGAACTCGGCCCGCTGCCCGACGCGGCGGCCGGCACGGCGGGACCGGGCACCGGCTGACGCCGGAGCCCTGGGCCGGGGGCGACCGCACGGAACTGGGGAAAGAAGAGGGACGTCGACACATGGTGACGGTTGCTTTTATTAGAGTGACTGCGCCAAGGCCTGTGTCCAGCACGCGATGAGTGAGGTAGCCGCGCACCATGACGACCGAAACGTTTGAGTTCCAGGTAGAGGCCCGTCAGCTGCTCCAGCTGATGATCCACTCGGTCTACTCGAACAAGGACGTCTTCCTCCGGGAGCTCGTCTCCAACGCGTCCGACGCGCTCGACAAGCTGCGCCTGGCGGCCCTGCGGGACGAGACGCCCGGCGTCGACGTCTCCGACCTGCACATCGAGCTCGAGATCGACCGGGACGCCCGCACCCTCACCGTGCGGGACAACGGCATCGGCATGTCCTACGACGAGGTCGGGCAGCTCATCGGCACGATCGCCAACTCCGGTACGGCCGAGTTCCTGCGCGAGCTGAAGGAGGCCCAGGACGGGGCCGGGGCGGAGGGGCTGATCGGCCAGTTCGGCGTCGGCTTCTACTCGGCGTTCATGGTGGCGGACGAGGTCACCCTGCTGACCCGGCGCGCGGGCGAGAAGCAGGGCACCCGCTGGTCGTCCCGCGGCGAGGGCACCTACACCCTGGAAGCGGTGGACGACGCGCCGCAGGGCACCTCGGTGGTACTGCACCTCAAGCCCGCCGACCCCGAGAACCAGCTGCACGACTACACCTCGGTGTGGAAGATCAAGGAGATCGTCAAGCGCTACTCCGACTTCATCACCTGGCCCGTCCGGCTGGTCGGCGAGCAGGGTGAGGACGGCGCCGCGGCCGAGCCCGAGACGCTCAACTCGATGAAGGCCCTGTGGGCCCGCTCGCGCGACGAGGTCTCCGAGGACGAGTACCACGAGCTGTACAAGCACATCAGCCACGACTGGCGTGACCCGCTGGAGACGATCCAGCTCCAGGCGGAGGGCACCTTCGAGTACCAGGCCCTGCTGTTCGTCCCCGGCCACGCCCCGCACGACCTGTTCACCCAGAACTACCGGCACGGGCTCCAGCTCTACGTCAAGCGCGTGTTCATCATGGACGACTGCGAGGCCCTGCTCCCGTCGTACCTGCGCTTCGTCAAGGGCGTGGTGGACGCCCAGGACCTCTCGCTCAACGTGTCCCGCGAGATCCTCCAGCAGGACCGGCACATCAGGATGATGCAGCGCCGCCTGACGAAGAAGGTCCTTTCTTCCGTCAAGAGCATGATGACCGCCGACAAGGAGCGGTACGCCACCTTCTGGCGGGAGTTCGGCGCGGTGCTGAAGGAGGGGCTGGTCACCGACTCCGACAACCGCGACGCCATCCTCGCCGTGTCGTCGTTCGCCAGCACGCACCAGGGTGACGACGGCAACGGCGGCGGGACGGTGACGCTGCGCGAGTACGTGGAGCGCATGGGGGACGGGCAGGAGGCGATCTACTACATCACCGGCGAGTCCCGGCAGAGCATCGACAACTCGCCGCACATGGAGGCGTTCCGGGAGCGGGGCATCGAGGTGCTGCTGCTCACCGACCCCGTCGACGAGGTGTGGACGGACGCGGTCGGCGAGTTCGAGGGCAAGCCCCTGCGGTCGATCGCCAAGGGCGAGATCGACCTCGGCGCGTCCGAGGACGCGGAGTCCGAGGAGGAGCGGGAGAAGCAGGCCGAGGAGTACGCCGGTCTGCTGGAGTGGATGCGCGAGCAGCTGGACGAGGACATCAAAGAGGTCCGTCTGTCCTCCCGGCTGACGGTGTCGCCGGCCTGTGTCGTGGCCGACGCGAACGACCTCACCCCGGCGCTGGAGAACATGTACCGGGCGATGGGTCAGGAGGTCCCGCGGGCCAAGCGGATCCTCGAACTGAACCCCGGGCACGTGCTGGTGAAGGGGCTCAACGAGGCGTACCGGGAGCGCGAGGACCGCTCCGGCCTGGTCGAGACCACCGAGCTGCTGTACTCCCTGGCGGTGCTCGCGGAGGGCGGCCGTCCCAAGGACCCGGCCCGCTTCGTGCGGCTGGTCGCGGACCGCCTGGAGCGCGTTCTCTAGTGACCTGAGTCGGAGATTCATCGTTGGTTGGGCATGAGTCGTCCGGGTCCGAAGATTCCGCCGTTGTCGGTGACCGATGCCCAGCGGGCCGCGCTGGAGGGCTGGGTCCGTCGTC